>JBKQPN010000001.1:0-8805 GCA_052145015.1 Terriglobales bacterium
ATGCGCGCCCCGTTCGCCCCACCGCGCTTGTCGGAGCCGCGGAACGACGCCGCCGATGCCCACGCAGTCGTGACCAGTTGGGAGATCGACAGTCCGGATTTGAGGATCTTCGCCTTGATCGCCGAGAAGGATATTGCTGCGCTCAAGGCCAATATCCTCGCGTCAGGACTGTCGATCTCTCAGCTGGTCACGACGGCCTGGGCGTCGGCGGCTTCGTTCCGTGGCTCCGACAAGCGCGGAGGGGCCAACGGGGCGCGCATTCGTCTCGCTCCACAGAAGGATTGGGAAGTGAACCAGCCGGCCGCACTGGCGAAGGTTCTCAAGAAGCTGGAGGCGATCCAGAAGGAGTTCAACAGCTCGCAGTCCAACGGGAACAAGGGGAAGAAGGTCTCGCTGGCTGACCTGATTGTGTTGGGCGGCTGCGCCGCCGTCGAGGAAGCTGCGAAAAGGGCTGGGCACAAGGTGAAGGTTCCCTTCTCGCCGGGGCGCACGGATGCTTCGCAGAAGCAGACCGATGTAGACACATTCGCCGTACTGGAGCCGGCGGCAGACGGGTTCCGCAACTATCTCCGGAAGGGACAGCAAGCACCGGCGGAGGAGTTGCTGGTGGATCGGGCGCAGTTGCTGAAGCTGACGGCTCCCGAGATGACGGTTCTCGTCGGCGGCATGCGCGCCTTGAATGCTAACTTCGGGCAGTCCAAGCACGGCGCCTTCACCAACCGACCCGAGACGCTGACGAATGATTTCTTCGTCAACTTGCTCGACATGAACACGAAGTGGCAGGCCTCATCCACATCCGAAGGTGTGTATGAGGGGCGCGATCGCGCGACGGGCAAAATCAAGTGGACCGCCACCCGTGTCGACCTGGTCTTCGGTTCGAACTCCCAGCTCCGGGCACTCGCGGAAGTCTATGCATGTGACGACGCGAAGCAGGCGTTTGTGAAGGACTTCGTGGCTGCGTGGAACAAGGTGATGAACCTTGATCGCTACGACCTTGCCTGAGCGCGGCGGAAGAAGAGCGCTGTCAACTTGGTACTAGCCCGGTCCCTATTGTTTGGATCGGCAAAACCGAAGTTCGTCGCTACTGGCACTCATCGACCTGAAAGGCAAGGCCGGTCACACGCGCACCGTGCCGATGCCTGGATAGGTGAAGTGTGTCCTCGATGACTGGCTCCACAGCGCAGGAGGCATACTTCTTCGCAAACGAAGAGATCCGCGCACCGCGCGGCGGCTAGAAGTTCTGGAGTCCCTGCCAGACCCAGACGCCGGCGATCACCACGATCAGCAGTCCAGAAGCCACGCCGAGAATGCGCAGGAAGGGCTGAATCTTGCCCATGCGCCGTTGCAGGGCCATTTGTTCTTCCTGCATGTGCATCGAGGAGTCGTCCAGGAAGAGCTGGTCGTCCTCATGCATGGTGAGGGTGCTGCGATAGATGAGCAGCACGATCAGGACCACGGTGATGGCGCCCCAGGCAACGAACAGCATCATCAGATGAGACACGAACCACCTCCAAGCCGATTACACGGCCCAGTCCCGCGCTGAACCCGGATCAGGTGGAGAGCCGGGCGGTATGGGACGTTGGCCGATTATAGCTCTGTCCGTCAATCCCATAACGGTTTTTTCCGCGGCAAGAGCCGGGGAGGGATGGGGTTATCCAAAATCGCAACCTGCGGCCGCGCCCAGCATCTAAAAGGTGTGGAGAGGGGCAGCATGCGGGACCGGCCGGAAAACCGCTCGGGAACCGCGAACCCTTCTGTTATACTGACCTTCAACCCAAGGTTTCCAAGGAGATAAAGGATGGCGACGACGACAACCCCAGGCGTGGATACTGGCAAGAAGCTCCCCCTCAACCTGACCCCGAGTGCCATATCGAAGGTGAAAGAGATCATGGCCCAACAGAACCCCCAGCCGGCCGGGCTGAGAGTCGGAGTGGTGGGCGGGGGTTGCTCCGGGTTCTCCTACTCGATGTCCTTCGAGAACACCGCCGGAATGATGGACAAGAGCTTCGAGTTCGACGGACTGAAGGTGTTTGTGGACGCCACCTCCATCATGTATCTGAATGGCTGCCAGGTCGATTACGTCGAGACCCTGGAAGGCGCCGGCTTCAAGTTCGAGAACCCCAACGTGAAGAGCACCTGCGGCTGTGGCTCTTCGTTCAACGTGTAAGCCGGATTTCCGGAACACGGAGGCCCCGTCTGCGGACGGGGCCGTTTGTTTTCTTGGCGTTTCCCGGCCCGCCGGGGGATGCAAAGGTTATTAATCAACCGAGTCCCGTAAGGACGGCAGCCCGCTGGCGTTTTCCCGCTCCGAGGCGTTAAATATTAGTCGCAGCGGACCAGCCATGCCTCTCCTAGAGAATCACGCCGTGCGCTACGACTTCTCGCTCTTGAGCGACTACGACCTCCACCTGTTCAACGAGGGCAACCACAACAGCCTGCATGAGAAGCTGGGGTCACACGCCGCCACCGTCGATGGCCAGCGTGGCACCCACTTCGCGGTGTGGGCGCCCAACGCCTACTCGGTCTCGGTGATCGGCGAGTTCAACGCCTGGAACAAGGATAGCCATCCCTTGCGCACGCGCGGCGATTCCGGCATCTGGGAGGGATTCATCCCCGAGATGGGCCCGGGCACGGTGTACAAGTACCACGTAGCCTCGCGCTATCAGGGCTACAGCGTGGACAAGGCCGACCCCTACGCGTTTGCCGACGAGCTTCCGCCGCGGACGGCCTCCATCGTCTGGGACCTGGGCTACGAGTGGGGCGACCAGGGCTGGATGCACTCCCGCCAGCAGCACAACGGGCTGAACCGTCCTATCTCGATCTATGAAATGCACCTGGGCTCATGGATGCGGGCCTGGGAAGACGGCAATCGCTGGCTTACCTATCGCGAAATTGCGCCCAAGCTGGCCGAGTACTGCAACCGCATGGGCTTTACCCACGTGGAGTTCATGCCGGTGATGGAGCATCCGTTCTACGGCTCCTGGGGATACCAGGTGACCGGCTTTTTCGCACCCACCAGCCGCTACGGCACGCCGCAGGACTTTATGTACCTGGTGGACCACCTGCACCAGCAGGGCGTGGGCGTGATCCTGGACTGGGTGCCCTCCAACTTTCCCAACGACGCGCACGGGCTGGCTTACTTCGACGGCACCCATCTCTACGAGCACTCCGACCCGCGCCAGGGCTTCCATCCCGAGTGGAAATCGCACATCTTCAACTTCGGGCGCAACGAGGTACGCAGCTTCCTGCTCTCCAGCGGGCTGTTCTGGCTCAACCAGTATCACGCCGACGGCCTGCGCGTGGACGCGGTCGCCTCCATGCTCTATCTCGATTACGCCCGCCAGCACGGCGAGTGGATTCCCAACAAGTACGGCGGCAACGAGAACCTGGAGGCCATCAGCTTCCTGCAAAAGCTGAATGCGGACGTGTATGGCGCTCATCCCGACGTGCAGACCATCGCCGAGGAGTCCACCGCCTGGCCTATGGTCTCCAAGCCCGCTTATGTGGGCGGGCTCGGCTTCGGGCTCAAGTGGGACATGGGATGGATGCACGACACCCTCATCTACCTGTCGAAAGATCCCATCCATCGCCGCTTCCATCACAACCAGCTCACCTTCCGCGCCCTCTATATGTTCACCGAAAACTACGTGCTGCCGCTCTCGCACGATGAGGTGGTGCACGGCAAGGGGGCGCTGATCGGCAAGATGCCGGGCGACGAGTGGCAGCAGTTCGCCAACCTGCGCCTGCTCTTCGGATATCAGTGGGCGCAGCCGGGCAAGAAGCTGCTGTTCATGGGCTGCGAGTTCGGGCAGAAGAAGGAGTGGTACCACGAGGAAGGCCTGGAGTGGTGGGTGTTGCAGTTCCCGGTGCACTCCGGAGTGCAGAAGCTGGTGGCCGACCTGAACCGCGTCTACCGCGAACAGCCCGCGCTCCACGAGCGTGAGTTCGATCCCGCCACCTTCGAGTGGGTGGACGCCAATGACGGCGATACCAGCGTCTTGAGCTTCCTGCGCCGCGGCTACCACGACGTGATCCTGGTGGTGGGCAATTTCACTCCCGTCCTGCGCAAGAGCCACCGCATCGGCGTGCCCGAAGGCGGCTGGTGGCGCGAACTTGTCAACAGCGATGCCGGATTCTACGGCGGCAGCAACCAGGGCAACGGCGGCGGCGTCATGGCCGAACCCATCCCCCACCACGGCCGCCCCTTCTCCCTCAAGCTCACCTTGCCGCCGCTGGGAATCCTCTACCTCAAGCTCGAACGGTAGCCCGTCTGCAAAATACAACTTGAAGCGTGTCTCGCTCATCTAAGCTTGCAGGGGGCCTCCGGGTGGTGAAGTGCAGAGGAGGTTCAAAGACTATGAACATTTTCGGACGTGACGCAGGGTTTTCGCGGCCTCGCTGGGGCCGGCAGATTCTGGTTTCCCTGATGTCGTTGGTTCTATTGTTTGCGGCTGCGCCGGTGAACCTGTTGGCACAGGACCAGCAGGCTCCGCCGCCGCCCGCACAGCAGGGGCCGCCCTACGCGCAACAGACTCCCGAGCAGTTGGGGCGCCTGGTAGCGCCGATTGCGCTGTATCCGGATTCGCTGGTGGCGCAGATTTTGGCGGCGTCGACGTTTCCCGAGCAAGTCGTCGAGGCCGACCGCTGGGTGCAAGCGCATCCTGACTTGAAGGGCGACGCTTTGGGTCAAGCGGTGGACCAGAAACCCTGGGACCCCAGCGTCAAGGCGCTGACTGCATTCCCATCCGTCCTGGGCAATATGGACAAGAACATCTCCTGGACGTCATCTCTGGGCGACGCCTATTACAACCAGCAACAGGATGTGATGGATGCCGTGCAGGTGATGCGCCGGAAGGCGCAAGGTTCCGGCAATCTTAAGACCACGCCGCAGCAAACCGTAACCGTGGAAGGCGGAACGGTCGTGGTTCAGCCCGCCAGCCCTGATGTGGTTTACGTGCCTGCGTATGATCCGTGGTCGGTTTACGGATATCCCATTGTGGCGTGGCCGGGGTGGTACCCGTATCCCGGAATCTGGTTTGGCGGCCCCTACCTCTCGTTCGGATTCCCCTTCGGAATCGGCTGGTTCGGAGGTTTTGGATGGGGCTGGGGTCATTGGGGATTCAATTGGCATGGCGGATACCCACTCTATAACGGCGGCAGGTACTACTCCGGGAGCAGAACGTTTTATAACCGGAACACCTTCTACCGAGGTGGAGGCGTACGCGGCGGAGCTGTCGCGCGCGGCGGAGCTGTCGGCGGGCGCGGCGGAGTTTACAACCGTGGCGGCACAACCGCCAGGCCTTTCGGCGGAAACTCCCAGGCGGCGCGAGGATACGCTGCACCCCACGGCCAAAGCGGCACGCGCTCGGGCGCCTTCAGCGGCTACGGCCATGGCGGAGAGACCAGGGGATATGCGTCACGTGGAGGCGCCAGCATGGGTGGCGGAGCGCGTGGCGGCGGAGGATCTCACGGCGGCGGAGGCGGGCGCCGGTAATCCAAGAGATCGTGAAATTTAGAAATGGAGAAAAGCCGTATGCCGCGAATGAAGCTGAACTTCGACAAATTTCATTGGGCCAATCTTCCTGCGTTAGCTGCGGTGGCGATCCTTTTGGCGGGATGCCTGGCCACCCGGGCCATGGCACAGCAACCGGGCCAGAAAACGTTTTCATCGCCGGATGACGCCAGCAACGCCCTGGTCACAGCGGCGCAGAACAACGACGACAAAGCAATGCTCGAGATCCTCGGACCCGCCGAAAAGCAAATCGTCTCCTCAGGAGACGAAACCGAGGACGCCGAGAGCCGCGCTAATTTCGTGCAGAAATATCAGGAAATGCACCGTCTGGTGAAAGAACCGGATGGAACCGTGGTCTTGTATATCGGCGCGGCCAATTGGCCCACGCCCATCCCGCTGGTGAACCAGGGTAATTCCTGGTATTTCGACACCGAGGCGGGCAAGAAAGAAATTTTGTACCGGCGAGTCGGCCGCAATGAAATATCGACCATTGGCGTTTGCCAGGAGCTGGTGGCGGCGGAAAAGGAATACCGCGCCGCGCAGCACAACCAGTACGCCCAGAAAATCTTCAGTGATGAAGGGCAGCACAATGGCCTGTACTGGAAAGTTGCGGCGGGCGAACCCCAGAGCCCCATTGGGCCGCTGGTGGCATCGGCCGTGGCTGAGGGCTATGCCAAAACGCAAGACGGCGCTCCCACTCCCTACCACGGTTACTACTACCACATCCTGACGCGCCAGGGAAAAAGCGGCCCGGGCGGCGCCAAGAGTTACATCGTAGACGGCAAAATGACCGCGGGCTTCGCTTTTGTGGCCTATCCGGCGGAATACCGGTCGTCCGGGGTGATGACCTTCATCGTCAGCGAGGATGGAGTGGTGTATCAGAAGGATCTCGGCAGGAAGACCGAGGTTCTCGCCAAAGCCATGAAGGAATACAACCCCAATTCCACTTGGCAAAAGGCCGAAGAGCAGCCGGAGGAGACTGCTGGCGAGCAGAAAACCAAGTAAACAGGGATGGGTTCGTTAAGAGCGATTTTGTACAGTTATCCCGTAGGTAAAGTGCGGCCAAACCCCACTACTTGCCTAGCATTCGAGTACCAAGTACCAAGTACCAAGAAAAGCTGAGGCTGCAAGACTTGGTACTTGCAACTTGGTACTCGCTCCGGCCATGCCCCACCGATACCTTGAGCGCGGCCCCATCCAGGGCCCATCATATCCCTAAGCCCTCCCCGAAAGACTGCGCATCCAACCGAGCCCATGAGCGGCGAGCGCTTCGACGTGGTGGTGATCGGCGGCGGCATCAACGGCGTCGCCATCGCGCGGGAGTGTGCCCGCGGCGGCAAGCGTGTGCTCATCCTGGAGCAAAACGATTTCTGCTCCGGCGCCACCAGCCGCTCGACGCGCATCATCCACGGCGGCCTGCGTTATCTAGAGCACGGCGAGATCGGGCTGGTGCGGGAATCGCTGCGCGAGCGCGAACGCCTGCGCGCCGAACGCCCGCACCTGGTGCGTCCGCTGAAGTTTCTGCTGGCCCTGGGCGCGGGCAGCAACCACAGCGCGCTGGCGGTGCGCGCGGGATTGTGGCTCTACGCCACCCTAGGCGCCGGCCGCCCCGCAGCCGTCGACGGCGAACTCGACCGCCTGGAGCGCCTGCTCGACTCCGGCCAGCGCTGGTCCGTCTTCCACTATGACGACGCCCAGTGCGAGTTCCCCGAGCGCCTGGTGGCCGAGTGGCTGCGCGAAGCCATCGAGTACGGCGCGGACGCCTGCAACCACACTCGCGTGCTCGAGGTCGTGACCGCCGACGGCCGTGCCACCGGCGTGCGCGCCCACAGCGTGTTCGAGGACAGCGAATTTCACGCCAGCGCCGAGTGGATCATCAACGCCAGCGGCCCCTGGGCGGACCTGGTGTGCGCGGCCTCGAGCGTCCGCACCAGTTCGCCGCTCCTCGGCGGCGTGCGCGGTTCGCACCTGGTGCTGCGGCGATTCCCGGGCGCCCCCGAGGCGGCGGTTTACACCGAAGCCGTAGACGGGCGTCCCATCTTCGTCGTTCCGTGGAACGGGCAACTGCTGGTGGGCTCGACCGAAGTGCGCGACGATGAGGACCCCTGCGAAACCGAGCCCTCCGGTGACGAGATCGAGTACCTGTTTAGTTCGCTCAACCGGCTTTTCCCCACTGCCCAGCTCTCCTGGAGCGATGTGCAGGCTAGCTTCGCCGGGGTGCGTCCCCTGCCTTATTCGCCCGGCGACAAGCCGTCGGCGGTTACGCGCCGGCATTTTCTTCACGACCACACCGCAGACGGCGCCGGGGGCATGATCTCAGTGGTCGGCGGCAAGCTGACCACTGCGGGAGCGCTGGCGCGGGAGTGCGCGCGCAAGATCGGAATCGACGTACCGGAGCCGGTGCTGGCCGCCGCTCCATCGGCGCTGGACATCGAATCGGCGCTGGCGGGATGGTCGCGGGCGGTGGCGCAGCGGGCGCACATCGCGGAAGCTTCCGCGCGCGCGCTGGCGGAGTGGCACGGCGCGGGCGCGGCCGAGATCGCACACGCCGCCACTCTGGACGAGCGCCTGCGGGAGCCGCTCTGCGAGCACTCGCCGCACATCGTTGCCGAAGCCGTGGCCGCGGTGCGCCGGGAATGCGCCGTCACCCTCGCCGACATCCTGCTGCGGCGCGTGCCGGTGGCCCTGGGCGCGTGCTGGAGCGATAAGTGCAGCCGCCTGGCCGCGCGGCGCATCGGCGACGCCCTGGGATGGAGCCTGTCGCGCGTCGCCCGCGAACGCGAAGCCTTCGAGGAAGAGCGCGCCGCATTCCTGAGGCGCGTCGAAGTGATAGCGAAGTAGCGCCGGCGCAGATCAGTCGCACCCATCTGTTTGTCATGCTGAGCGAGTGCGGGCCGACCCTTCGGCTTCGCTCAGGGCAAGCTTTGCCCGCACGAGTCGAAGCACCCCTACTCATACAATCTATTCGGTTAGGGGTCCTTCGACTCGCGCGCCAGAGCTCACCCCAAGCGAGGTCGAAGTTTGGGGGCGCGCTCGCTCAGGATGACAGCGCTACACATTATTTCCCTGGAACGTCCTTACCAGCAGCGCCGTGTCGTCGGAGATGATGCCCTCCACGCCCCACTCGGCCAGGCGGCGCATCTGAGGCTCGTCATTCACCGTCCACACCAGCACCTTGCGTCCGGCAGCGTGGATCTCCTTCACCAGCGGCCCGCTCACCAGCTTGTAGTGCGGGATCACGTACTCGCCGGGAAGGCCCGTCCAGCGAGCCAGCTCGCGCTGTGTGTCGCAGA
>JBKQPN010000002.1:0-13766 GCA_052145015.1 Terriglobales bacterium
GGGGGACAGTGTTTGGCTCCCGCTCTAGGTAGCACATCGTGGTTTGGGCGGCAAGGAAATTGCTTGGTTCATCCGGTGACGATGTGTGCGCGATCATGGTTGACGCCTGCGGTATAGTACAGGCCAAAGCGCAAACTTTTCGGGATGGGGTCGCAAGAACAGCTCGTCGGTCCGGTGGGTGGCACCGCCTCTTGCCGTTCTCTTCACGCGGCGACGTGCTGCATGGCGCTATTGCTCCTGCTGGCGCCGCTAATGGTCTCCTGCGGCGGAGCCTTGACTGCTACCCAGCAGCCGGTCGTTGTCCCAGTCACACTTTCGGCAGCCGATGTTAACTCCGTCGTCCAGCAAGCTGCGCAGTCGGTGAATGTTCCGCTGGTGATTGCGGTGGTTGACCGCCTGGGGAACGTGCTGGCGTTGCTGGTCGAGCCGGGCGCGCCCGCGACCGCGCAGGGAAACTTCGGCCAGACGGTGGACACGCGTGACTTGGCCATCTCGCTGGCGCGCACCGGAGCATTCTTCAGCAACGACCAGGCGCCGCTTTCGTCGCGCACGGTGCGGTTCATCAGCGGTGTGCATTTTCCGCCGGGCGTCGCCAATGCGGCCAATGCCGCGCTCTATGGGATCGAGAACACGAACCGTGGCTGTCCGCTCGATCCCAGCCTCGTGCCGGGGATGCAGGTTGCGCTAGCGAGTTCATTCAATGGAACGGTGCTGGGTCTCGGGATCACCACTGGCAAGGCCGACACCAGCGACAGCGATCCCACCGCGGTCAACCCCGGCGGCGTGCCGCTGTTCAAGAGCGGGCAACTCGTCGGCGGAGTGGGCGTAGCGGGAGTGGCGGCCGACGTAGCGGAGTTCGCGGCCTTCTCCGCTACGGTCGGCGCAGGATTCGGCGCTGACCCTGCGCCGCCGGGAGTGGTGGTGATCGATGGCATCTCGCTTCCGTTCGTCAACCAGACTATGCTGCCGAGCGGCGTCAGCGCAGGTACGCCGATTGCATTCAGCGCAGGGACAGCCGGGACAACGCCGCCCGATGGCGACATACTTCCCCCCAAGGCGGGCACGGTCGGAGGGCTCACGCAGGCTGACGTCCAGACCATCATCAACAACGCGGTCGCGACCGCTCAGGTGACGCGGGCGGTTATCCGGCTGCCGCCAGGTTCGCGCGCGAGCATGTCCATCGCCGTGGCCGATCTGGACGGCACGCTGCTCGCGCTGCATCGTATGCCGGACTCAACCGTGTTCAGCATTGATGTCGCGGTAAGCAAGGCGCGCAACATGGCCTACTTCTCGAGCGCCGCAGGAGCGGCGGATCTGCCGGGAATGCCTCCGGGGACGGCGGTCACCAACCGCACCATCAGCTTCGGCGCGCAACCGTTCTTTCCGCCGGGGATCAACGCCTCCAGTGCCGGGCCGTTCTTCAACCTTTACTTGAACGATGTTGCGCATCCCTGTACCCAGGGATCGCAACCTGCCAATGCCAACCAGAGCGGAGTCGTGTTCTTTCCCGGAAGCGTGCCACTCTACAAGAACGGCGTGCTGGTGGGCGGGCTGGGTGTCAGCGGCGACGGCGTAGACCAAGACGACTACGTCGCCAATGGCGGATCGGTCGGATTCGAAGCCCCGACCGCCATCCGCGCCGACCAGGTGATCATCCAAGGCGTGCGCATGCCCTACTTGAGCTTCCCGCGGAATCCCACTGACTAAGCGCGGTTTTCGCAGATCACGCTACTTCGTCTCCATCACATACACCCCGTCCCATTCGGCAGCAGGAGGATGCTCCCGGTATTCATGGCAGCGCCGCAAGAATTCCTTGCTCGGGCCGTCCTCGGGATAAGTCATTAGCAACCGCTCGAATTTTTCGATTGCCTGCTGCCAGCATTGTGCACGATAAGCGCAGAGCGCGTCGGCGAAGCGCGCCAGCAGGTCGTCGTATTTCGACGCTCCGATGGCGAAGTCCAGCAGTTCGTAGATTCCGACCGGATGCAGCTTGCCTTTGACGCGGATGCGATCCAGTTCCCGGGCCACGAAGCCATCCCCGACCTGCTGGCGGGTGAATTCGCTGATCACGATCCCAGTATGGTAGTGCTTGTTGATGCCTTCCAGGCGTGACGCCAGATTGACGTTGTCGCCCATCACCGTCCAGGCCAGCCGCTGCGGCGATCCCATGTTGCCCACACTCATGGGACCGGTGTTCACGCCCACACCGATGGCTAACTGCTTGCGCCCCTGATCGGCCCACTTCTGGTTCAACTCGCGGAGGCGCCGCTGCATCTCGATCGCGGCGGCGCATGCCCGGCGGGCGTGGTCTTCCTGCGGCACCGGCGAGCCCCAGAACGCCATGATGGCGTCGCCGATGTACTTATCCAGGGTTCCGAGGCGGTGGAAGATGATGGAGGTCATCTCGCCCAGGTACTCGTTCAGCAGCAGCACCAATTCGTTCGGTGTGAGGGCTTCGGAGATGGTGGTGAAGCTGCGGATGTCGGAGAACATCACCGTCAGATCCTTCATCTCGCCGCCGGGGCTGAGGTACTTGGCCGGCTCACGCTCGATGAGTTGGATGACCTTGGGCGAGACATATTGCGAGAAGCTCCTGCGGATACGGCGCTTCTCGCGTTCCTCGAAGACCATGCGGTAGGTGGTGATGCCGGCGTAATCCAGCAGCAGCGTCGCTGCCGGGATGGCAAAACTCAGCCACATGTCCCAGCGCAGAAAGGCCTGGTCCACGAACAACGAGAAGAGCGCCAGCGTCAGCAGCACGGAAGCCATGGCCAGCAATGGCCGGACGCGAGAGAAGACGTAGCCCATCACCAAGCCGAACGCCACGATGAACGCGAGATCGATCGCTTCCTGGTTGGGGCCGCGCTTCAAGTAGCTGCGGCCCGGCTCGCCCGCGTGCAGGAGGTTGTCCATGATGTTCGCCTGGATCTCCACGCCCATGAACGCGGTGTCTTCCTGGAAAGGAGTGTTGCGCATGTCGCCGATGCCCAGCGCTGTTGGTCCTACCCACACCAGCCCGTCGCGAAAGGCCGGCCCGGAAATCTTTCCATCGATGACATCGATCATCGAGTAGTGCGGGTAGGTGTGATACGGGCCGGCATAGTTGATCAAGATGGTGCCGTCTGGTGCAGTCGCGATGCGATGCGGGCCAAGGTCAATCCCCTCCAAACCCCCGGAGCCCATGTATCCGGCGACCTGCTCGTTGGCGATCCCCTCATACTGTTTGACCGCCTGGAACGCCAGCGAGGGGAAGTAGTCGAGGTTTTGATAGTTGATCAACAAAGTCGCGCGGCGGAAGGTGCCATCAGGATCGGCATTGGCATTGATGAACCCATAGGACTTGGCGGCGTCGGCCAGCGCGGGAATGTTGGGCTCGATGCCCCAGGCGATCTGTCCCTTGCCCTGCTCCCAGGCCTGCGCGATCTGGAAGTCTTCGCCTTTGTGTTTTACTTTAATCATTTGCGGGAAAGGCTGGCCCCAGAGCGTGTTGTAGTAGGCTTCGGCGGCTTTGGGGTCAGTTTCCGCAGCCAGTTCCCGGCTTAAGAAGATATGACCAAGAATTACGTTCCCGGCCTTGGCGATAGCCGCGGCCAGAATGGCATCGTTGTCTTTCTTGTTCTCGGCGGAATGAATGTGCGCAATGACTTTGGGACCGGCGACGGAACCGATCTCCGCCTGCAATTCCTTCAAGGCCTCGACGGCGGAGTTCTTCTCGGGCGTAGGGAAGGTCTCATCGAAGACGATGATGCGGGCGCCGCTGGCGGACAAACGCTCGATCAGGCTGGCATAGGCATTGCGCGGGATGGGGAACGTCCCCAGGCGATGCAACGTGGTCTCGTCGATGTCCACGATTGCGATGTGCGGGTCAAGCGGGCGGTTGCGGCGCAACTGGAAGCGCAGATCAAGCGAGCGCAGTTCCAGGTTCTGCAGCAGGGCGAAGATGCGCGGAGACCTCGCCTCCGGCCCGGCGTCGAAGAAGGCCACCACCCCGAGCAGGGTTACGGCCAGCGCGATCAGCAGTTCCGGCCTACGCAGGACGCGGACAAGCTGGCGCAGTCTATCGCGGAACGGCAAGGGTCTAGGCATCTCCCGACAAAAGGCCCAGCCGGCGACCGGCTACTTTGCAGGGCAACCGGCGGCGGCGACGGTGTTGGGGTTGCAACCGGGACCGCCGCGAGTCGTTCCTACCACGATTCCGGCCACGGCGCCGGAAACAGCGATCCCGATGATCGTGTTGCGCAGGGCGTGGGTCGGCCCAGAGCCGCCACCGGCGCGAGGCGGTTCGACGTCCGTTGCGGTCATGGTCTCATTCTGCAGCGAACGCGGGGTCGGCTTCACCACCGGCACGATGTCGTCTCCCACCTCCACCATGCTCCCGGCCGCCACCGTTATCGCGACCTGTGCCGCAGCCTGTTGCGCGGCTGAGGAATTCTGATTGAGCACATGGGCGCCGCCGATCGGGGTCACGCTCAGCAGACCGGTGTAGCAGATCACCAGCGTGCGATGGGCGGTCACACCAACGTAGAAGTCGGTGCCGATTACGCCGATCACCGCCTGCGGCGTGTGCACCTCGAACTTGGCCCCGGGGTTGGTGAGTTTGACCACCCGGCTGCGCATGGCGCCGATCCCCATTTGCACCGTGGTCTGCTGCGATTTGGCATCGTGCTGCAGGACGCGCATCTCGGTATCCGAACCCATGCTGAGCGTGGAGCCGTCGCTCAAGAGGGCGCGCAGGCGGCCGCTGTGCTCGGTCTTCAGCAGATCGTTCCAATCCACGTCGTCTTTGGCTTTGGTGGGCTTGGCATTGCGTTCCGCCGCCGGAACCAGCGCGCTAATCTCCCCCGCGCGCTGGGCGGCTTGAGGCGGCTCCGACCAGCACGGCAGTGTTGCCACCACGAGGCAAAGCACCAAACTAACGCAGCGATGGAACATGGCAGGCCCCCCTATGCGGTGTGTGGTTCTTGATTATGCGTGCCCGCAGGCGGAAGGCAATATACCTGAATTCGTATGACTCTGAAGAGTAACGCGCGGGTGACGTGGTCCCAGGCGCCTGACCGCCTCTCCGCGGGGTGGAAATCCTGGGAGCGGCGCCACAGCGCCTCCGCGGCTGGTAACGGACTCAAAGATGGCTATCCATGGCCGCGAGTTGTGTTCCTAATCGAGCGATTTCCGGAACCTGAGCACACTGACCGCCAGCAGCACCGTTCCCAGCACGGCCATGGCCGCCATCTGTGGCCACAGCACGTCCAGGCCGACACCCTTCAGGTACACTCCGCGCAGTATGACCAGCAGGTAGCGCAACGGATCCACATACGTCAGCCACTGCACAAACCGCGGCATGCTGGCGATGGGGAACCCGAATCCGGAAAAGGTAATCGCCGGCATGATGAAGAAGAAGCCGGTAGCCATGGCCTGCTGCTGGGTCGCGGACACCGTGGAGATGAGCAGGCCGACTCCCAGCATGCATAGAAGGAACAGCACCATCCCCAGCGCCAGCACGGCCAGGCTGCCGCGGAACGGCACGTGAAACCACAGCGTGCCGACCAGGCCAATCATGCCGGCGTCGAACAGGCCGATGAGGAAGAACGGCAGCGTCTTGCCCAGAATGAACTCGCGCGGCCGGATGGGGGTGACCATGATCTGCTCCAGCGTCCCGATCTCCCGTTCGCGCACCACGGCAAAGGCGGTGAGCACGATGATCATGACCTGCAGCAGGCTGCCGATCACGCCCGGTACGAAGAACCACCGGCTCTCCAGATCGGGATTGAACCACGGCCGCTGCTCCAGCTCGACCGCCGGCAGGCGTGCGAGGAGAAATGGCGACGAGCGCTGCATCGCGTCGCGCTGGTAATCGTTGGCAAAACCCTGGGCGATCTGGTTCACGTAACCGAGCGCGATCAGCGCGGTGTTGGAGTTGGTGCCGTCCAGGATCACCTGCACCGGGGCCGTCTGGCCTTTGCGCAGCAGAGCCGCGAATCCGGGATGAATCTGCAGCGCGACCGTGACCTGCCCGCGGTCGATCATCTCTCGGATCTGCTCGCGGTTGGTCAGTTGCGCGCGCAAGTCGAAGTAGGGCGTAGCGCTGAAGCGCGCGATCAGTTCCCGGCTTTCCTGGCTGTGGTCGAGATCGAGCACGGCGGCCGGCACATGCCGTATCTCATAGGTGGCGGCGTAGCCGAAGATGAGCATCTGGATGATGGGCGGACCGACCAGCACCCACAGCGCGCGCTTGTCGCGGAAGAGCTGGAGGAATTCCTTGATCAGCATCTGCCGCAGCCGGTTCAGCATCGCTCCCCCCTCAACTTATGGCAGGTAGGGAGGCTTGGAAAAGGAACGGCTGTTGCAGGCTTCGAAAGAATCTCCTTACTGACAGGCCAAGTGTCAGGGCACGACTTCAGTCGTGCCGAAAGCCCTTGGATATCTGTCATCCCGAGCGTCGCGCGAGGCGAGCTTGCGAGCGGAGCGCGAGTCGAGGGATCTTGGGGTTGTGTTTTGAGGCCATGTCTTCCGCTGCTTCTTGAGATCGCGTTAGACAACATCAAGATTCCTCGCCTCGCCCTTACTCGCCAAGCTCGCTCGGGCGGGCCCGGAATGACAATACAAAACAAATCCCTAACGGCACGACTGAAGTCATGATTATTTACTTGACAAAAGAATTTCCGTGTCATACGATGTATCCATGTTCGGCGCATCTATCGCGGTTTCTTCGGTTTGGGGGCTGAGGCAGAGGCCCGCAACCCGCGCCGAATATCCCGCTTTATCGACGCCAGCAACTTCCGTGTCGGAATCCGTTTCAACTGCTCCCGCTTCTGCTTCTCGTCCACGCGAGGTGCCCTTATGACGCTAGTTGATCTTGAGCGCCTGTTTGATACAGATGCGAAGTGCCGCGAGTTGCTGGTGCGGTTGCGCTGGCCGAACGGCGTAGAGTGCCCGCGCTGCCACGGCAAAGCAATGGAACTGGCAACCGAGAAGCAACTGTTCTACTGCAAAGAATGCGACTACCAATTCAGCGTCACGGCAGGCACGATCTTCAATGACTCGCATCTGCCTCTGCGTACTTGGTTCACGGTGACACTGCTTCTGTGCGAGGCCCGCAAGGGAATCTCTGCCAACCAAATCAAACGGACTCTCGGAGTCAGCTACAAGACGGCGTGGTACCTGTGCCATCGAATCCGCGCTGCCATGCGCGAAGCAGAGCAGCCCGCGCTCAACGGCACGGTTGAGATTGACGAAACCTACATCGGCGCGAAACAGCGCGGCCATCAGCACAAGCCGGGACACCCGGAGTGCAAGAAACAGATCGTTATCGGCATCCGCCAGCGTGGGGGTGACGTGCGATTCTTTCACGCTGGCGACGTGCGCGTCGGAACGCTGGCTGCGTTCATCAAGGATAACGTCGCGTCGGACGTTGAGGTGATCGTTACTGACGAATACGGAGCATACCCGCCCGCAATGGGAGAGTTTGCAGCCAAGCACAAAACTATCAAGCACAAGGCCGGAATCTACGTTGAGGGCGACGTTCACACGAACACGGTTGAGAATGCGTTCTCTCTGTTGAAGCGCGGCATCGTCGGAACGTGGCATCGCATCAGCGCGAAGCATCTCGCGGCCTACTTGGACGAGATGCAGTTTCGGTTCAACCGTCGCAACCGTGCCGATCTGTTCTTGGACACTCTGCGTCATATGGTCACAGCCCCGGTGCTCACGTTTGAAAAACTCACTGCCTAAGAGCCCTGCTTCACGCGCTTCGACTTCTGCATGACTGCTTTGGCGAAGCGCACAGCAGACCCAGCCCCAACACTCCCGGACACCCGCTGTGAGATTCCCAGCATGATATTCATGTCATCATCTGGGATGCGTGGTTTGCCATGATCCTCCCAAAGATATCTGAGGTTATCCACCTCTTCGACCGTCAGAAACTTCCCAACCCATTCATCCGGCTTATCCGTCTTGGCCCGTTTCCGACTGACGTAAATCGTTGTGTGATCCCGCCCGACGCCATCACATCTCTCGGCTGAGAATTTCGCGGCAGCGACAGCGTACAGCGTATCTTCCAGCGAACTCGTTCTGGTGATCCCGTATAGCAGCAGCGTAGAGGTTGCAACCTGTCCACCAGAGCCAATAGCACCTATCCCGCTGAGGCCCCCAGACCACGTCCCTGACTGATTCACGCCATAAATCATTAGAGACAGCGGAGTGCTTCCCCAACCCACCACCATGATTTCCTCTTTAAATTGGGCCGCAGCACTGTCCATATCCTTAGCGAGTTGTCGCGCAAGTTCATCTCCAAACATCTGCCTCCCCTCGCGTTTAAACTCACTCATTTCCATATCGTAAGGGGCCAGAACGTAGTCGGAAATCCACTGAGCCAACCGCTTTTTATAAGCCCGTCGGATCGTCGTTTGGATTTTCTCCCGTTGCAGGGCTTGAGGGTCATTGAGAAGTTGCTGGCGAACGTTCTCCATAACAAGATCAGTGTTGCCAGGCTCGCCCGCGTACATGAACTGCCAGTCATCCATCAATAGTATCTTGGTGAGAGCTACGTCGATAGATTCTGCCCCCAGCGACAGGGCACCATCTGTGCAGGTCACCGCGTATTCCCCGTTTCTGCACCCAGCAGCTATACACACGGTCACGGGACGCCTCTGTGGAAGCCGCTTCTTGGTCAATTGTGGGACAATGGGACGCGGCTTAGGCCGAATCATGAGGCACGACTCCTTCTTTAGTCAAGTAAATAATCTTGACTGAAGTCGTGCCCTGACACGTGTTCCCGCCCAGAGGGTGTTTGCTGAGCTCTTGAAGCCGTGCTGCTGCGCATCTGAGAATTGTTTTTCATCCGCTCATTGGCCGTGCCCCTGATGCCCCATCGCTCCTCCTCAACCCAGCTTCTTCTTGAACGAGTGCGTCGCGACCAGGGTCAGCGCCAGCGCGAACAGCGCCAGGGCTGCCAGATCTCCTTCGAGCCGCGCCAGGCCGGAGCCCTTCAGGAAAACATCCTTCAGGATGGTGACGAAGTAGCGCGCGGGAATCGCATAGGTGACAGCGCGGATCACGGCCGGCATCTGGTCGATCGAGAACAGGAATCCCGAAAGCAAGAACGCGGGCAGAAAGGTCGCCGTCAGCGCAATCTGGCTCGCCGCCAGTTGCGATTTGCCGACCACCGAAATGAAGGACCCCAGTGCCAGCACCACCACCATGAACAGCGCCGAGCTGACAAACAGTGCGGCCAAGCTGCCGCGAAATGGGACCTCGAACCACCATATGGCGATAGCGGCGCAAACCGCCGTGTTCAGCATGCCGATGGCGAAGTAAGGCGCCAGCTTGCCCAGCATGATCTCCAGCGGCGTGACCGGAGTCGAGATCAGTTGCTCCATCGAGCCGCGCTCCCACTCGCGTGCGATGGTCAGCGAGGTGAGAAACGCGCCAATCACCGACATCACCAGGGCCAGCACACCCGGCACGATGAACGCCTTGCTCTCCAGGTCCTCGTTAAACCAGGTGCGCGCGTCCACCGAGATGGGAGGATTGGGTTCGGGACGCCCTTGCTGCCGGAGCCAGTCCAACTGCACTTCCTGGGAGTAGCCGCGCACCACGGCGTCGGTGTAGCCGACGGCGAGGTTGGCGGTGTTGTCATCCGTCGCGTCCACGATGGCCTGCACGCTCGCCGTCTCGCCCGTCCGCAGACGCTCGGAGAAATCGTGCGGCACCACCAGCCCGATCCGCGCCTGGCCGGAATCGATGGCCTTCGCCAGCGCGGGATAGTTGTCCACCGCGCACACCACGTCGAAATAATCGGAGGCTTGGAAGCGCTTCAGCAGGTCCTGGCTTTGCTGGCTGCCCCCGCGGTCGAAGACGCAGACGGGAATGTGCTTCATGTCAAGGTTGACGCCGTAGCCGAACAGCAGCATCATCGCCAGCGGCATCACCAGCACAATGCCCAGGCTGCGCGAGTCGCGCCAGATCTGGATCAGCTCCTTGCGCGCTACCGCAATCAAGCGACGCCAGCTCATGCTTGCTCCTTCCGCCCCGCCGTGAGCGAGACGAAGACGTCTTCCAGCGTGGGAGCGATGGCCTCGATACGGCTGACCGTGACGCCGCGCTGTCCCAGGTACTCGCGCAGCGTGGGGATCGCGGTTGCCGCCTCTTTCACCACCAGGTGCAGTGCGTTGCCGAACACGGCCGCGTCCAGCACGTCCGGCGCCTGCCGCGCCAGCTCGACGGCGCGTCCGAGCGGCGAGCACTCGACGAGCAGCAACTTGCCCTTCATCGATCGCTGCTTGAGTTCGCCCGGCGTGCCCAGCGCAACGATGCGCCCGCGCTCGATCAGCGCCAGCCGGTTGCAGTACTCGGCTTCCTCCATGTAGTGCGTGGTGACGAACACGGTGACGCCCTCGCCCGCCATATGGTGAATCAGTTCCCAGAACTGGCGCCGCGAAATGGGATCGACGCCCGAGGTGGGCTCGTCGAGGAAAACGATGGGTGGCTGGTGCAGCACGGCGCATCCCAGCGCCAGCCGCTGTTT
The DNA here is from genome assembly GCA_052145015.1 of Terriglobales bacterium. Classification (GTDB taxonomy): domain Bacteria; phylum Acidobacteriota; class Terriglobia; order Terriglobales; family Acidobacteriaceae; genus JAHFUA01. Next base: position 10,523 of record JBKQPN010000002.1, read on the forward strand.
CCAGCCTCCGGGCAGCGTGCCGGTCATCAGGCGTTCGTGCTGGGTGAGATCCGCCATCTCGAGCGCCCACTGGATCCGCTTCTCGACCAGCTCGTGCGGGACGTTATAGAGCCCGGCGAAAAACCGCAGGTTCTCGATCACGCGCAGATCGTTGTACAGGGAAAACTTCTGTGACATGTAGCCGATGTGCTGCCGCACCGCTTCGGGCTCTTGCGCAACGTCGTATCCGGCCACCAGCGCCGTTCCTGACGTGGGACGCAGGAGGCCGCAGAGGATGCGGATGGTGGTGGACTTGCCCGCGCCGTTCGGGCCCAGGAACCCGAAAACTTCTCCGCGGCTGGTTTCCAAAGTGATGTGGTCGACGGCGGTGAAATCCCCGAACTTCTTGACCAGGTCGTGGACGGAGACGGAATGGCCGTTGCCCTTCACGCCGATTGGCCTCCGGTAACGGCGTGCACGAACAGGTCTTCGATTGACGGCACGACTTGCTCGATGTTCTCGAACCGGGTGCTGGAAGCGGTGAGCCTCGCCTGCAGTTCCGGCGCACGCCGCGCGGCGTCGTCCACCACCAGATGCACCCCATCGCCGGTCATCACCAGGCTGGAGATTCCCGGCGCGCCCTGCAACTGGTCGCGCACGGCGCGCGGTTCGGACGAGCGCACCGCCAGCACGGCGCCGCGCAGCCGCCCCTTCAATTCTTGCGGCGTGTCGCAGAACAGCAGGCGTCCCTGGTGCATCAGGGCCACGCGATGGCAGCGCTCAGCTTCGTCGAGGTAAGCGGTCGAAGTCAGAATGGCAACGCCTTCCTCCAGCAATGAATAAAGAATGCGCCAGAAGTCCCGCCGCGAAACCGGATCGACGCCCGTGGTGGGCTCGTCCAGCAGAATCACCTTGGGCGTGTGCACCAAGGCGCAGACCAGGCCGAGCTTCTGTTTCATCCCGCCGGAGAGCTGCCCGGCCAGGCGCTTGCGGAACTCGCTCATGCCCGCGGCGGTGAGCAGCCGGGCGGCGTGTTGCTCGCGCTCGGCGGCGGAAACGCCAAACAGGTCGGCATAGAAACGTATGTTCTCGTCCACCGTGAGGTCTTCATAGAGGCCGAAGCGCTGCGGCATGTAACTGATGTGGCGCTTCACGCTTTCGGGGTCGCGGGCAACGTCGAATCCGGCGACCACAGCCGTTCCCGTATCGGGGGCCAGCACGCCGGCGAGCATGCGCAGCGTCGTGGTTTTGCCGGCGCCATCCGGGCCGACCAGCCCGAAAATCTCTCCCGCGCTCACTTCAAAGCTGAGACCATCGACCGCGCGCACGCCGGGAAAGCTCTTGGTGAGCGTTTGCAGAGAAATTACAGGTTTGACCTCCGCCGTCACGGCTGCGCCAGTTCGATGGACGCATCGGCGGGCATGCCCGGCTTCAGCTCGTGGTTCGGGTTCTCGACGTCGATCTTGATGCGATAGACCAGCGTCACCCGCTCTTTGAACGTCTGCACGCTCTTGGGCGTGAACTCCGCCTGGTCGGAGATGAATGAGATGTGCCCGCGATAACTCTTGCCCGGGAAGGCATCGGTGCCCACGGTGGCTTCCTGTCCCCAGCGCACTCGACCCAGGTCAGTCTCACTCACGTAGGCCCGTAGCCATATGTGGTCGAGGTCGGCGATGGTGGCCACGGGCGTGTTCGGCGCTACGACTTCGCCCAGTTCGGCGTCACGCACTACCACCACACCCGATACGGGCGCGCGCAGCACGGTGTACTCCACATTCAGCTTCGACGCGCGCAGCTTCTCTTCTGCCTGCACGACCGTGGCGCGGTCCACCGTCAACTGTTCGCGCCGCGTTCCCTCGCGCGCCTCGTCGTACATCTCTTGCGCGCGGCGATACGTCGCCTCCGCCCGCTTCAGATTGGTGTCCGCCTGGTCGCGCTCCTGCTGGGAGCCCACGCGCTCACGGAAAAGGGTTTCGGCGCGATCGTAGTCCAGCTTCTTCTGCTCCAGATCAGCCTTGGCGTCCTGGAGCGACTGCTGCGAAGCCTTCAGTTCCTGGGGCCGCGTGCCCGCCAATCCCAGCGCGAGCTGCGCCTGCTGCACCCGCAGTGCGGCTTCATCCATCTCGGCCTGGCGGCGATAGTCGTCGCCGTCCAGCCGCGCCAGCAGCGTGCTCGCGTCCACCCACTGTCCCTCCTGAAGCGGCAGCTCGATGATCCTGCCCTGCACTTTGAATCCAACCACGCTTTCGTGCGCCTCGATGTTGCCGGAGAGGCGCAGCGCGTTCGTCTCCTGCGTCTTGCGGAACAGCCGCGGATAGATGAATGCGGCAGCCACGGCCACAGCAGCCGCGAGCAGCAATAGAAGGATCAGTTTTCGTTTCATGGCCGTTGCCCCTTTCGGGTGCGGGCGCGCGGGTCGCCGGCCCCGCGCCAGAAGTCTTCAAAGCTGGCTTCCAGCCAGGTCTTGAGAGGCGCGGGAGGATGCAACGTCCACACCAGGACCGTGCCCAGCAGCTTCTGCTGGAAGGCGAGCGCCAGTTCGAGCGGACGGCGGTCGCGCCGCGCCTCCCCGCGCTCTTGCGCCAGCGCGAACAGGCGCGCCAGCATCTCGCGTCCCTGTTCCAGGCTGCGCGTCATCTTCTCCCGCACGGCCGGGCTGGTCAGGAATGCGACCATCAAGCTGCGCACCAGCGCCTGGCTGCGTCCGGGCTCTTCGGGCAGGCGCCGCCATAAGCCGCGCAGGGCGTGGCGCGGAGTGAGCGCGCCGCTCTCCGCCGCCCGGATGGCGTGGGCGTATTTATCGAGCTGCACCTCGGCCAGCGCGCTGAGCACGTCTTCTTTATTGCGGAAATAGTTGAAGAAGGTGCCCTTGCCTACGTCGGCGGCCTCGGTGATCTCCTCCACCGTGGTCGCGGTGAAGCCGTGCTCGGCGAAGAGCTGGAGAGCGGCGCGAAAGATGCGCTCGCGCGTCTCGGCGCGGCGGCGCTGGCGCCGGCCGACCGGGAGGGCCACAGAAGGCTGCGCGGACGTAGAAGTCGGACCCATAGCCATATATGACTATCGGTCATTTATGGGGGCAAGTCAAGCGGAAGACCGTGGTCATCTGCTGTGGTGCAATCTGCCTGCTGCTCGTGGGACACGCGGCGGCGCAACAAGCGTCGCCCTCGCTCGCCGGAGGTGCTCAAACCACAGCCAGCGCGACTGTCCCTCGCCTGGTTCGTTTCGGCGGAGCCGTGAAAGACGCCGACGGCAAGCCGCGCACGGG
>JBKQPN010000003.1:0-26538 GCA_052145015.1 Terriglobales bacterium
GAAGCGGATCGAGCCCTTCTCGACGTAGGGCAGGAAGGCGTCCTGCTGCGCCTTGTTGAAGCGGTGGACTTCGTCCACGAACAGGATGGTGCGCGTGCCGTACTGGCGCGCGCGCTCGGCGTCGGCCATCACCTGCTTGATCTCCTTGATGCCGCTGAGCACGGCGGAGAACTCGATGAAGTCGGCGCGGGTCATGCGCGCGATGATCTTGGCCAGCGTGGTCTTGCCCACCCCGGGCGGCCCCCAGAAGATCAGCGAGCCGGGATCGTCGCGCTCGATCTGCAGCCGCAGCGGCTTGCCAGGCGCGAGGATGTGCTCCTGCCCGACGAATTCATCGAGCGTGCGCGGACGCATGCGGTCGGCCAGCGGCCGCGAGCGGTCAACGGAATCATCAGCCGGAGTGGGTTGGAAGAGACCCATGGAAGCACTCAGCAATCAGCACTCAGCACTCAGCATTCAGTAACGCAGGCGTCTCGCCGCCGCTTGCTCTACAACGCTATCACCCGATAGTCAGATTCCTGCTCTCCTCTGCCGCGCCGCTTCGTACAGCAACACCGATGCTGCCACGGCTGCATTCAGCGACTCCACCGGCCCGGAATGCGGCACCGCTACTCTTTCATCCATTTGCGACATCAATTCCTGGGCCAGCCCCGAGCCCTCGCTTCCGATGAAGAACGCCAGCGGGGTTGCCAGGTTGGCCTGGTCAGCGGGTGTGCCGCCATGCGACGAGGTCGCCACCAGCCGCAATCCCGCCTGGCGCAGGCGGGGGATTGCTTCCTCCACCTTGACCGCGACCGTCGGCACCCGAAACACCGATCCCGCCGACGCCCGTACCGCCTTGGAATTGAATTGGCTTACGGTACCTTCGCCCAGCAACACGCCGCTCGCGCCGAAGGCTTCGGCGGAACGCAGCATGGTTCCAAGGTTGCCGGGGTCCTGGATGCCGCTCAGGACCACCACCAACGGCTGGTACGGACGCAGCACGTCGTCCAGGGTAAAGCTCTTGATCTTGGCCAGCGCGGCCACTCCCTGTGGCGTTTCCGTGGCCACCGCGCTGTCGAAAATCTCGTTCGGCAACAGGACGGTTTCAACCTGGGCGGCGATTTGTGGCAGCAGGCGGTCGGCCACCGCCAGCGACGACTGCCGGAAGAACACCGCCCGGAACTTCACCCCGCTGCGGATAGCTTCCTCCACCAGCCGCACGCTCTCGATGGCGCAGGAGCCGTCCGGAGTGGTTTCGTTGCGGGCGAAGGCGCGCCGGAGGTCCTTCACCAGTGGGTTCTGACGGCTGGCCACCCGCCGCAGCCGCTGCCGGACGTTCTTATGCATGGGGAGCGGCAACATCATACGCCTGCCAGTCTGCTATTCTTGCAGCGTGCGATACGATGTGCTAGGTTTCGCCGGTTCGTGCAGGTAGTATCTATGCGCAGTAATCGCGTAGCGAAGGAAGCGCGTGTGGCCGCGGAAATTGTAAGAATCAACTGCGATGCGCCGGAGAGTTCGCTGATCGCCTATGTGGCGGAGCAGATCCGGGCGGGGTCCGTGCTGGGCATGCCGACGGACACTTTCTACGGCCTGGCCGCCGATCCCTTCAACCTGCGCGCGGTGGAGAAGATCTATGACGTCAAGTCGCGCTCCCGGCACAAGCCGCTCTCCCTGCTGGTCGAAAGCGTAGACCAGGCGGAAGAGCTGACGCGGCCGCTGCCCGAGGAGTTCTACAAACTGGCGCGCAAGTACTGGCCCGGTCCCATGACCCTGATCGTGCGCGCCGCCTCGCGGCTGCCGCTGAAGGTGACGGCCAACACCGGCAACGTGGCCCTGCGCGTGCCCGCGGCCAAAATTCCGGTGGCGGTGGTCCGCGCCGCCGGCGTGCCCCTGACCGCCACCTCCGCCAACGTCAGCGGCGCCGCCGAATGCACCACTGCCGACGGGGTACGCCAGCAACTGGGGGAATTCATCCCGGTGATCGTCGATGGCGGACCTTCGCCGCGCAGCGTGCCTTCCACTATCGTGGACCTTACCGACCCGGCCGGCTGGCGGGTGCAGCGCGAGGGCGCTATTTCCGCGCAGGAGATTTCCGACTTCCTTGCCCAGGCGTGAGGTCTCGCAACCGGCGGCGCGCAAGGCCTTGCTGTGAATAAGAAACATCATTGGCTGCGTTCCTTCGTGGGTATGGTGGTGCTGTGCGCGCTCGCCTTCGCGGCCGTGACCTTCGTCCGCATCGAGCGCCAATCCTGGCGCGACGAAGCCCGCCCCGCCGACTGCATCGTTGTCCTCGGCGCCGCCGAGTATTCCGGGCGTCCGTCCCCGGTGCTGCGCGCCCGGCTCGACCACGCCTACACCCTGTTCCAGCGCGGCCTCGCGCCCATTGTGATCACCACCGGAGGCAATGGAGGCGATCCCCGGTTCAGCGAGGGCGGGGTCGGACGCGTTTACCTGATGGGCCGCGGCATCCCTGAGCAGGCCATCATCGCCGAGACCCAGGCCGACAACACCGACGAGTCGGTGGAACGCGTGGCCGCCATCATGCACACCAACGGCATGCACACCTGCATCGCGGTGAGCGACGGCTACCACATCTTTCGCATCAAGAAGATGCTGGAACGGCAGGGCTTTACCGTGTACGGAGCGCCGCGGCCGCAGATGCGTGCCTCTTCGAAGTGGCATGAGACTGTACTCATCCTGCGGGAGATCGTCAGCTACGCGCTGTGGAGGATTGAGTCATTGGGCCATTGAGTCGTTGAGCCATTGATCCACGCTCTCGGGCCGGGTGCCCCATTTTAAATTTCGCGTTCTTTGCGAAATTTAGAGTGGGAATGTTGCTTGCTGCTTGCTCGCCGGGGCTTCGGCTTGGGCTTACTTTTGCCCTGGAGATTGAGCGCCACGGCAGCGCGGATGAGATCCTTCAAGGCCGCCTCATCGACCTTGTCGCCTTCGTGGATGTCGATGGCGCGCCTGACATTCCCCTCGAGGCTGGAGTTGAATAGGCCTGAAGGGTCCTGCAACGCAGCTCCCTTGGCAAAGGTCATCTTGACGACGTTCTTGTACGTCTCTCCCGTGCAGACGATGCCGCCGTGCGACCAGACGGGAGTCCCCGGCGATGTCGGCTTGGCCCACTTCCACTCTTCGACGATCTCAGGGTCTGCCTGGTGTACGATTTCGCGCACTTTCGCGAGCGTCTTCCCGCGCCAGTCCCCAAGTTCCTTGATCTTCTGGTCGATCAATGCAGAGGCAGATTCCATCGGGGCCACCCGTCGTGTAATGTAACAGTTCGCTTTGAAATGTCTTCTATGTTGAGTATACTGTGGAACAGATCCCACATATGCAGATCGTTCAAATCGTGCTGGATAAAAAGCTGTTACACGCCGCCGACCAAGCCGCGAAGCGCACTCGGCGGAACCGCTCCGCTCTGGTGCGCGACGCCCTGCGGGAACATCTCCGCCGGTTGGAACTGCGATCCAGTGAAGAGCGCGACCGTCAGGGCTACTCGCGACAGCCGCAAGCCGGCGCGGAAGCGCAGGCTTGGGAATCGGAGGCCACGTGGCCGGAGGAATAGCCCGAGGCCAGATAGCCCGAGGCGAGGTCAGGCTCTACCAGTTTGCCGCGCCAGACAAGAAACGACCGGCCCTCGTGCTCACCCGCAACAGCGCCATCGCCTATTTATCCACCGTCACGGTTGCGCCGGTCACTTCCACAATTCGCGGCGTACCATCGGAGGTGGTTCTGAATGAGGAGGACGGCATGAAGTCCCCTTGCGCGGTGAACCTGCACCATGCAGTTACGGTGTCGCAACAGCGCCTGGGGAAACGCGTGGCCCAGCTTAGTTCCGCACGAATGAATGAGGTGTGTGCGGCTCTGCGCTTCTCTCTGGGTTGCGATTCAAACTAGGTACTGGGAGCGTTTCGTCTGTCCCCAAATTTCCCCACTCAAGCCAAAACCAGGCTTGAGTGGGCCACCCGTCCAAGAAATTGCAATGCGGGCAGAGTAATTGCAATTGCAATCGTGTTAGCAACTTACAGGCACAACATTTAACCGCAACTCGCAACGATGGAACCACACTATCCACAGGCAACACGTGATAACATATTGACATCGTTGGATTAAGCGCTATCATTCGTACCCTAACGCCTCGGAGTTACGGTCGAAGAAATAGAGAAAGGGGGAAGCGCCATGGCAGACAGAAAACCATTCATCGGAGACATCAAGGTGGATGAGGAACTGAACGGGCTGCTAGAGGCGTCCCGCAATACCCCAGTCACCGACGATGAGTTGCGCCAACAAAGGATCAGCTTCGCTTACGGCAACGCCCCCGCCAATGCGAAGAACATCACCAAGGACAGCGTTCGCAAGGCATCGCAACACATCCTGCTAAAACCATAAATGGCTGTTGGCCCGCCTGCAACGGCGGGCCATCCTTATCTTCTGCATGTCTGTCCGCGAGAAAGACAATCCGGAACTATACAACCGAATTCAAGAGCAAAACCTCCTTCGCCAGTACGATCTGCTCACAAACTGCATTGAGATAGGACTCGAAAAGGGCATCGAGGCGTTCGACAAATACACCGTTTGGGCATTGAACTACGCCGCCGTGGCGAACATTGCTCAGTTTGGCGGGCGCTTTCGCGAGGAGCCGATTTATGTGAGCGACCACGTACCGCCTCGCTACGAAGAAGTACCGCACCAGATGGATTTGTTCTTTTCCTTCATCCATGAGAACTGGACAGTCGAGGGAGTTGGCGATCATCCGACCGGACTCGCGGCTTACGCCCTATGGAGACTGAACTGGATTCATCCATTCGTTGAGGGGGACGGCAGAACGGCGAGGGCAGCCTGCTATTACCTGATCTGCCTAAAGCAGGGGAGAGTGCTTCCCGGCAAGAAAACAGTCCCCGAACGCATACGAGAGAATCGTGACCCTTACTATGCTGCGTTAAGAGCAGCAGACAAGAAGTGGGATGAGGGGCATCTTGACGTGTCGGTGATGGTTGCTTACCTAGCGGGTCTCCTCAAGGGCCAACTTTCCGAATGAATCCAAACTGAGACGCTGCCAGCCCGATGACCCGACTCCCCGCTTCCGCGGGAATGCTAAAATCAGCATTCCATGCTCTCGCTGGTCGTGCTGCGGGTATTTGTCGTCGTCCTGCTGGTGGCGGCCAATGCCTTCTTCGTCGCGGCTGAATTCGCCCTGATCAACATCCGCGACACCCGCATCCAGGAGATGGTCGCGGCCCGCCGCCTCGGCGCCCGCGCCGTCCTCAAGCTCCACCACAATCTGCCGGACTTGCTGGCGGCGGTGCAGTTTGGGGTGACGCTGTGCAGCCTGGGACTGGGCTGGGTGGGCGAAGCCACCATCGCCCGCCTGATTCAGGCGGTCCTGGGCAGCGTGCCCCACGCCGCCCTGTACGCCCACGGCATCGGCATCGGGCTGGCGTTTGCCACCATCACCTACCTGCTGGTCACGCTGGGCGAACTGGTGCCGAAGTCGGTGGCCCTGGGACGCGTGGAGCGCGTGGCCATCGCCGTGGCCCGGCCCCTGGACGCGTTCATCACCATCAGCCGGCCGTTCCTCCACCTGATGAACCGCTCGGCGCAGGCCGTGCTGCGCGTCTTTGGAGTGGCGCAGGTCCGCCAGGCCGCCGTGCACTCGACGGAAGAGCTGAAGCTGATCGTCAGCTCAGCGCGCCAGGGCGGCATCCTGCCCGAGGTGCAGGAGGACATGATCCACCGCGCCCTGGAGCTGGGCAATGTGACCGTGCGCGAAATCATGGTGCCGCGTCCGGACATCTTCTCCCTGCCCGCCAACCTGCCGCTCGACGAAGCCCTCAGCAAGGTGGTCGATGCCAAACGCTCGCGCATCCCCGTCTACGACCCTGAGCGCGGTCCGGAGCACATCGTGGGCATGCTGTACGTCCGCGACCTGGTGCGGCTGATGCACCTGCGCATGAAGCACGGATCGCTGCCGCCGCTAAGCCCAGGCAGCACCCGCCTGCACCACATCATGCGCGACGTGCTGGTGGTGCCGGAAACCAAGCCCGTTGCCGACCTGCTGGTCGAGTTCAAGGAACGCAAGCGCCACCTGGCGGTGGTGGTGGACGAGTTTGGTTCGACCGTCGGCGTGGTGACCGTGGAAGACGTGCTGCGGCAGATCGTCGGCGAAATGGAAGACGAGTACGACGCCGCCAAGGAGCCGCCGCTGGCTGCCGCCGGTCCCAGCGCCGCCGTGCTGGATGGGTCCGAGAACATACATGAGCTGGAGATCGAGCAGGGACTCAAGCTGCCGCGCGACGAGGGCTTCGAAACTCTGGCCGGCTTCGTGATGGCGCGGCTGCAGAAGATCCCCAAGGGCGGCGAGACGTTCGAGTATCAGGGAAACCGTTTCACCGTGCTGCAGGTGGACGGGCATCGCATTGCCAGCGTCAAGGTGGAACCGGCCGAGACCAGGCAGGCGCAGGCGGGCGATTGATGCTCCGCTACACCGCCACTCGCTTGCTCTACATGCTGCCGGTGATCTGGCTGGTCGTCTCCATCGTTTTTCTTCTCATTCACCTGGTACCGGGCGATCCCATCCAACAGATGCTGGGCGAGGGCGCCACCAGCGCCGACCTGCAGGCGGTGCGGCATGCCTACGGGCTCGACGTGCCCATTGGACAGCAGTACGTGAATTATTGGCGGGGCGTGCTGCACGGGAGCCTGGGACAATCGCTGCGCTACAACCGCAGCGTCGCCGCAGTGATCGCCGAGCGATATCCGTTCACACTGCAACTGACCCTCGCCGGACTGGCGGTGGCCCTTGCACTCTCCATCCCCGCGGGGGTGCATTCGGCGCGGCGCCGCAACCGCTGGGACGACCGCGTGATCAGCTTCGTCAGCCTGCTCGGCCTGTCGTTCCCCAACTTCGCGCTGGGACCGGTGCTGATTCTGTTTTTCGCCATCAAACTGGGCGCGCTGCCGGTGTCAGGAAGCGGCACGCTCGCCCACCTTGTGCTGCCGGCGATCACGCTGGGGGGCGCGCTGGCCGCCATCCTGACGCGCATGGTCCGCACCTCGATGCTCGAAGAGCTGGGCCAGGATTATGTCCGCACCGCCCGCGCCAAAGGCTTGCCAGAGCGAACCGTGGTGTATCGCCACGCGCTGCGCAATGCCATGATCCCGGTGTTGACCGTGGTCGGGCTGCAGTTCGGCGCGCTGCTGGCCGGCGCCATCGTTACGGAAACGATATTTTCGTGGCCAGGGATCGGCCGGCTCACGATCCAGGCCATCTCGAATCGCGATTACTACCTGGTCGAGGGATGCATCCTGGCGATTGGGCTGACTTACGTGGCCGTAAATTTTGTGACGGATTTGCTGTACTCGGTGGCGAATCCGAGGATACGGCAGTGAGGAAGTGAAAAGTGGGAATTGGGAAGTGAGCTTCAGCCGCGCTGTCTAGAAATAAGAATGAATTGTCATCCCTCGACTCGCGCTCCGCTCGCAAGCTCGCGTCGCGCATCGCTCGGGATGACAATCCTTCTTTAATTTCTTATTTGCGTTTTGTGCCAAAGCGCTTATGGCCACTGAAACCTGGCAACTGACAACTGGTAACTGGCAACTGACCCGCGCCGCGCGCTACAACCCGCTGGCCACCGCCGGCGTGGTGATGGTGGCGGTCTTCGTCGTGTGCGCCGTCTTCGCGCCGTGGCTTGCGCCCTACGATCCCGCGCAGATCAACTTGCCCGCTCGCCTTATGGGCCCGACGGCGGCGCACTGGTTCGGCACCGACGAGCTCGGGCGCGACATCCTCTCGCGCATCATCCACGGCGCGCGCATTTCCATGCTGGTGGGGGTGAGCGTGGTGGCGGCGTCGCTCTCTATCGGCCTGATCGTCGGCTGCATCGCCGGCTACTACGGCGGGCGCGTAGACCGCTTCGTCAACGTCATCGTGATGAACGCATTTCTTTCTTTCCCGGGAATCCTGTTGGCCATTGCCTTCGTAGCCTTCCTCGGGCCGGGCATCTTCAACCTGATTCTCGCGCTCTCGATTGGTGGCTGGGTGGGATACGCGCGCCTGGTACGCGCCCAGGTGCTGGCCACGCGCGAGCGCGAATTCGTGGAGGCGGCGCGGGCGCTGGGCGCGAGCGACTGGCGCATCATCACCCGCCACATCCTGCCTAACATGATCCAGCCCGTCATCGTGCAGGGCGCCATCGGCATGGCCGGCGCGGTGCTCGCGGAAGCTACCATGAGCTTCCTCGGCCTGGGCGTGCCGCCGCCGACGGCGAGCTGGGGCTCCATGCTCAACGACGGCCGCGCCCACCTCTTCGACGCTCCCCACCTGGTGCTGTTTCCCGCCGTGGCAGTGATGATCGCGGTGCTGTCGTTCAATTTTATTGGCGACGCGCTGCGGGATTACCTCGATCCGCGGGCGAGGATTGAAGCGGGACTGTAGCTTCTACACCCGTTCAACCGTGGCGCTCATCGCGGCTATATGGATGTATGCATTCCAGTCGTGAACAAGCAAGCGAAACGTGAAAGCACCGTCGGGAAGTTGTAGTTTCTTCAAACCCTGGCTGGTCCCTTCTGCACCTGCCCATTGGTGAGCCTCAGAGTTGCTGACCCAAACCCTCCCCGGACCGTCCTCAAGGTAGTCATCGAAGTAGTTTGGGTGCTGCGGTTCGATCACGAAATACAGCAACCCCGTCAACAAAATCCTAAGGCGATAGTCCGAATGTTGGTTGTTTTCGCCGACAACCACGCTGAGGTGCATTTCAGCGTCACGTTTGCCGTACCGGATTTGGATGTCCCAAATGATCGCGTTCTCAAAACCATACGGCAGCGACTTTTCAATGTCCTGCAATGTCATGAGTTTTTGCCTTGCCCAAGGCTACTACGGGCGCATGACACGTCCAATCATCAGGATATGCCAATTGAACACACGACGCTGGACACCATTCCGCCCATTATGTCTTGTGGCCGGAATCTTCCCCGCAACCCTTCTCGTTTGCAGAAGTTGCTGTGAAAATTCGCGCGGACGATGTCCCGCGGTCATCACGAAATCCTCCGCGCCTCGCGACATCCCGGAACGAGCTGGGTTCACGACATGGACAGCAGGCTGCGGAAACAAACGCCAGCCGCGCGGTAAGAAATCACAAGGAGACGATCGATGAACTGGACAGGGAGACTCACGGCAGTGGTATTGTTCGGCGCGCTGGCGCTTCCGGCGGTTGCGCAGTCGAACCAGGAGATCAACGCACGCAAAGAGAACCAGCAGGACCGCATCGCGCAGGGCGTAAAGAGCGGGCAGTTGACCGCGGGCGAAACCTCCCGGCTGGAAGGCCGGGAAGCCCACATCAACCGCCAGGAAGCCCGCATGAAGGCCGCTGACGGCGGCCACCTGACGCAGGCGGACCGGACGAAGATCAACCGCGAGCAGAACCGCACTTCGCGGGCAATCTATCGCGACAAGCACAACGCAGCGCACCAATAATCGAATCACAGGGGAGAAGGGCCTCCGCGAAAGCGGAGGCCTTTTTGTTCTGACTCCGAGGCTCACGTAAGATGGCCTAAATGATGAGTGGATCAAAATCAGTGATGGCGATGGCCGCCCTCATTGCGCTGATGGCGCTGTGCGCAGCGGCCTGGCCACAGGGCGCAGGCTCCGAGTCGGCGGCGGCGGAGCAGGAGTTGTTCCGCATGACGAACCGCGACCGCGCCCAAGCCGGCCTGCCGGAGCTGGAGTGGAACGAGTGGCTGGCGCAGGCGGCGCGCAAGCACGCGGCGGAGATGGCGCGTCGCGGCCGGCTCTCGCACCAGTTCCCGGGCGAGCCCGGCCTGCGCGACCGCATCGCGGCCACCAGCATTCGATTCGATGCCTCCGGTGAGAACGTCGCTCTGGGGCCGACCACGGCGGGAATCAACCGCGACTGGATGCTTTCTCCCGGCCACCGCGCCAATATCCTTGACCCCAACTACAACGCCATTGGGGTGGCCGTGGTGCGCAATGGCGACGAGCTATACGCGGTCACCGACTTCGCCCACAGCGTGCCCGCCCTTTCGGCCGGCGACCTGGAAGCCGCGGTCGCGGCCGCCATCAACCAGGCCAGAGCGCAAAAAAGGCTTCCGCCCATTGCCTGGCGTCAGGTTCCCGAGTTCCGGCACTACGCCTGCGAGATGGCCAAGAACGACCGCGTGAATGCCAACGCCCTGCTGGGACGCCCCAACGTCAGTGCCAGCCTTGCTTTCAACGATATCGATCCGGCGAATTTCGGCTCCCACTTTCGCAACCTGGCCAACGTTGCCACCTCGAAGGCCTTCGCCGTAGGAGCCTGCTTCGCCCGCACCGACACCTATCCCGAAGGGACCAACTGGGTGGTGGTGGCGTTCTACTGAGGCGTCGGCCGTACACGCGAGCAGTTTGCGTGCTACCCTCGCCGCCGATGGGCGCCATCCGCATCGGCACCGCCGGCTGGTCGTACAAGGACTGGGAAGGCATCGTCTATCCCGTGCGTCTCAAGCGCGACCAGCATCCCGCCGAGTACCTGGCGCGATACTTCGACGTGATCGAGATCAACACTTCGTTCTACGGGCCCATCAAGCCGCAATTGGCCAAGCTGTGGTGCCGCAAGGTGGCGGGCGCAAATCCCGAGTTCCAGTTCACGGCCAAGCTCTACAAAGCGTTCACCCACGCGCCCGGTGGGGCGGTGCAGCCAACGTCGGCAGCCACGCTCTCCCCGACCGAGAAGGACGAGCGCGACGTCAAAGAAGGCCTCGACCCGCTGGCGGAAGCCGGAAAGCTGGGCGCGCTGCTGATGCAGTTCCCCATCTCGTTCAAGAACACGCTGGAGAACCGCGACTATCTCAGCCATCTGCTGCAGCGCTTCGAGGCGTATCCGCGGGTTATTGAGGTGCGGCACGCGAGCTGGAACAACCAAGGCATCCTGGGCTACTTCAGCGAGAAGGGCGTCAGCTTCTGCAACATCGACCAGCCGCTCTTGGGACGCGCCATCGCGCCCACCACCCATGCCACCGCACCCATCGGCTACGTGCGCCTGCACGGCCGCAATTACGAGCAGTGGTTCGAGCACGAAGCTCCCCACGACCGCTATAACTACCTCTACAGCGAAGGCGAGCTCGCCCGCTGGAAGCCGCGCATCGAGGAGATCGCGCAAAAGACCGAAGTCACCTACGTGATCGCCAATAACCATTTCGAAGGCAAGGCGGCGGTGAATGGCCTGCAGTTGAAGCACATGCTCACCGGACGCAAGGTGAAGGCGCCGGAGACGCTGGTCGAGCGTTATCCCGAGCTAAGGGAGATCAGCGAGATCGGGTGAGCATTGAGAATCGCCGAGATCGCAGATTCCGGCGATTCTCATCACGGAACTTTTCCCCACCACCCTCCGTACCTCTCAGTGAGATCGGGGGCACGCGCGCTGCTAACCATGGCGCGCGCTCCACGTCCAAAGAGCAGGAACAAAATTCAGAGGTGGATCATGGGACCGGAATACAACAAGCTGATGGACAACATGGCATTCAGGATTTCCCTCAACATGGCGCTGTTCGCGGTATGGGCGGCGGCGGCGTTCGCGCTGCTGAAGCTCGCCTGATGGCCGTTCATCCCAATCGAAAAACAGGTGAAGGGGCACGGCTTCAGCCGTGCCGGAACTGGTCCGCAATTGCAGCGGCCTTCAGGCCCTGAGAGGTTCCCTATTGCACGCCTGAAGGCGTGCCCCTTCACAAGTTGTATTTGTACTGTGGAACCCCTGGGGCTAGGCGTGCGTTGCCGCTTCCGTGCGCTCCGCGTAGTGGGACTCCACGTAGTCGTTCAGAATGTCGATAAACTCGGCGACGATCCTGTCGCCCTTCAGCGTGGTCATCAGCCGGCCATCGACAAACACCGGCGCCTTGGGCTCCTCGAACGTTCCCGGAAGCGAGATCCCGATGTGGGCGTGCTTGGATTCGCCCGGGCCGTTCACCACGCAGCCCATCACCGCAACCTTCATTTCTTCGATACCGGTGTAGCGCTGTTTCCACGCCGGCATCTGTTGGCGCAGGTAGGACTGTATCTGCTCCGCCATTTCCTGGAAGAAGGTGCTGGTGGTGCGTCCGCAGCCGGGGCAGGCCGTCACCTGCGGCGTGAAGCTGCGGATGCCCATGGATTGCAGGATCTGCTGCGCGACAATCACTTCTTCGGTGCGGTCCCCGTTAGGCGCGGGCGTGAGCGAGACGCGGATGGTGTCGCCGATGCCTTCCTGCAGCAGCACGGAAAGAGCGGCGGCTGACGACACGATCCCCTTCGCGCCCATGCCGGCTTCCGTCAGCCCGAGGTGCAGCGGATAGCGACAGCGCGCGGCCAGCGCGCGATAGACGTCGATCAGGTCCTGCACTCCGCTGACTTTCGCGCTGAGGATGATCTGGTCGGCGCGCAGTCCGTACTTCTCGGCACGCTCGGCGGAATCGAGCGCGCTTACTACGATGGCCTCGAGCGTGACGTCACGGGCGTCGAGCGGCGCGGCGCGGCGCGAGTTCTCGTCCATCATGCGGGTCAGCAGCGCCTGGTCGAGCGAACCCCAGTTCACGCCGATGCGCACCGGCTTCTGGTTCGCGATCGCCACCTCGATCATGGTGCGAAAATTGCCGTCGTCCTTTTTGCCGATGGAGACGTTGCCGGGATTGATGCGGTACTTGGCGAGCGCGCGGGCGCAATCGGGATGCTTCTTCAGCAGCAGGTGGCCGTTGTAGTGGAAGTCGCCGATGATGGGCACGCGCACACCCTGCTGCTCGAGTCCTTCTACGATGCGGGGCAGGGCAGCGGCGGCCGCGTCGTGATTCACCGTCACCCGCACAAGTTCGGAGCCGGCCCGCGCCAGAGCGGCGACCTGGCGGACGGTCGCGGCCACGTCGGCGGTGTCGGTGTTGGTCATCGACTGCACCACCACCGGCACCTCGCTGCCGAGGCGCACTCCGCCTACACTCGCGGTAACGGTTTTACGGCGCTGAATACTTGCCATCCCGAGGTTCAGTTTATCATGCTCCAAGAAGCACTTAGCAGTTGGCATTTAGCACTTGGTTGCCGCGACGATAACGAACGCGCAGCAACAAAAATTGCGGGAGATCATGGATGCGAGACTACTACGGCCAGTTCCTTATGAGTTTGGTTGTCTGGCTAGCATCGGGACTGTTTTACGAGTTTATGTTCCGACGGTCAAAAGACCCGCGCTTGCGTTCAGCAAGATGGAAGGCGGGCATCACATGGCTAGTTGTCACCGGATGGATGATCTACAACTTGATCATGTGGAAACGATTTTCTTAAGGGCTAACTGCCAAGTGCCAATTGCCAAGTGCCTCCTCTGTTAGCCGGTAACCTGCTCGACAGGCTCGGCCTCGACCGGCGCCGGACGCGAATATGTGCACCGCACCGCTGGCGCTGCCTCTGCCGCATCATCACCCTTCTTGCGGCGCCGCTTCGGTTCCTCGTCCTCACCGGTGCGCTTGTTGTTGGGGCAGACGATCACCGGTCCTGACTTCAGGTTCTTGAACACCAGATAGGGGCTGCCACACTCCGGACAGCTTTCCGGCAGCGGCTTGTACGCCGAGGTGAAGGTGCAGTCGGGATAGTTCGAGCAGCCGTAGAAGATGTTGCCGCGGCGGCGGGCCTTCTTCTCCACCAGGTCGCCATCCTTGCACTGCGGACACTTCATCCCGATGTAATTCTGCTTGATGTACTTGCACTGGGGGTATCCGGAGCAGGAGGTGAACTCGCCGTAACGGCCGTGGCGCAGCATCATGTTGCGTCCGCACTTGGGACAGAGCTCATCCAGCGGGATGTCCGGCACCTTGCGTCCCTGGTCGAGCCGCCGCGTGGTCTTGCATTCGGGATACCCGGTGCAGGCCATGAACTGTCCGAAGCGCCCGCGCTTGAGCACCATCACCCGCCCGCAGTTCTCGCAGTATTCTTCCTGGGCGGTCTCCTGCACGTCGGCCGAATCGAGGTCCGGCAGGTCGATGGGGTTCTCTTTGGTGAAGGTGCAGGTGTTGGGATCGTCCTTATCGTAGGCGCTGCAGGCGTAGAAGGACCCGTGCTTGCCCCACTTGATGACCAGCGGCGCGCCGCAGCGCTCGCACACCTGGTCGGTGGGCTTCTCCATGCGCTTGATGTTCTCCATGTGCTTCTGCGCATATTTAAGGTCTTTCTCGAACTTCTTGTAGAACCCGGCGAGCGCGTCGGTCCACTTCTCCTTGCCTTCCTCGATCTCGTCGAGCTCTTCTTCCAGGCGGGCCGTGTACTCGAGGTCGAAGATGTCCTTGAAGTTCTCCACCAGCAGGTCGGTGACCACTAAGCCGATCTCGGTGGGCACGAACTTGCCGCCCGTCTTGTTGACGTACTGCCGCTCCTGGATGGTGCTGAGGATGGTGGCATAGGTGGACGGCCGCCCGATGCCACGCTCTTCCAACTCCTTCACCAGCGAGGCTTCGTTGTAGCGCGGCGGCGGCTCGGTGAAATGCTGCTCCGGCTTCAGGCCCTTAAGCGTGAGCTTCTGGCCCTGCTCGAGCGCCGGCAGCTTGTGCTTGAGCGCCTCGTCCTCTTCGTCGCGGCCTTCCTTCGATTCCTCGTAGACCTTGAGGAAGCCGTCGAACTTCAGCACCGAACCGGTGACGCGGAAGAGGAACGCGTCGCCGTTGGATTTTGCGTCGATGTCGACACTCGTCTGGTCGAAGACCGCCTGGTTCATCTGCGAGGCGACAAAGCGCTGCCAGATCAGCTTGTAGAGCTTGAACTCGTCTTCTTTCAGATACTGCTTGATGCTGTCGGGCGTGTGCGCCGCCGAGGTGGGACGGATGGCCTCGTGCGCTGCCTGCGCCTCTTTCTTTTCCTTGTAGACGTTGGGCGATTCCGGCAGGTACTCGGGTCCGTACTGGCTGCCGATCAGTTCGCGCAACTCCCCGATGGCGTCATTCGAGACGCGCGTGGAATCGGTGCGCATGTAGGTGATGAGGCCGACCGAGCCTTCGTCGCCGCCCAACTCCACGCCTTCATAGAGGTGCTGTGCCAGCATCATGGTGCGCTTGACGCTGAAGCGCAGCTTGCGCGAGGCGTCCTGCTGCAGCTTGCTGGTGGTGAAGGGCGGAGCCGGGCTGCGCCGGCGCTCCCGCTTTTCGACCGAGCGGACCGTCCAAGCGGCCTGCTCCAGCGCCGTGCGGATCTTCTCCGCTTCCTCGGCGTTCGAGATCTCGATCTTCTCGTCGCCGCGGCCGATGAAGTGCGCGTCGAACGCCGGCGGCTTGGCGGCCGCCAAGTGCGCGTCCATGGACCAGTATTCTTTCTTCTGGAAGGCCTTGATCTCGCGCTCGCGGTCCACGATCACGCGCAGGGCGACGGTCTGCACGCGCCCGGCGGAGAGCCCGCGCCGCACTTTGTCCCACAGCAGCGGCGAGACCTGATAGCCGACCAGGCGGTCGAGCACGCGGCGGGTCTGCTGCGCGTCCACCAGGTTCTGGTCGATCTCGCGTGGATGCAGGAAGGCCTCCTGCACCGCGCGCTTGGTGATCTCGTTGAAGGTGACGCGATGGAAGGGGATGCCACCCTTCTTTTTCTTCTTGCGGCCGCCGCCGTTTTCGGAAAGCTCTTCCTCCAGATGGGCGGCGATGGCCTCGCCCTCGCGGTCAGGGTCGGGCGCCAGATACACGGCGGCCGCCGTCTTCGCCATCTTCTTCAGCTTGGCGACGACCTTTTCCTTGCCGGGAATGACCACGTAGTCCGGCTCGAAGTCGTTCTTGATGTCCACGCCCAGGATGCTTTTGGGCAGGTCCTTGACGTGGCCGAGCGAGGCCTCGACTTCGTAGTCCTTCCCCAGGTATTTGTTGATCGTCTTCGCCTTGGCCGGCGATTCGACGATGACCAGAGATTTCGGCAAGTTCACCCCTCAGAGCACTCGAAGGCCCAGCCGCCTTTTTCACAAGCTAGCACGGAATCCCAAGAGTTGGCCAATCGGAGCATTCGAGTGCTCAATAACCGAAGTATTAGATGAGACTACGCACTGTTCGACGCAAGGGGCAGGTAATCGCTAGAAAACGCGGACAAAATTCTTTCCCGGAAGCTGCCGCACCTTGCCCGAAAGTTCCAATTCGAACAGGGCGGCGAAGATCTCTGAGGACGAGACTTCGGGCTCCAGCCGCTCGACGATTTCATCGATGTGGGTGGAGGCGTCTGGCTTGATGAGGGCAAAGATTTTTTTCTCCGCCGGCGAGAGCTTGTCGCCGAAAAGGGACGCCGTTTCCGGCACTCCGGCGGCAGCCTTGGTGGGTGGGGCTAGTTTGAGCTTCACGTCGCTGGGCAGGTCTTCCCACACGTCCTCCCAGGTTGCCACCAGCTTGGCGCCCTGCTTGATCAGCGTGTTCGGCCCCCAGGCATTGCGGTTGGTCACGTTGCCGGGCACCGCGTAGACGTCGCGGTTCTGCTCCAGGGCGCAGCGGGCGGTGATGCGCGTGCCGCTGTACTCGCCTGCCTCCACCACCAGCACCCCCACCGCCAGCCCGCTGATGATGCGGTTGCGGATGGGAAAATTCTGCGGCGCCGGAAAAGCCCCGATGGGGAATTCGCTGACCAGCGCTCCGCCGGTCGCCAGGATGCTGTCGGCGATCTTCTGGTTTTCGCGCGGATAGATCACGTCAATGCCCGTGCCAAAGACGGCGATGGTCTTGCCTTTGCCCATCAGCGCGCCACGGTGCGCGGCAGTATCCACGCCGCGGGCCATGCCGCTGGTGATCACCAGGCCGAGATTATTCGCGAGATCGCAGGAGAGACGCTCGGCCATCCCCACGCCGTAAGGGGTAGGGTGACGTGTGCCGACCACGGCGATGCCGGGCGCCGAAAGCGCGTCCACGTTCCCGCGGACATACATCACGACCGGCGGATCGTAGATCTGGCGCAACAAGGGCGGATACGCGGGATCGTCGAGGGTGAGGATGTGGGCGCCGGCGTCCGCGGCCTTCCCTAGCTCTTCCTGCGCCAGCGCCGCCGACTTGCCGGTTGCGATCGCCTGGGCCGCAGCAGCGTGCAGCCCGCAGGCTTCCAGCTCCGTGAGAGATGCGCGGAAGACGCTCTCCGCCGAACCGAAGTGCTCGGCCAGCTTGCGGGCGCGCGTCGGCCCCAGTCCTGGCGTGAGCGCCAGCGCCAGCCAGCTCAGCGCCGCAGCTTCGGGTCGGGCCACAGGATTCGCAGCCATAAGAGCCGCGACTGTACACGAGGGAGCGACGCTGTCAATGAGGCGATGGACCCCAATCCTCGATTATTTGCCAGGGTGGAGCAGGCCTTCAGGCCTGCATTGAGGGCAGCCCTTAAGCTGTGGGCTTTAGCCCCTGAGGACGTCAACCATTCCGGCATCAGCATTTGCGCAAACTGAAGGTCCCTCAGTGGCTAAAGCCAAATACATTGACGGCACCATTATGCAGGGCTGAAGCCCTGCTCCACCCGACGGGCGGACCCGCCACTTGGCCGCCCTTCTGCTAGAATTTCTGCGCGCATGAGAAAACTCCGCATCGCTGCTATCTCCTTCCTGAACACGGCTCCACTGATGTGGGATTTTGAGCATACCGAGCTGGGCCGCGAGTTCGAGATCGTCTCCACCGTTCCCTCTGAGTGCGCGGAGATGCTGCGCACCGGCGCCGCCGATATCGGCATCGTGCCCGTGGTTGCGTACACCTACATCCCCGGCCTGCGCGTCATTCCCAACGTCGCCATCGCCGCCAAGGGATCGGTGCGTTCCATCCTGCTGGTCAGCAAAGTGCCGCTGGAGGAGGTCCGCACCGTCGCCGCCGACACTTCCTCGCGCACCACGGTGGCGCTCGCCCGCGTGCTCTTCCGCAAATGGATGGGAGGGCCGCGGCAAATGGTGGCCATGCCTCCCGATCTGCCGAGGATGTTGGAATCCTGCGATGCGGCGCTGATCATCGGCGATCCCGCGCTCACCGTGGACCGCACTCGCTACGTCTGCTACGACCTGGCAGAAGAATGGAAGCGCCTGACCGGGCATCCCTTCGTCTTCGCCTTCTGGGCGGTGCGGGCGTCGGCTTTGTCGGAAGCCGAGCTCGACCTAGCGAAGATCTTCCAGCAGTCGCGCGATCACGGCCTGGCCAACGTGGACAGGCTGGCGCGGGAATGGGCGCCGCGCGTGGGCATCAGCGAGCAGGCAGTGCGCACCTATCTGACTGAGAACATCGACTACTCGCTCGATGACGAGAATCTTGCCGGCCTGGAACTGTTCTTCAGGTACGCGGTGGAGTGCGGCGTGCTGCCCGGGCTGAAGCCGTTGGAGTTTGTGGGCGAAGCGAAGGCGATCGGGTCATCGGGTGATCGGGTCGTCGGGTGATTGGACGATTGTGGGGCAATATCTCCAGCCCCGCAGGGGCGACATAGGAAAGCCCGGCACGTCAGTGCCGGGAAAGCACCAACACCAGACCGAGTCCCGCAGGGACGGCACACGCTTTGAGCACCGTTGGCACATCTGCCCTCATCCAATAAAATTGCAGGCTTGCTATGTCCCTGACCCGCGAAGAAGCCCTCGACCTGTTCGGCTCCGATGATCTGATCGGCATCGGCATGGCGGCCGATGCGGTGCGCAAGAAGCTGCATCCGGAAGGCGTGGTCACCTACGTCATCGACCGCAACATCAATTACACCAACCTCTGCACCGAGTACTGCACCTTCTGCGCCTTTTATGCGCCGGTCAAGGGTCCGGGCCGCGCCAAGGGATACGTGCTCGACTACGAAGTCATCTACGACAAGATCCGCGAGACGGTGGAACTGGGCGGCACCGGCGTGCTCATGCAGGGCGGCCTGAATCCCGACCTGCCGCTGGAGTGGTACGAAAAACTCATGCGCGGCATCAAGCAGCGCTTCCCGCGCGTGCACCTGCACTGCTTTTCAGCGTCGGAGATTCTGTTCTTCGCAGAAATAAGTGGGCTCTCGCTGCGGGATACTATCGCGCGCCTGCGCGATGCCGGGCTCGACTCCATCCCCGGCGGCGGCGCCGAGATCCTCGACGACGAAGTGCGCTACAAAGTCGCGCGCCTGAAGTGCCTCACCGAAGACTGGCTCCGCGTGCACCGCACCGCGCACCAGCTCGGCATGCGCACCACCGCCACCATGATGTTCGGCTGTGGCGAGAAGCTGGAGCACCGCGTCAACCACTTCCAGCACGTCTACAACCTGCAGGAAGAGACCGGCGGATTCACCGCCTTCATCCCCTGGACCTTCCAGCCGCAGAACACGGCGCTGGGCGGACGCGGCTGGGATGAGGCCACCTCGGTCGAATATTTAAAGACGCTGGCCATCTCGCGCCTGTTCCTCAGCAACATCAGCAACGTGCAAGCGAGCTGGGTGACGCAAGGGCTGAAGGTGCTGCAGCTTGGGCTGCGCTTCGGCGGCAACGACGTGGGCTCGGTGATGCTTGAGGAAAACGTGGTGAAAGCCGCCGGCGTCTCGAACTGCACCACGGAAGAGGAGCTGCGGCACATCATCCGCGACGCGGGATTCCGTCCAGCACAGCGTGACACGCTCTACCGCACGTATTTCCTGAACTGACCGCGACTTGGCTAGAAGAAAACCGCCGGCGAGACGTTGAAGCGTCTGCTGAGCCGTTTGATGTGCTCCACCCGCAGCGGCCGGCGGCCGCTCAGCACCTCGGAGACAACGCTTTCTGTCGGGAAGATGCCAACGAGGTCCCTTTGCTTGAGCCCGTTGGCTTCCATTAGGGCCTGTATAACCTCGATCGGTGTAGCCGCCGGAATCTGGTAGGTGCGGCTCTCAAAATCGGCGATCAAGACCTTGAGCGTCTCGTAGAGGTCCTTCTCAGCAAGGGAAAGCTTCTCCCACCGCCGTGTCAATTCCATCAACGCGCCGAGATAGAAACGATGTTCTTTTTTCGAGCGGATCACCTTCGGCGGAACCTCATTGATCAGCCGCTTGTAGTCCAGCGCGACAGCCACTCCAATACCCATGCTCGCCACCTCAGCCCTTGCTGTATTCAGCATGCGTCATCACCTTGGTGATGATGATCGTCTGCGTTTCGTAATTCACCAGCGCGAACAGGCGATAACTGTTTCCTTTCACGTTAAAAATTATTTCGCCCGAGACGCAGTCGGTGTCCCTCCATGTTCGCCTGACTTCTGCAAGGCTTTTCCAGGATTGGCTTCTGGCAACCTTGAGCCATGCCGCCCCAGGCGCCCTCAGGTCCGCGTGTCTCTTCATTGCTCTCTCCAGGACATCGATTCCCAACACGGTCACGCAGATCGGCTCCCCTGTTAGATGCTTCGCATCTTGCGAAGTTGTCCTATTTAACTTCGCAACTCGCGAATGTGTCAAGCCCGAATCGAAGCGAGCGCCACTCCTAAAAGTAACCGCTTGAGGTTCAACCATTTAGCGCATGCCCTGACCGCGCCGCCCGCGCGCCTGCATCCAAATTCAGGTAAAATGGTTTGATTGTGGTGCCTGCTGTTCGGCAGCCGTACGGTCCCCCAGGAGATTTGTCTGAATATCTGCTCGTCCATTTTCCTGATCGCGCTCGACCAGCGCGGCATGGGCCACTACTTCCGCACTCATTTCCTGGACAAAACCTTCCAGGGTCTCTACCAGGTGAACGCCTTCGACCTGGCGCTGCTGATCCCGTACTTTATTGTTCTCATTCTGCTGGCCAGCTATGGCATTCATCGCTACGTGCTGGTCTACCTTTATTACAAGCACCGCAAGAACAAGGTGAGCGTGCCGGCCGGGCGCTTCGAGGAACTGCCGCGCATCACCGTACAGCTTCCCATCTTCAACGAGCAGTTCGTGGTGGACCGGCTGGTGGACGCGGTCTGCCGCCTGGACTACCCGCGCGAGAAGCTCGACATCCAGGTGCTCGACGATTCCACCGACGAGACCGTCGACGCGGCGCGGGCGGTGGTGGAACGCTACGCCGCGATGGGACACGACATCACCTACCATCACCGCACCAACCGCGAAGGCTTCAAGGCGGGAGCGCTGCAGGCCGGCATGAAGTCGGCTAAGGGCGAGTTCATCGCCATCTTCGACGCCGATTTCGTTCCGCCGGAAGACTTCCTGATGAAGAGCGTGCACTACCTCTCCGACCCGGGCGTCGGCATGGTGCAGACGCGCTGGGCGCACATCAATCGCCACTACTCGTTTCTCACCGAGGTTGAGGCCATCCTGCTGGACGGCCATTTCATCCTCGAGCACGGCGCGCGCTCGCGTTCGGGCGTGTTCTTCAACTTCAACGGCACCGCTGGCATGTGGCGGCGCAAGGCGATTGAGGAGGCCGGCGGCTGGCAGCACGACACGCTCACTGAAGACACCGACCTCTCCTATCGCGCGCAGTTGAAGGGCTGGCGCTTCGTTTACCTGCAGGACGTGGAGTGCCCGGCGGAGCTGCCCATCGAGATGACCGCGTTCAAGACCCAGCAGGCGCGCT
Organism: Terriglobales bacterium; assembly: GCA_052145015.1. Classification (GTDB taxonomy): domain Bacteria; phylum Acidobacteriota; class Terriglobia; order Terriglobales; family Acidobacteriaceae; genus JAHFUA01. The sequence goes on from JBKQPN010000003.1 coordinate 21,441, forward strand.
GGGCCAAGGGCCTGATCCAGACCTCGAAGAAGATCCTGCCGCGCGTGCTGGCGAGCGACGTGCCCTTCCGCGTGAAGCTCGAAGCCTGGTACCACCTGACCGCCAACATCAGCTACCCGCTGATGATCGTGCTCTCGACGCTACTCTTGCCGGCGATGATCATCCGCTTCTACCAGGGCTGGTTCCAGATGCTGTACATCGACCTGCCGCTGTTCCTGGCGTCGACGTTTTCGATTTCCAGCTTCTACCTGGTATCGCAGAAGGAACTGTTCCCTAAGACCTGGCCGCGGACGTTCATCTTCTTGCCGGTACTGATGGCGCTCGGCATCGGGCTGACGGTGACCAACTCGCGCGCGGTGCTGGAAGCGCTGGTCGGCAAGCAGTCAGCCTTCGCGCGCACACCCAAGTACCGCGTGGAAGGCAAGGCCGGCCGGGCGCAGGCCTCCAAGTATCGCCGGCGCCTGGGATGGGTGCCGTGGGTCGAACTGCTCATTGGCACATATTTCCTGGCCGCTGTCGTCTACGCCGTGAGCAACGAGAACTACATCACCGTGCCCTTCCTGCTGCTGTTCGTGCTCGGCTTTTGGTACACGGGACTGATGTCACTCTTGCAGGGCCGCTTTGAAGGCATGTCGCTGGGTTCCGCCGAAGCGCACGAGAAGCCGTTTCCGGTGGGGGTATAGGGACCGCCGGTTGGCGGTTGGATCTTAGCCTTTCAGAGTTGTCATTCTGAGCGCGCGACGGAGAGAAATGACCGAACGCGGGCGAGGAATCCTGGTGTATGAATCCCGGCCGGTGAAAGCGGGCACCAATCTGGTATCTCCCGTGATCTAGGTATCGCGCGAGGGTGGCAGTTGAGAATCCATTGCTACCCACAAGCCGACTTACCAGGATCTGATAGATTTTGGAATATTCAAGGACCCATCAATGAGCGATCAATCCGGCGGATATAGTCTTGAACGGACGTGAGCCTGGCCCACCTCACGTCATCGCGGGAAATGGTCATTAAGCCGATACTCGCCGAGGAGATCAGCGAGAATCCAGGCTGCTCCGGCAATCGCGAAGGTCTCGGCGGTTTCGCCCCAATTCGCATGATTGCGGGGAACCGCGATAAGCAACGGTACCCACACGACTAGCCCAAAGATCACGAGCATCAGGGTCAGAAGGCGGGTCGCGAGAAGCGCCATTCGATTCGTAAGCAGAGCCACGGCCGCAAGCGCGAACAAAACCGTCGTCGTTACCGCCCAAAACATCTGAGTTGGCGGAAGCCACTTCGGAACAAGGGTGGCGGTAGCGTGAAGATAAATCGCCTGTTCGAGGGCAAAGGAAGCGGCACAGATGCCCAACAGAATGCGGCCGATCCGATTCAGCGTTTCCCCTGACCATGCCGAAGACAAGCGCGCATAAACGATGGCCGCTCCGGTAACGAGAGAGAACTGCTCGAAGAAGTTGCCCCAGCTATTGTAGATCCGCGGTGTGGCGACAATTCCTGGCACGCACGCTAAGGCGCAGGCAAGATAAACCGCACCCAGGACGGCTGCGCCCGTTTTCGCGGTCCGACGGAACTGAATCGCAGCGCCGCCGAAAATCTCGGCAGCGGCGGCTGGGTAGACGATGTAACCCGGCAGATGCCAGCCGTTGTACTCGTGCCAGGCCAGCGTGATAAGGCCAAAGGCCAAAGCCGCCACTCCAAACACATGACGGCCGAGGTTCGAACTAGGCGTTGATACGGTCATTTGTTTTCAGCGTTGTGCCACTATACCCTTGATCCCGTTGTATGTGCTCGCGGCCTGTAGCCCATGCGGGCGTCGCCCCAAGTCCTGATAAACGCGCTTGCGTTACGCAGCTTCCGAATCGGCGCCTAACCGGGAACTGACCCACTACCCGGCATCGCGGCGTCCCCGGATTAGCGGTTAGCCGCCAAAAGCCAGAAGTCCGGCCTTCTGCTACAATCCGCGCTCGAATGTTCCCACGGAAATCGCAGCGGACTTTCCGGCCATCTCTGCTCCCGGTCCTGCTGCTGCTCATCGTTCCCGCTTCCGCGCTCGAGCGCCAGCCCAATGCCGATTACCGCGCGCGCCGCGTAGCACTCTCCGGCAAGACCAATGGCGGCGCGGTGGTGCTGTTCGCGGCGGTCGAGGCCGAGGGGCCTAACGCTCTCCACGGATTTCGCCAGGACAATAATTTCTATTACCTCACGGGCTTGAACGAGCCCGGTGCGGCCCTGCTGATCGCGCCGGAGATTGCCGGGGACGGTGGGCCAGCGCGTCCCTACACCGAAATCCTCTTTCTGCCGGGACGCAATTATTCGCAGGAAAAGTGGACCGGGCCCAAGCTCGGATTTGACGACCCCGAGGCTCGGAAGGTCACCGGCTTCGACCGCGTGGAGGCGCTGGACAAGCTGCGCGAGGAGCTGGTGCGCGTGCTCCCGCAGCCGCACGCCACGGTGTATTCCGATCTGCCGGCGTTCCAGGAGGGATCGGCTTCGGCCGCGCCGCTCGAGTGGCTGCACCGCGCCAACGCCTTTCCGGTGTACGTCTCGCTGCAAGACGTGAAGCCGATGCTGGAGGAGATGCGCCGCGTGAAGGACGCGGGCGAGATCGCGCTGATCCGCAAAGCCACCGAGGCCTCGATGGCCGGGCACCGGGCGGCGATGCGCGCCATGAAGCCGGGGGTCACCGAGCGGGAGATCGCAGCCATCATTCAGTATGAGTTCCAGAAGCGTGGCTGCGAGCGTCCCGCCTATGCGCCCATCGTCGGCGCGGGATTCAACTCCACGGTGCTGCACTACTCGGACGACTCGGCCACCATTCAGGCCGGGGACGTGGTGTTGATCGATGTCGGCGGCGAGTACTCGATGTACGCCACCGACATCACCCGCACCCTGCCTGCCAGCGGCAAGTTCACCCCGCGCCAGCGCGAGATCTACAACATCGTGCTGGGAGCGCAGGAAGCGGCGATCCAGGCCTTCCGCGCCGGCCACTCCACCATGAGCGGCGATGCCCCCGACGCGCTCTACAACGTCGCCTACAACTACATCAACACTCACGGCAAGGACCTGCACGGCAAGCCGCTGGGGCAATACTTCATCCACGGGCTCGGACATTTCGTCGGCCTCTCCGTGCATGATGTTGGCGGCATGGCGGTTCCCCTGGATAAGGGCATGGTCTTCACCCTCGAGCCGGGTATCTACATCCCCGAAGAACGGCTCGGAGTGCGGATCGAGGACATGTTCCACGTGGAACAAGACGGTACCCTGGTGCGGCTGACCGCGGGATTGCCGCGCACCGCCGACGAAGTCGAAGCCGCCATGGCCGTCCCCTAGCGCTCTTCTGGTATCCTTAGCGGGCTGTGTCCATCAAGGTCCTGTACGTCCTTCTGGTGATCGGTACCGGGCTGGTGGTGTGGGCGGCGGTGGCCATCCTGTTGCGGGTGCGGCGGCACCTGCGGGCTTCTTCCGATCATGGCCTGCGCGAGGCCCAGCAGGAGCAGAAGGTCAGCAAAGAATGACGGAGAAGAACTCATGAAGACCGCAACCGGAGTTCTCGACCGGACGCAAAGCCCGGCGTGGTGGATCGAGGCCGCCCTGGTGGTCGGCGCCAGTTGCTTCGTCGCACTGTGCGCCCGGGTCACGGTGCCGCTGCCCTTCACGCCGGTGCCGCTGACGCTGCAGAATTTTGCCGTGCTGCTGGTGGGACTGGCGCTGGGCAGCCGGCGTGGCTTTGCGGCTCTCGCGCTGTATCTCGCAGAAGGCGCTTGTGGCCTGCCGGTCTTCAATCCCACCGGACTCGGGGGCATCGCGCAATTGCTGGGACCGACCGGCGGATACCTGATGGCTTATCCGCTAGTGGCCTTCGTCAGCGGCTGGATCGCCGAGCGCGGTAGCAAGAGCTTCCCACGCTATTTTGTGGCCGCCTCGCTGGGCGAAGTGCTGCTTTTCGCAGGAGGGCTCGCCTGGCTGAGCGTGTGGACCCACGGATCGTGGTGGCAGGCGGCGCATTTTGGACTGTATCCGTTTGTGTTCGCGGAAGTGGTGAAGGTGATGGCGGCGGCGGGGCTTGCCGTGCGCTGGTCCGCCGGCGCGACGCAGGCCGCAGATTCTAACCCGGGCTGAGCGCGCCGCATCGAGCGCGCCACGCCCCAACCGTTCCCCCCGGAAAGACGCATAGCCCGATGAGTACGGCAGTCTCCATCAATCTGCGCGAGATCAGCGTCGCCCACAGCCCCGACTCCGACGATGCCTTCATGTTCTACGCGCTGGCCACCAGCAAAGTGCGCGCCAGCGGGCTGAAGTTCAGCCACACGCTGTGCGACATCGAGACCCTGAACCGCAAGGCGCTCGAGGGCTTCTACGATGTGACCGCCATCTCCTTCCACGCCTACCCGTACATCCAGGAGAAGTACGCGCTGCTCGGGAGCGGCGGCAGCGTGGGCGAGGGCTATGGGCCGATGATCGTGGCGCCGCGGATGCACTCGCTCGAGGAGATCAAGCGCGTGCGCATCGCCATCCCCGGCAAGCTGACCACGGCCTACCTGGCGCTGAAGCTGTTCGCGCCCGAGGCCGAAACCGTAGTCGTGCCCTTCGACAAAATCATTCCCGAGGTGCTCGCCGGCAAGCATGAGGCCGGGCTGATCATCCACGAGGGCCAGCTCACCTACGACAAGTCGGGGCTGCACCGCATCGTCGATCTGGGGAGGTGGTGGCGCGACTCGACCGGGCTACCGCTGCCGCTCGGCGGCAACGCCATCCGCCGCGACCTGGGCCCGGCGCTGATGGCCAGCGTGGCGCGCACGATCAAGCAGAGCATCCAGTACGCCCTCGACCATCGCGAGGAGGCGCTGAACTATGCCATGCAGTTCGCCCGCGACCTCGATCCCGCGATGGCCGACAAGTTCGTGGGCATGTACGTCAACGAGCGCACCCTCGATTATGGCGAGCGAGGCCGCGCCGCTATTCGCCGCCTGCTGGAGATGGGCTACGAGGCAGGCATCATCCCGCACAGAGCCAACGTCGAGTTCGTGGACTAGCGCCCGGCGCCGCGCTGCCGAGGACGTATGAATGCCGTCGGCCAATCCTTTTTCTCGAGACTGCGCACGC
>JBKQPN010000004.1:0-3172 GCA_052145015.1 Terriglobales bacterium
AAAAGCCGAAACCGTTCCGCGCGGTCGATGCGGTGAAAGCGGCGGCGCGGGAAAAGATCGGCGCTCCGCCGCCCACCCGCCGCGTGCCCGACGCGAAGAAGGAGCGCCGCGAGAAGCACAAGCCCACCTTAAACAAGTTGCTCAGGGAAGAATCATGACCAAGCGCGCGCCGAAATCCAGCCGCCCGCACATGCCCGGCTACGGCCTGCCGGAGGACAACAAAGGACTGCTGCCCTGGAAGTGGGCCAACCAGCGCCTGGCCAAATCGCACAACTACTGGATCTCGACCGTGCGGCCCGACGGCCGACCGCACACCATGGTGGTCTGGGGTCTGTGGCTGGCGAACGTCTTTTATTTCTCGACAGGACGCGATTCGCGGAAATCCCACAACCTCAAAGCCAATCCCAACTGCGTCGTGTGCAACGAACTCGCGCAGGAGGCGGTAATCGTCGAAGGAGTTGCCCGCGAGGTACGCGAAGCTCCGCTGCGCAAGCGGTTCTTCCGGCTCTACGAGCGCAAGTACGACTTCGATATGTCTCCCTATCAGCAGGAGCCCATCTGGGCGGTGCGGCCGGTGAAGGTCTTCGCTTTCGACGAGAAGCTGACGCTCAACCGCGCCACGCGCTGGCGCTTCTAGCTACTTCTCCTTTGGCGTCGACGGACTAAAGAGCTGCAGGTTCTCCGCCTTCCAGCGCATGGCGGCGTAGATGCGATTGCGGCCGCTAGGATGGTCGTAGAAGATCCACTCCTCCATGCGTCCCGGGCTCATCTTGCGATACTCGCCCAGATGGATAGCGCCTTGCGCGAAACCGTCGGGCTGCCGGCTGGCGTTCAGCCCGTATATGTCGGCTTCGTATTCCTGGACGCGAATATAGGTGTTCATCACCGGCATCAGCACGAAGAAAAAAATCGATGCCAGCAGAATCACCAGCGGCAGCACGGCGGTGTCGCCGATGCCGTGGATCCGCCACTTCTCTCCCCAGCGTTTCAGCGACCAATCCAGGGCCCAGCGCAGCAGCGCGAATCCGGTCACGATCACAATGAGGAAAAACATGAGGTATTTGTAGACGTGGTTCATGACATAGTGTCCCATCTCGTGTCCCATCACCGCCTGAATCTCTTCCGGAGAGCCGCGCCGCAGCAGGTTGTCATTCAGCGTGATGCGCATGGTGTGCCCGAATCCGCTCACGTTGGCGCTCATGCGCGTGGTCTGCCGCGAGGCGTCCATCTGATACACGTCCTTTGCCGCGATGCCGTTCGCCCGCGCCAGGCTCAGGATAGGCTGCGTGACCTTGGGATCGTTCAGCTTAGTGACTTTGTTGAAGATGGGCACCAGGTACACCGGTGTGATCAGGACGAAAAGCGCGAGGAACACAACGGTCACTACCGCGCCCCAGATGTGCCAGGTCCGTGGCAGCCGCCGCACCACGCCGAACAACGCGGTCATAAGAATCGCGCCCAGTACCAGGCCGATCAGCAGCAGCTTGAATTGGTCATACAGCCAGGGCCCGAAGGCCTGCGTCGCCAGGCCATATTTGTGCTCGCGAAAGTAGTCCTCGTAGACCGTCAACGGAAACAAGAGGATGCTGGTGAGCACCAGGTACTCCGCCCAATAAATCACGGTCTGCACCGGCTTGAAGCGGGTGACGCGCTCTGCGAAATCGCGCATCTTGGCCGACCAGCGCAGGTTCAACAGCAACAACGCGACCGCCACGCCATACAGGAAGTCCCACAGGATCAGCCAGTATCCGCCTTCGAAGTAAGCGTCCGAGCGCGCCCGGGCCTCGGCGGGGATCTCGGCCAGATAGGCGTTGGTGGCGGCTTCAGGATCGAAGTGGTCCGAGGGCTGCGCTGCCGGCGGCACCGTGATCACCGACGGCATCTCGGTCAGCGGCTTCTGGCCCGGAACCGGCGCCTGCTCGGCAGCGATCAAACCCGAAAGCAGACAGCAGAAGAGAACCGCAAATCCACACTTCCACAGCATTCGCAAGCTCATCCAACCAATCCTTAATCTGGAATTTTGCGATGGAAGTATGGCAAACCGGCGACGACACGGCAATGTAAATGCTTATCCAGCCCAGTTCCGGCGCTCAACGATGACCGGCGGCTCATACGAATAGCCGCGCAGCAGCCGCCGTTGTTCACGCTTGGTCGTCCACAGCAGCACTGGACCCACAAGGCGCGATATCCACTTCGTGAAAGATCCGAACTCGTTCTCGATATCGCGGCGAAGGGCGTGTACGCGCGCGCTAATCTCCGCGTTGCTCTTCTTCAGGCGGTGCTCCATCGCCCATAGCGCTCCGCCGTAGCCCTTCCACAGATTCCTCGCCTCCCACTCAAACCGCTCGCGAATGCGCGGGTCAGGATGGTTCTTGTGCCGCATCCAGCCTTGAAAAGTCGTTAGACAGATACGGTAAAGACTGGGGCCATTGACCTCAAAATCGCGGCAGAATGCCCAGTCCAGGAATTTCTTCGAGTCGTCGCGCGAGATCGCCGCGTGTTGGAAATTGAACTTGTACTGGCCGTGAATGTCGGCCAGATCGACATCCAGCATTCGTCCCTGCTCCAGCATTTCCGCGTGCAATGGCGTGCCGGGAACCGGCGTGTAGAGCATGAACTGATGAAAATCAGTCTGGTGGGCGATGGCGTGCTCGATCTCTTCCTGGATGTTCTCCGGGGTGTGGTGCTCCAGGCCCACAATGGTGGAACCCAGCAATTTGATGCCGTGTTGCCGCAGTTCGTGGGTCAGCTTCAGCGTGTCGGAGCCTTCCAGCTTTTTGTACTGGGAGTGGGGCGATTCCAATCCCATCCACAGCCAGGAAATGCCCAGCTCCACCAGTTCGTCCATGGTGTATTTGCGGAGGGCATTTACGGAAGAGAACACATAAAACGACCAGCTCTTGTGGTGCTGTTTCATCAGGGCCAGCAGTTCCATGGCGCGCGGGCGGTTCAGCAGGAAGTTCTCGTCCATGACAAAAAAGGAGCGAACGTTCATGGTGCGCTCCATCTCGGACATGACCTCGAACAATTCCTGCCCCGTCTCATAGAAGTTGGTGAACTTGCCTTTGCCGCCGAAGAACGATGAGGTGGTACAGAAGTTGCACCCCATGGGACAGCCGACCGAGGGAATGATGGTGGCCGCGGTGTGGCTTGCTTTCTCCGGCGACTTAAC
>JBKQPN010000005.1:0-20936 GCA_052145015.1 Terriglobales bacterium
GTGCCCATCGACGACCTCGCCGTCGCTGCGCGCCAGCACAGGGATCTTGAACCCGAATTCCCGGATGCTGCTGCACATCCGGTCCACGGCAGCGTCGTTCTTGCGCGGGTTGCGCGCGTAGAACACCAGCCGGTCTATCGGCCAAGTCTGAATCTGTGGGATTGAGAGCGCCGTTCCCTGCGCGAGCATGCCTCACCTTCCGTTAGATCGAAGTGGAGGTGCCTTCCGGAGGGTGCGCTCTGCGCTCGCCTGTCGAACCGAGCCTCTAATTACAATTTTATGCCAGAATGTTTTTTCTGTCGACGTTTTCACTTCCGGTCTTCTTCACATGGACCCGCGCCATCGCGACGGTGTCGCGCCGCATAGCGCCTGAGTTGTCGGACGGCCGAGTTGCCACCCGCTCGTGAGAGGTAGCGGCGAGTCCCTCGCTGCGTATTCGCGAAACACTGGGGGGAAACTGGGGGTACCCCAGGGTCCAAATATAAGGAAATTCGGGTAAAGATGGGTAATTCTAAATCGGAAGACCTGGCTCGCGCTCGACGCGACATCTGGCGTGTTTGCTAAGGGATATGTTGAAAACAAAGGACTTGTAATTGGCTCCTCAGGTAGGACTCGAACCTACAACCCTTCGGTTAACAGCCGAACCGCTTGAAGCCGCATCGCGTTGCAAACAAAAGGCTTAGGTGCGTCAGAAGCCAGTTTTTTTGGAGACTGGGGGGACACTGGGGGTACCTTCTTCCGATCCTGTTGATCCGCTCGCGGCATTCTTGAGCCCGATTCTGTCTGCAGGGCGCTGGCTTGGTCTGACCCCGCGACTCGATCCAACCTAACCACCAGAAACCCCGAGATTACAGGGCCGAGCCGCGCTTCACGGCTACTTCCCGCTCCCCAGGCGTCCGTAAGCAGCCGGGTAGCGGTTCGCAAGCCCATAGACTGGATTCCAGTCGTTTCTGACCTTGCGCAGAGCCGTGAGGTTCAAATCGCCCACCAATACGCCCTCAGCGTTGTCGAGTTCATCCTGGGTCGCCCCCTCGAAATCGAGGATAGAACTGGTTCCCGTGTTGCGCGGAGCGCCGTAGTTAACCCGGACGATGAACAGCCGATTTTCGAGGGCCCGGGTTTGATACAGGTGCACGAGCAGTGGCCGGGAGAAGTCACCCGTACAGTAAGGATTGAAGACGATCTCCGCACCTCTCAGCGCGAGCTCCCGCGTGGCCTCCGGATGCTGGATGTCGTAACAAATCTCGATTCCTATTTTGGTTTTGACTCCACCAATATCCACTTCCCACACCGGGAAGCCGTCGCCGTGGTTCACTCCTGAAGCCAGCATCCAGTTCTGAAGATGGACCTTGCTATAGGTGCCCACAATCTGCCCCTGCGGGTTCATGAGAACCACGGTGTTGAACAGTTTCCCTCCCCGGTTCTCGTCCAGGCCAAAAACCATCCAGATGCCCAGTTCCTTCGCCAGCGCGCTGAAGCGGTTCGTGGCTGGCCCGGGAATCGTCTCTGCGGCCGCCAGGATTCTCGCCCGCTCCGCGACGAGCTGAGGAGCGTCGGCGGACGTGCCGGGAGGAAGCTCAACCCTTGCGTATCCCTGGACTGAGGATTCCGGTGTGCAGACGATCTTGGCTCCGCGGGCAGCTGCTTGCCGGATCAGTTTCTCGGCTCGCCCCAGATTGTATTGCTTGTCATAGAGCCGCCCATCCATCTGGATCAGGCCAACCCGGATGGTCTCATCGCCCTTGGCGACGGCCGCATTCAATACCGTGAGCAATAGCACAACTGCGACTGTGATCACGCGCGGCATACTGTCCCCCCAGGGCCATTATCGTCGCTAATCAGGGCCGGGATGGATATTGCATAAGCAGCACTTCCGCTCCGAAACCCAGTTTTCCACCCTTGACTTCCGCTGGCGATCACTGAACCAAGGCTGTTGGAGACACCACAGCGGCTGCTCGCCATCCGGCTTCCTGCAGGCGAATATCGTCGGCTCCGCGCTGGCGCGCTGCTACTTCATCAAGAGCGCGGCGTTTCGCTTCCATCCGCACGTGGGAATAGCGCGAGAGCATGGCGCGCGAAACGTGCCCGGCGATGCTCATGATCACCTCGTCGCCGACGCCCGACTCCGCGAGTTCTGTGACCAAAGTGTGGCGATTATCATGCCAGCGTCCCACGACCTTTGCTTTATCGCGCACCTTTGTCCACGCTGTCCTTAACGAGGTGACGGGGCGGGTAGGATCATCGGGTTGCCCTCTGCCGGCTGGGAAAACGTACCACTCCGGCTTGCATTCGCCGAACCGCCGGGTGTACCAGGCGGCGTGCGCCTCGAGGGCGGTCCTGACCGCATCGTTCAGCGGGATCACTCGGCCGGTGCCGGCGTCGGTTTTCGACTTGCCCACTGTGAGCTGCTTCTTATGGAAGAGGTCGATCTGCTGCCATGCTCTGCAATCCAATTCAGGAACTTCTGTTCCAATTCGCCCTCCGGCCGAAGAGTCGCATTCTGCGAATCGACCAGTACCTTCGCGCATTCTGAGGCATACACTCCGACCGCGATGGCTGCCTTCAGTTGCTCGACGCTGATCTCCGGCAGGGTACGGACGCCCTTTTGCTGCTGACTGCGACGCCTCACGCCGGCGACCCAAATCACAGCCGTTTTATGAACCTGGTCCGACTGCTCGAATCCAACGTCGATTTCGCACCGCTGATTGACGAAGGGTTGTTCAAAGCGGACGGAGCAGTGCCATATTGCGAGCTCACGCTATCCAGGACCATTGCCTTCAGCCGGTGCCAGTTTGCGGCCTAGTTCGCCAGCGTTAACTCGTTCATAGCATTCCCCTTAGTCGCGGACGTTATTGAGCAATATCGGTAGTCATGTGGACCTTACCTCGGAGTGGAACGCACATCAAGCAAAACAGCGACGGGTGGGAGTCACGTTCCGGAATCGTTGCACACTACAGATTGCGGTGCGCCATTTTGGAAGGGTGCGACGCGAACCCGCACGCTGAGTCGGAGGGTTCGGCCACTCAGGACGCCTCGGACCTGCGATGGCGAATGGTCTGGTTCTGGACGAGCGGCCGCGCCCAAAAGCCGACCCCGAGAATCCAGCCGAAAGTGACATACAGCAGCAGCAGGCCGGCGCGCAGCCCGAAATGGTCTCCGATCTGGCCGATCCAAAGCGGGACGATGGCGCCGCCGACGATTGCGGTGCAGAGGATTCCGGCGAAGGCGCCGTGTGAATGCGACAGCGAGTTCAATGCTAGCGACATGATGACCGGCCACATCACCGAGGCGAAGAAGCCTATCGTGGGGAAAGCGAGCAGGGCCATCGGCGCATTGCCGAACAGCGCGACCGTGAGCGCGGCCATCGCGCCGGCAGAGGCGCCGATCAGCACCTTACGGCTGTCCAGGAGTTTCAGCAGGCCCAGGCCCAAGGCGCAACCGATCGTGAGCAGGCCCCAGAACCAGGCCACTTCCATCGCACCCTTGGTGTGTGGATCGACCCGGTGGTAGACCGAGAGGAACTCGGAGATCCAGTTGGCCGTGCCCTGCTCGGAGCCGACGTAGGCAAATACACTGACGAAATAGAGCAGCACGATCCGGTTCCCGAACAACCGGCGGTGCAGACGCCACGAGCCGACGGTCTCTTCGTCGGTCCGCTGAACCATCGGGAAGCGGAACAGCGCCACCAGGATCAGCATCGTCAACGACAAAACCGCAAACAGCCAGTACAGCGAAATCCAGGGCCACCGCGCCGGAGTGATGGATGCGAGCAGTGCCAGGGCGCCGGCCTTCGGAGCACGCGGCGCCAGCGCGGCCACCAGATACGAATACACCTGCGGGCTGACAAACGAAGCCCCGCCGAAAAGCAACTGCGCCAGCGCGCAGTTGAATGCAAAATGCTCCTCGCCACCGGCCACGCGCAGGAGCGGGTTGATGGCCACCTGCAGGACGGCCATGGCCACTCCAATCAGGAAGACTGACACCAGGGCGTTGAAATAACCGGGCCTGCAGGCAACCAGCGCGGAGCCGGCAAGACTCAGAGCAAAGGCACTCAGAATCACCGGCTTCTCGCCGTGCCGCTCCACCAGCAAGCCCGCCGGAATCGACATAACCCCGTACGCGATGAAGAACGAGAAGGGCAGCAGCGCCGCCGCCGAAAGGCTCAGCGAGAAGCCTTGGATGACATCCGGGATGATCGGCCCCAGAATGTTCGTCAGCAGGGAGATCGCAATGAAGATCAGGAACACCAGGGCCGCTACCTGGCGAGAGCGACCCGACCCAGGCGATCTCATTCCACCACCGTCACTTTGCTGGCGCGCTCGAATCGGCCAGGCTCGCGGCCCTGCGCGGCCGCCAGCGCCAGCGTCAACATTTCGACCGGCAGAATCTCCATCAACGGCCGGATCCGCTCGGCGCATTCCGGGGTGCGGAATACGCCCTGGGCCGCCGGCGAGACGAGCGCACTTCTCCCTCCGGCTTCCTGAACGTCAGCGACAAGTTTGCGGCTGAGCTCTGCTGAGCGCGCATCGCCTTCCAACACGAGGACGAACACTCTGTCGCTCAAGAGCTCGAATGGGCCGTGCCGGAAGGCTGCCGCGCTCAGCCCCTCCGCCGGGTAGTGTGTCGACTCCTTCAGGATCAGGCCGCCGGTCTCAGCGGCAGCGACTGAGGGGCCGCGTCCGGTGACGAATATGTGTCCCACACCTTCCATCAGCGGCCGGAGTTGGTGCACGTGGGCCGGCCACTGGAGCAGATATTCGCGCATCGGGTCCACGGCTGCGCGAGCCTGGCTCAGGAGTGGCGCGCGGTCGCTCCCGCACAACAAATCGCCCAGCCACTCGAGCGCCAGCAAGGTCGCCAGGTAAGTCTTGCAAGAGACAGTGCACTCGCTGCCAGCTTGCATCAGAAGCGTTGCGGTGCTGTCAACGGCCAACGGCGAATCCGGAGTGTTGGTTACGCCGATGATCTCGGACCGCCCCCGGGCGCATTCCAGCAACCGCACGATCTCCACGCTGCGCCCGGACTGCGAAACGGCGACCACCAGAGTGTCCGCGCTCAGCCAGTCGCGTTCATAATGGATCAGTTCGCCAGTTTCGATCATCATGGGCGTCAGGCCCTCTTTGAGCAAGCGCAAGTAGAGAGGGCGGCAGGCCCAATAGGACGAGCCCATGCCGGTCAGCACCACGCGGCGCCAGCGTCCACTGAGCAGGGCGCCCGCCAGCCGGTCGAGAGCCTGTTCGTCCGCCAGCGCCGCAATCGTTCGAGCGAGGGCGTCGGGCTGCTCGATCAAATCGTGCAGGTACGAGCAATCTCGCCATGTCACCGCCAAGTCCACTTCCATTTCTTCTTTCGTCCTTCTCAGAGCAAGCCCGCCCGCTGAAACCACACGCAAGCCGCGCCTAGAAGACCGCATTGCGCGCCCAGACCGGCGAGCACGATCGATGTGTTCTCCACCGGCACCTGTGTGCAGGTCCGCTTGACCACATCCAAAGCGGGGGCGAGCAGCATGTCGGCGCTCCGCATCATCCCGCCTCCCAGAACAATCGTCTGTGGGCAGAACATAGTGACCAGGTTCGCGAGCCCCAGCCCGAGGTAGTGCGCCTCGCGCTGAACGGCCTGCAGCGCCAGAAGGTCTCCTCGACGGGCTAGCTCGCAGATCTGTTTGGCACTGAGCGCATCTTCCCGCTGAGTGCTCATCCACGCCTCGAGGGCCGGACCGCTGGCCAGGGACTCCCAGCATCCGTTCGCGCCGCAGTAACACGCCGGACCGCTCGCGTCGAGAATGTGATGTCCGATCTCGGGGTGCGCGCCGCCCGCGCCGCGGTAGATTCGGCCGTCCAGCAGGATCCCAACGCCGATGCCTGTGCTGATGGTGACGTAGATCAGGTTGCGGCTGCCGCGGCCTGCGCCGCCCCACGCGGCTTCACCCAGAGCCGTCGCGTCGGCGTCGTTCTCCACCGCCACGCGGACGCCGAACAGGCGCTCCAGATCGCTCGCCAGTGGGGAGCCCAGCCAACCCGGCAGGGTGCCCACTTCACCGTAGACCCCGGTCTCGGGATCGATCGGCCCGGTGCTTCCGACTCCAATCCCATCGATGCTCAGCCCGCATTCGTCGAGCAGGCGACGCAGAACGGCACTGGTGCGCACCAGTCCCGCCTGGTAACCCAACTCCGGGGCCGTCGGAGTCTCACCCTGTGCCAGGATGTGGCCCCGCGCATCGACGATGCCAACGGCAATCTTTGTTCCGCCGACGTCGATGGCTCCGGCCACGGGCCCGCTCACCGTGGTGACTCCTGATACTCCACAATCTCGCCACCAAAGGGCGCAATGCGCACGGTAAAGCCGTTTTCGTGCAGGTCCAGATGTGCGGGGCCCTCGGCCCTGATCAGATGAACATGACGAAGGGCCTCGCGTGACGTGATTGCGACGGTTTGCGCAGCGTCGCTGTGGTTGGTGAGCACGACGTAGCCCCGGCCCGACCCGGTCAGCGCGGCGGCTTCGACCTCCGCGCGGTCCGAGCGGAACAGAGGCCGGACGCCTGACCATTCCGCGAGAGCGCGGTAGAGGCGATGCGTCCCGTCCCCTTCTTCGAAGGCCGCCGGCACGCGCGAGATGTACTTCTCGATCGGATAGGCGCAGGTCAACACCTTGCCTTTACCCAACACATGCGCGACCAGCGCTGGCCGCCCGCTCTGGTCCGTGGCGATGACATCGCCACCCCGCAGCTCGAGCAGCGCTCCCCAATCGCCGGCGGCGCCTCCGGCCGCGCACGCGAATTCATCGCCCGGCTTCAGACCGCCGAACGGTGCAACGACCTTCATCCGGAGGTCGTGCGCCGGAATGCGGTCGGCAATGCGGGCTCCGAACAACTCCTCCATGTCGGGAATGGCGCTCTCGCCGTTGAGAGAGACATATAGCACGCCGCCGCCGCGCACGTACTCCTTCGCCCGCTGCCAAAAGATCGTGTGGACGTGGAGCAGATTCGGTTTCGAAGCGGTGAGCGGCGACGGCAAAAGCAAGATCGGCAATCGGCTCCAATCGCTGTATTCTCGCGGGAAGCCGGCGCGCAGCCCCGCGCGGCGCGCCAATACGAAGCTGTTGAGCCAGGTCGCGGCCAGTTCGGCGCTCAGTTCGCCATAGTCGGCGGGCTCCTGGCCGGCCACCGAGCCGGGTTCCTGATTGGAAACGTAGGGGACGCCGCCGTATTGCGGCAGACCCAGCCCGCGCAGTTCTCCGTACGGCTTCGACCACTCGAAAGGCACCACGATCCCGGCCTCGGCGTGGGCCGGTTCCAGGCCGGTCAAATCCAGGCGATCGAGCAGCTTGCTAAAGAGTCGAAACTCGGTCCCGGCCGGGCGGTCTTTTCCGTCCCAGGTGGTCAGCCCGAATTGAGTTTCGTGGGGCGCCCGTCGGTAGGGAATCCGCTGGTAGGTTTCAGGAGCCGCATCCGTGTAGCACCACAGCATGAATCCGTTGGCGCCGGCGCCCAGCGCCGAGAACAGGTTGGCGCGCAGATAGCGCGCAATGCGCTCCGGCGTCTGTTGTGCCGAGGAGGCGCCCATCTCCTGCACCATAACGGGCTTGCCGGCGCCGCCGGAGAGTGCCACCTGGAACGAGGCGGCGTAAGTGGTCCGCTCGGCGAGCAGTGGATCGGGAAACAGAGCCGGGTTGTAGAGGGGGTATGGATGGACGCTGAGAAAATCGACCTCTCCCAGTATGTTGTCCGGGCGAAACGGGCCATGGGCGATATCCTGTGCATCGGTCCCGACGACGATCGGGTGCATCGTATCGCCGCGCCGGATAGCTCCGGCGATCAGCCTGGTCCAATTGATCGCCATGGCGTCGGTGGTCTTGCCGGCGTTCCAGAACGGAGGCTCGTCGGTGAGGTCCCAACTCTGGATCGCCGTCTCGCTCCCATAGCGGCGTCCGAATTCCGCTGCGAGGTTGGTTTCGAGACGCAGCATTTCCGGATCCGCCTGAGGATGGCGGCCGTTGCGCCACGGCACATCCCAGATCGCTTCGCCGACCTCGTTGCCGATGAACAAGCTGGGCTGCAAATAGATCCCATAACGCCGGGCCAGTTGGATCAGCTCATCGAGTTGGGCAAACGCCGCCGGGTTGTAATCCCCAGGACGGGGCTCGAACCAGGCCCACACCAGGTCCAGGCGGACCGTGTTCACGCCCAGTTCGCGCATCTTCCGGAAATCGGCTTCCACACTGGCGGCGTCCCATTCCATGGGCCATTGCATGGCGGCTTTGGCGGGCACCCAATGCACGCCCGCGGGGATGAACGGCCGCCCATTGCGCTGGAAGTAATTGCGGTTCAGGCGCACCTGCGGCAGCGGCCCCTGTGCCGCGGCTGGAGCCGTTAGCAGGGTCGCCAGCGCGCACGTGGCAATGACGATTACGGATAGTCTGGACATCGCTTTACCTTAACGCTTCGGCCAGGCTCGATCCGGGTCCGCGGATCCGCACCGGCGATTCGGCCTCGGCAATTGAGGACTACAGCACCCGCCCAACTCTATGCTTCAATCCCGAAAAGGGCGCGACCCGCCGTAGTGGAGGCAGAGATTGACTCAATGGCACGGCATGGGATCGCGCCGATTCTGGCGGAATCGGCCAGCCGGAGACTTGCCAGCGCCCGCAGTTGTGCCACGCCGTGCGGAGTGATATCTGGTGATATCGGTAGCCGGCGGGTGAGCAGCGGGCGTCTTGCAGATGATGTTGGGCAGCTTTCGCCACCCTGTTGAGACGCAAGCCGATTACCGGTTTCCATGCCGGCAAGAGCTCGTTGAACGCCGTCTCGGGCGACCCGTCCGAAAAGCACACCTTCTCGATCACAGCGCCCGGATGGGCTGACCAGAACTACATGGATGGTTAGCGTGTTAGACGGCCTAGTGGAGGGAATGCTCCGATAGGGGCGCAACGCAGTGCATGGCCAGCGCTGTTTCACAAAGGGTAAGTTATGAGACAGCCTGCGGAGTGTACAAAATCAGGCGCTCCAATGTTCAAGAGTCTGGGCGGCGTTTGAGAACTCCGTCGCGAAGTCGCACCTGGAATCGGTGTTGGAAGGCTGCAAACTCCGCAGCCGCTCGGACAGCTGAGTTCGCAGCCTTACGCCCTCCTTCGGCTGCCTGGACGTTGTTGCTTCGCTTCAGGCCACTTGACCATTAGGCGAGCGCGGCCGCCGCGTCCGGCGCTTCCGCTTCTTTGTGGTCCCGGAATTCTCCCAATGAGATCGGTACCGCCACTTTCAGCATCAGGGTGAAGAGCAAGAAGCCGACCGCGAAGACGCCCGCCGCGACGCGCAACTCCGTCATGGTCGGGTAGTATTCGTAGATTTCGCCGAGTGTGTCGGGCGTCAGCCCGGGAATGATCAACCCCATCCCCTTCTCGATATAAACGCCCGCGTAGGTGGCCAGGCATCCGAGGTTGAGCGTGATCCAGTTGCGCCGCATGGAGGGTGATATGAAGAGCCCGAATGACAGCAGGTTGCAGGCCACCGCGGCCCAGGCATAGGGAACTAAGGTGTGATGTGAGCCCAGGCCCAGGTACCAATAGCGCGTGTACAGCACGTGCTGGGTGTTGGAGTAGAATTCCTTGAACGCCTCCGCGCCATGCAGGAAGAGATTCAGAAACATGGCGTAGGCCATCAGTTCGGCGATTTTCCAGATGGCTTCGTCACGGATTTCGAAGTGCGTGAAGCGCCGCAGCACTTGCAGCACCACCAGCAGAATGGCCGGTCCGGAGCAAAACGCCGATGCCAGGAACTGCGGCGCCAGGATCGACGCATTCCAGTAGGGCCGCGCCGCCAGCCCATTGTACAGAAACGCCGTCACGGTATGGATGCCGACGGCCATCGGGATGGAGAGCATAACCAGCGGCGCCACCAACTGCTTGATGTAGCGCTTGCCGTGAAAGGCGCGGTAGAGGATGTGCGTCGCCACCACGAAGTTCACCACGAAATAGATATTCAGCACGAGCACGTCCCAGGCCAGGAGCGAGCTCGGGAAATTCAGGTGGCCGAAGGGCGGAAGGAGGTGCCAGAAGCGGTCCGGGCGGCCGATGTCCACAAGCACGAACAGGAGACACATCGCGATGGCGCTGATGGCCAGCAGCTCGCCGTAAATGACGATCTCACGGATCGGCTTCCAGTCGTAAATGTAGGCTGGAATCACGAGGATCACAGCCGCCGCCGCCACGCCCACAAGGAACGTGAAGTTGCCAATGTAAAAGCCCCAGCTGACCTGGTCGCGCATAGCGGTCAAGCCCAAGCCGGTGTGCACCTGGGCTGCGTAGGCGAGCGAACCCGAGACGATCAGCGCACCGAGGAACGCCATCCACAGCCAGTAGGCGCGGTTGCCGCGCAGAATCAATTGCAGGCTTCCGCGCGTGAACCCGCCGAATCGCCGGATGCCCTGGACGGGATGCTCAAGTGGCATAGAAGTAGAAAAACCTAGGGACCGTATTGAGTTCTTCCTTGAGCACCAGGATCCGCTTGTGCTCAATGATGTAGCGGATCTCGCTCGCGGGGTCGAGGATGTTACCGAACTTGCGCGCCCCTACCGGGCAGATCTCGACGCAGGCCGGATAGCGCCCGGCGCGCGAGCGCTGGATGCAGAAGGTGCATTTTTCAACGACGCCTTTGGTCCGCGGCCGGTTGCCCAGGTAATGCATGTTGGGGTTCAACTCGGCCGCCGGGAGGGAGGGGGCGGTCCAGTTGAAGTGGCGCGCGCCATAGGGGCAGGCGGCCATGCAGTAGCGGCAGCCGATGCACCAGTCGTAATCGACCACGACGATGCCATCCTTCTCGGCCCAGGTGGCCCCGGTGGGGCAGACCTTGACACAGGGTGGATCCTGGCACTGCTGGCAGGACACCGGGATGTAGAAGTGGCCTTCCTCAGGGACCTGCGCGGGATGGTAATAGGGATCCGCATGTGAGAAGTCGACACCCCTATCCTTCTCCATGGATAAGACGCGGATCCAATGAACTTGCGGATCGCGCGACTGGTTGTTCTCCTCCACGCAAGCGTAGACGCAGCGGCGACAGCCGATGCAGCGCGAGATATCGAGCGCATAAGCGAACTGCACGCCCGGCATCGCGGGGGCATCGGAAACGTGGACGTCCTTGCCGTACTCCTCGCGGTAACGCAGCTCCAGATCGGAGATGAGGGATTTCAACCGATCCTTGGGGGCTTCGAAGAGGCGCTTGGGGCCGCACGCAGTCAGGATCCAGGAAGCCGCGGTGGCGGCGGCGGAAATCGTGAACAGGCGCCGCGAGGGGTGGGCACAAGCGTTGGCGTTTCTCGGCACCGGTTGTTCGCTCGCCATGGATGGTTCCTCAATACGAACGCGAAATATCGCGGCTTGGCGGGCGTGGGGCCGGCTTGGGCGCCAGCGCACGGAAGTTCGGCTGGTGCGGATTGTGGCAGTGGGCGCACAACAGGTAGCCCTTGGCCCCATTCCAATTGCCGGTGCGCCGCCCGTGCACGCCAGCGCGCCAGTCGCGATACTTTTCGCCATGGCACTGACCGCACAGCCGGTAGGATTCGGTGAACTTCACGGGCTCCCCGCTAGCGAGGTGGAGCACGTCGCGATTGTTCGGGTCGTGGCAGTCGAGGCACCAGCGATGCGTTTCATCGTGCTTGAGCACGATATCGGTGTGCATGTCCGTGAGCTGGCGGCGCTTCCGATTCACCGGCATGCCCGAGTGGCAGTTCGAGCAAGGGTAGATCCCCTGGCTGAAAGGGGGTGGCGGCACCTCCAGGCGCAGCTCGTCCGGGTTGGGGACCGCCTGAGCGGGGGGAAGGGGGGGCTTCCCCGTTGACTCTCCTCCTCCCCCGGCCGTCAGAAGCACGGCTGACAGCAAGGCTGACGTCATCGCAATCCGTCTCACGCGCACCGCGACTCCACCATGCGTTGCACTTCGCGCAACCACATCGTTTGGAAAAGCTGCAGGCGCCTGCCGATGGCGCTGGCGAGGTTGAACGCGACGACTTGCCCGGTCTCGGGATGCGCGGCAAAGTAGGCGTCGAGCGCATCGCGATCAAGCGCCACAACCTCGGTCTCGAGCGGTGCGGTGGCGGAGAGAGTGAAGCGGTAGGGAGGCGTGAGCGCGCTCCAGCCCACCACGTGGCCGGCCGCCTGCTCCTCGACGAGAAGCTCCTCCTCGCGGTCGCGCACGTGCATGGGTACCGTGAGCCGGATGCACCCGCGGGTGATCAGGTACACGCTCCCAGCGCTGTCGCCGAGGCGAAAAAGGACCTCGCCGGCGGCAAGTGTGAGGCGCTCGCCGAGCGCCAGCACACGCCCGGCCTCGTCGTCGTCCAGGCCCTGCAACAGTTCCAGGTTGACCATGACGGGAACCCGCCTAGTTCACAAAACGCGAAACGGTCCGGCTGTGCAGCAGCGCGGCGTTGGGCGATGCGAGGTAGGATTCCGCGGCGGCGTGCTCGAGGCGCACGTGGTCTTCGATCTGCAGCAGCAGCGCCTCGATGGTCAGTTGCGGGCGCGGCGCCAAGGGCAGCACGGGCTCTGCCGACTCCACGAAGAACCGCGTTGCCACGGCCGGTTTCGCCACCTTAAGTTCCACGCTAGCGGCAGGTTTTTCCGCCTCCAGGCCGCGCGTGGCTGCCCCAAACGCGAGGCAAGCCACGGCCAGCCCGAGGATACTCAAACACGCGCCCATCAACAGCATTTCCATGTAAAAGACTCCTTCGGTGTCCTTCGATAGCACGCCGGGAGCCAATCCGGGAAACAGCCCAAGTCGCTGAGAATCAAAAACTTGTTGCCGCCAAGTCGTTACGGACTGACAAAATGTCAGTGACGTTCCGTCAGGCGTTGACGGTTCTGGCAGAGTATGTCATCATTCCCGGGTTGTCGCTGACTAAGTGGGTTAGGCCGCCGTTTGCCAGTACGACAGTCGGTTTGGCCGTGGGCGTCACCGCGGCGGTTGTCCTGGCGTGCGTTGGCGGAGCGTTTCTATACTCCCAGCACCACATGCGGTCTTTGTTGGAGAATACTCGCGCCACAGCGCTTGCGGAAGGCGACTTGATCCGGGTCGCGCTCGAACACCAGATGATTGAAAACGACCGGACCCTGGTCGCCCGCATGTTGGATAGCTTTCGGCGCCAAGCCCGATTCGAGCGGCTGGTGGTGCTTGACCGGTTTGGCATAGATCGCTATCCCCAGCCGGGCACCGGCCCTGCGAACTTCGATCTCCATTCACCCACTTGCCAGGCCTGCCACCAATACCCACCTGAACTGCGCGGCTCGAGCCGCGTCATCGAAACCCGCGGCGGCGAAATGCTGCGTACCGTCGTTCCCATCCGCAACCGGGAGGCCTGCCACCGTTGCCACGATCCGGCACACAAGATCAATGGCATCTTGATACTGGATTCCGATACCGGCGCGCTGCGCAGCGAAATGACGGCCGATCTGCGCTGGCTCGTGGGCGGCACCGCTTTGATTTCTCTGCTCCTCGTAGGCGCCATTGGGGTGGTCATCCGGCTGGCCGTGCTGCGACGCCTGCAGCGATTTGAGACCGCCGCGCGCCAGATCGCGAGTGGCGATCTCGCTCAGCGGGTACCGGCGACCGGCACCGACACAATCTCCTGGCTGGCGAGCGAGTTCAATAGCATGGCCGATTCCGTGACCGGCCTGGTGGGCGAAGTCCGCACGGAGCGCGAGCGGCTGGAGACAGTGATCAACTCCATCGACGACGGCATCGTGGTGCTCGACCGGCAGCGCAACGTGATCGCCGCCAACGACGCCTTTCTGCAGCGCACTCGGCACTCCCGCGACCAGTTGCTGGGCTGCAGCTGCAGCCAGATGGCGCCCGGCGGTTGCACGGTGACCGATTGCCCCACGTTGGCCTGCCTGGGCTCTGGCGCGCGCCAGGTTCGCATCTGCGAGCGCCGCACGAGCGAAGGTGGTGTGGTTTGGGAGGAGGTGCACGCATCTCCGATTCTCGATTCCGCCGGCAATCTGAAACAGGTTGTGGAAGTCTGGCGAGACATTTCCGAGCGCCGCGCGGCCGAGGCGCACCTGGCCGAATCGCACCGCTTGGCCTCGCTCGGCAGGCTGGCTTCCGGGTTCTCACACGAGCTGAACACCCCTCTGGCAACAGTGCTGACCTGCGTTGAGGGGATCCTGCGCGAGAGCGGATCCAACGCGCCGCCCGACACGAGATGGATCCACGACAGCGCGGCGATTGCGCGCGATCAAGTCCTGCGGTGCCGCGGGGTCACGCAGCACTTTCTGCGAATATCTAGCGGCCAGCGCAACCGGGGCGACCTGGTTGAGCTTGCGCCGGTCATCGACGCCGTCGTACGGCTGGTCGAGCCCACCGCCCGCGCCCACATGGTGCATATCGAAGCGGGTCCCATTCCGCCCAGCCTGCGCGTGCGCGCCGATGAAGCTGAAGTGCAGCACACCCTCATCAACCTGCTGCTGAACGCCGTGCAGGCCTCGAAGCCCGGCACCAAGGTGCGGGTCGAGGCTGAGGCGGGCGAGACGGTGCGCGTGCGCGTGATCGATTGCGGCTGCGGCATCACGCCGGAGAACCGCAAGCGCATTTTCGAACCCTTCTTTAGCGCCCGCCCAGGCGGGACCGGCCTAGGCCTCTTCCTGTCGCTCAATTTCGTTCGGCGCTGGGGCGGCGATATCCGCGTGGAGAGCCGGCCGGGCGAGGGATCTACATTCGAAATCGTGCTGCCTGCATCCCTGGATGCCATGGCGGGAGATTCCACTGCATGAGTGGCACGGCCTCCATCCTGCTCGTGGATGACGATGCGGCCTTCCGCCACGTCATGGCCGGCGAGTTACGCCGCGTCGGACACGAGGTAGCCACCGCGGCTTCCGGCGAACAAGCCGTCGAATTTGCGCGCGACCAGGAGCCTGAAATCGTCCTGCTCGATCTCCGTCTTCCCGGCATGGACGGACTGGAGACCCTTAAAACGCTTCGCGCGCGCTATCCCTCGCTCGAAGTCATCATGCTCACGGGGCACGGCTCCATCGACAGCGCCATCGAAGCCATCCGCGAAGGCGCATTCGACTATGTGACCAAGCCTTGCCCGCTGGACGAAATCACCATCCGCATCCAGCGCGCCATCGAGCGCCGCACACTGCGCCAGCGGGCCAGCCTTCTGGAGCGTGCGCTCAGCCCACCCGATCCGGCGGCGTCGCTGCTGGGCGAGAGTCCGGAATTCCGCCGCGTGCTGCACCTGGCCGAACTCGTGGCCGCGCGAGATTCGACCGTGCTCATCTGCGGCGAAACCGGCAGCGGCAAGGAGCGAGTGGCCATGCTGATCCACGCGCGCAGCCCGCGGCAATCGAAGCCCTTCGTGGTGGTGGATTGCGCCGCGCTGCAGGAGAGCCTGTTGCAGAGCGAGTTGTTCGGGCACGAGCGCGGCGCCTTTACCGGAGCCGATAAAGCCAAACCCGGCCTGTTCGAAGTGGCGCACTGCGGCACGATCTTCTTGGACGAAATCGGTGAAATCAGCCCGGCCACGCAGGTGAACCTGTTGCGTGTCTTGGATACTTCCATGTTCCGGCACGTCGGCGGCACGCGCGAAATCCGCGTCGACGTGCGCGTGCTGGCTGCCACCAACCGCGACCTGCGCGCTATGGTTGCGAAGCGGCTATTCCGCGAAGACCTATATTACCGAATGAGCACGATTAGCATAGAGGTTCCCCCTCTAAGAAAGCGCACTGGCGATATCGAGTTGCTGACCCGTCACTTTGTCGCGATGCTCAACGAGCGCTACGGCTCTCGCAAGGCACTTGCGCAAGAAACCCTGGAGACACTGCGCCACCACGCGTGGCCGGGAAACGTGCGCGAGTTGCTACACGTTGTGGAAGCGGCCGTGATTGTCTGTGAGGGCACCGAGATTCTGCCACAGCACCTTCCGGCTTCGGTGCGTGGCGGTGCAACGGCGCAACCCGCGTTGGTCAGCGCCGCTGACAGGGGGCGCCTTCCCACGCTGATCGAACTGGAAGTGGAGCACATCCGCCGCGCGCTCGAAGTGAGCCACGGCCACCGTGGCAACGCGGCCAAGCTGCTGGGCATCAGCGAGCGTAACCTCTATCGCAAGTTGAAGGAATACCAGTTGCCGACCTGAGGGGCGGTGCAGCAACTTCGGTGGCGCCCATGCTGGTAGGTTGTTGAGATGACAAGACCCCGGCCAGTGGAATTCAAATACTACGGCGGTTTGAGCCGCAGGAAATCCTGATGGCCGTGGGTTGGTACCTGCGCTACTCGCTTTCGTATCGCGATGTCGAAGATCTCATGCAAAAGCGAGGGCTGTCCTGTGCATCGCTCGAGAACTGTGCCAGTGGTCGATAAACGCCGTTATCGGAACGTGGCAGGATGCGCGGCTGAGGTCTGCGTCCGGGACAATTCAGTGGGTAGGTGGCGACAAGATGCGCATCGACCTTAGGAAATGCGATCGGATCAGTCGCCCGACTGGGTGCCCCCCGACAATGGCGTTAAGGGTCAATATCGGTAGCATTCGGGCAAGGAGCCGGCGTCTTGAAGACGATGCTGGGCAGCTTCCGCCTGGCCATTCGGAAGCAGTTCGATTTTCCGTTCCAATACCGGCAAGAAATGGTTGGACGCCCTCCCAGGCCATCTAATGTCCCGAAACGTCACTTTGTGTCAACGCGCGGGCGCCTTCATCTGTGCGGGTGCGGCTGGGGGAGTCTACATCGTCGTCGGCGGTTCGGGCCAAGGCTGCGACGAACAAGCAATCGACAACCTCCCTACCTGTTGATCGCAACCCTGCGAATCGCCATATCGGCTGTGATGCTGGGCGCGACCGTTGCCAGGCAGGCCGGCGAGACCAGCGCGAATCCGTAGCCGGCGCCCGGTCAAACGGGTTAGCTAGTAGATGGCGAGGGAAACGCGCAGCACCACCGGGTCCGCGCCAAGCCGGAGGCCCCAGTCGGTCTCGTCGCCATTCCAGATGCGCTGGAATTTGAACGTGCCGTTTTCGTAGACTCCCTCTTCAACACGCAGGAACTGCCGGTGCTGCCACTGGCCGTCAATCAGGGCCGAGGGGTTCTGTCCGGTCCCGGCCACGATCTGCTGGGACTTGCGTTGCTGCTCGGTGCCGGCGGGGCGGAAATCGACGCGGCAGAAAAATCCGGTGACGAGGAACTGGTTGTCCTTCAATTGAGCCACCAGGGCGCGGCCTGTCGGGCTGGAATTCCCGGCCGCGGGTCCGCGGCCCGACGATCCATACGACACGAGTGCATCCCATGATCCGAACTTCAGGGTCTCCGCGGTTCTTCCCTGTACTTCAGCCACGGCCTGAAGCTTGCCCTCGAAACTGAGGCGCGCGATGTCACGCTGCATGGGGACGAGCAGGCGGTTGTTCAGCGCCCAGGGAGCGAGGAACTCCTCACGGGACTTGGCGGCATCCGCGGCGACCGGCGCGCCGGTGTAGTCCTGGCCGAAGGGCGCGAATCCGATGGCGCCGAGGCCGAGCGCCTTGAAGAGATAGTGCGCCTTGCCGGCGCCGCCCGTCTCGGGGACGAACAGCGGATTGTCGTCGCGGCGATAGAGTTCAAATATCTTCAGGTACGCCGCGTCATCGCGCTCGTAGTCGTCCGGCGCGAGGATGTCGAGCGCAGGGGCGGCCACTTTCCATATGGACAGCACGTTGTCGGTGGGGCCTCCGCTCTCGTAGCTGCCCGGGGCGGCGGGTTTGAGCGGATCGCGCAGCGCCGCGTTGGCGTACATCGGCAGCGGGTAGACGGCCTTGCCGGCGGCGGCGACCGCACCGACGTACTTGGCCACCGACCAGGCGTGGAAGCAGACCTCGGCCTCCGCGCCAAAGGACTCCTGCCAGTTGGGTGACGCTGTGGCGGAGTGCACCTGCATGGCCTTCAGCACGTCCTCCGGCACGGGCGCCTCGAAGAGCTTCTGCGCCGTGGGCGAGTAGTCACGCACGCTGCCCCACGTGCCGGCCTCGTTCTCCACCTGCACCATGATCACGGTGCGCTGCGGGTCGGCGGCTTTGAGATGGCGCATGAAGGCAGTGAACGCCTTCTTGTCCGCCTCGAGCGAGGCCTCCGCGTAGGGCGAGGGTGAGTCCACCGCGCGCCCGTTCTTATCCACCACGTGCGGGTAGCGCACGATGTCGAGCTTCATCCACTCCGGCATGTAGTGCTGGCTGCCGTTCTTCCAGGTGCCGAACCACAGCAGTACCAAGCGCAGATTGTGCTGCCGTGCGCCGGCGAGCAGCGCGTCGATCAATGTGTAGTCGTAGTGGCCCGGCTGAGGCTCGAACTGCTCCCAGTACACCGGCGTCTCGAGCGTGTTGACGTGCAGGTACTCCATGGCGGGCCAGACCTTGGCGAGCGTCGCCGGCCAGGCGCTGGAGTTGTGCGACTGCGCCCCCAGCATCAGAAACGGCGCATCGTCCACCAGCAGCGCGAAGCGGCCGTCCTTCTTCACCACGCGCGGAATCGGGCGCTCTTTGACCTGGGCGAAAACGGGCGCGACGATGCAGGCCGACACAAGTGCCGCCAGCGCGGCGGAAAGTAGTTTCATCGTTGGGTACCTCAATGCAAAGATCGAGAGAACATCGATGCTGATGTTGCCCTGCCAACACATCCTACGCCCGACCCGCGCCGGGGTCCACCCACGCCATGGGGGCCCGTCACAGGCAGGGAAGGGCTGTCCCTGGTAACGAACTGTGATATGACTGACACGACAATCTCACCCTGGCGCCGCGCTGCGCCCGCTGGCAGCCGCGAACGCTCGCCGATGAGCCAGACACTCGAGGTGAATGTGCGATGAGAGCGAGATTCCGGGTGGCGCTCCTGGCCGCATGTGCGGCGTCGATCGCGGTCCCGTGCTACGGGCAGATAGCCCCCGGCACGCCGCACCTGCGGAAACAGGGCTCGGCCACACAGTTGATCGTCGATGGCCAGCCCTTTCTGGCGTTGACTGGAGAACTGGGAAACAACACGGCTACTAGCCTCGAGAACATGCAGCCGATCTGGTCCAAGCTGGTCTCGGGCAATCTCAACTGCGTGCTGGCGGCCATCTCGTGGGCACAGATGGAACCCGTGGAGGGCCAGTACGAGTTCGCGCTGGTGGATGGCCTCATCAACGAGGCCCGGCACAACAACCTGAAGCTCATCTTCCTGTGGTTCGGCAGTTGGAAGAACGGTCTGTCTAGCTACGCTCCGTACTGGGTTAAGAAAGACTACAAACGCTTCCCGCGCATTCAACTCCGAGAGGGGAAGACGATGGAGCTGCTGAGCACGTTCGGCGATGCCACGCGCGACGCGGATGCGCGCGCGTACCGGGCATTGATGCGGCACATCAAGGAAGTGGACGCTCAGCAGCACACTGTCGTGATGATGCAAGTCGAAAACGAAGTGGGCGTCCTGCGCGACTCGCGCGACCGTTCCGCACCCGCGAACCGGGCCTTCGCCGGACCCGTCCCGAAGGAGCTGATGGACTATCTGCAGCAGCACGAGGATAGCCTGAGCCCAGAGCTGCACGAGGTGTGGGCGGCGCAGGGTCTCAAGACTTCGGGAACGTGGGAGGAGGTGTTCGGCCCAGGGCTACCGGAGAGCGTCGAGATGCCGATTCAGACCAAGAGCCCGCCGATGAGCGCGGAAGAGCACGAGACGGCGTGGCGCAAGCTGCACTGGCCGGTGGACGAGATCTTCATGGCGTGGCACTATGCGCGGTTCGTGGGCAAGGTGGTTTCCGAGGGCAAGAAGGAGTACGACATCCCGATGTTCGTCAACGCGTGGCTGCAGCAGCCCAACCACGCCTGGCCCGGAACCTATCCAAGCGGCGGCCCGGTCCCCCAGGTTCATGACGTGTGGCGAGCCGGAGCGCCGGCGATCGATGCGCTCGCGCCGGATCTGTATCTGCAGTACTTCGACGAAGTTTGCGCGAGGTTCACGAGGAACGGAACCCCCTTGTTCATCCCAGAAACCAGCGCCAACGCCGGCAATGTCCTGTCGGCTTTCGGTAAGTTCAACGCGATTGGATTCTCGCCCTTCTTCATTGAAAGAGGAGTCGGTCCCGACACCGATCTGGCGGCGGCGTATCTCGTGGTTTCACAATTGGCGCCGGCCATCGTGGCCCACCAGGGGAAAGAGACAATGACCGCCGTTCGCGTCAACCAGGGTGATGCTCCGCTCAAAGTCAAGCTCGGCGGCTACACGTTGGACCTTTCGTACGTTGGCAGCCGCGTTCCCATCGCACCCGAACCGCCCGCCGCCGGGCAGCCGCGCACCCCGCCGGCACAGCCGGCGACGCAAGTCCAGCCAACGCTACAAGCGACGGCCATTCTGATTGCGGCGGGACCGGATGAGTTCTATTTCGGCGCCGTAGGTGGCGGGGTCCGGATCGCCTTCACTCCGCTGGCGCCAGGGCCATCGATTGCCGGCCTCGGCGACGTGCAGCAGGGCAAGTTGGTGGAAGGCGGATGGCGCGTGGTGCGGCAGTTGGGCGGAGACGATACGGGACAAGGCGAGATCTTGACGGTGCGCCCGAACAATGTCCTGCGCGTCACTGTTTACCGCTACGAGTAGGTCCCGGACTACGGGCCTTCGCAGAGGGTGAGAGATGTGGGCAAACGGCATCATGGGAAAAGCATGGATGCGCGCCGGAGGTCTGCGTCCGCGATGCTCTACCGGATAGATGTTGATAAGGGGCACGGCCGGGGTCCGGGCGCGTGATCGGCGCCAATTGCGGGAGTAGAATGCACGTCATGCCATCAATCCGAGCGGCTGCGCTCATGATCCCCGGTGCGGCTGCCCTCGACAGCGGCGTTAACCGTCATTATCGGTAGGTAACTGGCTGAGCCAGGGTGCCGTTTCAGGATCGGCCGACGGGGCCTCCGACCGGCTCTATCGAGAAGCTCTCGACGAACCTGTCCAAATCCTCATCGGTCAAGCCGTCA
>JBKQPN010000006.1:0-60167 GCA_052145015.1 Terriglobales bacterium
CTTGGCTTTTGGCTGAACCGGGGACAAAAGCCAAAAGCCAAGAGCCAACAGCCCAAAGCTGCTTTCCTAGACTTTCTCCGCCCGCATAGTTCAGAATACAAATCTTGGCGAAGGAGTGCGCATTGCCGAACAAGCCAGGGGCAAAGATCACGGCGCTGGGGACGTACGTTCCGCCGCGGCTGCTCACCAACGATGACCTCGAGAAGATGGTGGACACCACCCATGACTGGATCATGGAGCGCACCGGCATCCGCCAGCGGCACATCGTGGACAAAGGCGTGGCCAGCTCCGACCTGGCGGTCGAGGCCGCGCGGGCGGCGCTCGCAGAACGCGGCATCGAGCCCTCGGAAGTCGAGATGATCATCGTCGCCACCGTCACCCCCGATATGTTCTTTCCCGCCACCGCCTGCCTGGTACAGCACAAGCTGGGCTGCCCCGGGGCGTGGGGATTCGACCTTTCCGCCGCCTGCTCGGCGTTCCTTTATGCGCTCCAGTGCGGCACCCAATACGTCGCCAGCGGCGCGCACAAAAAGGTGCTGGTCATCGGCTCCGACGTGATGTCCTCGATCATCGACTACACCGACCGCGCCACCTGCGTGATCTTCGGCGACGGCGCCGGGGCGGTGCTGATCGAGCCCGCCGACGGCGATTCGCTCGGCATCATCGACTACCTGCACGAGATTGACGGCTCCGGCGCCTGCTCGCTCTATATGCCGGGCGGCGGCAGCTTGCATCCTTCAACCCACGAGACCGTCGACAAGAAGATGCACTTCGTTCACCAGGACGGCCAGGCGGTGTTCAAGTACGCCGTGCGCAAGATGTCGGAGGTGTGCGAGAAGCTGCTGGCTCGCAATGGCCTCACCGGGAAAGATGTGGACGCGTTCATCCCCCACCAGGCCAACCGGCGAATCATCACCGCCACCGGCGACCGCCTGAAGCTGCGCCCCGAGAGCGTCATCATCAACATCGACGAGTACGGCAACACCACCGCCGGCACCATCCCGCTGGCCATGGAGACCGCGCGCCAGAAAGGCATCTTGAAGAAGGGCGCAACGGTGATGCTCGCCGCCGTGGGCGCGGGATTCACCGTGGGGGCCACGCTGCTGAAGTGGGCGTACTGACTGCGAAGCTACTCTCGTGATGTCATCCTGAGCGAGCGCGCCGCGACTCCTTCAGATTCTCTCGGTAACGCTTTTTGCGCGCGAGTCGAAGGACCCCTATTGCAGGATAGTCGATGGGAGTAGGGGTGCTTCGACTCGTGCGGGCAAAGCTTGCCCTGAGCAAAGTCGAAGGTCGGCCCGCACTCGCTCAGCATGACATGGCATTGATATGAACTCCGCCAAAGCCGCCAAAGTCCGGCACATCTTCGATAACGCCCCGTTTATCCGCGAAATGGGCGTGGAGCTGACCTCCATCGAAGACGGCTGGTGCGAGACCCAGCTCGTCCCCGACCGCCGGCATAAGCAGCAGCATGGCCTCATCCACGCCGGGGTGATGGCGACCATGTGCGACCACACCGCCGGCTGCGCCGCGCGTGGCAAGGTCGGGATGGATCAGGACGTGCTCACGGTGGAATTCAAGATCAACTTCCTGCGGCCCGCCGTGGCCGACCGCCTGCGCTGCCGCTCGAACGTGCTGCGCGCCGGCAAGACGCTCGTCATCTGCGAGTCCGAGGTCTACGCGAAGAAGAAGTCGGAAGAAAAGCTGGTGGCGAAGGCGATGGTCACGTTGGCGGTGACAGGCGAAGTCGTAAGTCGGGAGTCGTAAGTCGCGAACATCCACCACGGAGGCACAGAGACACGGAGGTGTTTCAAATCCAATTCTCCGTGCCTCTGTGTCTCCGTGGTGAAGAAAAACGCGCCCAGACTCGGGCGCGTTCAACTTGAAACGTGAAACTTGAAACTTACGGATGCGTCATCTTCTCCGGCCTTACCAACTGGTCGAACTCCTCACCCGTCAGGAAGCCCAGCTTGAGCGCAGCTTCGCGCAGGCTGCTGTGCTCGACGTGCGCCGTGTGCGCGACCTTGGCCGCCTTGTCGTAGCCGATCTTGGGCGCGAGCGCGGTCACCAGCATCAGCGAGTTCTTCACGTACCAATCGATCTTCTCCCGGTTAACCTCGATGCCCTTGACCATGTACTCGACGAAGCCGTGGCAGGCGTCGGTGACGAGCGTGACCGAGTGCAGGAAGTTGTAGATCATCACCGGTTTGAAGACGTTGAGCTCGAAGTTGCCCTGCGAGCCGGCGAAGCCGACCGCGGCGGTGGCGCCGTGCACCTGCACGCACACCATGGTCATGGCCTCGCACTGCGTCGGGTTCACCTTGCCGGGCATGATGGACGAGCCGGGCTCGTTCTCCGGGATGGTGAGCTCGCCCAGGCCGCAGCGCGGGCCCGAGGCCAGCCAGCGGATGTCATTCGAGATCTTCATTAGCGACGCGGCCAGCGTTTCCATCGCGCCCTGCGCGAAGACGATCTCGTCGTGGGCGGAGAGCGCGGCGAACTTGTTGCCGTGCGAACGGAAGGGAAGACCTGTCAGTTCGGCGATCTTCTTCGCGGCGCGCTCGGCGAATTCAGGATGCGTGTTAAGGCCTGTGCCCACGGCCGTCCCGCCGATGGCCAGGTCGTAGAGCCCTTCGAGCACCTGCTTCAGCCGCACGATGTCGCGCTCCAGCAAGCTGGCCCAGCCGCCGAACTCCTGCCCGAGGGTGAGCGGGACGGCGTCCTGCAGGTGGGTGCGGCCGATCTTCACGATGTCGTGGAACT
Organism: Terriglobales bacterium; assembly: GCA_052145015.1. Classification (GTDB taxonomy): domain Bacteria; phylum Acidobacteriota; class Terriglobia; order Terriglobales; family Acidobacteriaceae; genus JAHFUA01. The sequence continues at coordinate 2,764 of JBKQPN010000006.1, forward strand.
GCTTCGCCTTGGCGGCGATGGCCTCGCGCACCGTTTGGATGGCGGGGATCAGTGCCCGCGCCACCCGCTCCGCCGCCGCGATGTGCATGGCCGCGGGGAAAGTGTCGTTCGACGACTGCGACATGTTGACGTGATCGTTGGGATGGATGGGCTTCTTCGATCCCATCTCGCCGCCGGCCAGTTCGATGGCGCGGTTGGAGATGACATCGTTCACGTTCATGTTGGTTTGGGTGCCGCTGCCGGTTTGCCATATGCGCAGCGGGAACTGGTTGTACAGCTTGCCGGAGATGACCTCATCGGCGGCCTGCACGATCAGCTTGGCTTTGTCGGCGGGCAGCTTGCCCAGGTCCTGGTTGACCAGCGCGCAGGCTTTCTTCAGGATGCCGAAGGCGCGGATCAGCTCCGGCGGCATGGTGTCGCGGCCGATGTTGAAGTGCAGCAAGGAGCGCTGCGTCTGCGCGCCCCAGTAAACATTCGCCGGCACCTCGATGGCGCCCATGCTGTCGGATTCCGTGCGGGTGCGGGCGGTGGTCATATCGATTGCAGTAGCCATGGCGTGCTCCTATGAGAGGCAGTACTCAGTAACTGGAGATGTGCGGACCAAACATTAAATTGTACCCCTCGGGATGGGACGCAAGGCAGCCAATTTCTGCACTTGGTACTCGGTACTGGGTACTTGGTACTCCCTACTCAACCTGCTGTATCGTATCCCGGATGGTTACCCACGACATCTTCGACGTCCTGGTCATTGGCGCCGGGCCCACCGGCCTCGCTTGCGGCATCGAAGCGCAGCGCCGCCGGCTGAAGACCGTGGTGATCGACAAGGGCTGCCTGGTCAACTCGCTGTTCCACTATCCCGCGGGCATGGTGTTCTTCACCACGCCGGAGCTGCTGGAGATCGGCGACACGCCGTTCTCGAGCGCTCACCAGAAGCCCACCCGCGAAGAGGCCCTCGAGTACTACCGCAAAGTCGCGCAGCACTACCGGCTCGACGTCCGCCAGTATCAGCGGGTGTCCCGCGTCGAGGGCCGGGACGGTGACTTCCGCATCACCGCCTTCGACCAGCACGAGCGCCCGCTCGCCTACCGCACGCGCAAGCTCATCCTCGCCACCGGCTACTACGACCTGCCCAACATCATGGGCATTCCCGGGGAGGACCTTCCCAAAGTCACGCACTACTACCGCGAGCCGCATCCCTATTCCAACTCCGACGTGCTGGTGATCGGCGCCAAGAATTCCGCCGCCATCTCCGCCCTCGATCTTTACCGGCACGGGGCGCGGGTGACGCTGGTGCACCGCGGCTCCGGCATCAGTCCCAACGTGAAGTACTGGATCAAGCCCGACATCGAGAACCGCATCAAGAACGGCGAGATCAAGGCCTACTTCGAGTCCAGCGTGAAGGAGATCCGCACCGACGACGTGCTCGTCCAGACCCCCGAGGGCGAGGTACGTGTGAAGAACGATTTCGTGCTAGCCCTTACCGGCTACCATCCCGATTTCGACTTTCTGCGCGGCCTGGGCATCCGCCTAGCGGAGGACAAGTGCCGCCCGCTGTGCGATCCGCAGACCCTCGAAAGCAACGTCCCCGGCATTTACCTGGCCGGGGTGATCGTGGCCGGCTCCGCCACCAGCGAGATCTTCATCGAGAACGGACGCTTCCACGGCCGCCAGATCGCCGAGGATCTGGAGCGCAAGTTGGGTGCATAGGATTTCACCTTATTCAGTGCAAAGATTTTCATAAACCCCAAGGCGGCGGTGTGCGTCTAATTTAGGAGAGGGCGCGGCCGGTTTTCCGTTCCGGGCCCGCATCCGAGCGTAACCTTGAATTTCAGCGGGAAAAGTAGCAGAATCTTGGAGTAGGCCCAAGGTAACCAGTGAGTTAATAGGCGAGCCATGACCAGCCGGGGAAGCCAAAGTGTGTGCCAGCGCGTGTTGGCGGTAGTGTTGGCATCGCTCGTCTCCGTGCTGCCGTTGCTGGCGCAAGGACCCGCGGAACATCCCGCTGCCGGGCAAGTAACCGCCATTGTTCCCGCCGCCCAGCGCAATAACAAGACGCTCAAGCTCAAGGAAGAAGTGGCTTGGAACGACCTGCTGCGCACCGATCGCGCGGGGCGGGCACGGTTGAGTTTGCGGGACGGTTCCATCCTCAGCCTCGGCTCCTACAGCGAACTGAAAGTGGTGGAGCACGACCCCGCCGGCCAGCAGACGCTGGTGCAGTTGAATTTTGGCAAGGTGCGCAGCCGTGTGGTGTCCATCAATCAATCCGGTGGCCGCTTTGAGGTGCGCACGCCCCTGGCCGTAATCAACGTGCTGGGCACCGATTTCTTCACCCAGTACGACGCGCCCAGCAACACCTTCCGCGTCATCTGCTATAGCGGCAGTGTGAAGATTTCCGGCGTAGGCAAGTTCGAAGGCAAGAGCGAGACCATCCACGCCGGCCAGATGCTGGAAATTAGTTCCGCCGCTTTTGGCGCACCGCAGGCCACGCTGAACGCCCTCCAGCAGGACAGCATCGCCGAGACCACTACCGAGGGAGCGGGGCCGGCGAACGCCGATTCCCACCTGCTGCGCAACGTCCTGATCGGCGCGGCTTCCGCTGCCGTGGGAGTGGTGGTGGGATTGGTCAGCAGCGGGGCCTTCACCTCCTCCACCCAGAGCACCTCTTCTTCCAGCCAGAAGAAGCCGGGCCAGCAGTAGCCGGCGCCTACTTCAGCAGATATTCCTCTACAAACCTCACCGTTGCGTAGAACTGGAAATCTGCATTTTTCTTCTTGGCGAAGCCGTGGCCTTCGTCCTTGGCCATCAGCCACCACACCGGCACGCTCTTCTGTTTAAGAGCAGCCACCATCTGCTCGCCTTCGCCCACCGGCACGCGCGGATCGTTCTTGCCGGCCACGATAAAGAGCGGGTGCGTGATTTTCTGAACGTTGTTCAGCGGCGCGGTACGTTCCATGAACTCGCGCATCTTGGGATCGCGCTCGTCGCCGTACTCCACGCGGCGCAAGTCGCGGCGATAGGCCTCGGTGTGCTCGAGGAAAGTCACCAGGCTGGACATGCCAACCACGTCCACCGCGCAGCGGATCTTGTCGGGATAGTAGGTGGCCACCGCCAGCGTCATGTGGCCGCCGTAGCTGCCGCCGGTCACCATGATGCGGTCACCGTCGAGGTCGGGGCGGGTCTTGATCCAGTCGAGCAGCGCGCCAATATCCTTGTAGCTGTCCTCGCGTTTGAAGCCGTTGTCGAGCGCGAGGAATGTTTTGCCGTAGCCGTTCGAGCCGCGGACGTTCGGGTACAGGATGGCGACGCCGAGTTCGTTCAGAAAATAATTGTTGCGTCCCATGAAGCCAGGCCGAAACTGCGCTTCCGGCCCGCCGTGGATGTTGACGATCACCGGCCGCTTGCCGGTGAAGCGCGCCGGCGGCCGATAGAGGAAGCCCGAGATAATACGTCCGTCGAAGCTCTTCCAGCGCACCAGCTCCGGGTCGGGCAGCGCGGACGTGTTGAGCCCGGCAGTTTCGCTGTAGGTCCAGCGGTCGAGCTTGTCGGTTTTGGTGTCGATGGAATAAACGTCGGAAGGCGAGCGCGAGGTGGCCAACGACACGGCGAGGTCGCGGCTGTTCCTGTGCCAGCGCAGCCCGCCGATCACGCCCACCGGCAGCTTGGGCACGGGCCGCTCCTTGCGCGTGGCTGTATCCATCAGGTGCAGCACGCTCATGCCATCTTCGTTGGTGGCAAACGCCAGCGTCTTGCCGTCTTCGGAAAGCTCGAACTGATCCACGTCCCACTTGATGTGCGAGGTCAGATAAGCGTGCTGCTTGGTCGCCAGGTCGATGTAGGTGAGGCGGTGGATCTCGGAATCCTTGTCCGTCGCGACGCAGAGGCCCTTGCCGTCCTTGCTGAATTCGGCGCCGCTGTAAGCGACCTTCTCCGGGCCGTCCTTTGGAGTGATCAGCGTCTTCTCGCCGGTAGCGGCGTTCACCACCCAAACATAGCTCTCGTTGATCGAGATGAATTCCATCAGCGCGAACTGCTTGTCGTCGAATGACCAGCCGCTGACCGCCCATCCCCCGCCTTCCAGTTGAAGCAGCAGGTGGTCGCTCTTGGGATTGCGCGGATCCATCATCCAGATGTCGGTGTCCTTGCCATTGCGGCGGGTGGAGCTGTAGGCGATGCGGTCGCCCGCGTGGTTCCACTGCACGTTGAGGTTGCGCGATTTGCCGTCGGTCAGCAGAGTCGAGTCGCCGGTCGAGAAATCGTAGTGATAGATCTGGTACCACTCGCCGCCGCCCACGTCCTTGAGGAAAAGAAAATAGTCGCCCTTGGTGGGCTGGTAGGAAGCCGCGAGTACGCGGTCGGGGAAGAACGTCAGTTGCGAGCGGTCGCCGCCGGGAAACTTCACCTGGTGCACCTGGTTGGTGTCGCCGAAGCGGGTGGTGATCAGCAGGCTGCGGTCGGTGGGATGCCAGTCCTGCAAGGCCGCGGCGCGGAACTCGGTGTAGCGGTTGGTGGTGGCCGCAATCGCCGCGGGAATGCTGGGAATGCCGTCAATGACCAGGTTGTCACCGGGGACGATGTCGGCGGGCGGCGCCTGGGCGGGGAGCAGGGCCGACAGGGCCAACAGGCATGCGACGACGATAAGGCGGAAGGATTTCACTCGGCACCTCAGAGATGTCTAAGAAAAGACGCGGAAGTATACGACAGGGTTGAAGTGAACTTTAGGGTGCCCTACCCTTGGCCGGTTTTGCCAAGGGTGGGGTCTTGCTCTTGAGCTGGATCTGGAGATTGTTCTACCAAGGGCTTGAAGTACAGCCAACGCAACAAAACGTAACCAACTAGAAGAAGCGCACAGGACCGGACCAGTTCGGGCAGGGCATCTTGCAATGAGAAGCCCGTAGGAGCGGCCGTGCGTTCCATGATTCCCCGATATTCCCGTCGCGTCACGTAGGCTACAACTGGCGCAGCGAACACCCACGCAAAATGCAGAATGCCTTGGGCGAAAACATAACCGAGAGCAATGGCGCCAACAAAACTCTCTACTAGAATTCTCCTCAACCGTTTAAGCATGATCAGTCCGGGTCAATTTGCTGCGAACGTACATTAAAGCGTCAAAAGGCCCAGTGCTGTATATCCATCTCGACAGAACCCAAGCCGCCGAAAAGCTCACGACCGAACTGTAGAGATATGCGAGTGTGCTGATCGACATGAGACGGTCACGAGCAGTGAAAGTTCGAGAAAAGTAAGGAACATCGAGTATTGCAACGGCGGTGAACACGAATCCCATGGCATGAGAAACCGGCGGCCACAACGCGCTGAAGGCCGCGTCGAGCGACCAGAGCAGAAGCAGTGCAATAGCAACGGCCCCGACGTGGGAGTCAGCCAGAACTTGCCGGAGAGAAGGCCTCACGCGTGCTCCAGTGCCGATAGCCGGCGACGATCACCGTGCTTGGAATTCCCCTAGAACGGAATATCCTCGTCCGTGATCCCGCCCGTGTGGGCCGGCGCCGGCTCAGGCTCAGGCGCGCGCTGGTCGAAACTGCCGCCCCCGGCTCCGGCCGAGCGGGAAGCGCCTTCACCGTCGCCGCGTCCGCTCAAGAGCACCAGGTCATTGACGACGATCTCGGTGCGATACTTTTTCTCGCCCGTGGTCTTGTCGTCCCAGGAACTGGTCTGCAGCCGGCCCTCGACGTAGATCTTGCTGCCTTTCTTCACGTACTCACCGATGATCTCGGCGGTGCGCTGCCAGGCGACCAGGTTGTGCCACTCGGTGCGGTCCTGCCATTGGCCGGCCTTGTCCTTGTAGCGCTCGTTGGTGGCCAGGGAGAACTTGGCGACCGGCGTGCCGCTGGGCGTGACCTTCACCTCGGGATCCTTGCCCAGGTTGCCGATCAGGATGACCTTGTTGACGCTCTTTGCCATGGGGAGACTCCTAAGTAGGGGAGCTTGGGAGAGGCAACTATACCAGCCTGCGCTCGCCGGTTGCCAGTGACCGTTCGCCGGGGAGAAGTTTGGCCGTATGTGGCGGGCCGGGGTTCACGTGGGGCGGGCGCGCTCGCCCGCCAGAACACGATTACTACGAATCTGGACATCCACATCCAGTTTCCGTAAGTACCTGAAATTTCAGCATATCCGTTCCGCTCAGAGGACTCCTATCTCCCTTAAACCGCTAATTTCCGCCGTTCGCTACAAAGCGGTTAAGGGGTTCCGGCCCGGCAGACAACAATGGGTACCCAAGTGGGGGCTCTCAGATCAGTCCGCCATACCTGTATTCGTGTGGGCGTGCCGGTTCCGCGCCCGTCAACCGCAACCACCGTGGTCTACCAGTGAGGGAAATCAGATGAGCACTTCGACGCATCCCCCGGCACCGCAGGGTGGATTGGTGCAGATCGCTTCGTTGGAAGAGCTGATTCAGCAGCGTGTGGCCGACGAGCGTGCCCGCCTGGAGAAGGAAGCGGGCATCGTTCACAAGCAGGTCCACCAATTCCATAAGCCCATCGAGCGTCCGTTCACGGCCGATCAGCGTCCGCGCACCACGCTGCTGTTCGGCGGCCTCACCTGGAAGCACGAGAAGCTGGTGCAGGGCTCCCTCGAAGGCCTGGGATACAAGTGCGAGGTTGTGCCCACGCCCGACGTGCGGGCGTTCCAGCTCGGCAAGGAGTACGGCAACAACGGGCAGTGCAACCCGACCTACTTCACCGTCGGCAACCTGGTGCAATACCTGCAAGCGCTGGAAGGCGCGGGCATGAAGCGGCAGGACATTATCGACAACTACGTCTTCCTGACTGCCGGCGCCTGCGGCCCGTGCCGCTTCGGCATGTACGAGGCGGAGTACCGCCTGGCGCTGCGCAATGCCGGCTATGACGGCTTCCGCGTGCTGCTGTTCCAGCAGGGCGGAGGGCTCGACCAATCCGGCGCTGAAGCCGGCCTGTGCATGAATCTCGATTTCTTCCTCAACATGCTCAACGGCCTCAACATGGGCGATTGCATCAACGAGGTCGGCTACAGCGTCCGGCCCTTCGAGCTCGAAGCCGGCGCCACCGACGCCCTGCTCGATGAAGTCGTGGACTACATGCACGAAGTGCTGAAGAAGAAGTCGCCGTGGCAGGTTGAGGACAAGCTGGGCAGCATCGCCAGCAAGATCCCGATGAAGGGGATCGTCAACTACCTGGGCAAGTTCCTGGAGCAGCTCTACAGCGACGACTACGTACAGGAACTGCACCACGTGCGCCAGCGCTTCGACTCCGTTAGCGTGGACCGCCTGCGGGTGAAGCCCATCGTCAAGGTCACGGGCGAATTCTGGGCGCAGACCACCGAGGGCGACGGCAACTTCAACATGTTCCGCTTCCTGGAGCGCGAGGGCGCGCAGTTGATCGTGGAGCCCATCGGGACCTGGATCAACTACCTGATCCACCAGGCCATCCAGGAAGCCAAGGACAAGAAGGGACTGGAGCAGGGCGCGATCCTGCCTCCGGCGTGGCGGCTGGACAAGCACGCCAAGATCGAGCTCAACCTGCGCAACAAGATCATGAAGCTGCGCGCGGCCGAGCTGATCTTCCGCCGCGAGTACCACAAGATCGTGGAAGCGCTGGGCGGCGTTGGACACAAGCTGGTGAGCCAGTACGAGCTGCAGCGCGTGGCCCATCCTTACTACAACTCGCGCGCCTCCGGCGGCGAAGGCCACCTCGAAGTAGCCAAGAATATCTACTACTCCAACCACGAGCTGGCGCACATGGTGCTCTCGCTCAAGCCTTTTGGCTGCATGCCTTCGACGCAGTCCGATGGCGCGCAGTCGGCCGTGGTGTCCCATTACAAGGACATGATCTACCTGCCCATCGAAACCTCGGGCGAAGGCGAGATCAACGCTCACAGCCGTGTCCAGATGGCGCTGGGCGAAGCCAAGGCCAAGGCCAAGCTGGAGTTCAAGGCGGTGCTGGAGAAGATCGGCAAGAGCGCCGACGAACTCCGCGCCTACGTGAACGAGCATCCCGAGATGCAGCGCGCCCTCTACAAGGTGCCGAAATACAAGGGCGTGATCGGGACGGCGGCGAACTTCGCCATCGACGTGGCCGGGAAGATGGGCGTGAAAGCGCCGTATCACCAGGAAGTGCACTGAGCGCGGGCGAAGACCGCAGGGCTTCCGCCCTGCTCTCTCGTGAGGACGACTGTAGGTCCTCACGCTCGCGCCTACAGCGCAGCGCTCAGGATGACAACCGGAGTTTTCTGGAGACCTGATGTCTGGACTGACTAACAAAGCGGAGCCGCAGAAGCGCTACGACCTGCTGTGGTTGGGCATCGACGTTGGCTCGACCACCGTCAAGGTCATCGTGGTGGACGACGCAACCGACCAGATCCTGTGGCAGGACTACCAGCGTCACGACACCAAGCAGCCCGAGAAGGCGCTCGAAATGCTCAAGCGCATCGAGGCGGACCTGCCGGGCACGCCGCAGGAGAACTATCGCGCCTTCATCACCGGCTCCGGCGGCTCGACCGTCGGCAAGCACGTGGGCGCGAAGTTCGTGCAGGAAGTCAACGCCGTGTCGCTCGCGGTCGAGAAGCTCTATCCCGAGTGCGGCTCGGTGATCGAGCTCGGCGGCCAGGACGCCAAGATCATCATCTTCAAGGAAGACCCGGAGACCGGCAAAAAGAAGAAGCTGCCTTCGATGAACGACAAGTGCGCGGGCGGCACCGGCGCGGTGATCGACAAGATCAACGCCAAGCTGCGCATCCCCACCGAAGAGCTGTGCAACATGGGCTACGAAGGGCTGCGGCTGCATCCGGTGGCCGGCAAGTGCGGCGTCTTCGCCGAGACCGATATCAACAGCCTGCAGAAACAGGGCGTTCCGCCGCCGGAGCTGATGGCGTCGCTGTTCGAATCCATCATCCAGCAAAACCTCTCGGTGCTGACGCGCGGCAACACGCTGCGCCCCACCGTGCTGCTGCTGGGCGGTCCCAACTGCTACATCAAGGGCATGCGCGACTGCTGGAAGTCGAATATTCCGAAGATTTGGGAAGAGCGCAATTACCCGCTGCCCGAGGGCGTCGATCCCAAAGAGCTGATTAAAACTCCGGACAACGCGCAGTATTTTGCCTGCATTGGCGCCATCGAGTACGGCAAGTCGGAAGATCCTGGCGTCGGCGCCTACCAGGGCTACTCCAAGCTGGAGTGGTACATCACCGAGGGCCGCACCATCGAGAAGGCCAAGAAGGGCGGCGCTGCGGCGCTGGCCAGGACTCCGGACGAGTTGGCCGCATTCAAGGAGAAGTACAGGAAGCCTCCGTTCACGCCGGCGAAGTTCGAGACCGGGCAGGTGGTGGAAGGCTACATTGGTATCGACGGAGGCTCTACCTCCACCAAGGCTGTGCTGGTGGACAAGAATCGCAACATCCTGTGCAAGACCTACCAGCTCTCCAAAGGCAATCCTATCGAGGACACGCAGGAAGTCCTGGCCAAGGTCGCCAAGCAGGTCACTGACCAGGGCGCGACGCTCAACGTGCTCGGCGTGGGCACCACCGGCTATGCCAAGGACATCCTCAAGGATGCCGTCGGCGCCGACGTGGCGCTGGTCGAGACCGTGGCGCATACCCAGGCCGCGCTGCACTTCTATCCTGACGCCGACGTTATCTGCGACGTGGGCGGGCAGGACATCAAGATCATCATCCTCAAAGACGGCCGCGTTAAGGACTTCAAGCTGAACACCCAGTGCTCCGCCGGCAACGGCTACTTTCTGCAGGGCACCTGCGAGGCCTTCGGCTTCAAAGTCGAGGAGTTTGCCGACATCGCTTTCAACGCCAAGGGATACCCGCAGTTCGGCTACGGCTGCGCCGTGTTCATGCAGTCCGACATCGTGGACTTCCAGCGCCAGGGCTGGAAGCCGGAAGAGATCATGGCCGGCCTCTGCAACGTGCTGCCCAAGAACATCTGGCTGTACGTGTCGCAGATTCCCAACCTCTCGGCCATCGGGCGGCGGTTCATTCTGCAAGGCGGTACGCAGCACAATCTGGCGGCGGTGAAGTCGCAGGTGGACTTCATCGAATCACGCTTCAAGGGCAAGGACGTGCAGGCCGAGGTCATCGTCCACAAGCACTGCGGCGAGGCCGGCGCCATCGGCTGCGCCTTCGAAGCCGTGCGCCTGTGGGAGAACGGCAAGCAGACGGAGTTCATCGGGCTCGACAGCGTGGCCTCGATCAGCTTCACCACCACCCGCAGCGAGGACACGCGCTGCTACTTCTGCAAGAACAAGTGCCTGCGCACCTTCATTGACGTCAGGACGGCCACTCCCAATCTCAACTACAAGCCGCCGGTCAAGACCAAGGTGCCGCTGGCCGCAGGCGCGCAGCGCCTCATCATCGCCACCTGCGAAAAGGGGACGGTCGAGAACGTCGAGGAGATGCGCGTCATCAAGGGCGGCATCGACTCCATCAAGAAAGAGAACCCCAACCTGGTGGAACTCGCTGCCAAGACGGCGTTCAAGAGCTACGAGCCGCCGCTGGTCGCCGACCCGCTGCCCAAGTACCAGATCACCAAAGCTCAGAAAGATCGCACCGCGCTCATGAAGCGCCGCGCCGAGCTGAAGATCGGCATGGCCCGCGCCCTCAACATGTATTCCTGCGGGCCGTTCTTCACCGCCTACTTTGAATCGCTGGGGCTGAAGGCCGACAACCTCATCTGGTCGGAGTACACCAGCGAGCAGCTCTACAAAGAAGGCGCCAAGCGCGGAGCGATTGACCCCTGCTTCCCGTCGAAGGTGGGAATCCCGCACGTCCACAACCTGCTCTACGTGATCCATCCCAAGAAGCAGTTGGACGTGGTCTTCTTCCCCATGATCGACGTGCTGCCCAGCTTCCTGAAGAACACCCAGGCCAGCCGCGCCTGCCCCACCGTGACGGCCACGCCCGCCGCGGTGAAAGCCGCGTTCACCAAGGAAGGCGACCTGTTCAAAGAGAAGGGCGTCATCTGGATGGACACGCTGATCGACCTGTTTGACCTGACGATCTGCTCCCGCCAGATGTATACCGACTGGAAGGACATTCTCGGCCTCGGCGAGGAAGAGAACTACCGCGCCTGCGAAGCGGGCTTCAAGGCGATGGACCAGTTCTACGTCTCGATGCGCGATCAGGCCCGCGAGATTCTCAAGCGCCTGGAAGCCGAAACCAAGATCGGCATCGTGCTGCTGGGGCGGCCGTACCACCACGATCCCGGCATCAACCACGAGATTCTGGAAGAGTTCCAGAAGCTCGGCTATCCCATCTTCTCGCAGGATTCGCTGCCGCTCGATGACGAGATCGTCTGGAAGCTGTTTGGCGACGATGTGAAGGCCGGCCTCATCGAGCACCCGCTCGATATCACCGACGCCTGGAAGAACTCGTACTCGGAGAACACTTCGCGCAAGGTTTTCACCGCGAAGTACATCGCGCGGCACCCGAATCTCGTCGCCTTGGAGCTCTCCAGCTTCAAGTGCGGCCACGACGCGCCCATCTACACCGTGGTCGAGGAGATCGTCGAGCACTCCGGCACGCCGTACTTCTGCTTCAAGGATATCGACGAGAACAAGCCGACCGGCTCGATCAAGATCCGCGTCGAGACCATCGGCTACTTCCTCAAGCGCTACCGCGAGGACATGGTGCGCAACCGGCAGAAGTCGCAGACGGTCGAGGAGAAGCTGGAGCAGTTCGAGCGCCAGCTCCGCCGCGAGCTGAGCCTGGCCGCCAGCTTTGGCGGTCGCACCTCGTCGTGCGGCACCGAAATGACGGCCCCGCCGGAACTGATCAGCATCCAGCCGCTGCAGGCGCCGTCGAACGAGCTGGCTGGCGTGTCCGGGGACTGAGATAGACGAGACGGCCCGAACGTCATCACAAGCAATCAGCACTCAGCATTCAGCAGGTTTTGCTGAGTGCTGACTGCTGAATGCTGATTGCTCCGCGGCGTTCAGTTCACAATTCTTCTACTCCGCTTTACAATCATTGCGTCGAGGGGGATGGCACGTGCCCATGATGGAAGCCGACAAAGTCATGTTCGAGATCTACCGGGAGAGCACCTACACCGGCAAATACCAGGTGGTGTATTTCACCGAGCTCAACGAACACAATAAAGAATACGAGATCAACCGCGCCATGTCGGGCGAGCACTTCTACGACGGGTTCATCCGGAACTTCCGCAAGGACGAGGCCAAGGAGATCATCGACAGCCTGCTCAAACGCATGAACGACGGCGAGAAGCTCACGGCCGCGGACATCGAGGCCGCCCTGGCCAAGCACCTGCCGGAATCGAAGTAGCGCCGGCGTCCCGCCCGCACCACCAAAAACGCCTTGCCGCGCCGCTTTTGAACGGTTAGCATCGAACCACGGGGAGATCAGCGAACCCATGTCCACGCAAGCTCCCGGCATGGTGCCGGACGAACTCAAGTACGAGCCCAAGTCCAAGGGCACGCTCACCGCGCGCCGCAAGAAGCCCAAAGAGCTGGCGGTGATTACCGAGTGCTGTACCGGTTGCGCCGGTTCGCCCGCCTGCGTCGAGTACTGCCCCATCGAGGACTGCATGTTCTGGGTGCCCGACGAAGACCATCCTCCCTTCGGCCGCATCCAGGTCGACCCGCTGCTGTGCATTGGCTGCAAGAAGTGCACCAGCAAAGGCCCGGACGGCGCCTTCCTGGACGGCTGTCCCTGGGACGCCATCGTCATGGTCGATACCACCGAGGTCGAAAAGGAAGTCGGCGTGATGCCGTACTAGCGGTCAGCAGTCAGCACTCAGCTTACGGTTTCCCCAGCAGATCCAGCATCACGGCGGTTTCGGCTTCCATCGCCGTCTCCAGTGTTGGCTTCACGTCGGGGGCAAACAGCGACGAGTGCAGCGACGGCAGGCGTGTCCCGGAAGCTTTGGCCTCCTGGTATTTGGCAGGATTAACAGCGCCCACAAAGAACATCATCGCGGGCACGCCGGCCTTGCCGTACTCGGAGAAATCCTCGGCCACCATCTTGGGTGGCATCTGGACGACCTTGTCGTCGCCCAGCCGCCGGCGCAGCGCCGCGACCACGCGCTCGGTCAGCTTCGGGTCGTTATAGACGGAGTCAGATGCATCCGAGTATTCCACCAGCGGCGGCTTGGGAGCGTTGCCCGCCTCCGATTCTGCCTTGGCGATGCGCTCAATCGACGCCAGCAGGTGCTTGCGGGTTTCCGGCTGGTAGGAGCGCACGGTTAGTTGCAGGTGCACCTGGTCGGGGATGATGTTGTGCTTGGTCCCGCCGTGGATCGAGCCCACGGTGATGACGGCCGGGTCGCGGGGATCGAGCTCGCGCGAGACGATGGTCTGCAGCGACAGCACGGTGCGGGCGGCGATCACGATGGGGTCCACCGTGGTCTGCGGCATCGCCCCGTGGCCGCCTTTGCCGTAGATGGTGATGTCCACGGAATCGACGTTGGCGTGCGAGTAGCCGGGGATAAAGCCCACGGTGCCCGCGGGCAGATCGCTGTCATCGTGGAAGGCGATCACGTAATCGGGCTTGGGAAAGCGCGTGAACAGGCCGTCTTTCAGCATGGCGGCGGCGCCCCCGACGGTCTCCTCCGCGGGCTGGCCGATCAGCACCAGCGTTCCGCGCCACTGGTCACGGGCTCTGCTGAGCAGCGTGGCTGTGCCCATCCATGCGGACATGTGCACGTCGTGTCCGCAGGCGTGCATCACCGGGACCTCGACTCCCGACTCGTTGTGCGTGGTCACCTGGCTGGCGTAGGCGAGGCCGGTCTGTTCTTTCACCGGGAGCGCATCGAGTTCCGTGCGCAGCATCACCGTAGGACCGGGGCCGTTCTTCAGGACTCCCACCACGCCTAGCTTGCCGACACCCGTAGTGACCTCAAATCCAAGCTTACGCAGACCGTCGGCCAGCGTGGCCGCGGTCCGTTGCTCGTGAAACGAGAGTTCCGGATGCCGATGCAGATCGAAGTACAGGGCTTCAATCTGCGGAAGGACGGCATCGACAGCCGCAGTCGAAGACGGCGATTTGTCGGCGCCGGCGGCGAGAACCGGCGCGGTCAGCAGGCACAGCAGAATGGCGGAAATATGCGCTTTCACAGGACCTCCGAAAATCCACCACCGAGGCACGGAGACTATTGAACTCAATCACTCCGTGTCTCCGTGGTTTGTGTTTGGGTGCAAACTTTACTCAAAGCCGCCGGCAAAATCTAGCGCCCGGCGCGCCGCTCGATGGCCTTCTCGGTTTCCGCCGCCTGCTGCGCGATGCGCTGGGGCAGATCGCGCGGCGGGTTCTTAAAGGGTGCGATGGCCGGCAGGTCGTCAAGCTGCCCTACGGCGTACAGCGCGCGCAGCGCTTCCCATACCTGGTCGGCGCCCGGGTTCAGCACGGCAAGCGGGGCTCCCTGCGCGACGTCCGCCCCCGGCTGAGCTTCGATCGCGCGGATGTGTCCGGAAATGGGCGCGCGGACTTCCACCAGTTGCCCGTGATCGTCGAGCTTCACCAGCACCGTGCCATGGTTCGCCGGCTCTCCCGCGCGTGCCACACCGGTGACGCGTCCTGCAGTGGGCGCGGTTACCACGAGCGGCTTGAGCATGGCGACGATCTGCGGTCGTCCGCTGGCGTCACCGAAGCGAACCAGCGCCAGTGCCGCGTTGCCGCGCACCTGCGGCGCGGGGTCGGAGATCATCTTCAGCAGAGCGCTGTGAAATTGCTGGTTGGAGTTGTCCTGGCCCATGATCCACGCGTCTGTGTTGCGGATCTCTTCTACAGGGTAGGTGGCCAGGCGCACCAGTTCCGCCGACCATGGTCCGATATTTCGATTGCCGCGATTGATGCGCTCCCCGATCTGCACCAGCGCATGCTGGATGTGGCGCGGCTTCTGGTCGTCATGCAGATACTTGGTGATCTCCGCGTCGGTCAGCGGACGCCCGAACCAGGTGCCGCGCCAGAACAGGAACGGCATCAGCACGATCAGCCACGCCACCAGATAGAAAAGGATCTTGGTGCGCCGCGGCATGGGCGGGCGCTTGGGTTTTTCCGAGACTTCTTGCTCAGCCATCATTAGCCGGCGTTACTCCACGTCCGCATCCAGCACGCGCTCCTGCTCCAGGTAGTGCGACATGGCGTATTGCGCCAGCAACGGGTCGCGCACACGGATGAGCGCTCCGCGCCATTCTCCCTGGGCGTGTGGCGCCGTGGGCGGATGCTTGCACTCGCCGCTCGATCCGAACTCCGGGCCGAAGGACGTGCTCTGAATCTCGTCGAACTGGTGGATTTTGCGCCAGGCGTCGTCGCCGATGGTGCCGCCGATATCGATCTTCAGCCGGACGTTGGGCATCAGAATCCCGCAACTATTCTCGGCGCCGCGTACAGGTGATACAGCATCACGTAAATCACCACGCCGGTGACTGAAACATAGAGCCAGATGGGATACGTCCAGCGCGCGATGGCGCGGTGGCGGTCGAAGCGTGCCCGCAGCGCGCGCACCAGCGTAATGATCACCAGCGGAACCACCACTACCGCCAGCAGCGTGTGCGAGATCAGGATGGCGAAATATATGGGCCGCACTATCCCTCGTACCGGAAAGTGAACACTGCCCACGTGCGCGTGATACCACACGTAAGAAACCAGGAACGCCGTGGAGCAAACCACGGCCGCGACCATGAATGCGCGGTGGGCCGCGACGTGCCCGCGCCGGATGAGCGCGCGCCCGGTCGCGATCAGCACAGCGCTGGTGCCGTTGAGGGTGGCGTTGATTATCGGGAAGATGGCGTAGTCAGTCATTGGCCGGCGACAACTTGAAACTTGAAACGTGAAACTTGAAACTGCATCGTCATGCTGCCGGCTTCGTGCTGCGGCGGTTTGCCAGCAGAAAGGCCGCGGCGAATACCACTGCGGAAAAGACCGCCAGCACCACAATCGATGACCAGAGCGGGAACTGCGGGCTGGCCATCGCCGGGAACAGCGCTGCCCTCAGCGCTTCGACTCCGTAGGTCAGAGGATTGATCAGCATGAGCACGCGGATCCATCCCGAAGCCCCCGCCATCGGGAACAGTGCGCCCGAGACCAGCCAGAGCGGGATCAGGAACAGGTTCACCACGGCGTGGAAGCCCTGCGCCGAGTCCATCTTCCAGGCCACGGCGAAGCCCAGCGATGTGAGGCAGAACGAAACCAGCACCGTAATCAGCACGATCAGGCCGAACAGCGCCAGCCCGAAGTGCACGCCCACCGCCGGCGCGAATACCAGGAAGATCAATCCCTGTACGGCAGAGAGCGTGGTTCCGCCCAGAACCTTGGCTAACACGATGGCCGAGCGGCTGATGGGCGCCACCAGCACCGAGAGCAGGAATCCTTCCTTGCGGTCTTCGATTACCGACATCATGGTGAAGATCGAAGTGAACAGGACGATCATGATGAGCGCGCCGGGATAGAAGTATTCCAGGTAGTGCTGGCCGCCGGCGGCTGAGCCCGAGCGGAACGAGGTGCCGAAGCCCGCGCCCATCACCAGCCAGAACACCAGCGGCGAGAGGATGACGCCGGCGACGCGGCTGCGCTGGCGGTAGAAGCGCACCAGCTCGCGCCACCACAGCGACCCGACCGCGAGCCACGAGCTGCTGCGGATGGCCGGCGCTCGCTGCGTGACTGCTCCGATGGTTGTGCTTTGCGCCATTTGTCTAAGGTGTCTCGCTCTCCGGGCCAGTCCAGAAGCGGTGGCCGGTGCGGTCGATGAATACGTCTTCTAACGTAGGCTTGCTGACGGAAATCGAGTCGATCTCACCGGGAAAGGCCTCGACCACCTCAGTGACGAAGCGGTGTCCGTGCTCGCGCTCCAGGCGTACTTTGCCGTCGATAACGCTGCAGGGGCCAAAGCGCTGGGTGATCCGCCGCGCCAGCGATTCCGGATCGCGCGCCTCCATCACGATGACCTCTCCACCAATCTCGCGCTTCAGCTCCGCCGGAGTTCCCAGCGCGACGAGTTTGCCTTCGTTCAGGATCGCCAGCCGGTCGCAGTGCTCGGCCTCTTCCATTAAGTGTGTCGTCACGACCACGGTCACGCGCTCTTCGTCGCGCAGCATTTTCAAATAAAGCCACAGGTCGCGGCGCGCGCCGGGATCGAGTCCGGTCGAAGGTTCGTCCAGCAGCAGGACCGACGGGTGATGCAGGAGTCCCTTAGCCAGCTCGACCCGGCGCTGCTGTCCGCCGGAGAGCTTTTCCACGCGGTCATTGGCGCGGTCGGCGAGGCCCACGCGCCCCAGCATCTCCGCGATGCGCCGCTTGAGCGCGCTGCCGCTCAGGCCATAGAGATGGCCCTGGTGGCGCAGGTTCTCGGCGACGGTAAGCTTGGCGTCCACGCTGGCGGCCTGGAAGACCACACCGATCTCGCGCCGCACCTGGTTGGGCTCGCGGGCTGCGTCGTGTCCCATGATCGTTGCGCGTCCTGTCGTGGGCAGCATCAGTGTGGAGAGAATGCGGAACAACGTAGTCTTGCCGCTGCCATTAGGGCCGAGCAGGCCGAAGATCTCTGCCGCGCGCACGTCGAACGACACGTCCTGGAGCGCCTGCCGCTCATCATAGCGGTGGCCGAGGCGCTCGATCCGGATCACCGGGGATTCGGTTCGTTCGGCTTGCGCGGCGGGAACGGATTCCAGGTCAGGCAATGGCATTGAGCATCATCAGCGCGAACAGCAGCGGGAGGTAGAAGACGCTGGCGATCAGCACCTGCCGCGCTCTCTGCTTGGATCGCGGCTTGCCGGGCGGCATATCGAGCTTCGCCAGGCGCACGCCAGTGGCGAGGAACGCGAACCCCAGCGCCAGCGCCCCCGCGAAGTACAGCCAGCCCGCCATGTGCAACAGCGTCGGCGCCAGGCTTACCGGGATGAGCGCCACCAGATAGAACAGGATGGCGCGGATGGTGGACTTGCCGTCCGAGTCCACCACCGGCAGCATGCGGATCTCGGCGTTCTCGTAGTCCTCGCGATAGAGCCAGGCGATGGAATGGAAGTGCGGGAACTGCCAGAAAAAGACGATCGCGAACAGAATCAGCGCTTCCACTTCCAGACGGCCACGCGCCGCCGTCCAGCCCAGCACGCCCGGCATCGCTCCCGGGAACGCGCCCACGAAGGTGCAGAGCGGCGAGACTTTCTTGAGCGGCGTGTAGAGCCCGAGATAGGCCACCGCCGTGGCCAGCGCCAGCAGCGCCGTTCCGGGGTTCGCCATGTACCAGAGATAAATGACGCCACCAACGGTCGCCACAAGCGCCACCACCACGGCATGAACCAGCCCCATGTGGTTGGCCGGCAAAGGACGATGCTGCGTGCGGCGCATGAGCGCGTCTTCGCGGCGCTCGATGATCTCGTTGAACGCCGCCGTTCCGCCGGAAACCAGTCCGATCCCCAGCAGGGCGTGCAGCAATCCCCATTGCAGGGAAGACGTGCCGTTCTTGAGCGAGCCCAGGTAATAACCGCACCAGGCGGTCATCACGATGAGCGAAGTAACGCGCAGCTTGAAGAGTTCGGCGTAATCCTGAAGCAGCGCCAGCACGCCGGTGCGCGGAACCAAGAGCGGTTGCGTCAAGGTGCTCATGCCACCACCCTGCGGCCTGCCGGATGCGCCATCACCACCTCGACCTGTGGCGCGGTGTGCCGGTAGGCCTGGACCGCCAGGATTACCGAGGTCGCCAGCAACAGCGCGCCCACGGCGACGTGCGCGACCGTCGCGACTACCATGCTCAGCATGGGCTGCGGCGCCGCTGCTCCCCAGGTGACCCGCGTCAGGTAAGCGCCGAAGCCAAGTCCGAGTTGGACAAACAGCAGGATCAGCAGCGCATTCGCCCGCCGCCGTAACTGCGGGACGGCGGAGTGCTCGGCGAAGATCCGCGCGATCGTCCACAGCAACAGGACGGTCACCACTACCGCGCTGACTAGGTGCGGCAGCAGCTTGATGCCGGAATGGCGGAACGCTGCGCCCAAAATGAGCTGCAGGTACACCGAGGCGGCGGCGAGCGTGGCGAGAGTGCGCAGGCGCGGCCGATGCCGCTCAACCACCACCACCGGCGGCACCTCCATCCACTGGCGGCTTGTAACCATCATCATGATGACGATCAGGCAGAAGAAGCTCTGTCCCAGCGTAGCGTGGGCGGTCGAGACCGCCGGCGGCAGGTAAAGCAGCACCGTGATCCCTCCCAGCACGCCCTGTGCGACCACCGTTCCCAGCGCGATGAGGCCCAGCTTGCGCATCCAGGAACGGCGCTCGGCGCGCCAGGTCCACACGGCGAGGACGATGGTCAGCAAGCCAATGAATTCCGCGACCATGCGGTGCCCGTGCTCGAACTTCACCCCGCCGACCATGGGCGGGATGCGATAGAGCGAGCCGAAGGTGGTAGGCCAATCAGGCACGGAGAGCCCGGCGTCGTTGCTGGTGACCAGCGCGCCCACCACGATCAATAGCAGGGTGCCGCAGGCTAGCAAGGTGACGAACCGATGATGCGCCCGGTTGTAAGGCGAAGATTCCGAGTTCAGAAATCGCTCCCTGGGATCAAGCTCATGTAACTGATTCTGCTGCTATGGTCCGCGATGAAACTTTTGTGCCGAGCTTCAGGAGCGAAGCCGGCCCCTGCCCACATCCAGCACAGTGTATCAAAGTTAGCGCGTTGTCCAACGCTCGCGGGCCGGTGTAGCGCCGGCCTCTGGCCGGCTGTCGCAAGGGCGCGGGGTCCACATCGCGCCCGCTTTTGGCGTGATGGGGTGCTGGTCCCGCCCTCGCTCGAGCGGATGCGCTGGCACCCACTTTTCTTACTGGCCGCCGGCTCCGCCCATCCCCGCTTTGAAAGTGAAGTCCTGGGTCTTGCTGTCTTTGGCGGCGACGGTTACGGTCTGATCCACCTCGCCGTACTTCTCATGCACGGCGGCGATGGTGTACGTGCCCGGAGGCAGTCCCTTCAACTCGTACTTGCCGTCCTTGCCGGTGACCGCGAAGAACGGGGTCTTGACCACGCCGATATACATCTTCATCCACGGGTGCTGGTTGCACTTCACCGGGATCAGCACTTCCTGGCGGGCGAAGTCCTTGTCGAGGGGCGCGGCCTTGGGCGGCTGCGATTCGTTCCACTCGCGGTTGTCCTTGGGCGAGGGATGGATGTTGTGCGTGGTGTTGTCGCTGTTGACGATCTCGACCGTCTGCCCGGCCATCACGCCCAGCACATGCGGATGGTAGCGGCAGCCCATCTGGTCGAGCTTCACCGGAGCCTTGGGAACGTCGAAAGCGTAGTTACCCAGCCCGTCTTTCACGTAGATGAACACGTTCTCCAGGTCGCCATTGTTTACCTCGACGGTTTCGGTCTCGTTGGTGCCCTTGCAGGCGGGATCCTGACTCATGTCGATCTTCTGCGCTTTGGGTGCGGCGCCGTCGAACTTTACCACTCCCGAGATGGTGGCCACGGTGGCGGGATCGATCTTGGCGGCGGGAGCGGCGGCCATCTGAGCCTCCGGTTTGGAGGCCTGCTCCGGGGGAGCTTCTTTCTTGCCGCAACCGGCGACGAACATCAAGCCCAGCACGAGCAGCGACGCAAAATACATCCTCTTATTCATATAGTCCTCGCATAGTAGTATTCAAAACTCTCGGACAAACCCCTCATTGTACTCCCGCTGGCGCGGAGCCCGCTGTTCGGCGGCTGGAGGCCTTCTTGCCGGCGGGCGCGCGCCCCACCTGGCTGGAGACGCGGCGCTGCTCCTCCGGCGTGAGCTGGAAGATGTAGCGCACCAGCAACTCGCGATGATCTTTGTCGTAGCCTTCGAAGGCAGGCGGCGTGGGACCGGCGAACACGTAATGATCGCCGTCCTTGCGGAACAGGCCTGAGGGCATGGATGTCCCCGGGCTGATGCTCTGCGGGTCGGTCATCCAGCGCTCGGCCCATCCCGGCTTCAAACGGTCTTTGGCCATCAGGAAATTAGGAGCGGTAGCGGTCTTGTCGTGCGCCGCATCGCCGGTGGCGTGGCACTTGAGGCAGGGCGCGGCGGTGCTGCTGAACAGGCTGCGCGCCATGTCGGTCTCCTTGGCGGTCAGCGCCGGCAGCTTCTCCGGGGTGTAAGGCATGGGCTGCTGCGAGAGCGCCTGGAAGAAGCGCACCAGCTTGCGCCGTTCGCTGTCGGAGAAGAAGAACGTTGGCATGCGGATCTTGAGATACGGCCGCACGCCATTGCGGTGGGTATCCGTCGAGCTCAGCGACGGGTTGGCGAGGAATCGCATCAGCCATTCCGGATCGACGCGCGCGCCCTCGGTCAAGAGCTTGGGCGGAAACTGCTCTTTCCAGTCCGGATCCTGATAGCGCCGGACGTTCTGCCACGAAGTCTGCTGGCCGGGCGTGAACTGGTGGCAGCCCACGCAGTTGTACTTGCGCACGATCCACCAGCCTTCCTGCACGTCGCGCCGCCAGTCTTCCGGCTTGTACTGGTAGGCGGCGGGCAGGGAAGTCTCCTGGCTGCCGAGCAGGAAGGTGACCAGCTCCTGGATCTGGTCTTTGGTCAGGTGCGGGTCGGGCATGCGCAGCTTCTCGGTCTCGGGCTTCATCATGCCCTGATCGTAGATGTTAGGCATGGCCAGTTTGTGCTCGAAGAAGCCTTTGTGGTTGTACCACTCGCTGGTGGCGGGGCCTTCGGGCAGGCGCGCCTGGATGGCCTTGTCGGTGATGACTTCCTTGCCTTCTTCCGCCTTCTTGGTGTGGAGCGCGAAGTCGAGGCGCTCGAGCGGCTTCGAGCCTTCCACCGTCAGCTCGGTGCCGATGCGGCCTTCGTCCTCGAAGCCCGAGATCTCGTGGCAGCCGGCGCAGCCGAAATGGCGCACCCACTTCTGGCCTTCAGCTTTCAGCTTGGGGTCGTCCATGAACGGCGCCTCGGGATAGGACGCCGGGTCCTTCTGCCGCTGGGTCATCAGATAGGTGGCGATGTCGGCGACTTCATCGTCGGCGAGGCGCAGGTTGGGCATCACCGTCATCTGCTCGACTTGCAGTTCGTGGCCGTCGTTGGGGCAGGTGGAGTGCTCAAAGTCGATCTGGTAGGGCAGGTTGTGCTTGGCGTAGTCTTCCGGCCCGATGTCCTTCTTTTCGTACGGGCAATAAGGACGCGTGCGGACGCGCGGGTTCTTAATCCAGCGGAACAGGTAATCGTAGTTCACCTTCTCTCCGACGCGGGTGAGGTTGGCGGCGAAGTCTCCGCCCTGCATCTCCGAGCCCTCGCCGATGGAGTGGCAGCCCAGGCAGCCGCGGGTCTCGAACAGTTCCCTGCCGCGCGTGGCATCGCCCTTGGGTGCTGTGGGCAGCTTGTCGGTGAGCGCTGTCTGCCACAGATAGGCCGAGATCGCCTTGATCTGCTCGTCGTTCAGCCGGAAGTTCGGCATCTTGGTGGTGGGGCGGAAGTCGGTGGGCTTATGCAGCCATACCGGAATCCAGTTCTGGTTGAGCTTGGCGCGGATCTCTTTCAGGTCGGGGCCGATCTTCTTCTCGTCGCGCAGCAGGTCGCGGGAGCGGAAGTCGAGCTGCTCGATCTGTCCGGAAATCCTGCTGTTGGCGACCTTCAGCGCTTCGGCTTCGGCGTAGAGCCGGTTGGCGGTGGCGTTGTCGGGAGCGTTGTCGGCCTGCTTGGTCAGCAGCGCTGCCTGGCGCACGTTGCCCTGCTGCTCTTCCTCTTTCTGCTTGATCTGCTGCTGAACGTTGAGCAGGTCTTCGGGCTCGCGATCGTAGCCTTCGTAACGATGGCAGCCGTTGCAGCCGCGCTGCCGGAACAGGAATTTGCCCTCGCTGATCACCTGTCCGACGTTGCCGGTGGTGAGGTGAAGCATCATGTCGGCGGCGTGGCAGGTCTGGCAGCCGGATTCCACGTTCTGCTTGGCGAACAGCGGCCACAGCCAGTGCTGGTATTCGCCGTGTCCCTTGGTGACGCTAGTGGTGGCGCGGCCGTTGCCCTGGTGGCAGGGTGAGCAGCCGAACTTGTCGGGATCGTGGATCTTCAGGATCTCCTCATCGGGATGGCTGACGAAAGCCTGCGCGTACTCATCGGGCTTAGCGCCCTTGACCGCCATGCTGGCGGGGGTCAGCTTGACCGGCTCGCGGATGCCCATGTGGCAGGACTCGCAGCGGTCTACGATATTGGCCGACGCCACATTGATCTGCACGATCTTGTTGTCCCAGTCAGCAGTCTTCTTCTGCAGGCCGGCAATCTGCTCCGGGGTCAGGCTCACCAGATGTTCTTTCAGATAATCGTCGCGCTTGGTTTTCGCTTCGTTGACCGGCTTGAGCAGGTCGCCGAGTTCGGCGTTCAGGCGCGCCTTCTCCTCGCGCAGGGCGGTGTATTCTTCCTCCAGTTGCTCGAAGTTGAATTGCTTCCTGCTGCCGTCGGGGAAGTCGACGGTGAACTGCTGTTTTTTGTAGTTGTCGAGGTCGCGCTGCTTGGACTTCTTGCCCGATTCGCTATCGTCGGTCTCGATCTCGTAAACCTTGGCATTGACCCAGGCGCGTTTGTCGGTGAAGACGTTCTGCACCGCCAGCAGGCGCGCGGAAACCTCTTTCAGGTGCTCGTTGATCTTCTTCATTGCCGGCGCGGCCTGCTTGTCGGCGGCATCGGCGGCTTCGGCCAGCTTGCGATACTCGGAATCGCCCTGAATTTCCTTCTCCGCCTGCGCGGATTGCGAGCGCGCGCTCTTCAGGAAGGTGCCATAGCGCTGCCGAAACACCTCCTGGTACTCCTTCCAGGGCCGCTGGCCGTAGGCTTCATCCCATAGCGCCCAGAACAAGGAGGCAACGAGCAGCAGGATCGCCACCAGGTAGTACAAGGCGTAGGATCGCGTGACGATCGGATCGTGGTCGGGCGTCAGAGGATCAGCCACGAAAGTCCTCCGGTAATGAGAAGAGCATGTTTTTTGTCGAGGAATTAGAGGCGCTTTGAAAGGGCGCGGCTTCAGCCGCGCCGAAATGGCAGCCTTTATGAATTGTCATCCCGAGCAAGCGCGAGCCGAGCTTGCGAGGTGAGCGCGACGCGAGGGACCTGCAGTTTGCCTGCGGCCGCGTGACAACTGTGGGGGCTAGACTGCGGCACGGCTGAAGCCGTGCCCCTTCAAAGCAATTCCCTCTCCGCCCTTTTCTGTATGCGCTCATACGTTGAACCACGGCGTTATCCACACGTACTTGATGTGAAACATCAGGCGGAGCAGCATCTTGAGGGGCAGCGCGATCATCATCAGCATGAAGCCCGCCATCATGGCGTACTGCAGGATACTCATGCGCCGGAAGTCCTTGGCCATGAAGCGCCGGTAGAGCAGCGTCAGCGCCAGCCCTCCGGCGGCGAAGTAACCGCCCACCACCGCAGCTCCAAAGATCCCCTTGCCCCAGTTCGAGGTGATGCCGAATATGTCGGGCAAGTCACGGTTCACCTCGTAGATGAGGCGGCTGTGGTCCCAGGTCTGCCCCGGCCAGAACCACTGCCAGCCGGGGCCGCGGATGAACGTCCCGATGATGATCATCGCCACCCACAGCAGCAGGAAGCCGAAGCCGAACGTGCCCAGCGCGAACTTGCGCTGCTTGATGGTGTAGTAGCCCGCGCCCAGCGGGTTGGTGTCGATGTACGGAATGATGATCAGCCCCACGATGATCAGCGTAGGCATCACCACGCCGGCGATCCACGGGTCGAAATAAACCAGCATCTCCTGCAGCCCGAGGAAGTACCACGGCGCCTTGGCCGGGTTCATGGTGACGTTGGGATTCGAAGGCTCCTCGAGCGGCGCGTTCAGCGTGATCGACCACACCATCAGGATGATGGTGACGATGATGGCCGCCAGGAACTCCACCCGCAGCAGGAACGGCCAGACGTGGATCTCCTTCTGCCATCCCGGGCGGAAGGGCCAAGTCTTGCGATGATGGGTCTTGGCGAGGGCGGGATCGGTCTCCAGTTGTTCGATGAGCTGGTCGTTGGCGCGCGCCTGCTTGACCCCGAGATAAATGTAGAAGGCCAGCAGCGGGATCAGCGCCACGATGGGCACGTTGTCTGGAGTGGAGACGATCTCCCAAAGTTGATGCCAGTCCATGTGTCACCCTCTCCGCTGTTTGTCGGCTTCCGCCGCCAGCATCACCGGCGCCGGTCCGCTGATGCCGCCGTCTTTTCGCACCCGCCAGAAATGCACGATCATGAAGACCGAGGCCACGATGGGGATGCCGATGCAGTGCCATATGTAAGACCGCAAGAGGGCATTGGCGTCCACGATCGAGCCGCCCAGCAATCCGAAGCGGATGTCGTTGTACGGCGTCATGTGAAGCTGCGCCCCCAACGGGCCTTCATGCCCCAGCAGCGGCGTGGCGCGCGCCATGTTGGTGCCCACGGTCACGGCCCAGAACCCGAGCTGGTCGTCGGGCAGCAAGTAGCCCGTGAACGAGAGCAGCAGCGTCAGCACCAGCAGAATCACGCCCACGGTCCAGTTGAACTCGCGTGGCTTCTTGTAGGAGCCGGTGAGGAACACGCGGAACATGTGCAGCCAGACGGCGATCACCATCAGGTGCGCGGCCCAGCGGTGCATGTTGCGCAGCAGCTTGCCGAAGGGCACGTCGGCTTCGAGATACAGCACGTCGCGGAAGGCCTGCACCTTGCTGGGATGGTAGTAGAACATCAGCAGTACGCCGGTGAAGGTCAGCACGATGAACAGGTAGAAAGTGATGCCGCCCATGCCCCAGGTGTAGCTGTAGCGCACGGCGTCGCGATTGATCTTGGCCGGGTGCAGGTGCAGGAAGACGTTGGAAAGCACGCCCAGGGCGCGGTTGCGCGGAGTGTTGTCGTGCTTGTGGCGGAAGATGGAAGTGAAGACCTGGGTCTTGGTCGGGTCTTTAAGTCCTTCCACCTGCTCCTTGGTCTTGGTGATGAGTTCCGCGTTGATGTCGCGGATCTCCTTCATCAGGCCGGCGCCATTGCCGCCATCGCCGTTCCCTCCGGCCGGCGGCTTGACATCTTTCAAGTCCTTTTCGTCTGCCATTGCCCCACCACTCCTTTAGCTTGCTGCCCCGGCTGCGGGCGCGGGTTACACGGACAAGAACGCGCCCACATCGTCGAACTCGCTGCGCTGTCCCTTGGGCCAGTGATACAGCTTGGAAGTGTCCACCAGAATTTGTCCGTCGGGCGCCAACACGATCTCCGCGCGGTCCATGGGCCGCGGCGCCGGGCCCTCGAAATTTACGCCTTCGCTGTCGTAGCCTGAGCCGTGGCACGGACACTTGAACTTGTTCTCCGCCGCCTTCCAGTCGGGGGTGCAGCCCAAGTGGGTGCAGCGCGCGTAGATCACGAACAGGCGGTCAGGCGTGCGGTCCACCCATATGCGGTAGGCCTGCAGCCATTTCTCGGTGACGCCCAGGCCGTAGTCGGTCGGGTATCCGATCTTGAACACGGTGCTGGGCTCGAACAGCGTGCGCGGCAGGAAGAAGCGGAAGAAGGCCAGTAACCATGCTGCCAGGAACGCCACCACGCCGGCCCATACCAGGCGACGGCGGCGCTGGTCGGCGGGTGTGTTTTCCGGGCCAACGGCCGCAACTCCGCCGGCAGCAGCGGCTTTCGAAGTGCCGACTGCCGGCGTGCCGACGTAGCGCGTCGAAGCGCCTTCGCGCGCCACCGCGGGCGCTGTCGGTATAGCGGCTGCCGCAGGACGCGCTGCGGGAGCAACTGCGGGAGCCGCCGCCGGGGTCGCAGTAGCAACCGGTGCAGCCGGCGCGGCGGCAGGAGCGGCTTCACCGAGAAGGGTAGCGACTTCCGCATCCGTCAGCGGGGCAAGGTTGGTGCGGTTGCGGCGCGCCTGCTCGGCCGCGATCGAGGACCGGCTCCACTTGCGTCCGCCGGCCATCATGGCAGCGACCTCGGCGCTTACGGCCCCCGCCGATGCCGGTGCCGCGGGCGCTGCCGCAGGAGCCGCCGCTACCGGAGCAGCAGGCGCAGCGGCGACCGGAGGCCCGCCCACCGCCGGGACGCCTTCGCCACGCTCCCAGGGCATGGGCTCACCCGCTTTCAGGGCGGTGATGTCCTCTTCCGTCAGCAGGGGCAGCCCGGAACGCGTGCGATAGGCCTGTTCCGCGGCGATGGCGGAGCTGCCCAGCGCCTTTCGCGGCGGCGGCCCCAGGCGTCCGAGAGCGCCCGCTGCGGTATTCGATTGCTGATCTGCCATTGGTCCTCACCTGGAGGCCGCTAATCGGCCGCCAGAACTCGCTCTTCTCTCATGCCCGCAGCCTCGAGCACCAGGTCCGCCAGCGCGCGGATGAACGCCGGCGAATCGTTCAGCCCGGGCGTCATCTCGAAGCGGCGGATGCCCAGCCGCCCCGCCAGTTCCCGCGCTTCGTGGTCGATCTCTCCCAGCGTCTCCACGTGGTCGGAGACGAACGAGATGGGCACCACGCAAACTTCCCCGATCCTTTCCTCCGCCACTTGCCGTAGCGTGCCGCGCAGCGTGGGTTGCAGCCAGCGGCTGGCGCCCACCTTGCTCTGGTAGCAGAGCCGGTGCGCGTTCGGCCAACCGCCGCGCTCCATTACCAGGGCTACCGTTTCTTCGATCTGTCTCTGATACGGATCGCCGCGCTCAATCACCGTGAGCGGAACGCTGTGCGCGCTGAAGATAAGCTCGGGCCGCGACGCGACCTCGAAGCCTTCAAGCGTGCGGTCGATGGTCTCCGCCAGCGCGTCCAGGTAGCCCTCGTGGCGATAGAACTCGGTGACCAGGTGTACGGGAGCGCCGTTCGGATGGAACCTGCGATTCCACTCGTTCAGGCTGCTGCCCGTCGTAGTGCTCGAGTATTGGGGATAGAGCGGCAGCAGCACGATCTCATCACATTGGGCGCTTTCCAGGGCGGCTACGGCTTCTGCCGTGAAGGGATGCCAGTAGCGCATGGCCACGAAGCAGCGGGCGTCGTGGCCGCGGGCTTCGAGTTCGACGGCGAGCGCCTGCGCCTGCCGCTCGGTATTCCGGCGGATGGGCGAGCCTCCCCCGAGGTTGGCATAGTGGTGCCGCACTTTGTGGGCGCGGGTGCTGGAGATCAGCTTGGCCAGCGGCTTGCGCCCGAGGCGAGCGAACGGGAAATCGATGATATCCGGATCGCAGAATAGATTGTAAAGAAACGGCTCGATCGCCTCGAGTGTGTCCGGACCACCGAGTTGAAATAGCACCACGCCGAAACGGTTAGCGCTCATTCCCCCCACAGTTCCCTGAGGATGGCCAGCAGTTTAAATAATGGAAAGAGGCGGCGTCAAACTTGAGCTGCTTTGCGGGCCCATTCGACAGCTTCGCTTCGCTCAGCTACTCAGGGCAGGCTAAAGTCCGAGCCCGCAGAGCCTGCCCTGAGCGAAGTCGAAGGGCGAAATCCCGAGCGGAGCGAGGGAGCTGTGTATTTTTGCCGGCCAAGTGCCAACTGCTAATTGCCGGCGCTTTTTCCACCCGCTTTCGGCTGCGCGGTTGCCGGTTCCCTGGTTTTCAGCAGCCCCTTCAGTTCCGCCATAAACTCACCGACATCCTTGAAGTCCAGGTACACGGAAGCGAAGCGGACGTAAGCCACCTTGTCGATCTTCTTCAGCCGCGCCATGATGAGTTCGCCGATATCGCTGGTCTTGGCCTCGCGTTCGGCAGAGTCGATGACTAGGCTCTCAGCCTCGTTGACGATCTGCTCCAACTTGCCCATGGAGATGGGCCGCTTTTCGCAGGCCCGCAGCACTCCCGAGAGCACCTTCTGGCGCTCGAACTTCTCGCGCCGCCCGTCCTTCTTGACCACCATGTAGGGAATTTCGTCGATGCGCTCGTAGGTGGTGAAGCGCTTGCCGCACTTCAGGCACTCGCGGCGGCGGCGGATCGATTCCGCCTCCTTGCTCTCCCGCGAGTCCACCACCTTGTCATTCACAAACCCGCAAAAAGGACATTTCATGGTGTGGATACGTTCTTGTGCGCCGCCGGCACCGTCACTGAAGCTAGCTTCATTCTATCAGTCGAGAATCGGGTCATTGGGCGATTGAGTCATTGAGCCATTCAATGACCCAATGACTCAATGACCCAATGGCTCAATCGGTTCACGTCTCCGCTTCCTGTTCGCCGCCGCGTTCCTGGCTGATCTTGGTGAACGACACGTGCTCGCGGTGAGCCAGCATCAGCCCCGCCGGAATCACCACCATGAAGCAGATGAGCCACAGCATAATGCCGCAACTGACCGCCATTTCGCCGGGAACGCTGAAGTAGTGGTTGATGCCGCCGATGGTGGCCGCTTGCATGCCGCCTCCGATCGCCGGCAGTTGCACCAGGGAGCCGATCATGCTGAAGCCGATGATCAGCACCACGTTCGATACCGTCATTTCCCGCAGCGGCGAGGGATAGGCGTGCATCGCCTGGCGGTAGGTGACCGCGATCAGGAACCAGATCAGCAGGGAGAGCCCGGTCAATTGCGCGAACGACCCCAGGTCATGGATGGTGTTCAGGCCTTCGCTGAAGGCACACACCTTCTGTTCGGCCTGGTGCGCGAAGCTGGGGGCCCAGCCGGCGAACCGCCGGTGCACCCAGCGGGCCACGCCGGCGGCGTTGCGCCGCACCACATAGGCGCTTCCCGCCAGAACCGCCACCAGACCGATCAGGAGGACTCCGGCGAACAGGAAATCGTAGCGGTAACGCTCCAGCACGGGATAGCGGCGGAAATCCATGGTGAAGATATCGATGGTCATCAGCACGGTGAAGGAGCCGATGTCGAAGATGCGCTCCACCGCCCACACCGCTACCTGTGAGGACATGGTCAGCCCCTCGCGGCGGGCGATCAGGTAGGGGCGGGCGAATTCACCCGGCCTCCCCAGCAGGGCCAGCCCGGTGAAGCCGATCAGGGTGGGGGCGATCAGGTCCCGCGCCCTGGCCCGGCGCACTGGCCGCAGGAACACCTTCCAGCGCACCGCACGCAACAGGTAGGTCACATAGATCAGGCCGGCCGCGCTCAGCAGGTACAGCTTGCGGGTGTCGGTCGTCTGCTCCCAGAAGACACCCCAATCGAAGTGCCGCCATTCGCGGAACTGCACGTACACCAGCCCCGCCAGCGCCGCCACCACTACCGCCGATACGATAATGCGCTTCCTGGTCATCCCAGTTTTGCGATGCGGCCGAGGTACGCCGCGCCGGACGGAGGCACGAGTACGGGCACCGCCAAACTAACTGACGGCGCAGACCGGGTCAATGCCACCACCGATTCAGGAGCTTGATTCTAGTTGGCGACGGGAGCTGTGGGTTTCTGGGACCTGGCTTGCGGCTTGGTCTGGACCGCACGCTGCATCTTCTGCGGCTTGGCGGGCGCGGCCGCGGCCTGGGGGTTTGGTTTGGCGGCGGCGGGGCCGGCAGACCCGGTCTTGGTCTGCTGGGGTTGGGCGCGCGCCGCCAGCTTGGTACGGTTGAAGTCCTTGATCACCCGCGCCACGTAGGCGTGCGTCTCGCGGTAGGGAGGCACGCCGTTGTACTGCGCCACCCGCTGCGGACCGGCATTGTACGCCGCCAGCGCCTTGGCCATGTCGTTGTTGTAGAGCACCAGCAGGTCGCGCAGGTAGCGGGTGCCGCCCTCGATGTTCTCGCCGGGGGCAAAGGCGTCCTTCACCCCCAGCTTGCTGGCGGTCGAAGGCATGAGTTGCATCAGGCCTTGTGCGCCTTTGGGCGAGACGGCGCGCGGATTGAAGCCGCTCTCCGCCTTGATCACGCTGCGGATCAAATCCGGGTCTACCTTGTGCTGGTCGCTGGCCGAGTTCACCAAGCGGTCCACATCCTCACGGGTGGCTGCCGGCGCGGACGTCGGGGGCGGCGGCAGCGGGATCTCCTGGCGATCGACGGAGACGATCTCTTCCGTGGGTACGTCCACGAAGCCGCTGTTGGGATCGGCGGCAACGTAGAGCCGGGTGACACCCTGCAGCTTCTCCTGGTGGTCGTGGCGGATGCTGAAGCCGTTGCGCAGAACCGCGTCGTAGACCACCTGCATGCCCGGAGACGCAGCCTCGGTGGCCCAGGCGGCGGTTGCCAGGGCGACCAGCAGCAGCCCGCGTTTGAGAAAATTAGTCATCCCATTGAAGCTCTGTCATCCTGAGCGAGCGCGCCCGCCCCCTCGGCTTCGCTCAGGGCAAGCTTTTGGCGCGCGAGTCGAAGGACCCCTACTCCGAAGATCATCGTCGCGATAGGGGTGCTTCGACTCGTGCGGGCAAAATCGGCCCGCACTCGCTCAGCATGACAATGAACGATCATGCGTGAGCAAAAACCTACCCAAACAGCACTTCCTCTACCGCCGCGGCTACCCCGCTCTGGTCGTTCGGAAGCGTTACCCGCCAGCCGTTCTGCTTCAGGTCCTGGCGGGCATTGCCCATGATAACCGGTACGCCAGCGAACTCAAGCATCTCGATATCGTTGTAATTGTCACCGATGGCCATGACCTGTTCCCGCATCAGGCCACGGTGGCCGGCCCAGCGTTCCAGGGCGTGTCCCTTGGAGCAGCCCTGGTTGAGCACGTCGACGATGACCAGGTCGCGCGCGTCGTAGCGGGTCTTGAGCACGGTGATGCGGTCCGCCAGGTGGGCCGTCCGCAGCCGCTCTTCCGCCACCTGCATGCGGGCGATGGTGCCGCAGAACATGGCCTGGATGGGATCGGTGTCGAGCGCCCGCTCGAGGGGGACCACGAACTCGATGTACTGCAGGTTGTTCTCCACCCAGCGCTGGATGTGCGAGGTCAGCTCGTCGGCACGCTCCAGCGCCAGCGCTCCCTTGCCCTCGCGGTCGAAGGTGAGCACCAAATTGGCGCGGAAGGGCTCCATCTGCGCGATCAAATCGCGGGCGGTCGCGGCGGGGAGCAGGTCGCGGTGGAACAGCTCGCCCCGCAGCGAGCGGGTGACGGCCCCGTTCGAACTGATCAGCCAGAGGTCGAACCCGAGCGACTGCGCGATCGGGAGCGCAAACTGGTGGCGCCGCCCCGTTACCAGCACGATCTCGACCCCGGCCTGGTGCGCGCGCGTGAGAGCGGCCAGATTGGCCGGGGAAACCTGGAATTGTGGATCGAGGAGAGTACCGTCAATATCGATCGCGAGCAGTCGGATCGCCGGGGTCACTGCTGTGATTCTAGCAGCGCTGTCTACTCCCAGTCGGCATAGTAGCTGCGCGGCGCCCACACGTGCAGGTTGCCGTCCGTGCTCTTGATCTCCAGCGAGCGGTAACGTTCGCCTCCCACGGTCCCGGGCTTGAAATACACGGCATAGCCCAGCCTGAGATGCTGCTGGATTGTCTCAAAGGCTGGTTGTTCCCCGGAGGGGGGAATGAAGAAGGCCCGCCCGCCGGTAACCGCAGCCAGCTCCATCAGCACGTCGGCGCCCGCATGGGCGGAACTCTCGTCTGGCAAGAGCCTTTTACGATTCGTTGTGATAGCACCGGTGGCGCAGGCGGCGGAATTAGTCGTAGCGGTGTCGGTACAGTGAATGAATAACTGTCCGCCGATAAACCCCGCCGGAAGTTCCGCCGCCGGAAAGCTTCTCGGATTCTCCGCGGACTTGCTCCTGCGGCGCCGGGGAGCGATGCGGCCCTGGGGAGCGATAGTGTAAATGGTGGCATTGGCCCGCTGTGCCGCCTGGATGGCGTCCAGCAGGCCGTGGGCGCTGACGTTGTCCTCTCCGTCGCTTAGCAGTACGATGGCGCGGCGCTGCGGAAGGAAGGGGTCGGTCTTGCGCAGTTCATCGGCAGCCGTGGTGAGCGCGTCGTATACCGAACTCAGGGAGACACCGGCGACCGGCCGCAGCCCCGCCTCCAGACTGGGGACGTCGCTGGTGAGCGCCTGGGTGACTTCGACGCGTGACCGGAAACCCACCACCATGGCTTGATCGATATTGGGCCGCAGCACCGTGCGCAGGAAGTCCAGCGCCACTTGGCGCTCGAACCCCAGGTCCTTCTGCATGGAGTCACTCCAGTCGATCACCAGGGCGACTCGCAGTGGCAGTTCGTCTTCCGGGCGGATCTGGGTGATCGCTGCCGGTTTACCGTTGTCGAAAATCTGTAAATCATCGCGGCGGAGTTCCCCGACGGGCTTGCCGCTTTGATCGGTCACCGCCAGCTCTACCGCCACTTCTGTCACCTGGCTCCGGAGGACGAACGGCGTCGGCTCGCTCGTGGACACGTAGGACTTCGCAGGGCGAAGGGTAGCCTGCTGCTGTGCGAAAGTAGCGGCGCTGAACCCCAACAGACACCATGCTACTGCCAACGCTGTTCTGCGCATGGATCTCCTCCTTCCCAGGGGTGCGTACCAGGGCACACCTATCCCTTGCGTCTGGATTTCGAGTTTCCCACCGGCGGTCGTCCCTGGCCGACGCCGGCCACCCACAAATCTGAGATTTGCTGCGGCGTGAATAAAACGCGCCGCCTGCCAGGAAATTTATCGGATGTTATCGGTAGTAGGTTTAAGCTTTCACCGTTACGGTGGTACCCACACGTGCCTTTCTGGGAGCCCCCATTCCGGGAGCTATCCGCGGGGTTTGTTACACTGCCCGGTCATGGCGAAGATGGTTGCGCTGGAGTGCTCGAAGTGCGGAGCGCGGCTCTCGGCGGACGAGCCGCGGACCGTCTGCCCCCAGGACGGCGGCTCGCTCTACGTCCGTTACGACCTCGAAGCGCTGCGCGGCCGCTTCACGCGCGAGATGCTTGCCGGGCGTGTGGCCAGCATGTGGCGCTATGTCGAAGTCCTGCCCGACGCCGAACCTGTTTCCCTGGGCGAAGGCTTCACGCCCCTGCTGCACAGCCGCCAATACCCGCATGTCCTGATTAAGGACGAAGGTCTCAATCCAACGGGCAGCTTCAAAGCGCGCGGGCTGTGCGCGGCCGTCACCATGGCCCGCGCCTATGGCCTGAAGAAGCTGGCCGTCCCCTCGGCGGGAAATGCCGCCAGCGCGCTGGCCGCGTACGCCGCCGCCGCCGGCATCGAGGCCCACATCTTCATGCCGCGCGATGTTCCCCAGGCCAACCTGGTGGAGTGCCGCACCTACGGCGCCCACGTCACATTGGTGGACGGACTCATCAGCGACTGCGCGCGCATGGTCGGCGAGCGCAAGCAGGCGGAGGGCTGGTTCGACATCTCCAGTCTCAAGGAGCCGTTCCGGGTGGAAGGCAAAAAGACCATGGGCTACGAGGTGGCCGAGCAGATGGGATGGGAGCTGCCCGACGCCATCATCTATCCCACCGGCGGCGGCGTCGGCCTGATCGGCATGTGGAAGGCCTTCGAGGAGATGGAAGCTCTGGGCTGGATCGGTAAAAAATGGCCGCGCATGGTGGCTGTGCAGTCAATCGGCTGCGCGCCCATCGTTAAAGCATGGGATGAAGGTAAGACGGTGTCGGATCCATGGCCCCATGGAACGACTCTGGCCGCCGGCCTGCGCGTGCCCAAAGCCTACGCCGATTACCTGATCCTCGACATTCTGCACCAGAGCCAGGGCACCGCCATCGCGGTTAGCGACGATGAGATCATGGATGCCCTGCACGCTTGGGCCACTCACGATGGCATCTTTGCCGCTCCCGAGGGTGCGGCCGCGCTGGCTGCCTATCGCCGCCTGCTGGCCAGCGGATTCTTCACTCCCGAACAGAAAGTCGTGCTCTTCAACACCGGCTCGGGCTTGAAGTACATTGATGTGATCGCGGCGGAGAAGAAGGCGCCCGTGTCGGGCGCGATCGGCGGAATCATAGGACCGTATTGAATTTGTGATTTGTGATTTGCGATTTCTCGCTGGCGCTGGAAAAACCACAAATCACCAATCAGAAATCACAAATCCCCATGACTTCCCGCCTCTACTACACCGACTCGTTCCTCTACGAATTCGACGCCGCCGTGTGCGAGGTCGTCTCCGGAGCGCGCCCGGCCGTCATTCTCGACCAGACAGCGTTCTATCCCACCAGTGGCGGGCAGGTTTTCGACACCGGCTGGCTCGAGGCGAATGGACAGAAGCTGCGGGTTACCGAGGTGGCCGAAGACGAGCACGGAACGATTCTCCATTACCTCGATGCGGCGGCGAGCCTGGCGGCGGGAACCCGCGTCCGCGGCACGATTGACGCTGCGCGGCGCCGCGACCACATGCAGCAGCACTCCGGGCAGCACGTGCTCTCGGCCGCTTTTGTGCGCTTGTTCGCAATGCCGACGGTTTCATTCCACATGGGCGAGGAGAGCTGCACCATCGACCTGCAGGCGCGCTCGCTTGCGCCGGCGCAACTCGAGGAGGCCGGCCGGCTCGCCAACCGCGTGATCACCGACGACCGCCCGGTGGAGATTCGCTTCGCCTCGCTCGAAGAAGCGCGGGCACTGGGCGTGCGCAAGCTGCCGGAAGCGCAACGCGAAAAGCTGCGCCTCATCGACATCCGCGATTTCGATCTCACCGCCTGCGGCGGCACCCATGTGCGTTCCACCGGCCAGATCGGCCCCATCCTGCTGCGCAAGACCGAGAACGCGCGCCAGGGCGTGCGCGTGGAGTTCGTGTGCGGAGAGCGAGCCGTCGCCGCCGCCCAGCGCGATTACGCTACGCTGGTGGAGGCGGCCGCGGCGTTTTCGGCGCATATCTCCGACGTTCCGCAACAGGTGCGGAAGGCGCAGGGGGAGCTGAAGGCGGCGCAGAAAACGCAGCAGAAGCTGCTGGAAGAGCTGGCGGAACTCTGTGCGGCGCGCCTCGTGGCCGAGTCGACTCTGCGTCATTCTTCGCGAAGCGATCCTTTTCACATGGTGACGAAGGTCTTTCCTGATCGCGACGTGGCCTTCGTCAAGCTGCTGGCGCAGAAGATCGCCGCCGCGGGTCCGGCCGTAGCGCTGGTAGCCTCGACCACCGGTCCGCCGACGCTGATCTTCTGCCAGACGCCGGGGCTGCCGTTCAACATGGGCGCGCTGTTGAAGGACACGCTGGCCGCCGCCGGTGGCCGGGGCGGTGGCGCTCGCGATTTCGCCCAGGGCAGTCTGCCCGATGGCGCGCAGGTTGACGGCGCGCTTCGGCAGGCATTAGGTTCCTTCGCGCAATAGGAGGTACGGGCGCGTCTGCTAGAATAATTGTCCGGCCGCGTGGGGCTATAGCTCAGCTGGGAGAGCGCATCGTTCGCAACGATGAGGTCGTCGGTTCGATCCCGACTAGCTCCACCATGTTTCCAATCACTTAGCGCGGTCATTTTCCGAATCACGTTCCATTACGTTCCACAAATCAGTTGATGGCCCTGCTCTTCCACTGCTCCAGTTGGGCCGCCCGTCTCGCCGTCACCATGTCCATCATCTTCGCCACAGCGCGCCCCTGGCTCTCGGGTACGTGTTGCGCGTAGACGTCCATCGTCGTCGAGATGCGGGAGTGCCGCATCTGGCCCTGCACGTCTTTGGGGTTGGCTCCCGCTTCGACCATCCACGTCGCGCAGGATGTCCGCAGCGAGCGCGAGGTTGCCTTCTTGGGGTCCATGCCCAGCTTGAGCGCTGCCGGGCGCAGGTGCCGGCGCAGGATGTTGCCGTCCCGCATCGGAGCACCAGTGCGGAGCGACGGGAACACGAGATCATGCGGCGCATCCGACCGCACCAGCTTGATCCGCTTCTTTGCGCCCTTCCCGCCCCAATTCGCAACCAGCCGGTCGAACTCTTCCGGGGTGATATGCGGCTTCTGTTTTTTCTTGTTCACTACTTTGGACCGGGGTATCTGCACCGCCAGAAGTGGATTCCGGGTGAGCAGGTCATAGCGCATTGCGCTCCCCAGCACGGACGAGAGAACCCTTTTGCTTCGCGGTGAGCCGTTGTTCTCTGCCTATGTTCCACTTTCCGAACAAGCGCCCCCGCTCTCAAAGACGGAGCCGTCGCAGCTTGGCAACTCCGGCGGAGGCCGCTGGATTCCGGGCAGCGAAATCCCGTCCCGCCGACTGGATCACCGCTTGGTTTCGGATGCCTGGAGGTCCAGCCCGGCACGCTCTCCGTTGATGAGGACGATCCCCGAGTTCAGCAACTGCTGCCCGCTGCAGTCGTACTGCGCATAGCAGCGCATGGCGCTGAAGGGCAAAAAGAATTCCACGGACAGCGATTTCTCTACCGCGGGTCCCTTGACGGTAGTGCTGAAATCCACTCCATCAAAGCTGGAATCCTGCTGGAAGTAGGCGAGCACGGGCCGCACCAGGTGGGAGACGTGATCGTCAAATGCCAGCGCTGCCGCGGCGTACCGGCTGACCGGCTGTTTCTGGTCCAAGGTGGTGGTCATGGAAAGTTGCAGGTAGGCTCCCTCGTGGAAACCTATGAAAGTGGGTGGAGCATAGGCGACGAAGTTTGCCTGGGATGCCAGGTCCCTGAGGATGCGCGCTACCACCTCCTGGTGGGAGGCTTCGAGCGTCTTCAGCGTGCCCGGCGTGATCAAACGGACAGGCATGGCGGGCGGCTTGATTAAGGCCTGCGCCACCGAAGCCTCGGCGGCGGGAACGGGCTGGGGAAGCGCTTCCGGCGCCCGCTCGCGTTTTCCTTTGGCATGCTTGTTCCAGTCGGCGGGCACGGGATCGTCGGAAAGCCACAGCATCATGGGTTCGCCATTAAGGTAGGCGTGGCCATCCAGCAGCGCCGCCTGCTGTCCCTCGACATCCGTAGCGTTTACCAGTTTCTTGGCGGCGGCCCGCGGCAGGACCACAACTACGTTCTCGGAATTCTCCGCCTTGATGCCCGACACGGTGCCCCGGATGTGATGAGAGATTTCCAGGGCAAACGCCTGGAAGTCCTGGTCGGAGGGAAATTGCGGCACCGCGGCCTTCAACAGCGGGAGCATGACGTCGAGGAACGTCTTGCGTGCCCGGGCATTGCCATCCATGGGCGGAGCCGCATAGGAAGCGTAGTAATTGCCGGTGATCTGCAGCACCGTCTGGTTCTCGAACTTCGCAAAGCGGATGGAGCGCTGGTCGAGTTGCCGCTGCTTAGCCTCATTCACGTCCAGCACCCGGCTGAAATAGAACGGATAGGGGAACTTGAGGGTCTCCATCTGGGTGGCGACCGCCTGCAACGCCCCGGTATAGCGCTGCTGCAGCGCGCGCAGCTCCGGGTCGGCGATCTCCAGGGGAGAGACTACCTGTGCCATCGCGGGCGCAATCGCTGCCAGGACGAGCAGCAATCCCCACCAGGCACTAATTCTTTGCATAGACCACACCGGCCGAATGGTAAGGCGGGTCGGCAACCGCCCGGATATAGGAGATCAGCGCCTGAACGTCGGACTTCGAAAGCGTGTATCCAAACGAAGGCATCTCGGGCGATCGGCTCAGCGCCGGGCCGCCATGGCTGATGATCGCCACCAGGTCGGCGTCGCTCATCTTGTTGAGCGTGTCGCCTTCAGCGAAGGCATGCGGCTTGGTGGTGAGGTTGTCATAGTTGGAGACGCGCTCGCGAGTAGATTCCGGATCGTGACAACGCGAACAATACTGGAGGTTGAGCTGACGGCCGAGCGTCTGCTGGTATCCCAGCGCGATCTCTTCCAACTTGACCTCGATGTTCTTCCCGCCGGCGTCGGTGGTGGTGGCTCGGATCGCATAACGGCCGGCCACGCCGCCCAGAGTGACGACGGTCGAGAGCTGGCCGCTGGAGTCGGTCAATCCTGAAGCCGGATTGAAGCTCACGCCTGCGGGGCCGTGGAAGACAACCGCGGCTCCGGCGACGGCGTTGTTCTGCGCGTCATTCACCTGCACCACCACGGGCTGGTCAAGCATCGTCCCTGCCTGCGCTACCTGCTTACCGCCGCTCACTTCAACCAGCGCGGCTCCGTGAGCAGTGGCTTGCGGGACCGGGGCGGTCTTCGGCCGGCCGCAGCCGGCGAGCACGGCCAGGCAGCCAAGGATTGTGATCGCGCGCTTCATTTCTTCCCCGCCTGCTTCGCAGATTTCTGGGCCATCAGGAACGCGGTCAGGCTGCGCGCCTCGGCGTCGCTCAAGTGCTGATCGGGTTCGAGTGTTCCCGGACGCATCGCCTGCGGGTTCTTCAAGTAGGCGTAGACCCAAGCCCCATTCAGGTGCGCGCCCACGGCCCAAAGCGCCGGCCCAATGTATCCCTTGTCCTTGTGGGGATCGACGATGTGGCACGACTGGCAGGCGTACTTGGAGTAAAAGAGCTGCCGCCCCTGCTCGACTATGTCCGGCGTAAAGCTGGAGGCCGGCATGGAGTCTCTGTCGACGACCGGCGTCTGGTAAACAACCATGATGTAGTCGGTCAGGGTGTTGATCTCATCAGCCGTGAGATTGAATTTGGGCATGCGCCGGATCAGCGCCGGGCGCAGCGTTTCCGGGTTGCGCAGAAATTCCGCCAGCCACGAACGCTGCACCGCACTGCCCTCCCAGCTCAGGTCGGGCGCCATGTCGCCGCCGCGGCCGTTGATGGCATGGCAACTGAAGCAGCGCAGGTCGGCCATGAGCTGTCCCGCCTTGCCGGCCGGACTGTAGTTCGACTCGTGCACCGCCGCGGTGCGCAGCGCGGGCGGCTGCGTCTGGGCGCGCTCGGTCAGGGCCAGCAACGCCGTGGTGATAGCGTTGCGTTGCTGCTCGGTGAAGGTGTATTGCGGCATCTTCAGGCCGCTGCCGAAGGCACGCGGGTTGCGCACTTTGGCGTCGATGTAGTCCGGCAGCGTGTGCGGGATCTTTTCCGGAAATGCCAGCACCGCCAGCGAACGGCTGCCCACGCGGCTGAGTTCGGGCGCGAAGTTCTCCGGCTTCTTGATGCCGTTGATTTCGTGGCAGGAAGCGCAGCCGTATTCCGTGGCCAGCGTTTTGCCGTGCTGAATCTGAGCGGGAGTCGCTTCCGCCAAGTGCACGTTGGCCAGCAGGTCGCTATCAGTCTTGGCCTCAAGGAAGCCGGCGAGCGTGGCAATCTGCTTCGGATCGAAGCGGTAATGCGGCATCTTGGTGTCGGGATCGTAGAGCGACGAGTTGCGCAGCCAGGCTTCCAGCCACTCCGGCTTGGCTTTGCTGCCGATGCGGGTCAGCTCCGGCCCCAGATCTCCGCCGACCAGCGCGCCCGCGGCATTCTGCACCGCGTGACAGGAAGCGCAGAAGGACTCTCCGTAAAGGCTGGCGCCGGCCGTGGCCTCAGGACTGGCTGCGGCCTTAGAAGCAGGCTGGTTGTGGATCGCCGCCAGCGGGGTGCTTTGCGCCATGAGGAACGCCGAGACATCGCGCGCGTCGTCGTCGCTGAGCTGAAAGTTCGGCATGGTTGCCGTAGCGGCGTAAGCCTGCGGATTCTTGACCCAGGCGTAAACCCACTCGCGCGTGGTCTTTTCGGCGATGTGCTCGAGCGAGGGCGGATCATCGCTGGCCATCATGCGCGTACCGTCCGGCTGCATGACGGCGTGACAGCGCACGCACCCGTAACGCGTGATCAGTTGGCGTCCGAGATTCAGTTGAGGCGTTCCCAGCATGGGCCCGAGGTGACACTGGCCGCAGGAGGATTCCAGGTACCGTGCCGGCAGCATGGGCTGTTCCCACGCCTTGGTGCTGCTGTGCGCTTCCTCGACCGTGGTCGCCGCACCCTGGCCACGATGGCACACCACACAGCCGAATTCGGTGAGCGAATGCGGAATTGGCGGATGCGGCCGGTAAGGCTGCAGGCTGACGTCGGACAAACTGGTTTCCTTCAGACCAACGTGGCAGGTGGTGCAGCGGTCCACCGCACCCATCTCCGGCAGCCATATCTGTTTGAACCCGGGCGAGAAGTGGCGTTCCAGGGTAAGGGCATCGGCGCGGGTGCGGACCAGCTTGAGGTATCCCTTCTGGTAGTGCCTCCATTCGCTGAAAAAATTCTTCGCGGGGGCGATGGCCAGCATGGCCAGCAGCACCAGGCTCATGGAGCCGAAGGCGCGCGCTGGATCGCCGAACAGCTTCTGACGTAAGGAGCGGATTTTTTCAGCGAGGGACACTCAGCTCAGCCTCTCCAGGGCCAGACCCAGGACCAGCCTGGGCCGCGGAAGAACGTGCCGATCGCGGTCAGCACCGCCGCTTCCGCCAGAAACCACGTCATGATCCAAAAAGAGAGCGTCTTGGAATGCAGCCAGCGGCGCATGCGCGACGCCGATTGCGCCGAACTCCGCGCCGCCATGAACATAAAAGCCGCAATCACCACCGTGGGCACCAGCGCCACCCACACATCGAACACCGCCAGGAAAACGCACAATGCCAGCGCCACCACCGCAACGATCCGCAAGCGCTTGACGCCGTCCCGCGCCCACAGGCTTTCCGCCTGGATGTTGATATTGAAATAGGGAATGACGATGAGCCCGATCACCACCAGGGTCGGTATCAGAACGCCCGCCACCACCGGCGGAAAATAGTGCAGCAACTCCTGCAGCCCCAGGAAATACCACGGCGCCTTGGCGGGGTTGGGAGTGTGCATGGGATCGGCCAGGCCTTCCAGCGGCGCGTCCCAAGCCAGCGCCAAAGCCACCAGCGCGATGGTCAGCAGCTCCACGGCGACCGCCACGCGGAAGAGCACTCCGGGGTGGGTCATCACCTGATCTTCGTCCGCGACTTTCACTTGCGGAGAGGTGCGACGGGTGACGAACGCCACCCGCACCGGCGCTTTGCGCGCGTTGGAGTCGAAGCCGGCGGTGAAATCTTTGGGGTCGCTCATCGTTCCCCCTCTTTTTCCGCGACGGTGCTGGGGGTGCCGGCATACAAACCGCCGTCCTTGCGGATGCGCCAGAAATGGATGGCGATGAAGAGGATCGCGGCCAGTGGCAGGATCATGCAGTGCAGCACGTAGAAACGCAGCAGAGCATTAGCGTTTACCAGGTTTCCACCCAGCATGAGGAAGCGAATATGGTGTCCGAAAACCGGGACGGCGGAGGCGATGTTGCTGCCTACCGTCACCGCCCAGTAAGCAAGCTGGTCCCAGGGCAGCAGATATCCGGTGTAGCTCAAGAACAGAGTGATGAGCAGCAGGACCACGCCGATCACCCAGTTGAATTCCCGCGGCGGACGGTACGCTCCGCGATAGAACACCTTGAACATGTGAGCGAACACCAGCAGCACCATGGCGTGCGCCGACCAGCGATGCAGGTTGCGCAGGAACACGCCGGAAGAGACCACGAATTGCAGGTCTTTCATGTCGGTGTATGCCAGCGGCACGGCCGGGTGGTAATAGAGCATGAGCAGAACGCCGGTGATCACCAGAACCAGAAATGAACCGAAGGTCAGCGCGCCCAGATACCAGGTCACGTTGAAGTCGAGCACGCGCTTGCGCGCCTTCACCGAAAACAGGTGGAGGAAGACGTTCGACTGCACTACCAGGGCATGATGCAGGTTGCTTTGTCCGGGGCCGCTGCGGAAGATGGAGCGCCACACCCGGCTGTCACGCAGATCGTCGAGGTAGGTGGTCAGCGATTTCGCCATCAGATCCTCACGAACTCTCGCGCGGCGATGAGGTTGGAGCGGTCCACCATCAGGTCGCCTTCATCGCTCAGCCACATGCGCAGCCAGGGCAGCGGCCGGGGGGCGGGACCGGTGATCTTGGTGCCGTCACGGTTGAACTTGCTGCCGTGGCAGGGGCAGGCAATGATGCCCAGGTCGGGCTTCCAGGCGGTCAGGCAGCCAAGGTGGGTGCAGACCGCGGACAACGCAAAGAATCCCTCCGCTTCACGGACCACAAAAATTCCGGTCGCCGGGTCGAGCGTGACGGAATCCGGCGGGTAGCCTCCCGCCTTGCCCGCATTCACAATGGGCGACGGCTCGTAGAGCACGTTGGGCGCAAGATACTGGTAGGCGAACACGGCCGTTCCTAATCCCGCGACGGCCAGGGATCCGAGTCCCACGCGCACAAAGAACTGCCGCCGGTCGAGGCCTTGTTCCCCGCCTTCAGATTTTTCGTGCTTGCCTTCGTCTGCCATAAACCTCGACCTCGGGACGTTGCGCGCGAACGTCACGTTCCAGCCGGAGCGCTGGTTGCCAAATTGATCTGCACCAGGTCCATCGTCTGGATGGGAATCAGTCCGGTCGGCTCCGCCGGAATCAGGTTGAAGGACTCCATAGTGATGGTTCCCACCGGACAGCGAAGAGCGCACAGACCGCAGCGGATGCAGCGCGTCTCGTCCTTGAGCATGGCCGAGCCGGTGATGACCCCCAACTCCTCCGCCGCAATATCGTTGAGCTCGACCCCAAACAGTTCGCGGTTGCTGCGGATGGCGTCCGCTACCGGCGCGAAGTCGATGCGGTCGAGCGACACCAGGCTCAGGCACTTTTCCGGACACACATCCACGCATCCTCCGCAGAGAATGCACTCCGAGCCGTCCACCCGTGTGCCTTCGAAGACGGTGTTGACCCAGCAGCGCAGGCAGCGGCGAGCCTCGGCCATGGCGCTTTCTTCGTCGTAGCCAATTTCGACTTCGGTGATGCCGGTGCGACGGTCCACCGGCAGCATGGGAATGGGCGGCCGGGTGATTTCCATGAAGTCGTGGAACATGCGATGCCGGTTGAGCACCTCAACCTCGACCATGGGCTCGCGATGCTTGCGGCCACGGAGGTGCTCGTCGATCGCGACGGCGGCCCGCTTGCCATCGCCAACGCTGTCGATGATCAGCCGCGG
This sequence comes from Terriglobales bacterium, assembly GCA_052145015.1. Classification (GTDB taxonomy): domain Bacteria; phylum Acidobacteriota; class Terriglobia; order Terriglobales; family Acidobacteriaceae; genus JAHFUA01. The sequence goes on from JBKQPN010000006.1 coordinate 46,292, forward strand.
CCCGAACACGCAATCCCCGCCGGCAAAAACACCGGGGGCCGTGGTCATCAGACTCTCGCGGTTGACCGCGATCAGGCCGCGCGGCGAGATCTGCACGCCATCTTCCGGCCGCAGGAAATCGAGCCGCGGCGCCTGCCCGATGGCCATGATGATGGTGTCGCAGTCGAGCTCTTTCTCGCTGCCCTCGTGGAAGGTAGGACTGAAGCGGCCCTGTTCGTCGAAGACCCGCTTGGTGTCCAGGGTTTCGAGGCCGGCGACCTTGCCGTCGCGGCCGATCACGCGCTTGGGGCCGAAGCCGGGATGGATGATGATGCCCTCGGTCTCAGCTTCTTCGATCTCCTCCAGCGCCGCCGGCATCTCGTTCCGCCGCTCCAGGCACACCAGGTGGACTTCGCGCGCGCCCATGCGCAGGGCGGATAGCGAGATGTCCACCATCTCGTGAGCGGCCACCGCCGCCTCGTTCTCCGCGCTGGGCACGACTTCGTCGGTGGCGCCGTGTTCCTTCAGCACCTCGCGCGCGGCCGAGCGCGCCACGTCCATGGCCACGTTGCCGCCGCCGATCACGATCACCTTCTTGCCAATCGTGAACTTGTAGCCGAGGTTGACGTTGAGCAGGAACTCGATCCCTTTGTAGACACCATCCAAATCCACGCCGGGAATGGTGAGGTCGCGGCTGCGGTGCGCGCCCACGGAGATCAGCACCGCGTCAAAGCCCTGCCGGCGCAGCTCGGAGACGGTGAAGTCGCGGCCGGCGGCGGCGTTCAGCTTCAAGGTGATGTCGCCGGTCTCGAGGATCTCGCGCACCTGCGCTTCCACCACGCTGCGCGGCAGGCGATACTCGGGAATGCCGAGGTACAGCATGCCCCCGGCGACCGGGGCAGCCTCGAAGATGGTGACCGCGTACCCCATCAACGCCAGGTCATGCGCCGCTGAGAGTCCCACCGGTCCGCCGCCGATCACAGCGACCTTGAATGGCAGCTTCTCGATCCTTTCCGTACTGGGCGGCAGCGGGTGCTTGGATTCCGGCCCGTGGCGCTCGGTAAGAAACCGTTTCAGCGCACGTATGGAGATGGGCTTGTCGATCTCGCCGCGCCGGCACGCGGTCTCGCAAGGGTGCGCGCAGACGCGCCCGCAGATGCTGGCCATGGGGTTGGGATCGCGGGCATACCGGTACGCCTCCTCGAAGCGTCCTTCGGCGATCAGGCTGACGTAACGCCCGGCATTGGTGTGCGCCGTGCACGCCATCATGCAGGGAAAATTCGTGTTCAGCCAGTCGCGATCGACTTTCTTGTTGACGTACCGGTTCTGCATCGTGGTCCCTGTGCCCCGGGTTGAATCACTTCGAGAGCGTGAAGTCCTGCGTGGTATCTCCCTTCACCGTGACGGGCTTGGACTGGGTCTTTGCGCCCTCATGCCAGGCCACCACCGTGTAGCTGCCGTCGGGAACGTCTTTGATGTGGAACGCCCCGCTAGCATCGGTTTCGGCGAAGTAGGGCGTGGGTGAAACCACGATGTAGCCCGACATCTCCGGGTGGACGTTGCAAAGCAGCGTCGCCGCGCCGGGATGGTCGAACTTCCAGGACTTCTTCTCCCCCTTGGGCCAGGTACCGAGGTTGTGGCCGGCCTTTTTGTCCCCGCCGATGGACGGCCAGAAGACGTTGTGCTGCACGTTGTCGCTGTTCAGGAAATCGACGGTGGTTTCTTGCTGCACCACCATGATGTGCGGGACAAAGAGCAGCCCCTTCTGGTCCATGACCGGGTGCTGGGCGGGAGCGGGAAAGGTTTTGCCCGCAATGGTATCCACATAGACCACGGACTTCCCGCTGACGCCGGAAATTTTTCCCGAAATGCTGCCTGCACTGGCCGCCAGCGCCAGCACCATCACGACCGCGAGTACGACAGAGAGACGCTTCATAAGTTCCATGACCTCCTAAGGTCGGCAATCTTGTGCTGCGCTAATAGACAAACTCCAAACCGGCCGTCACCGCGTTGGTTCGGAACGGCTGGGCCGGCAACCCGTTCGCACCCACAGTGACGGACTGCTGCGGCCGAATCTGGTATTCGAACGAAGCTTTGATGTTGGCGTGGATCAGGAACTGAGCGCCCGGAGTAAACCTGTTGCGCGTGGTATTGAAAGGGAACGGATAATTCGTGGCGCCATTCAGCAGGTCCGCCGTGGAGTGGACCGAGTCCCAGCGCATGATCACCATCATCCAGGGGTACACCATGTAGTCCGCCTGCATGAATCCGCCGCTGAAGGTGGCGGGAACGCCATTCATAAAGCCGGAAATCATCGTGCCGGTTGCAAGGGGCAAAGGCAGAAGCGCTCCCTCGCTATCGACCGGCAGCAGGTTGTGATCGCGGCCGTACATGAACAGGCCGTAGAGATTAAAGACCCCGTGGTATCCGAAGTCGAAGTCGCCGCCCAGGCGATAGAAAGGCTCGCGAGCGGTCAGCGTCCCGTTTGTCCCGGTGAAGCGCTGCACGCTGCGTCCGTAGAAGTCGTACACGCCCAGCCGGAGATAAGTGTGGTCGCGTGGGCCCGCGGGTCCGGCAGCCTGGATGGAGTGGCGGCTCTCCGCATTGCGCTCCAGATTGAAGCGGTAGGAGAAGCGGCCGTAGATGTCCTTGAAGTTGGAGTCGGAGAAGAAGCCCACGCCCCCGTTGTTGCCGCCGGTTGCGGTCGGGATATTGGTTCCGGTGTCGATCGGGCCGCCGGTGTTCTGGTTCACAATCGCCACAGAATAGTGGTAGCCGCCATATTGATGGCCACCGGAGAACTCCACCCCCTGCGCGGCGTCCGCCAGCGCAAACCCATTATTCACGTTCTGCTGCGGGAACAGGGTGTTGATGGCGCCGATATTGGCCTCGGTGTAGATGTCGTAAGGACTGATGTTGTAACTGCGCGCCTGGGTGAAGGGCAGGTCGAGCTCGAACTGGCCCACCCGGAAGGTAAGCGCGTCTTTGGGCAGGTGCATGAAACGCCCGATATTGACGAACTTCAGGTAGCCATCGCCAAGGCCGCCGTTGGCGTTCGCGCCAGCCACGCTGATGTCGTCGTCTGCCCAGAAAGCAATGTCGCTGCCAAAATTGCCCGCCGTAAAGATGCTGAAGAAACCGGTCTCGAAGTCGGTGCGGGGAACAAAACCGGTTCCCGGCGGGGTGACGCCTCCGCCGGTGAGATTGCCGCGATTCGCGCTAACCACCTGGAAGTAGTTGTTCATGCGCAGCCCGACCGGCAACTGACCGGGGATCGAGCCCGGCCAGATGGCCTTGGGCCAGAGTTCGGACTGCGCCGGAGCGCCCAGCAGCACCGGCGGGATTTTCAACATCGACTCGTCATCGGTGGGGAACTTGAACCCCGCGTCCTTGAAGGCCTTGCCAAAATCGTTGAGCTTGGGGAAATCGATGTGGCAGGTGCTGCAAGAGGTGTTGTACTGCCGTGAAAATGCCGGTATGGCATCAGCGCGCGGCGGGGTCGCCAGCACAACGATGACCACGGCCAGGATGGCCATGACGCCGAAAAAGACTGTCCTCCAGTGCTTGGACATTTCGCACTCCTCGTATGAAGTGTCAGGGCCGGCTTTCAGCAGCCGGATCAGGAGTTCGTTTCATGGCAATCTGGGCGAAACGACTCGACCCGGGAATCGCGGCGATTGGTTGGCGCCGCTGTGCAATTCGCGCGACCAGTTTTTGTCACGGAAGGAACAGCCATGTCAGCAGTCAGGAAGAGGAGCGTATCCCAGAGGCGACAGGATCGGCGACCGCACCTTGCCAGCAACATTTCTGGGGTCGTCGGCATCCAGGAGCCACCCTCACGCCCCGCCGCAACTAGGGGCACGGCGGATGGCAAAGCATTGTGCACGAGCGGGGCGCAGGGTACAGTGTCCGCGGTCACATATCGGCGTGACCAGCATCACAATTAAGACACACCCCCGCGTCTGTCGGCGATCCAGTGCTCCCGTTGCCACGGTCTGAGATATCTGCTGGCCGTCGCCGGAGATGTTGCGCAATCAGGAACTGCGGCGCAACACCTGCAAGATGCCTGTCAGCAGCATCGCGGGAGTCGGCGGGCAGCCCGGTATGTACCCGTCCACCGGGATGACGGCATCCACCCCGCCTACAACCGCATGGCTGCCGGCAAAAATGCCACCACCACACCCGCAAGCACCCACCGCGACCACCAGCCTGGGGGAGGGGGTGGCCGCGTAGGTTTGTCTGACCGCTTCCGCCATGTTGCGGGTAACCGGGCCGGTGACCAGCAGCATGTCGGCGTGCTTCGGTGAAGCCACGAAATGAATGCCGAAGCGTTCCAGGTCGTAATAGGGATTCGTCAGGGCAATGATCTCTGCTTCACAGCCGTTGCAGGAACCGGCGTCTACTTCGCGGATGTTCAAGGCGCGGCCGAGGATGGCTCGAATCTTCTCGGCAGTCTCGGCCAGCGCGGGCTGATCTGGCGTAATCTCGCTGGCGCGGTTTAAGTCAAAGCGCCTCCCCAACCCTTCCTTACTGACCCCGCAACGCGCAAATTTCGCAGCGGCAAAGAACGCGCCCTCGCCCGCTTCAATACACCGCCCGCAGCCGGTGCACTCGCCGTAGTTGAGCGTAAGGTGCGACTGCGAGGCGTCGAAGGCGAGCGCGGAAGTCGGGCAGGCCTCTGCCGCTCGTTGCGCAATGGAGGCGGTGAGCAAGGCTGGCTGCACGTCGGGCATGCGACTGCCGCTGCAGTTTCCCAGCAACTGTTCCACCGGGATCAGCGTGCGGGCGCTCTGCAAGCTGCGTTGGACCACGTCGAAGATCATCGGTCGCACCCGGAGTAGGAAAGATTGAAGCTCTTATTGATCAAGGGAAAATCGGCAATGATGTTCCCCGGCATGGCCAGCAGCAGCACCGGCCAGTTCTGGAATGAGGGCGACTTGATGTGGCAGCGCGCGATGTGCCCTTGCCGCAAGCGGACCCAATAGAGGAGTTCGCCGCGCGGCGATTCAACGGCGGAGAATCCCTCGCCGGCGCTTTCCCCCGGCAACGGCGAGCCAATGGCCCCGGCAGGCATGGCGCCGAGCGTCTCCTCGATCAGCCGGGCGGATATCCGGGTTTCCTCGATGCGGATACGGGCGCGGGCGAGGACATCTCCGTAGTGGAAGTGCGGAACTTCCAAAGGGATTTCGCGGTAGCGGCCGTAGGGATGGTCGCGGCGGATGTCGAGCGGAATGCCGCTGGCGCGCGCCACCGGTCCGACCACCGCCATCTCCCGGACAATATCGGCGCTGAGAATCCCAGTGCTCTCAAAGCGGTTCTGCACCGAGGGGGTGTCCAGGATGATCTCCGCCATCTCGGCGAAGTCGCGGGCCGCTGCGGAGATGGCCTCCCGGAGCTCGCGGGCGTTATCGGCGGACAAGTCGCGCCGCACGCCGCCGGGGACAGCCACGCCTCTCCAGAACCGCGTGCCGAGCAACTTGGCCGAGGCTTGCAGCAACGACTCTTTGATCCTTGAGTTGTAGACCGCGGGAACCGTGAAGCCCACGTCGCCGCACAGGGCGCCGACATCGGCGATGTGCGCCAGCATGCGCTCCAGTTCCAGGCCGACGAGGCGGATCGCCTCGCCGCGCGGTGGCACGGATACCGCAAGCGCGTTCTCGACCGCCTGGCAGTATGCCACCGCGTGGGCGAAGCAGTTATCGCCGGAGACCGATTCGGCCACCATAGGACCGTTGCCGACGGGAGTGCCCTGGAACAACTTCTCCGTCCCTTTGTGGGTATAGAAGTGGCGCAACTCCAGGTGGAGCACCGTGTCGCCGACCACGCTGAAGCGGAAGTGGCCGGGCTCGATGATGCCGGCGTGGACCGGGCCCACCGGCACCTCGCACACGCCTTCGCCCTGCACTCTCAGGAACGGGTAGTGCCGCTGCGCCCAGGGCACATGGCTGGTGTCGTCCACCATTGGGTGGATGCCGTCGGGCCAATTCTCATGCAGCAAGAGCGGCCGCAGATCGGGATGCCCCTCGATCTCCACTCCGTATTGGTCGTGCAGTTCACGCTCGTACCACGTCGCCGCCGGGCTGATACGAGTCGCGGATGGAATCGGCCCAGTCACCACAGTGGTAAGGAGCCGGTATTCGCGGTTCTCCACATCGACGAGGTAGTGAACGCGCCGCGTGCCATCTTCATCCAGGCTGCCGAAGAGGGAGACCAGGCGGTTGTTGCTGCTGGAGAGCAGGGCGAAGGCGTCGCTGACGCCGGACTCCGGGCGCTGCTCCGCCGAGAGCTTCGTCATTGCAGCACCGCCACGGCTGCGCGCAGTGCGCTGGAGAACGCGCCCGGAATGTGCAGGCCGAGCACGAACAAACAGGCGGCGCAGACGCCCATCACCGCAAAATCGGCGGCTGGCAGCCTGGGGCCGGCAGGAGCGGATTCCGGATCGCCCGCCAGCATGCGTTGGAAGTGATACAGCAGCGCGCCAAACACCACCGAGAGCGCCGCCAGCAGGAGCACGGCAACCGCGTATCGCGCCTGGGAAAAGGCCTCGGTCAGGATCAGGAATTCGCTGACGAACAACCCGAAGGGAGGCAGGCCCACGATGGCCAGGCTGCCGATGACCAGCGCAGCGCTGGACCAGGGCAGGGCGCGCCCCATGCCGCGGATGCGTTCCATGCGCAGCGTACCAAAGTTCTCGCGCACATGGCCGGCGGTGAAGAACAACAGCGATTTCGCAATCGAGTGATTAAACGCATGCAAGAGAGCGCCGTAAAGGCCGAAAGCGCCGCCCAGTCCGATGCCGAGCGCGGCGATGCCCATGTGTTCGATGCTGCTGTAGGCCAGCAGCCGTTTCAGGTCACGCTGCACGATCATGAGGAACCCAGCCACCACCACAGAAAGGGCGCCAAAGATCAGCAGCAGAGTATGGCTGAAGCCGCTGCCGATGGCGCGTGAAGTGATGGCGTCAAAGCGCAGCAGCGCATACAGGGCGCAGTTCAGGAGCACGGCGGAGAGCATGGCGCTGATCGGGGAGGGCGCTTCCGCGTGCGCGTCCGGCAACCAACTGTGCATGGGCACGAAGCCGATCTTGGTTCCGTATCCAATGGCGACGAAAACAAAAGCCAGCTTGAGGAGGTCCTGCGCGCCGCGCAGGTTGGGAGCCGCGGACATGAGCACAGCCCAGTCGAGCGCGGATTTCGGGTCCACCCCGCCGCGGACAGCGGCCAAATACAGCACGATCGTGCCGAACAGGGCGAAAGCGATCCCGACGGTGCAAACGATCAGGTACTTCCACCCGGCTTCGACCGCGCCCTCGGTGTTGTAAAAGCCCACCAGGAGCGCCGAGGCCAGGGTGGTGGCCTCGACGAAGATCCACAGCAAGCCGAGATTGGAAGACAGATAGACCGCCATGATCGTGAACAGGAACAGGAACATCAGGCCGTAGAACCATCGCGGCGAGGAAAACCGTCCTTCGGGTATGTGCCGCAGGTATCCCACTGAGTACACCAGGACCAACGCGAAGATAAGTCCGGTGTTGATCAGGAAGAAGGACGTGAGTCCGTCCGCGCGCAGGTAACGGCCCGCCGGCAGGACGCCGGCGGCGCGAATCCGCCAGACTACATTGCCGATAGCGAGCACCTCCAGGGCCCCAAACGCCAAGGCCACGCGCACCGCGGCGGCCGGCCGCCGGCACACCAGCATCATGGCGGCCCCCAACAGCGGAACGAGGAGTGGAAAAAGAAGTGTCATCGCATCAGCCTCGCAACCGCCGCAACTTGGAGACGTCGAGGTGCTCAAAGGTATCGCGAATGCGGAAGACGAACAGGCCCATCAGGAACACTCCCATCAGCAGATCGAAGAAAATGCCGATTTCCACCACCAGCGGCATGCCGAAGGTGGTGGTAAGCGCGGCCAGGAAAATACCGTTCTCCAGCACCAGCAAGCCGATCACCTGCGCCAGGGCTTTCTTGCGGCTCACCATCAGGAATGCGCCTGAGAGCACCAGCGCGATGGCGGCGGCCAGCATGTCCGTATCCAGGCGCAGGGTCTCGGAGTACGGCTCGACCGCGAAAAACGAGAGCAGGATGAGCCCTGCGGCGATGAATACGGATTGGGCCGCGGTGGTGGACGCGGTTATGTCGCCCGGCGCCTGCAGGTTCTTGACGATGCGAAACAGGGCGTACGGAATCGCCAGCACCTTGACGATAAGAACCAGGGCGGCAACCGCGTAAGCTTCGGGCGACTTGTGGACATACGCCATCGCCAGGATCTCGGCCGTGATGATGGTGCACTGTGCGCTGAACAGCACAATGCAGGTAGAAATCCGCTTGGCCGTCGCCATGAGCAGCACGGTAATAAAAAGGAAGACAGCAGAGGACGCCAACGCCCGTGCCGCCGCAAAGTGAACCAGATGCATCCCTCACCTCATCAGCGCCGTGAACACCACTGCCAGGATGGCCAGCGCCGAAGCCACTCCCAGGAAGTCGGGCACCAGGTACATGCGCAATTTCGCGATGCTGCTTTCAACGACGGCAATCGCCAATGCCAGCACGGACACCTTAAGCAGGAAAGCGAGTGTCGCGAGCGCCAGTGCCGGCACAGATACGCCGCCCGCCATTCCCCACGGGGCGAAGACTCCGATCAGCAGCGCCAGCAAGACGCTCAGCTTGACGGCGCTGGCCCACTCGATCAGCGCCAGACTCGGTCCCGAGTACTCCAGCACCATAGCCTCGTGAATCATGGTGAGCTCGAGGTGCGTGGTTGGATTGTCGACCGGAATGCGGCCGGTCTCCGCGATGGCCACCAGGGCCAGCGCGGCAAAGGCCAGGGCGTGGACGGCTGAGATCTGCGTGAAATCCTGCCGCACCGTCCATTGCACGATGCCCGCCAGCGTCGCCGTGCGCGCCAGGATGGCGACTGCCACTAGCCCCAGCAGCAGCGGAACTTCAGCCAGGGCGGAGACCAGCGCCTCCCGGCTGGCTCCCATCCCGCCAAAAGAACTGCCGCCATCCATGGCCCCCAGGGAAAGGAAGAACCGCGCAAGCGCCAGCAGGTACACGAACAAAATGAAGTCGCCCTGAGTGCCCAGCAGTGCGGAACCATGCAGCGCCGGAACGAAGGCGGCCGCGGTCACGGTTGCTGCGAACACAATCGAGGGGGCCAAGCGGAAAACGATGGAAGCGGAAGGTGGCGCCAGATCCTCTTTGCGGAACAACTTCACCAGATCGGCATACGGCCGCCACACGCTGGCTCCGCGCCGGTTCTGAATGCGAGCCTTGAGACGCGCGATCACGCCACGCACCAGCGGAGCGAGGGCCACCAGCATCAGCGCCTGCCCCAGGTTGATCCAGATCATGCGAACCTCATGAACACCAGCAGCGCCACCAGCGCCATGAAGATATAGAGCAGGTACACCTGGATGTTCCCGGTCTGCAGCCGCCGCAGACGATGAGCGGTGCCGACGATGGCCTCCACGGCCGGCCGATAGAGCGATTTCTCAAATGAGGTGGTTCGCACCGAGCGGTACGAAATCGCAGTGGGGATGTAAGGCCGGTCAGCGGGCAATATTTCCAACGTCCGGTCCGGCTTGTACACCTGGGAGAAAACCCGGCGCAGAGGCTTGGAAAACGAAGTGGATGTGTATTGCATGCGGCTGTCCAGTCCCGGAAGTCCGCACGCCCACGTAGCCGTAACGCGGGTGACGCGGCGGATAGCGGCCGCGGCGAAAACCAGAGCCAGCACCCCAACCGCGATCCAAGGCATCACGCCCGCAATCGCGACGGCTTCCTCAGGAAGCACCGTGCCTGGAAGGAACGGTTGCAAGGCAGCGCTCAGCGGTCGCAACACGAAGCCGGGCGCAATCCCGATCACCACGCACGGCGCCGCAAGCAGCACCATGCTGGCTCGCATAGCGAAGGGAACTTCCTGCGCGTGATCTGCTTCTGCGCTGCGCGGCCGCCCGAGGAAGGCCACGCCGTACACCTTCGCGAAACACGCCGCTGCCAGCCCGCCGATCAGGGCCAGAACCCCCGCCATCAGCGGCAGGACAACGCTTGCCGGCATGCTCCCCAGCGCCGAACCCGCCAGGAAGCTGCGGAAGGTCAGCCACTCGCTGATGAAACCGTTGAATATCGGCAGGCCGATGATGGAGCAGCAGGCCACCAGGAAGGTCGCTCCGGTGGTTCGCATGCGCTTCAGAAGCCCGCCCAGTTCTTCAATATCGAGGGTATGAGCAGCATGGGAGACCGCCCCCGCGCCCAGGAACAGCAGGCTTTTGAACAACCCGTGATTCAGGGTGTGCAGCAGGGCCGCCAGCAGCGCCAGAGCCACCCAGACTGGCGCGTTGTGCGCGCGAAACACCAGCGCTGCTCCCAACCCCAGATAAATGATGCCGATGTTCTCCACGCTGTGGTAGGCAAGCAGCCGCTTCAGATCGTGTTCGGCGATGGCGTACAGCACTCCCAGAACGCCGGAAACGGCCCCCGCAGCCAGCACCAGGTATCCCCACCAATCCGGGCCGCCGCCGAGGAAATCAAAACCGAAGCGGACGAAGCCGTAGACCGCGGTCTTGAGCATCACTCCCGACATCAACGCCGATACCGGACTGGGCGCAATCGGATGCGCCTTGGGCAGCCAAATGTGCAAGGGGATAATGCCGGCCTTAGTGCCGAACCCGATGAATGCCAGCAGGAAAATCGCGGTCCGCAATCCCGCCGGCATGAGCGCAGCGGCAGTCCGCATGGAGGCGAAGCTCAGCCCGGCGGCGTTCGGCAGGAACAGGAAAAAGCCGGCCGCGACCGCCGCGGCGCCAGCATGCATCATGAGCAGATAAACGTAGAGGCTGTGGCGGCGTTGTTCGGAGTCGCCGTCAATGACGATCAGGCCGGCAGAGAACAAGGTCATCAGCTCCCACCCAAACAGAAAAGCGAAGGCAGTAGAAGCGGTGACCACCAGCATCATGGACAAGAGAAACAGCGGCAGCAGCGCCCACAGCCAGTCGCGCCGCAGCCCCGTGTAATGATGTTCGACATAGGAATGCGAAAACAGCGTGACGGCAGCGCCCACACCGCAGATGAGCAGAAGAAAGAATGCGCTAAGCCGGTCAACGGCAACCGCGAATGGCAACGGGGTGAGTTGCGAGAGATCAATCGCCAGCCGATCTCCCCGCCAAAAACAGACGCCCGCAACCGCCGTGCCCGCCAGCAACCCGATCAGCAGCAGCGCGGAAGCCAAAATGCGGATCGGCCGCTGCCGCCCACCAACCAGGATCACGGCTGGAATACAAAGCAGCCCGATCAGAAACGCATCGAAGAACGTCTGGATCATGGATCAGTCTTTACTTTGGCCTGTCTGCGGGAACTTGCGGCATGGCACCGCTCTTTGCCGGCTCACTTGTCACCTGCCGGCGTCAGTTGAGAAAGAAGATCCCGTATATCAATAAGGTGGTTGTTAAAGATTTGCCTGGCTTCATCCAGCAGGCGGAGGATTGCTGGATCCCGCACCGAATAGTAGACGTTCTGGGCTTCCTTCCGGCCAAGCACAATGTTGCCCTTGCGCAAGATTGCAAGTTGTTGAGACAACGTGCTTTGCTCGACATTGAGCCGATTGCTCAAGTCGTTGACGCCGACCTCACCACCACGCAGGCCATCTAGGATCCTGACTCGTAGTGGGTGGGACAAAGCCTTGAAGAACTCGGCCGTAAACTGGGAAAGCTCAGGCATCGGTAGATGCTGATATTTGCATATAACGATTATCGTGTCAAGCACGGTACAGCATTAGACTTCGGGTCTGTGGAGTGCAACCGCGGACGCCAGCAGCTTGCTTCCCCCGCTGGTGGCGTCGAGTCGCGCCGCAACCAGAGGGAATGCCGGCGTGGGACCCTTCCACTCCAGTTGGTCCACAGACTCGAACAGAGGAATGTCGGTTCGCAGCGTCGCCAGGGTGCGAAACAGGAAGGCATGATCGCGCTCGCGCAGCAGCGTCTTCGCCAGCGTGCCAGGACTCACGACCTTGACGCGCCACTGACGCCAGTCCGCTGGGATGGCTTCGAGGTGGCCATAGCGGGCGAGCACGGCCGCCGCGGACTTCGCGCCCCAACCCGGCAGTCCGGGATACCCGTCCGCTGCATCGCCAACCAGGGCGAGGTAGTCTGGCATGGACACCGGCAGAACGCCGAACTTTGCGGCTACGCCAGCTTCGTCCCGAATGGTGCGCTTGCGGCGATCCATCTGCACGATCCGGGTGCCGCGCACGCACTGGGCGAGGTCCTTGTCGGGTGTGCAGATGATCACGCGTTCGACACGCGCGTCGCCAGCCGCCGCGGCGGCGGCTGCCGCCAGCGCATCATCGGCCTCGAACTCCACCATCGGCCAGACCACGACGCCCAGCGCGCAGAGCGCCTCTTCGAGCAGCGGGAACTGCGCCCACAGGTCGGGTTCGATGCCTGCGCCGGTCTTGTACCCTGGCCACAGTCGATTGCGGAAAGATTCGATGACGTGATCGGTGGCGACTCCGATATGGGTGGCGCCACCACTGATCATGCCGAGAACCGAGGCGAGCACGCCGCGCACGCCGGCGACTTCCTGGCCATCGGCAGCGCGGACGGACGGAAGCGCGTAGTAGTGCCGGAACAGCTCGTAGGTGCCGTCGATAAGGTGGACTTCCAGCGCGACGCTCCAGGAAAGACTATAGGTCCCCGCTGCTCATCACGCCACATTCGCGTTTCTCTGATCGCGTGCGGCGCCAGACGCATGCAAGTTTTTCAACTTCATTGTTTCAAATCTAGAACTCTTGGCCGAGTGCGAAGGCATGCGGGGGAGTTCCGAGGATTGTTCCCCGAAGGCCCGCACTGAAGCAAACCGCGCGCTTTCAACAGGTTCCCGCCTCGCCTTCTGCCTGCGCAAGCCCCCTGTTCTGATTTCGGAACATCCCTCGCTTTTTCTTGACGTCCGAAACGGCCCCGATTAGCCTCGTCGCGCCCGCACCATGCCAAGCTCGCCTGGGTTCCGTGAACCGGAACGTGTTCGGCGGCGAGGTACTGTTCTCCAACGGCTGACCCCACGGAAAGCGCAAGGAGGGGAACGATGAATAAGCCGAAATCCTCCCTCATCGTGAGTCCTAATCTGGGATGCCCGGAGATTGTCAGCGTGCCAGCGATGAATGATCGCGGATTCCGTGTCATTATCGCGGCGCCGGTTTCAGAAGACTTCGATGCCGCGGCGCACACGCTGAGTGCGAGTCCATCGTTCGGCGGGCAGGGCCAGGATTTCACGCTGGAGCTCACCGGCGCTCGCAAGCTGGAGGACGAGGCGCTTCCTTCGAGTTTCGAAAATGTCGGCGAAACGCGCCTGCTGATCAGCACCACACTGCGAACCGAACTGTTCCCCAAGCACGCCTTCTGGCAGGTGTGGGCCAAGCCCAGGCCCCCCATTGGAGAACAGCACTTGCGGACCGTGAATCGAAACCCGCGGCCGACTCTGTACGACCTGGCGCTCTCGGTGCACGGCGTCGTGGTGGGGAGAGTGAAGCACGCCCTGTGCCTGCGGGTTGGCGACTCCACGGTGAAGTTTGTTCACCTGACGGACCTGCACGTGGCCGCGCGCAATGACATGTGGGAAGCGGAGGTGCACGCCGTCATCGAGGGCTCGCCGGTGACGCCTGACCCGCAGCATTTCAACAATTTCAATATGTGTCTCCGCAAATTCATTCAGTGGGCCAATCAGCAAGCCGATGAAGGACAGCTCGATTTCGTGTTCATGCTCGGAGACCTCGTGGATTTCAATCGCACCGGCCTGTTGGACCGGACGGCGGACGACAGCAATTGGTCAGCCCTGATCGAGATCCTGAGTAACAAAGAAAAAGGACTGCGGGTGCCGATCTTCACCACCACCGGCAACCACGA
>JBKQPN010000007.1:0-78634 GCA_052145015.1 Terriglobales bacterium
ACTGGCCGGCCTCATCACCGCCACCGCGCTGGTGAAGCCCGGCAAGTCGCTGGCCGAGGTGGATGCCAAGTCGGTGCGCAAGAAAATGAAGGACAAGGCCTTCGCCCGCAGCGTCAGCCGCGAAGACTTCATTCAGGGCGCGCAGGAGTTGGGCGTGGACCTCGATCAGCACATCGCTTTCTGCATCGAGGCGATGCGGGCGATCGCGGCGGAGTTGAGATTGGCGGGGCAGAGCGGCTCTTAGCTGTTGGCTCTTGGCATGGCCTCGTCCCTTTCTGTGAGTGTCATCCTGAGCGAGCGCGCCTGGTTTTGGCGCGCGAGTCGAAGGACCCCTACATGAAAGAAATTTTGCAAGTAGGGGTGCTTCGACTCGCGCGTGCAAAAGCGGCCCGCGCTCGCTCAGCATGACAATCGAATTGGTACAGCTACTTTGAAGCTACCCTAGTGCAGCACCTCCGCCAGCTTGCCCGCCGCGATCAACTCCGCGACCCGCGCGAAATCCGGCGCCAGCACGCGGTCCTGCTCCATCGACGCACACACTGAACGAACCGCCGCGACCGCTTTCTGGCCGCGTGTGCTGGTCATGAGCGGGGCCAGGAAATCGAGCGCCTGGGCGGCGGCGATGGCTTCGATGGCCAGCACGTAGCGCGCGTTGGTGAGGATGCGCTTGAGCTTGAGCGCGCCCGTCATCCCCATGGAGACGTAGTCTTCCTTGTTGCCCGAGGTGGTGATCGAGTCCACCGACGCGGGGTGCGCCAGCACCTTGTTCTCGCTGGCCAGGGCCGCGGCCGTGACTTGGGCCATCATGAAGCCGGAGTGCAGGCCGGCGCCGGGCGCGAGAAACGGTGGCAGTCCTTCGTTGAGCGTGGGATTCACCAGCCGCTCGATGCGCCGCTCGGAGATCCCGGCCAGCGACGCGAGCGCGATCCCCAGGAAATCCAGCGCGAAGGCCACCGGCTCGCCGTGGAAGTTGCCGCCGGAGAGGATATCGCCGCCGCCGTTCTTCGCCGGGAAGACCAACGGGTTGTCCACCGCCGAGTTCATCTCGGTATCGAAGACGCGGCGGCAGTGGGCGAGGGTATCGCGCACGGCGCCGTGTACCTGCGGCATGCAGCGCAGCGAGTAGGCGTCCTGGACGCGGGTGCAGGCGCGGTGCGATTCGCGGATCTGGCTGCCGGCGAGCATGCGCGTAAGATTCTCCGCGGTGTACGCCTGTCCGGCGTGCGGGCGGACCCTCTGAATGCGCGGATCGAAGGCCACGTCGGTGCCCTGCAGGGCGTCGAGGGTGAGGGCACCTATTACATCTGCGCTATCGACCAAAACCTCGGCGGCAAGCAGGGCCAGCGTCCCGACCGCCAGCATGGCCTGCGTGCCGTTGATGAGCGAGACGGCCTCCTTGGCTTCGAGCACCAGCGGCCCAATGCCGGCACGCCGCATGGCTTCGGCGCCGGAGACGCGCGCGCCTTGGAGGATGGCTTCGCCTTCGCCGATCGCCACCAGGCCGAGGTGGGCCAGGGGCGCCAGGTCGCCGCTCGCGCCCACGCTGCCCTGCGACGGGACGAGAGGATGAACGCCGCGGTTGAGCATCTCGCAGAGCGTATCGATCACCACCGGCCGCACGCCGGAGAAGCCCTTGGCCAGGGAGTTGGCGCGCAGCAGCATGATGGCGCGGGTCTCGAGCTCGCTGAGCGGCTCGCCGACCCCGGCCGCGTGCGAACGCATCAGGTTGATCTGCAATTCGCGGATATTTTCCGTGGGGATGCGCACCGTGGCCAGCTTGCCGACGCCGGTGTTGACGGCATAGGCCACGCGTTCCTGGGCGAGCTGATCTTCGACCACGGCACGAGCGCGCTCCACCGCGTGCCGCGCGTCGGCGGCCAGCAGCACGGGACGGCGGTCGTACACGGCCTCTCTCAGGTCTTCGAGGGTGAGGTCGTTGCCGTTGATGTGGAGAGCTTGCATGCTTTCATCCCAGCGCTCGCGCGAACGCCTCACGATACTTCCCTGGCAGCTCGCGGCGCTGCAATTGCGAGTCGGTGACGATGTGCGTGGTTTCGCCTTCAGCCAGCAGCGTCATGTCCGGCTCGCGCAGGATCTCGTAGCCGAAGTGGATGAGCGACGGGCGCAGGTTCTTGAAGAAGGTGCGCACCAGGATCTGGTCGTCGTAACGCGCCGGGGCTTTGTAGCGGCAGCGGGCATCCACCACGGCAATATAGCAGCCGTCGTCGCGCTCCATGTCGCGGTAGGTGAAGCCGAGCTGGCGCAGGAACTCGACCCGTCCCACCTCGAACCAGATGAGATAGTTGCTGTGATAGACGACGCCCATCTGGTCGGTTTCGACGTAGCGCACGCGCAGCCACGTTTCGTTCACCAGGCAACGGCGCGCTGGTTGGGGAGCGGACATTTACTTGCCGCTCCAGCGCGGCTTGCGCTTTTCGAGGAACGCGGTGATGCCCTCGCGGAAGTCGTCGGTGGTGCGGATGCGCGCGTTCTCTTCGATGGCGAGCTCAATCCGGCGGTCGAGCACGTCTTTGGAGAATGCCGAGAGCAGGCGCTTGGTGGCGCGCAGCGACGTGGGGCTCGACTGCATGAGCGTCCCGGCCAGCTCGCGCGCCCATTCCATCAGTTGCTCGCCGGAGATGACATCGGTGACGATGCCCAGGTGCTCAGCTTCTTCGGCGGAGAAGATGCGCCCGGTCATCAGCAGGTCGCGGGCGCGCTTTTCGCCGACCTGCTGGATGAGAAAGGTGGAGACGATGGCCGGCAGAAAGCCGATCTTCACCTCGGTGTAGCCGAACTTGGCCTCATCGGACGCCACGGTGAAGTCGCAGAGCGTGGCGATGCCGCAGCCGCCGCCCATGGCCGCTCCGTTTACCGCCGCGATGGTGGGCTTGGGGAACTCGTAGATGGTGCGGAACAGCTTGGCCATGGTCTGCGAATCGCCGAGATTCTGCGAGTGCGAGCGCGTGGTAACGGCGCGCAGGTTGTCGAGGTCCATGCCGGAGCAGAACGCCATGCCCGCGCCAGTGATGATGAGCACCTGCGCGTCGGAGCGCTCGACCGCTGCGAGCGCGAGAAACATTTCGTCGATCAGCTCATAGCTGATGGCGTTGCGCTTTTCCGGACGGTTGAAGGCCAGGGTGGCGATGCGGTCGGATTCGGTAAGGAGGAGGGTTTTGAGATCCATACGTGCTTTAGCTGCTAACTGAACAGCAGGTCTTTCGCTTCGTCCAAGATGACAATAAGCAAACTACATTATGTATTGTCATCCTGAGCGCGCGTTTTTTGCGCGCGAAGGACCTGCTTTGTCTCAGACGAGTTGAACCAGTCCGCGGCCAGATCCTCCCACGTCGGATTGCCTGATTCGATGAGTGCGATCTTTCTTTTACGCAGCCAGCCTTTAAGCTGCTTTTCTCGGCGAATAGCGTTGCGGACATACTGAAATCGCTCGAAGTAGACGAGCCGGTGAACCCTGTAATCGTGAGTGAAGCCTAAGCAGAGCCCGTTCCGATGTTCCCAGACCCGTCTACGAAGACTGTTGGTCATCCCAATGTAGATTACGCGCGACTTGCTGGCCATGATGTACACGTAAAAGTAGTGGTCGATCATAAAAGCAGGTCCTTCGCTTGCCCTCGCTCGCTATGCTCGCTCGGGCTGCACTCAGGATGACAATGCAATCACTCACGCTAAACACAACTCGGCCCCAACTACTGCTTCACCGGCGCGGCGTGCTTGTCGGCGATGTCGGCGTTCATCTTGAGCACCGAGTCGAGCGGCTTGCGGATGGGCAGCGCGACGTCGCGGCTGGCCAGCGCCTCCAGCACGATCTCCGTCGGGATGTTGCCGACCAAAAGATCTTGCGCGAAGGGGCATCCCCCCAATCCGCCGAGGGCGGCATCGAAGCGGCGGCAGCCGGCATCGTAGGCTGCCAGAATCTTCTCCGCAGCGTCGTCGCGCCGGCTGTGGAGGTGCACACCCACCTCCACGCCGGAGAACTGCGGGATCACGGCCGACACCAGGTCGTCGATGCGGTCGGCATCGGCGAGCCCCACGGTATCGGCCAGCGAGATGGTTTCGATGCCCATGTCGGTGAGCAGGCGCACGGCCTCGACCACCTCGCCCGAGTTCCAGGGTTCGCCGTACGGATTGCCGAAGGCCATGGAGATGTAGGCGACCACGCCTATGCCCACGCTATCCGCGTCCTGCTTGATCTTCTCCAGCACCTCGATGGATTCTTCCAGCGTCAGGTGCACGTTGTTCTTGAGGAAAGTCTCCGAGACCGAGTAGGGATAGCCGACCACGGTCACCGTCTCGCTGTTGATGGCGCGCTCCATGCCGCGCTCGTTGGCCACGATGCCGAGAATCTCCACGTCGTCGGGAGGATCGAGATCGCGCAGCACCTCTTCGGAGTCGGCCATCTGCGGCACCGCTTTGGGAGAGACGAAGGAGACGGCGTCCAGATGCTTGAAGCCGGCGCCGATCAGCGCGCGCAGGTAGGCCACCTTCACCGCGGTGGGGATCACGCCCGCCAGGCCTTGCCAGGCGTCGCGCGGACACTCGATCAGTTTGACTCTCTCAATCATGTGAACTCAAAAACGACACTTGCAATTGAGTCATTGAGCCATTGGGCCATTGAGTCATTTGAACGCCGATGCTGTTCGAGGAATGGCTCAATGACTCAGTGACACAATTTCGTCGTTCACGTCTGCAGCACTCCCACCTTGAACTCCGGCACGTCCGGATTAAGCGCGGCGGCTTCCAAAGCGCGCACGATGGCGTCGCGCGTTTCCATGGGATCGATGATGCGGTCGATCCACAGCCGCGCGGCGCCGTAGCGCGGGTCCTGCTGCGCGTCGTAGGTCTGCTTCACCGATTCGTACAGCTCTTTCTTCTCTTCCTCGCTCAGCTTCTTGCCACCGCGCTCCAGTTGCTTGATCTTGATCTCGACCAGCGTGCCGGCGGCTGAGTCGCCGCTCATGACGGCGTAGCGTGCGGTCGGCCACGCGAACAGGAAGCGCGGATCGTAGGCCTTGCCGCACATGGCGTAGTGTCCCGCGCCAAAGGAGCCGCCAATGATGACGGCGATCTTCGGCACCACCGAGTTCGAGACGGCATTCACCATCTTGGCGCCCGCCTTGATGATGCCGCTCCACTCGGCGTCGCGGCCGACCATGAAGCCGTTGACGTCGTGCAGGAAAACCAGCGGCACCAGGTTCTGGTTGCAGTCCATGATGAAGCGCGCGGCCTTCTCGGCAGATTCGGTATAGATCACGCCGCCGAACTCCACCCGCTTCTGGCCGTGGTCGTCGAGCACGGTGACGGGCTTCTTCTGGTTGGCGACGATGCCCACGGCGAAGCCGCCGATGCGGGCGAAACCGCAGAGCAGCGTCCCGCCGTACTCGGGCTTGTACTCGTCGAAGCGGCCGGCGTCCAGGAGGCGCGCCAGAATGTCCTTCATGTCGTAAGGACGCGCGGGATCGGCCTCGAAGATGCCGTAGAGTTCTTCCGCGGAATAGAGCGGCGGCTCGGGCTGCTTGCGGTCCCACACCGACTGGCGGCGATAGCCCATCTTCTCCACCAGCGAGCGGATGCGCGCGATGCAAGCTTCGTCGCTGGGCTCGCGGTAGTCGATGGTGCCGGAGATCTGCGCGTGCATGGCGGCCCCGCCCAGCGTTTCCGCATCCACCTTCTGCCCGATCGCGGCCTGCACCAGCGCCGGCCCGGCGAGGAAGAGGCCGCTGCCATCGGTCATCAGGATGTGGTCGCACATCACCGGCAAGTATCCGCCGCCGGCCACGCACATGCCCATGATGGCGGCGATCTGCGGGATGCCCTGGGCCGACATCACGGCGTTGTTGCGGAAGACGCGGCCGAAATCGTCGGTGTCGGGAAACACGTCCTCCTGCAAGGGCAGAAAGACGCCGGCGGAGTCCACCAGGTAGATGGTGGGGATGCGGTTCTCGAGGGCGATGTTCTGGGCGCGGATCACCTTCTTCGCGGTCATGGGAAAGAAGGCGCCGGCCTTCACCGTGGCGTCGTTGGCGATGATCATCAGCAGACGGCTGTGAATGCGACCCAGTCCGGTGATGACGCCCGCCGCCGGCGCACCGCCCCACTCCTCGTACATGCCGTGCGCCGCGAACAGGCCAAGTTCGAACAGTTCGCTGCCGGGATCGAGCAGCAGCGCGATGCGCTGGCGCGCGGTGAGGCGTTTTTTCTTGTGCTGGGCCTCGATGGCTTTCTCGCCGCCGCCCTCGCGGATCTTCTCTTCGTCGTTGCGGAAGCTGGCCACCAGCTCCGCCATGGCGCGCATGTTCCTCTCGTAACGCGCCGAGGTCGCGTCCACGGTGGATTTCAAGAGGTTCGACGGCAGCTCGGCCGAGGCGTGCTTAGAATGGTCCGTCATCGGGGGTGCGGGGGCAAACGGTAACGGTACAACAGCGGCGCGAGCGGGCGCAAACCCGGGGCGCAGACTATGCGAACTGCCCGATGGCGGCGGCAAGTGGATCGTCGACTACGGCGTCGACCAGCCCGTAGAGCAACGCGTGAGCGGCATTCACCTTCTCGGCGGCGATGAACATCTCGGTGGCGCGCGCCCGCCCCACCAGGCGCGCCAGCCGCTGCGTGCCGCCCCAGCCGGTGATCAGGCCGAGCGCGGCGCCGCGATGGCCGAAGATGGCATGCGGCGAGGCGATGCGGCGATCGCACGCCAGCACCAGGTCGAGGCCGCCTCCCATGCAGTAGCCGTTCACGGCCGCGATCACCAGCGCGGGGAACTCGTCGAGGGCGTCGGTCATCATCTGCCCGGCTTTCGAGAAGACGAACGCCTCCGGCCCGCTGAGGGCGAGGATCTCGTTGAGGTCGGCGCCGGCGGAAAAGAACTTCTGGTTGCCGGTGATGATGAGCGGGCGCGGGTCGAGTGCCAGTTCGCTGACAGCGTGGGCGAGGGAGGTGACGCAGGCGCGGGTGAGGCGGTTGGTGCCGTCCTGCGAGGTAAGGCGCAGGACGGTGGCGCCGGTTGTCTGCTCGATTTGGAAGTATTCAGACACGAGGGAAGCACTCAGCAATCAGCACTCAGCATTCAGCCCGGAGAATGTCGCAGCCTGGTCCGGATGCGCTTTCATTCAATCCACCTCTCCAGCCCCATGCCGTCCTCCGTCAGCTCGAAGTCGCGGATTCGGATGCCGCCGCCGATGATCCTGTCGGTCGCGGCGTCGCGCGCCACCCGCGTGATCCACTGATATCCGACGTCGCACTTGTTCGCTGTGTACCAGGTCTGCGGCAGCACCGTCACCTCTCCCGCCCTGGGATGGAGCACGAGGATAGCGCAGGCAGCGTCGTCGTTGCTGGTTGCCGGGTAGGGGCCGACCAGCAGCAACTCGTCGATCCCGCGAAACTCCGTCGGAACTTCGACCGCATGTTTGCCGGCGGTCAGCCGCGAACTGATCTCCATTTCGGCCAGGGGCGCGGTCGCGGAATAGATGCGGTCTTGCGAGCGCTTGAACCATCCCGCGACATCGCTCAAGGGGAACGCTGCCAACTGGTCGGGATCGAAGCACATCAGGCGCAGGTAGCCGGGCTCGGGACACCATATCCCGAGCCGCGACTCGGGCACGAGGAACGGACTGCAATACGTATTCAGCGCCAGCAACGCTGCGTTCGGCTCCTGCCGCCGGTGCAACGTGACCAGGCGCTCGATCTCAACTTCGCTGTGGCAGGTCCAGGTGTAGCGCTGGCCGGAAGCGCCGGCAATTTCAGGGAAGGTCTGCCAGTACCACGGCGCCGGGCCGATGGTCTGCTCGATGAGTTGCTGTTGCCGGATGGCGTCCTCAGACGGCGGCCACGCCGCGCGGCTTCACGTTTTTGCGGATGAACTCCACGATCTCGTTCATGGGCGTGCCCGGCAGGAAGATGCCGGCAACTCCGGCCTGCTTGAGGCCGGGGATGTCTTGGTCGGGAATGATGCCGCCGATGACGACCAGAACGTCTTCCATCTTGTTCTGGCGGAGCAGGTCCATGACCCGCGGCATGATGGCGTTGTGCGCGCCCGAAAGAATGGAAAGGCCGATGACGTTCACGTCTTCCTGCAGGGCGGCGCTGACCACCATCTCCGGAGTCTGGCGTAGGCCGGTGTAGATGACCTCCATGCCGGCATCGCGCAGGGCGCGCGCAATCACCTTGGCGCCGCGATCGTGGCCGTCCAGACCTGGCTTGGCGACAAGCACACGGATCTTTCTCTCAGCAGGCATTTGACGTGGAATACGACCCACTAGGATACAGCAAGGGATTGGGTAATTGGGTAATTTGGTAAATGAGAAATTGAAAAGCCGGGGAACGGGCGCTCTTGCTGGTTTTCAATTAACCAATTACCAAATTACCCAATTACACAATCGTTTCCCCGCTTCTCCACAGATACCAGCACGCCACCGAGCAGTAGGGATGCCAGGCGCGAGCGAGCTTCACGATCTGCTTGTGATCGGGGAGTTTGCGTTTGCGGTAATTCTTCTGGATGGCAGCGCGCACGCCGTAATCGGCGGTGGGCAGGATGTTGGGGCGGCGCAGGGCGAACATCAGGAACATCTGCGCCGACCACTCGCCGATGCCCTTCACGCGGGTCAGGTGCTCGATGACGTCTTCATCGGACATCGCGGGCAGCCGCGCAAAATCGATCTCACCCGAGCGCGTACGCTCCGCCAGGTCGCGGATGTAGGAGAGCTTCTGCCGCGAGAGGCCAGCGGCGCGCATTTGCTCAGTCGTCAGCGCGAGGATTGATTCAGGCGTGAGCAAGCCACCCGCGGCCGCGACCAGCCGGTCGAAGATGGTCTTCGCAGCCTTGCCATTCAGTTGCTGGAAGGCGATGGAGCGCACCAGGGTCTCGAACGTCGGCTCGCGAAAGGTCAGGCGGTAAGGGCCGACGCGCTCGATGATCGCGGCCAGCACAGGATCGGACTTCTTCAGGTGGCGGACGGCATGTCGCATCGGGGATGTAGATTCACCACGGAGGCACAGAGACACAGAGAATCGGCTGATCGGGAGATCGAGTCATCGGGTGATCTGGAAACTCAGGCGGTCAGCAGGATCGGGCCTTTGCGGGTAATGACGAGAGAGTGCTCGAAGTGCGCGGAGCGCGCGCCGTCGATCGTGCGGATGGTCCAGCCGTCGTCGTCGGTGCGTACCGCGTCGCGGCCGGCCGTGATGATGGGCTCGACCGTGATTACCAGCCCTTCGGTCAGGATTTGCCGGTCATTCGGATCGTAGTAGTTCGGAACCTGCGGCGCTTCGTGGATGGTGCGGCCGACGCCATGTCCGCAGAGCTCGCGCACCACGTCGAAGCCGCTGCGGCGTACTTCGCGTTCGACCGAAGCGCCGATGGCGGAGACCTTGTTCCCGGTGCGGGCGAAGCGCATGGCCTGGCGGAAGGCGCGCTCGGCGCAGCGTGCCAGGCGAGCTGTGGCCGCGTCCACCGGCGGCACGAGGACGCTGATGGCGGCGTCAGCAACAAAGCCGTCCTTCTGCGCGGTGAGGTCGAGCTTCACGATGTCGCCAGCGCGAACGGCGCGGCTGCCGGGGACGCCGTGCACCACTTCGTCATTCACGCTGATGCAGCAGGCGCCGGGGAATCCGTAGACCAGCGCGGGAGAACTCTGCGCGCCGCAGGCCGCCAGTTCGCGCGCGGCGATGGCGTCGAGTTCGGCCGTGGTGGTGCCCGGGCGAACGGCCTCGCGCAGCGCACGCAGGACGTCAGCAACAATTCGCCCGATGCGGGTCAGGCCTTCAAGGTCTTCGTGGGATTCGATGGACATGGAGAGTTGGATTCACCACGGAGGCACGGAGACACGGAGAAAATCGGGTCATCGGGAGATCGCGTCATCGGGTCATAGCAGCCTCACCTCGGACCTGTCATTCTTCCGACGAGCGAAGCGAGGCGGGAGAATCTGGCGATGAGCCAAGGCGCCTTGCCCTAGCGGAGGATGGCTTTCCCTGGTGTGCAAATCACCCGATGACCCGATCTCCCGATGACCCGATTACGTGACGCTGACTTCCGTGTAGATCCCATACACCTGCTTCAGCGCTTCGCAGATCTCGCCGACGGTGGCATAGGCGCGGACGGCGTCAACGATGTAGGGCATGGTGTTGGCGTCGGAAATCTTGCCGTCGGCGCGGACTTGCGCCTCCTGGGCTGCGGCTTTCTTCAGGGCATCGAGGCGGCGCTGGACTTCTTCGTTCGAGCGCCGCGCGCGCAGCTTCTTCAGCTTCTCCTCCTGCTGGCGGGCGACGGTCTCGTCGATGTAGAGGATCTGGGGCGTCTTTTCCTCGATGACGAAGTCGTTCACGCCGACGGTGATCTTTTCTTTCGCCTCGGCAGCGCGCTGATACTGGTACGACGCCTCGGCGATCTCCTTCTGAGGATAGCCGCGCTCGATGGCCTTGACCATGCCGCCCATGGCGTCGAGCTTCTCGAAGTAATCGAAGGCGCCCTTCTCCATGTCGAGGGTCATGCGCTCGACGAAGTAAGAACCGCCCAGCGGGTCGATGGTCTGCGCCACGCCCGATTCGTAGGCGATGATCTGCTGCGTGCGCAGCGCGATGCGCGCGGCGTCGGCGGTAGGCAGCGCGAGCGCTTCATCGTAGGCATCGGTGTGCAGGGATTGCGTCCCGCCTAGCACGGCCGCCATCGCCTGCAGCGCCACGCGGGCGATGTTGTTCATCGGCTGCTGCGCCGGCAGTGAGACGCCTGCGGTCTGAGTATGGAAGCGCAGCAGCCAGGTGCGCTCTTTCTTGGCGTGGAAGCGGTCCTTCGCCAGCCGATACCAGATCTTGCGCGCGGCACGGTACTTGGCGATCTCCTCGAAGAAATCGTTGTGCGCGTTGAAGAAGAAGCTGAGGCGTGGCCCGAACTCGTCGAACTTGAGGCCGCGGCGCAGCGCCCACTCCACGTACTCGACGCCATCGTAGATGGTGAATGCCAGCTCCTGCAGCGCGGTCGAACCGGCCTCGCGGATGTGGTAGCCGCTGATGGAGATGGTGTTGAAGCGCGGCGTGAACAGCGAGCCGAACTCGAAGGTGTCCACCACCAGCCGCATGGAGGGCGCCGGCGGGTAAATGTATTCCTTCTGCGCGATGTATTCCTTGAGGATGTCGTTCTGGATGGTGCCCGAGACTTTCTTCCAGTCGGCGCCCTGCTTTTCCGCCACCACCAGGTACATCGCCCACAGCACCGAGGCCGGCGAGTTGATGGTCATCGAGACCGTGGTCTTCTCCAGGTCGATGCCGCCGAAGAGGATCTCCATGTCCTCGAGCGAGTCGATGGCCACGCCGCACTTGCCGACTTCGCCCTCGCTGGCGGCGTGGTCGGAGTCGTAGCCCATCAGCGTCGGCAGATCGAACGCCACCGAAAGCCCGCCACTGCCGGACGCGAGCAGGTACTTATAACGGAGGTTGGTCTCCTCCGGCGAAGCGAAGCCGGAGAACTGGCGCATGGTAAAGAGCTTGCCGCGGTAACCGGTGGCGTGGATGCCGCGCGTGTAGGGCGCGTGGCCGGGATAGCCCAAATAGCGCGCATACTCCCAGTCTTCGGGCAGGTCGGCGTGCGTGTAAAGCCGCTTGATGGGCTCGCCGGAGATGGTGGTGTAGCGCGCGTGCCCCTGCTCGTCGAGGTTCACGCCCGTGGGTTTCCCGATCGGCCGCTCGGGATTCTTCTCCAGCGTGGGCAGCAGCGTCTCTTCCGCCCACTGTTTCTCGGAGGCCGAGGGATGGCGTCCTTCGAAAACTTCCTGGATGGGACTTTCAGCGACGTTGGGCTTGTGGGGCTTGTCTTTGGGCGTCATGACGGAGGCCAGTTACCTCGCAATCATAGAGGATGCAGAAAAGAGGGGCAAGAACACAAAGGTGTGACCGCAGACACTGCGACAGGTGTTACTGCGATCCTACGGTGCTCCGCGAGCGCGCCAGTTCCCACGCCTTGGCGTACTTCCAACTCACGTAAGCAGAATGGTAGAGGTGCAGCAGCAGGCCTTCGCGGCCGTCCAGCAGCCCAAGCCGGAAGAAATAGTTGTAGAGGAAGGTCGCCAGCGGGTTAATGACGATGTTCAGCAGGCTGAATCCGCCGCGGCCTTCGGCGACGGCGATCTCCGCTCCCAGCGACGAATAACGATTCATGTGCTGGATGTAGCCCTCGAGTGTGGGGTAGGCGTTGTGTACCAGGGCGTGGTTGAGCGTGGCGGTGGGGCCGTCCACTCCAACGACCTCGTGCACCGGGCGCTCTCCGAACCGGCCGAAGCCGCGGCGGAACAGGCGCAGTTTGCGGTCGGGATAGAAACCGCCGTGGCGGATCCAGCGGCCGAGGAAATAATTCTTGCGCGGCATGTAATAGCCGTTCACCGGCGGGTTGTGGCCGAGGACGTGGCGGATCTCGGCCATCAGTTCGGGCTCGACCGCCTCGTCGGCATCGAGCGACAGCACCCAGTCGCCGCTGGCTTTGTCGATGGCGGAATTCTTCTGGGCTGCGTAGCCCTTCCATTTTTCGGTGAAAGTCTTGCCGCCGAAGGCGCGTGCGATCTCCAGGGTGCGGTCGGTCGAACCGCAATCGAGCACGATGTGTTCATCCGCCAGACGCACGCTCTCCAGCACGCGGCCGATGTTGGCTTCTTCGTTATAGCTGATGACCACGACGGACAGGGTCACGGCGAAAGGATAGCATTCGGAGTAGTACCAAGTGGCAAGTACCAAGTACCAAGTTGGGAGTACCGAGTAGCACACAGCGACTTGCCTTACTCGGTACTTGGTACTTGGTACTTGGTACTTACTTTGGCGGCTGCATTGAGGGTGGCTGGCTCTGCTCCTGCCGCTGCTGGATGCCGGGCACGCTGGGGATGCGCGTGACCTTGCCGCTTTCGGCGTCGGCGATGTCGATGCCGTTGTGGGTGAGCGTCAGCCCCATCACCCGGTCCAGCTCGACCCTGGACTTCTCATAGGCGGCCATGCCGATGACCACATTGGCCTCCGCCTGCGCCAGGTCGCGCTGGGCTTGCAGTACCAGGGTATTGGTGGAAGCGCCGAGCGCGTATTTCTTCTGCTCGGCGTCCAGCGATTCGGAGGCGAGCTGGCGCGCGCTGCTGGCCGCGTCCACCCGGGCGCGGTTCTGCTGCACCGAGAACTGCGCGTTGCGCACCTGGATGGCGATCTGGTTCTGGAGCTGCTGCAGCCGCGTCTGTGCCTGGCGATATTCGAGCTCGGAGCGCACCTGGTCGGCCTGCGCCGCGCGGTTGCGGATGGGGATGTTGACGTTCAAGCCGACAGCATAGTCGGGAGCCTTGTAGCTGAACAGGTCCGAGAATGAGTCGCCGAAGCCGGTGGGCGTTACCGTCGGGAAGGGGCCGGGGCCGCAGAGTTGTTGGCCGGCCGTCCCCGTGCAGAAGAGGGGGTTGCCGTTGCCAGCCAGGCTGCTCGATCCGTACCAGGCGATCAGATCCACGGTGGGGAGCAGCTCATTGCGGGTGGCTCGCTTGGTGATGTCGCGGTTGGTCAAGTCGATGCGGGATTGCGCCAGGTCCGGACTGTGTTGCAGGGCGTCGCTGATCAGGTCCTGGATGGGCACCACCGGCTCCTGCTTGGGCAGTTCCATGGTGCTGGTAGGGATGACGGGAGCGGCGGCCAGTTGCGCGTCGGCCATGTTGCGGGTAAGGGCGTTCTTCATCAGCAACTGCTGCAGTTGCAGGTTGGTCTGGGAAACGATCAGGTCCTGCTGTCCGGAAGCTACGGCGGACTCCGCGCGCGTGACTTCGATGGGCGCCAGGGTGCCGATTTCCACCTGCTTCTTGTTGTCGGAGAGCGTTTTCTGCGCCAGCCCCAGCGAGCGCTCCTTCACCCGCACGTCGTCATAGGCGCTCACCAGGTCCCAGTAGATGTTCTCAATCTGCGCCACGGTGTTGATCGCCTGCGCGCGGAAGGCCACGTCGGAAATCTCGCGGTTGTTCCTGGCGATGGTAATGAAACGCCGGTTGGCGTTGATGCTCAGCCCTTGCAGCAGGTGCTGAGTGAAGGTAATGCGCATGCCATTGTTCAGAACCGGACTGAGTTGGGTGAATATGTCATTGGTGGTCTGCCGCTGATTGGTGAAGCCGACGGAAAAGGAGGTACCTGTGGCGAAGGCTTGCGTCCATCCGAAGTTGGCGGTCGCCGTGTTCAAGCCCAGCGTCGGCCCACCAGAGGCGAAGATGCTGGACTCGGGCTGCAGGAGGTGCTCGATGCTTAAATTCGAGGTCAGGATCGGATCGTAGGAACCAATCGGCGGGCCGGCGCCCAAGGTGGAAGTCACCAGTCCGGAAGCGCCGGTGCCGGCGCCGCCGGTGGCCGCGGTAGTGCCGCCCGCTCCCGCCCCGGTGGAGGTGGCGCCGACTCCGCCCGCGCCGATGGTGCCCACGCCGCCGCCGGGCGTTCCCTGCACCAGTCCGGTATTGACGCCACGCGTGGAGGCGCCCGACTTGGCGCGCAGGATGTCGGTGTCGGCGATGGGCAGGTTGTAGCGCGCGATGGCCAGGTCGAGGTTGTTCTCCAGCGCCAGCGCGATGGCGTCATCCAGCGACAGGTAGATTTTCCCCTCCTTGATCAACTGGTCGATGCGCGCGCTGTTGGCGAGGTTGGGCTCAGGCACATACCGCGGCATGTACGGACCCACCACGTTGGGGAACTGCGAAACCGACTTGGAATAATCGGTGGTTTGGGCGAGTGCTGGCGGGCAAACCGCCACCACCAAGCCCGCAGCCATCAACCATGCCGGGAGTAACAGGACTCGGGAAAAGCGCATTCGGTTATCTCCGGAAAACAATCAGTTCCAACCTCAATACAGACTGCAAGACACGAGAATCGTCACCCGCTGATACGCAAGGAAGTCACGGATGGTTTCATTTTTCTGCCGCGCGGCGCGTCCGTCGTCGCCGCGCATGTCACTCGCGGGAAGTGGGATAGTATAAACCACCGGTTCGCGTGGCCTGCGTGCGCGCCGGGCCGGGGACATCGGCGGCGACCGTGCGCAACCTGAAAATCACGCTGGCTTACGATGGCAGCGACTTCTACGGATGGCAGGTGCAGCCGAAGCGCGCGACCGTCCAGGGCGCGCTGGCAGCGGCTATCGAACGCGTGGCCGGCTCCAAGGCTCTGCCCCAGGGATCGGGCCGCACCGACGCCGGAGTGCACGCGCTGGCGCAGGTGGCTTCCTGCAAGATAGACGCAGACGCCGGTATTCCCACCAAGAACCTCGCGCGAGCGCTCAACCACCTGCTGCCGCCGGCCATTCGGGTGCTGAGCGTGGAGGAGGCCACGCCGGAGTTCCACGCCCGCAAGTCAGCACGCGCCAAGACTTACCGCTATCGCATCTATCGTGGCGAGATCTGCCCGCCGTTTCTGGCGCGATACGTCTATCACCACCCTTATCCCCTCGACGAAGATGCGATGCGGGCCGCGGCGATGGCCGTCAGCGGTGAGCACGACTTCACTTCATTCGCCGCCGTCGATCCCGAGCGCGGCCGGGAAGAGGAAGAGTCCTCGAACGTGCGCACGATTTATTCTTCAGAATGGACTTGCGACGGAGAGGAGTTGGTTTACACCGTGCGCGGCAGCGGCTTCCTGCACCACATGGTACGCAACCTGGTGGGGACATTCCTGCTCGTGGGCAAGGGCACGCTGGATCGCACCGGCATGAAGCGCATTCTGGAAGCGCGCGACCGCTCCGCCGCCGGTCCCACGGCCCCGGCCGGCGGGCTGTATCTGGTGAGCGTGGAATATTGAGGATCGGGTCATCGGGTCATCGGGTGATCGTGAGAAGCCCGCGAAGCGGGCGACAGAATGTTGTAGGCTAGCCGCACAAGAACTCATGGCCACGGACGTCCAGATCGGAGCCCGGCGGGTGGTCTCGCGCAATCCCGCTACCGGCGAGACCCTGCGCGAATTTGAATGTGCGAGCGCAGCCGAGGTCGGCGCTGCGGTCGAGCGCGCGCGGGCCGCGCAACCTGCCTGGGCACAGCTTGGAGTGCGGGCGCGGGTCGAGATCCTGCGGCGGTTCCAGCGCCTGCTGCACCAGAACAAAGACGACGTCGCCCGCACCATCACGCGCGAGAACGGTAAGCCGCAGGTCGAGGCGCTGCTGACCGAGGTGCTGGTGGTGCTGGACGCGGCGCGCTTCCTCATCGAGAACGCGCACGCCCTGCTCAAGCCTGAGCCTGTGCCCCACGGCAACCTCATCATGAAGACCAAGTCGGCGCACCTAATCCGCGAGCCCTACGGCGTGATCGGGATCATCTCTCCCTGGAATTACCCGTTCTCGACCCCGGCGACAGAAGGGCTGGCGGCGCTGGTTGCGGGGAACGCCGTGGTGATCAAGCCCTCGGAATTCACGCCGCTGGCGGCGCTGGAACTGGCGTCACTGCTGCACCAGGCTGGCGTTCCTTCGGACATCTTCCAGGTAGTCGTCGGCGATGGCTCGGCCGGCGCGGCGCTGGTGGAAGCGCCCATCGACAAGGTCATTTTCACCGGCAGCGTGCGCACGGGCAAGCGCGTCGCCGAGATCGCCGCCGGGAAACTGCTTCCCGTA
The DNA here is from genome assembly GCA_052145015.1 of Terriglobales bacterium. GTDB lineage: Bacteria > Acidobacteriota > Terriglobia > Terriglobales > Acidobacteriaceae > JAHFUA01. Next base: position 16,589 of record JBKQPN010000007.1, read on the forward strand.
GTGCTGGAGTTGGGCGGCAAAGATCCCATGCTGGTCCTGGAAGACGCCGACCTGGACGTGGTCACGAGCGCCGCTCTGTGGGGCGCGTTCATGAACGCCGGCCAGACGTGCCTGTCGGTTGAGCGCTGCTACGTGCACCGCAGCCTGTACGAGAAATTCCTCGCAGCAGTCGTGGAGAAGGCCCGCAAGCTGCGCCTGGGCAATGGCATGGATCCCGAGACCGACATCGGTCCCATGATCCACGAGCAGCAGTTGCGGGTGGTGGAAGCCCACGTCGCGGATGCTCTCGCGCGCGGCGCTCGCCTGCTCGCGGGCGGCCGGCGCTTGCCCGAACTCGGCCCCAACTTCTACGCTCCCACCGTGCTCGCGGACGTTACCCACGAAATGTTGACCATGCGCGAGGAAACCTTCGGGCCGGTCCTGCCGGTGATGCCGTTCACCACCGACGACGAGGCGGTGCGGCTGGCCAACGACTCCGAGTTCGGCCTGGCGGCCAGCGTATGGACCAGCGACCGCCGGCGCGGCGAAGCCCTCGCCCGCCGCATCCAGGCGGGCACGGTCATGGTCAATGACGTGATCAGTTGCTTCGGCATCAGCGAAGCCCCGCATGGCGGCGTAAAGTCGAGCGGGCTGGGCCGCGCTCACGGCCGCCTGGGCCTGGAGGAAATGGTCCGGATCAAGTACGTGGATTCCGACCTGCTGCCACGCGTGCACAAAGTGTGGTGGTTCGGATACGGCGGGGAGTTCGCACGGCAGATGGAAGGGTTCGTCGACTTTCTATTCGCGGGGACCTGGGGCCAGCGGATCAGCGGCGGGATGCGGTCAATGAAAGCTTATTTCCGCAGGGGGAGACTCTAGTAAAATAGGCTGCACTAGTCAGGGTGCAGCGTCATCATAGGAGATCGAGAGTCCGTGGCCACATCTCAAACGCAATTAGCCCAACTCCCTAACCACAAAGTGAAGATCAAGAAGCCGGGGCAGCGCGCCTGCAACGAAAAGGACGCCAAGGGCAAGCTCTGCGGCGGGCACCTGAAGCGTTGGTTCTACATGGCCGACGTCAAGGAGAAGGCCTGCGGCGATGTCGCCAAGGCCTACGGGCCCAACGCCGAGATCTACCGGTGCGAGCATTGTAAGACGCTCTACCTGCCCAATGCGGAGGATCCCAGCGGGCTCAACGTGGCGGGCCAGGGGCAGATCTCAACCTTCGGGCTGACGTTGCCGCCGAAGGAGAAGTAAGTACCAAGTACCAAGTACCAAGTACCAAGTGCCTAGCGACTAGCGATTGCCAAGCCTCAGCATTGGGTGCTAGGTACTAGATACTTGGTACTGGGTACCTGGTACTACTGAGGTGATCCTGAACCGTTCGGACCTGATCTACGACTGGAACCAGGTGTCGGCGCCGCAATTGGCGCCGCGCGGACCGGTCCTGCTCAACGACGAATCCCTGCGCGACGGCCTGCAGTCGCCTTCCGTCCGCGATCCTTCCATCGAAGAGAAGATCGAGATCCTCCACCTGATGGAGTCGCTGGGAATCGATTCCCTCGACCTGGGACTGCCGGGCGCGGGCCCGCGGGCGCAGGCGCACGTGGAGGCGCTGGCGCGCGAGATCGCCCGAGCTCGCCTGAAGATCAAGGGCAACTGCGCCGCCCGCACCCACCAGAACGATATCCGACCCATCGCCGAGATCGTGGAGAAGACGGGCGTGCCCATCGAGGCGGCCACGTTTATCGGCTCCAGCCCTATCCGCCGCTATACCGAGGATTGGACCGACGATTTTCTGCTGCGCACCACCGAGAACGCGGTCAAGTATGCGCGCTCGCTGGGCCTGGAGGTGATGTACGTCACCGAGGACACCTCGCGCTGCGATCCCGCGACCATCAAGCGGCTGTACTCGACCGCCATCAATGCCGGCGCGCGAGCTATCGTCGTCTGCGACACCTGCGGGCACGCTACGCCCATGGGCGTCTTCGCGCTGGTGCGGTTCGTGCTGGAGGAGGTGGTCAAACCCTCGGGCGCGAAGATCCGTGTGGATTGGCACGGCCATTGCGACCGCGGCCTCGCGGTCGCGAACTCGCTGGCGGCGCTGGCCGCGGGCGCCGATTGCGTGCACGCCTGCGCCATTGGTATCGGCGAGCGCGTCGGCAACACCCAGATGGACCTGATGCTGGTGAATCTGAAGCTGATGGGCATCGAGCCCTGGGCCAAGCAGGACCTGACCAGGCTGAAAGACTACTGCCAGGCGGTTTCGCGCTCGACCGGCGTGCCTATCCCCAAGAACTATCCGGTGATGGGTGAGGACGCCTTCCGCACCGCCACCGGCGTGCACGCTGCCGCCGTGATCAAAGCTCTCCGCAAGAACGACATCGAACTGGCCAACAGCGTCTATTCCGGTGTACCCTCGCACTTCTTCGGTCTGGATCAGGTGATCGAGATTGGGCCCATGAGCGGCAAGTCCAACGTCCTGTTCTGGCTGGAACGCAAAGGACTGCCGGCGTCGGAAGAAACCGTGAACCGCATTTTCGAGCGCGCCAAGCAGTCCAACCGCCTGCTCACCGAACAGGAGATTCTGGCCTGTTGCAATGGGACCTCCGCCTAGGCCGCGCCATGTCCAAACCCTCCGCTCCAGACGCCGGCCAACCCCAACCGCAAACCAAGCTGGACATCACCTTCCCCGCGCAAGTGGGCCGCATCACCGGGGTGGTGGAGCAGGTCGTCGCCCTGGCGCGGCAGTTGCACGGCGAAACCGACAAAGAGCAGGAGCTCGCCCTGGCGCTGACCGAGGCTCTGGCCAATGCCGTCAAGCACGGCAGCAAGAACGACCCCTCGCTCAAGGTGCAGTGCCAGGTGATCGCCGAGGGCTCCGCCCTGACCATCATCGTGCGCGATTCCGGGCCGGGATTCGACCCGGGGAGCGTCGCCAACCCCATGGAAAGCGCCGGCTTGACTGCCGATCATGGCCGCGGCCTGTTCATGATCCGCCAGCTCGTGGACGAGGTGCGCTTCGAGCGCCGCGGGGCGGAAATCCACATGACCAAGCGGTTCTGAAAGCAGCAGTCAGCATTCAGCACTCAGCATTCAGCAGTCTTTTCGTGCTTATGTTGACGGGCGCGCCATTTGTCGCTATCATGGGCGACAGAATGGTCGATGAGCTGCGGGCTGTTGTACGGGAATTAGGTGGCGAGCACGCCTTCGGCCGTGCGCTCTCCAGCGACCACGATCTGCGTGAGGCTATCCGGGAAGGATTCCCACCGGCCGTAGTCGGGGAATTGATGCGGGCCTCGGGCTTGACGCTAAAGGAACTCGCCAGCGCACTCGATCTCTCGCCGCGAAGCTTGCAGCGGCGGCGGCGCAGTGGAAGGCTGGCGCGTTACGAATCCGACCGGCTTTACCGCTTGGCCCGCATTGTCGCCATCGCCAATGAATATCTCGGCGGCCACGAGACCGCCGTGCGCTGGCTCAAGCGTCCCAATCGTGCCCTGGGCGGTCTCGCTCCCGTCACGGCCATTGACACGGAATTGGGAGCACGCCAGGTAGAGAACATCCTGGGCCGCGTCGCCTACGGCGGAATTAGTTGAGCCGGGTTTATCGAGTCTTGCGCAAGCGGTATGCTCGCACGCCGTTCGATGGGGAAGGAGCCTACCGCTATGGTGGGCGCTGGTCGAGCCCCGGAACTCGCCTCAGCTATACGTCGGAGCATCAATCCCTCGCCCTGCTGGAGTATTTCGTCCACCTCGACCAGGACGATCCTCCGCCCGATCTCGTTCTAGCGGTTGCGGAGGTGCCCGATGGCCTGACCCGAGAGCGGATTGCGGCCAGCGATCTGCCGGCAAACTGGCGCGAGCCTGCGGCTCCGCCGGAACACGCCCGATTCGGCGATGAATTCGCTCAACGAGGACGGCATTGTTTGTTGCGGGTACCCTCAGTCCTTGCTCCCGCGGAAAATAATTGCCTGATCAACCCTGAGCATCCCGACTACAAGAGAATTGTGGTGGGCGGCCTGGAGCCACTCACCTATGACCCGCGCATGTTTGCCAAGCAGCGTAGCCACCGTAGCCGTAGGACGTGAAGGCAGCACTCAGCAATCAGCAGTCAGCCAAAACCTTGAAAAGTTAGACCGAAAGGCCCCACCGCTCCCGGCGTGAACTGCCCTGGTTTTGCTGAATGCTGAGCGCTGAATGCTGAGCGCTGATTGCTGACTGCTACTGCAGAGTGCTGTTGTAGTATTGACGCTTCCAGCCATGGCGCTTCCCGCCTCCATCAACGCCCACACAGCGGTTCAGCATGAGATCGTACGGCTGGCCGGTCTGCGGGAGGTCCACCTTGCCATGGAGTGGTTCCGCTCCCACGAGCCCGAGCTGCGCGACTGGCAACTGGAAGTGGCCGCCATTCCCGCGCCCCCGTTCGGAGAGGGCCCGCGCGCCGAGTGGCTGCGCTCCAGATTCGTCGAATTGGGGCTGGAAGACGTCCAGGTAGACGCTGTGGGCAATGTGCTGGGCACGCTCCCCGGCTCGGAAGCAGCGGAAAAGCTGATTGCCGTGACCGCGCATATCGATACGGTGTTCGCCCCCGGCACGCCCCTGAACGTCCGCCGCGAAGGCGACCGCCTGCACGGCGCCGGCATCTCCGACAATGGCGCGGGCATTGTCGGGCTGCTGGCGCTGGCTTCGGCGCTCGGCTCGGCGAAGGTACGCCATTCCGCCGGCCTGCTGTTCATCGGCAACGTCGGCGAGGAAGGCGAGGGCGACCTGCGCGGCATGCGGCACATCTTTTGCGAATCGCCCTGGAAGGACCGCATCGGACCCACGGTCGTGCTCGATGGCGCCGCCACCGACACCGTCGTGACCCAGGCGCTGGGCAGCCGGCGCTTCCAGGTCACCATAACCGGTCCCGGAGGACATTCCTGGAGCGATTTCGGAGCTCCCAACCCGATCGTGGTGCTGGCGCGCGCCATCTCCCGTTTCAGCCGCACCGAGCTGCCGGTCGAGCCCAAGATCAGCGCCAACGTGGGCGTGATCGGCGGCGGCACCTCGGTGAATTCCATCCCCGAATCGGCGAGCATGCGGGTGGACATCCGCTCGGCTTCACCCGAGGAGATGGACCGGGTGGAACGCGCATTGCGGGAAGCGGTGGCGGAGGCGGCGTCGGAGTATCCCAAGCGCGCGCGCAACGGCAGCAAGGGGATCGGCTGCGAGATCCAGCTCATCGGCTGCCGTCCGGCGGCGGAGCTGGACCCCAACGCGCGCATCCTGCACGTGATCCGCGCCGTGGACGCCCATCTCGGCAACCGCGCCCGGCCCCATCGCGCCTCCACCGACGCCAACATCCCACTGTCGCTGGGGCGGGAGGCCATCTCCATCGGCGCCGGCGGCTCGGGCGGCGGCGCACACACCTTGCAGGAATGGTATGACCCGGCCGAGCGCGATCTGGGATTGAAGCGCGTGCTGCTGGCGGTGCTGGCGCTCGCCGGCGTGAAATGAAGAACCCCTTTGCCACGGATTTACACGGATGGACGCGGATCTTTCTTTGCTTCTTTCTGCTAATGGCTGCGAATCTTCTTGCCGGTGCTCAGCCTGACTCGACAAAAGTGAACGAGAACTCTCCCAGCACGATCTTTCTTCACGGCGACATCTACACCGGCACGGCGGGCAAGCGTGCGCAAGCCATGGCGGTGGGCGGCGAGCGCATTGTTGCCGTCGGGTCCGATGTTGAGATCCAAAAGCTCAAAGGTAAGCACACCCAGGTGGTGGACTTGGGCGGGCATTTCGTCATGCCCGGATTCAATGACGCCCACGTCCACCTCGCCAACGCCGGCTTCGAGAAGCTTTACGTCAACCTGACCGGCGTGCATTCTCTGGCCGAGATGCAGGATCGCATCGCCGCGCACGCCAAGACCACGCCAGCGGGAGACTGGCTCACCGGCCGCGGATGGGACCATACGCTGTGGCCGGGACAGAAGCTGCCCAATCGCCAGGACTTAGACCAGATTACGGGCGATCATCCGGCAATCTTCACGCGCGTGGATGGCCACATCTCGGTGGCAAATTCGGCGGCGCTGAAGTTTGCCGGCATCACGGCGTCCACTCCGGATCCTGTGGGTGGAAAGATTGATCGCGATCCACAGGGCGAGCCCACCGGCATTCTGCGGGAAACGGTGAAAGACGATCTGCTCGCCAGAATCCCTCCACCCTCGCCGGCGCAACGCCGTCGCGCGCTGGAGCTTGCCCTCGCCGATGCCGCGCACTCGGGCATCACCTCGGCGCAGGATAATTCCCAGTGGGAAGATTTCCTGGTTTTTGAGGATCTGGAGAAGGAAGGCAAGCTGACGGTGCGAATCGCGGAGTGGCTGCCGTTCAACACGTCGTTGGAGTTGCTTCAGGCACACCGTTCCCATCATTCACAAAACGACGAAATGCTGCGCACCACCATGCTGAAGGGCTTCATGGACGGTTCCCTCGGGTCCCGCACCGCCGCCATGCTGGCGCCCTACGCTGATGATCCCGGCAACACCGGCCTCGCGCGATACGACCAGGCGAAGCTCGACCAGATGGCGGTGGAGCGGGTGCAGGCTGGGTTCCAGCTCGGGTTTCATGCCATCGGCGACCGCGCGGTCGAAATGGCGCTCGATGCTTTCGTCGAAGCCGAGCGCGATGCCCGCCAACGCGGCGAGATTCCGGCCCGGGGCTTCCGTTTCCGCGTCGAGCACGCGCAGATCACCACGCCCGGGCAGGTAAAGCGCTTTCACGAGCTTGGGGCGATCGCTTCCATGCAGCCCAGCCACTTGCTGACCGATATGCGTTGGGTGGAAGCACGCCTGGGCAAAGAACGACTTGCTCATACCTACGCCTGGAAGGAATTCCTGGATGACGGGGTGCCGCTCGCCTTCGGGACTGACTATCCCGTCGAGCCGATCACGCCGTTCCGCGGCCTGTACGCGGCGATCACGCGCCGCAGCGAGGAAGGCCAGCAGGAGTACTTCCCCGACCAGAGGCTGACCATCGACCAGGCCATCGCCGCCTACACCACGGGTTCGGCATACGCGGAGTTCGCCGAGCACGACAAAGGACTGCTCCAGCCCGGCATGCTGGCGGACTTCGTGGTGCTCGACCGGGATATCACGCGAGTCGCGCCCGCCGCGATTCTCAAAACACAAGTGCTGCGGACCGTCGTGGGAGGCAGGACGGTCTATGAATTGAGTCATTGAGCCATTGGGTTATTGAGCCATTGGGGCCGGGTCTTCAATGAATCAATGACCCAATGTCTCAATGACTCAATTCCCGGCCAGGATCACTCTGCTAGTCTAGAAGCCCCGTGTCCCGCTCCCTCAAAGCCCATCTGCTGCTGGTGCTGGTGACGTTCGTCTGGGGGGTGACTTTCGTCCAGATCAAGGACGCGCTCAACGACGTTTCGCCGCTGCTGTTCAACGCGGTGCGTATGGCCGTGGCGGCTCTGGCCCTGCTGCTGATCTTCCGCCGGCACCTGCGAATGACCGCCGCTGCGCTGCGCACCGGCCTCTGGATGGGAACGCTGCTGTGGATGGGTTACGAATTCCAGACCACGGGCCTCGTTTACACCACGCCCTCTAAGTCGGCGTTCCTCACCGGAGTGTCGGTGGTGCTGGTGCCGCTTTTTCTGGCGCTGATCTGGCGCCGGCACATCAACCGCTGGACTGCGCTCGGCGTGCTGGCTGCCTTGATCGGCCTGTACCTGCTCACCGTCCCCAACGCCGGCTCCGGCGGCCTGTTCTCGGGGATCAACAAGGGCGATGCGCTTACCCTGGGCTGCGCCGTGGCCTTCGGCTTCCAAATCATCTTCATGGGCCGCGCCATGCGCTCGCATCCCTTTGAGCAGATCGCGACCTTGCAGGCTTGCGTCGCAGCGGTGCTGATGGCGGTCAGCGTACCGCTGCTGGAGAAGCCGCACGTGGTCTGGTCGCCGCGGGTGCTGATCGCGATCCTGGTCACCGGTCTGCTCGCAACCGCTGCCGCCTTCACCATCCAGGCCTGGGCCCAGCAGTTCACCCCACCCACCCACACCGCGCTGATCTTCGTCCTCGAGCCGGTATTCGCCTGGGCCAGCTCTTACCTGCTGCTGGGAGAGCGCCTGGGAAGGCGCGCCGGCCTGGGCGCGATCCTGATCGTCGCCGGAGTACTGCTGTCGGAACTGAAGGGTAGCGCCAGCCAGCCCAGCGCAGAACTAGGTAACGGGGCGGGTGCTACGATCGGCAACGAAGAAGCTGGGTAACGCTTTGCCGTGAGTTGCATCTAATGTTGCTGGTACTTCTGTACATGTCCATTCCAGGGAAACACCACCCTGCAAGGTATAATCGGATTCCGCCGGAGGGAAAGTAATGCATCCGCGTGTAAACGGTCTTGTAGACAAAATGAAGAGTCGCCGCATGAGCTCCACTTTGTTGGTGGTGCTGACGCTGGCGGTTGGCATCTTGATTGGCAGCGTCATCTCCATTGGAGTGAAGGGGAAAGAAGCGCAGAAGCCAGGGGAGTCGGCTACGCCCTTGGCGGTGCCGCCGCTGCAGCAGGGTTCCACCTCCGCCTTTGCCCAGATCGCCAAGCAGATCGAGCCCTCGGTGGTGAACATCAACACCGAATCGCAGGTCAAGCCGCGGAAGCGGCGTGGGCTGCCCCAGGGGCACCCGGGCGGGCAGGGCAACGATCAGGACAATCCCTTCCAGGATTTCTTCGACCGCTTCTTCGGCGGAGACCAGGGGGACGCTCCTGAGGGTTCGCGTGAGCGTTCGCTGGGCTCGGGGGTAATCGCCGATCCCAAGGGATTCATCGTAACCAATGAGCACGTGGTGGAGAAGGCCGACCGCATCCGCGTGCAGCTCAAAAGCGATCCTCCGGGCGTATTGCACGACGCCAAGGTGGTCGGCTCCGACAAAGAGACCGACCTGGCCGTGATCAAGATCGACGTCAGCCAGCCTCTGCCCGCCGCCAAGTTCGGCAATTCCGAAGGCATGCAGGTAGGCGACTGGGTCCTGGCCGTGGGCAGTCCCTTCGGACTGGAGGAGACGGTCACCGCCGGCATCGTCTCCGCCAAGGGACGCAACATCGTGCCCCAGCGCCAGTTCCAGTCCTTCATCCAGACCGACGCCGCCATCAATCCCGGCAACTCCGGCGGACCGCTGGTCAACATGGCCGGCGAGGTGATTGGCATCAATACCGCCATCTTCACGCAGTCCCAGGGATACCAGGGCGTCGGCTTTGCCCTGCCCTCCAACACCGTGGTCAAGGTTTACAACCAGTTGACCAGCTCCGATCACAAGGTGGTGCGGGGTTCCATCGGCGTGCTGTTCAACGCCGAACCCAACCCAGCCCTGGCGCGCGTGTACGGCGTGCAAGGCGGCGTGATCATCGCGGAAGTCACCCCCGGCGGCCCGGCGGAGAAGGCCGGCCTGAAGGTGGGTGATGCCATCACCGCCGTGGACGGCAAGTCGGTGCAGAACGGCGACGAGCTGGTGGCCGATATCTCCGGCCAGCGCCCCGGCAGCCAACACACCCTGACCTACTTCCGTAACAACAAGGAAGGCAAAGCCACCGTGACCATCGCCGACCGGGCCAAGCTCTTCGCCGCACGCACCGGTGAGGACGAGGGCGGAGGCGAAGAGGAGCAGCCGCAGGAAAGCAAGATGGGGCTGAGCGTGCACGCCATCACTCCCGACCTGGCTGACCGGCTGGGCATTCCTGCCGGTAAAGGGGTGATCGTGCAGGACGTCCGGGCGGGCTCTTTCGGCGAGGACGTGGGCCTGAGCCGCACCGATGTTATTCTTGAAGTTAATAAACAGGCGGTGAATAACGAGGACGACTTCAAGAGGGTGCAATCCCAGCTCAAGAGCGGCCAGGATGTGGTCTTTCTGGTGCGCCAGGGGCGGGGTCGGAACGCGGGTACTATCTTCCTGGCCGGTACCCTTCCGTAACCCTCCGGGGTCGATTTTTAGGCTGGCGCTGCGGCATCAAAATGGCTATTATGCCGCAGCGCTGGACTCCAGCCCGTGGAATCCAGTGTTGACAATGCCACTAATGCGGTGAGAGGGTCGCGCGCACTTCGTCGGCCTCTCTTGAGGTGTCTATTGAGGAACCACGTAGTTTTCCACAACCCGCTGGCCTGCGTCGGCATCCTGCTTCTGGGTGCTGGCTTTGCTGGCGCCACAACCCGCCCCGCTCAGCCTAAGACCACATCCCAACGGAAGTCATCTGCGGTTTGGTCGCGCGGGCAAAGCGCCCATCTGGCCACGGTTTCCGCCAAGTCTGCCAAGAAAACCAAGAAGGTCAAGGGACAGCAGGCGATCGATGGCGACCGCGCCCGCGAGATCCAGACCGCCCTGACCCGCGAAGGCTACATGAAGGGCGAGCCCAGCGGCGTCTGGGACGAGCCCACCAAAGACGCCATGACCCGCTACCAGGTCGACCACGGCTGGCAGGCCAAGACGCTTCCCGATTCGCGGGCGCTGATCCAGCTCGGGCTGGGTCCCAGTCACAAGGACGCCATCAACGCGCCGGCAGTGTCGGCCAACCTGCCCCCGCAGGCGCAGCCGGTCAAGAACTCGGCTGTGCCAGAGAACCGGCAGTAATCCGCTTCATGCTGGAAAACGCGGCCTGCGGGCCGCGTTTTTGTTGGCTCCTGCTTGTGTTGCGGACAGTGCCCCACATTTGCTGCAGTTGGCAGATGTCCGCGGTAAGCAGAGAACAGAACCGTGCCGGCAACTATCGTGGAAGTGGAGCGCATCCAACTATTTGGAGTGTGAAATTCCCGCCCAGTTCCACACGCAGCCGCAGTTCAGTCAGGCGCCGGTGGTAGCAATATGAACAAGAGTCTCTTCATAATTGGCACAATCCTCGGTTTGGTTCTCTGCACGTCCGTCAGCAAGAACGTTCTGGCTGGGGAAACTCCGGCCACAACTGGGGTGCCGGCACACATGCTGGTAACGGTGGAAGCTCGCCATGGTTCCAACGTACCTGTCATTACCCGCGAAGATGTGATGGTTTACGAAGGGCGTGACCGCGACCACGTGCTCGATTGGGTTCCCGCCCAGGGAGACCATGCCGCGCTCGAACTCTTCGTTCTGCTCGACGATGGGTCGAATATCAGTCTCGGTTCACAACTGGAGGACGTTCGCCAGTTCATCCTCTCGCAGCCGGCATCAACCAAGGTTGGAATCGCCTACATGCAGAACGGCGTCGCACGCATCGAGCAGAACCCAACCAGCGATCCAGCTCTAGCTGCGAAAGCCCTGCGCCTTCCCATGGGAATTGCCGGCATCAATGCCAGCCCATATTTTTCTCTGAGCAATCTGGTCAAACACTGGCCGGACACTGGCGCCCGTCGGGAGGTGCTCATGGTTTCCGACGGAATTGACCGCTACTACGGGAGTGGCGATCTGGCAGATCCGTATCTCGACGCGGCCATCGAAGATGCTCAGCGCGCCGGCGTCGTCGTTTTTGCGATTTATACACCCGGCGCAGGCCACGCTGGCCATAGTTACTGGCTGACATACAGCGGCCAGATTTACCTCGCCAAGGTGGCAGAGGAGACCGGAGGTGAATCGTATTACATTGGCTTTAATGGCCCGCCGGTAAGCTTCATTCCCTACCTGGACGATTTGTCGCATCGGCTGACCCGCCAATATCTCCTGACATTCGCCGCCAAACCCCAGACCAAGAAAGGATTGCGGCCAGTCAAGCTCATGACCGAAGTGCCCAATGCGGAACTGGTTTCGGCAGACAGAGTTTACGTCCCGGCCGCGGCACCCTAAAGAAGTGTAGGGTTTTGGTCCAGGGTGCCGGTTGACACGGGGGCTAAAATAGAGAGTGTCCATGCCGAAGAGTGTCCATATCGATTTTCCGCTCAAGTCAGCCACAGAGCTTGCTTCCCGCCTCCGCGTGTCCAGGGCGAGAGCAAAGCGCATTCTGACGATGATCGACAAGGCTGCAAAAAAATCGTCCCCCGTTTATGTCACGGCCAACGCAATCGCGAAGGCCAGGAACGGACAAGCGCGTGTGCGGGCTAAGCGGGGCGTGAGTTCCCGTTCGGGGCTGCGTAGCAATGCCACAACAGCGCGTTGAAGTTGAAGAAGACGCGGTATTCCTCAACATCCCCTACGACCCGCAGTTCGAAAAACTGTACTTCGCCTACATCGTGGGGCTGACCACCCTCGCGTTTGTTCCCCGCGCTACTTTGGACCTCACCGGCGCGATGCGGCTGGAACGAATCGTCCGCCTGATCTGCAGTTGCCGGTATTCAGTCCATGATCTGTCGCGGGCGCGGAAGTACCCAGTGCCCAGTACCAAGCTCTCGGTTACGAAAGACTCCTTGACGCCGCTTCCGGGGGCGGTAGAATGCCGCCGCGGAGCATCGCCATGGAAAAAGGATCCACGGCCCACACGCTGGCCTGCGCCGCCCTGGCCGTCCTTCTGATCCCGTTGGGCATCCTGGCGGCGATCGCGATCGTCACCCACCCCGGCTTGCGCATGCCGGGCGGCGACATCCTGGTGGGTGCGCTGGGCGCGGTCGTGTACTTCGGCCCCGGCGCGGCCGCGCTCAGCCGCCACCACCGCAATGCCGGCGCCATCCTGCTGCTCAACCTGCTGGCCGGCTGGACGCTGGTGGGCTGGATCATCGCCGCCGTGTGGAGCGCGACGGACAATGTCGCGCCGCCCGCCGCCGGCCAGCAGCGTCCCTCCGTGCAGTAGCCCATTCGGGAAATCAGAGAATGAACGCCAGTCCCGCCGGATCGGGAACGCTGGTTTCCGACCCTCGCAACACGCTGCCGAACCGGCGCATGCTTCTGCGACAATCCCATCTATCCGGGAGCTATCGCTTGCCGGTGATGATTTCCCAAACGTCCCGGTCGCGCGCACGAACCTCGTTGCTCGCTGCCTCGTTGCGCCGATTAATGTCCGCAACGAGCCTATCCCAAGTGCGTGGGTTCGGATGCGCCAGGATTCGCTTCAGCTGCCGCTCATTGCGCTGCGACTCTTGGGCGGCCGCCTCGAGTCCGGCGAGGGCCTGGACGAGGGCCGTTTGGCGTGGGCCGCTGGCTCTGGCCCGCAGTTCGTTCAGCATCTTCTCGGAGCGCCGGCCCGGCCGCACAAGGGCGTCCCTCGCCTTCAGGACGAGATCATCGAATTCCTCCGCCCGTTGTCCCACGGAACCCTCCTTGGACCTGGGGAAAAGCGGCCATTCCCCGGTACCGCACAAGCTCTCCTGAACAGAACGCCGGCGCGCCCCACACATGCGCAGCACGCGTGGGATTCTACCCCACGACGGCATGCTTCCGTAGCGCTCGTACAAGAGCTCCATTCCCAGACAAGCCCCGCTTGTCCGGGGCACCCAGGAGTCCTCAAAACAGCACTTATCTGGGCCACTCGCCCCCGGCTGTTGCATGCGCTGGTTAGGCTTCATCCGTTTGGACGCGGGTAGAAACGATGCAGACACTCGTCGTTACCAGCAGGCCGGGCCTGTACGTCGAGATCAGCCAAGGAACTATGAATGCCCGGAATCCCTGGACGGCCTGGTAAATGGGGTCAAAGTGGAACGAGGTGCCTCCCACGCTCAAGCTGACCGAGCTGACCCACCGTCCCTCAAGCCCGTCCCACACGGCTCCCGCGTGTCGTGTGCCAGGTAATTGGGCGCCCATGACCGCCATATGGGACACACGGGGGTCTGCCGTATCGGCCCACGATAGTGAACCCCAAACTGGGAAAGGGTCAAGCGCAGTCTTGGCGAGCTCCCCACGGAGGTGCTGGATGTAGTGTCTATATGTTTCCGCCAAGTTAGTGCGCTGAAGGAATAGTACAAGCTGAGGCTCACGACTGCTGAGACCGGGAACGGCCTGCGCGATTTCCCGAATCCGGTGAAGGGCGTCGATGAATGACCAGCACTGGGTAATGGCAGGAACTAGGCTATTGTTGTCCTCCGGAATGCGGGCACAGGTTGGATGAAGCGTGCAATACGCATAGGTAAGCATCTTGAAGGAGAAGTGCAGCCCATCGAAGCACTTGAGTAGTCGGGGATCGTTGGATGCGTGCATGGATCAAGCCTAACACCGGGATCTATCCGCTACGGCATGCTTCCGCACGCCCCGCTCGTACCCAGTAGCTTCCATTCCCAGGAGCCGTCAACACGGAGCCTATCCGGGCCACTCGCCCCGGCGACAAAAACGAATTCAGTTCTGAGTTCGGAACAAGCCCCAAAACTTCTTGACATACCCTGATGGCTGGCCGAGACTGCGACCATCACCTCCGGAGGCCACCATGTCCACTCGGCCCTCCTTTCGGACAACTGTCGTGGCGTTTCTTCTTCTGACGCTGTGGATTGCCGCTGCCGCGGAGGAACAATTCAAATCGTTCCACAAGATCCCCGCCGGCGCCAAGGTTTATGTGGCGCCGATTCCTGGTGGGTTCGACACCTACATCATTGCTGGTTTTCAACAGAAGAAAGTTCCGCTCGTAGTAGTCACTGATCGCGCGCAAGCTGAATACGAGATCACCGGTTTCTCAGAAAGCGACAAGGCGGGATGGGCCAAAATGCTCTTCCTCGGCTCTCAACATACTAATGAGCAGGCGAGCATTAAGATGGTAAACCTGAAAACCGATGAGGTCATATTCGCCTATTCAGTCAACAAGATGAACTCTGTCCGAGGTAAACAGAGTGCAGGTGAGGCCTGCGCAAAACATATAAAGCATGAGATTGAGTAAGGCTGAGGGGTGAAGCAATGAGACGACAAACCCTGTTGGTGTCAATTGGATTAGTTCTGCTTGCGTCAATGCACTTGCAAGCCAGCGAGCAAACCGCCGCAAAGATTCCGAGCGGGGCGAAGATATATGTCGCGCAGATGGAGGACGGCTTCGATACATATATCAAGGCTGCACTACAGGCGAAGAAGGTACCACTCGTGGTGGTTGAGAAGCGCGAGGAGGCAGAGTTTGAACTGACCGGGCACTCCGAGACGCAAAAAGCAGGCACGGCAAAAAAAGTGATTATGTTGGACTGGCACTCGAACGAACAAGCATCCATCCAGCTTGCGGATATCAAGGGCGGGACCGTGGTGTGGGCCTATTCAGTAAATAAACAGAGTTCAGCCCACGGCAAACGAAGCACGGCCGAGGCTTGCGCAAAGCATCTGAAAGAAAAGATCCAGTCAGGAAAATAGTGCTTACAGCAAGCAACCTGGACCGCTGTCTGTGCGCTTGTCCGGAGCAGCCCCGGAGATCGGACAAACCCACATCTGCCAAATGCGGGCAGATGTGGGGCACCGCACCTTCGACCTACTATTGGGCCTTCTTGCTGTCGAGGACTTCCCGCAGCTTGCGCATGAGCGATTCGGTGGTGAAGGGCTTTTGCAGGAAGGCGGTGCCGGGCTCGAGCACCCCGTGGTGGACGATGGCTTCGTCGCTGTAGCCGGACATGTAGAGCACTTTCATCTCGCGCCGCAGCGGAGCCAGGCGCTGCACCAGTTCGCGGCCGCTCATCTGGGCCAGCACCACGTCGCTGAGCACCAGGTGGATGGGTCCGGAATAACGTTCGCACAGCAGCAGCGCGTCCTCACCGTGTTCGGCTTCGAGCACGGTGTAGCCGTGGCGCTGGAGAAGCTGGCGGGTCAGTCCGCGGACTCCTTCTTCGTCCTCGACCAGCAGGATGGTTTCCGTGCCTCTCAGTCCGGATGACGCCTGGGCGCGTGCCTGTTCGCGCTCCGCCATCTCATCGACGCGCGGCAGGTAGATCTTGAAGCTGGTGCCCATCCCCAGCTCGCTGTAGGGCCAGATGTAGCCGCCACTCTGCTTGACGATGCCGTACACGGTGGAGAGTCCCAGCCCCGTGCCCTTGCCTTGTTCCTTAGTGGTGAAAAAAGGCTCGAAGACGTGGGAAAGGGTTTCGGCATCCATGCCGCAGCCGGTGTCGGAGATGGCCAGCATCACGTAGGAGCCCGGTATGACCACGGCATGTTCGCGCGTGTAGGCCTGGTCGAGTTCGAGGTTGGCGGTTTCGAGGGTGAGCTTGCCGCCCTTGGGCATGGCGTCGCGGGCGTTGACCGCCAGGTTCATGATGACCTGCTCGATCTGTCCGGGATCGGCCTTGACCGAGCCCAGGCCGCTGTCGAGCTTGGTGGACAGCTCGATGTCCTCACCCAGCAGCCGGAGCATGAGCTTGTTCATGTCCTCGACCAGGAAGTTGAGGTTGACCACTCTGGGAGCCAGCACCTGGCGGCGGCTGAAGGCCAGCAGTTGCCGGGTGAGGGCGGCGGCGCGGTCGGCCGCCTTTTGCACCTCTTCCATCTCGGTGCGCATGGGGTCGGAGGGCTTCAGGTCTTCGAGCATGAGCTCGGTGTAGCCCTTGATCACGGTGAGCAGGTTGTTGAAGTCGTGGGCCACGCCGCCCGCCAGGCGTCCCACGGCTTCCATTTTCTGCGATTGCCAAAGCTGCTTTTCCGAGTGCCGTAGGGCGCTCTCGGAGCGCTTATGCTCGATGGCCGTGGCCACATGCTGGCCGACGAAGTTGAGGATCTCCAGGTCGCGCGCGCCGTAGCGGACATTTTCGGAGTAGCTCTGCACCACCAGGACCCCGAAGGCTTTGCTGCCCTTCTTCATGGGCACACCCAGCCAGTCCACCGACGGAGTGCCGATCTCCTCGATTTCACCGGAGCGCACCAACTCCTGGAAACGCTCCGCCGGCGCCAACTGCGGCTCGCCGCTGCGCATCACGTACTCGGTTATCCGCTTCCGCAGCGGCCGGGGAGAAGGCGCGGGGTCGCGCTCGTCCATGAAATAGGGGAAGCTGAGCAGGCCCGTGTCCTCGTCGTACAGGGCGACGTAGAAGTTGCGGGCGTCCATCAGTTCGCCCACGATGCTGTGGATGGCCGCGTAGAACATTTCCAGGTCGGTGGCCGCGCTGGTCTGGTCGGCGATGCGGTACAGCGCCGCCTGCAGTTCCTCGGCGCGCTTGCGCTCGGTGATGTCCACGGCGGTGGCCAGGGTGGCGGCTTTGCCTTCAAACTGAATGGAGGTGAGGTTGAAATCCAGCCAGCGAACCTCTCCGCTCTTGGTGACGATCTTCAACTCGTAGCGCGAGGGCAGCGCCTCGCCGCGGTGGCGGGCTTCTCCGCGCCGGCGCATGTCTTCGCGGGAATCGGGGTGCGCCAGCAGCAGCGGGTTCATGCGCATGAGCTCGGCCCGGCTGTAGCCCAGCATCTTTTCGCCGGCCCGGTTGACGTAGAGGAAGCGGGTGCTGTCGTGGATGCAGATGGTGGTAGCGGCGCTTTCCGCCACCGCCCGGAACTTGCTTTCGCTCTCGATGAGCGCGCGTTCGGCCCGCTTGCTCTGGGTGATGTCGCGGTAAATCAGGTAGAGAGCCACCGGGCTGCCGCTGACCTTGATGGGCGTCCCCAGGATCGAGACCGCCACCGGCGAGCCGTCGCGGCGGCAGCGGATGGTCTCCACGTTGATGGTCTGGCCCCGGTCCAGCGCGCTGCGGATGAAGTTGGATTCCTTGTCGCGTTCGGCGGGGACCAGGATCTCCAGCCTCTGGCCGACGATCTCCTCGGGTGGGTAGCCGAACATGCGGGTGAATTCGCGGTTGACGCGCAGCACGTTGTACTGGTTGTCCAGCACCGCAATGCCTTCCGGAGCGCTCTCGATCAACTGCTCGAGGTAGGCCGACTGCACTTGCAGGGTGTCCTCGGCCTGCTCGCGCTCGGTGACGTCGTGGACGATGCTGAGATGGGCATCGCGGCCCTGATAGCGCACGTTGGTGGTGCGGGCTTCCACCGCCATCCGCCGGCCTTCCTTGGTGACGTGGGTGTAGGTGCGATGCCCCCACTTCTTGTCCCGCAGCCGGCGCAACGCCAGTTCGCGCTCTTCCGGGGGATGCAGCAGAACCGGCGTCATGGAGAGCAGTTCTTCGCGGCTGTAGCCGTAGGCCTGGCAGGTGGCGTCGTTGCAATCGAGAAAACGCAAGGTCTCGGCGTCGATGACGAACACGGCGTCCGCCATGCGGTTGAACAGTCCGCGATAGAGCGCCTCGGCTTCCGGGACGGTGCGCGCGTCGGGCGCAGATCCGTTCTTGCCATTGGCGGGAGACACCCGTGGCTTTCGCTCACTGGGCTTGCGCGTGCTTACCGTAAGACGGGATTTCGGCTTCGCTGCGCCACCTCCCCGCAAAGGCTGCGGTTGAGATGATTATTCCAGTTGCGTGGCTCCGGAGGCAGTGCAAATCTATGCTCCCGTGCCCATTTGGACAGGTCCGATTGGGCACAGGGACATCTCAGGCAGGGTTGGGTAGCAGTGTAACTACTCCTTCTTCGAAGCTGAAAGCAGCGCGCAGCTCGCCCCCGGCATGCCGGATTTCGCGAAGTAGTCGTCCATGGCGGCTCCGGCGCGGGCCATCTCGGCGACCGGCATCTGGCGCTGGCACTCTTCGAACAACTGGCGTTCTTCGGCGCGGATGTGCTGGGCGAGCGTTTCGACGAAGGTTTTGAGAGCCGCGGCGTCCAGGCTCCGCGCTGTAGCGCGCGCAAAGAAGTCTCGCAGCGTCGCGTGCTCGGAGAGCAGTTGTTTCACCAGCGGCCGGAGAGAGGCGTATTTGTCCGCTGCCGGGAACAGGACTTTCTCCTCCGCTTCGAAGTGAAAGCGGATCTCGCTTTCCCACATGCCAGCGATTTCCTCCTGCCAAGCATCGAGATTGGCATCGCCTTTAACCAGCGCGCGGTCGAGGCGGACGCACATCGCCAGCGCGTGCTGGTGCTGATGCGAAAGCGGGATGAGGTTCTTGTCGCGCAGCATGCTGCCATTATCCACCTCGCAGGCCGGTTTGACACCCGGAGTACACTGCACGGCAAACGATGCCAACGCTCGACCATCTCCTGGCCCGGCTGGAGCAGGAGAAAACCAACTTCTCTCGCGGGAATGCCGCGCAGATTCTGCGTCTGCTGGCCGCGCTCGGCCGGCGCCAGTTCCGCGATCCCCAAACCCTGATCCGGTTCCACGACGCGCTGTTGTTCCTTCGTGCCTACCCGCACAATGCCGCCGTGCAGCGCCAAGCCGGGCGTTTGCTGGACTCGTTTGTCGAACGCGTCCAGCGCCTGCGGGCAGCGGGCGTGGACATGGAGGTGTTCGAGCCCGAGCAGGTCTCCGGCATCGCCGGCACCACCATGCAGGACACGTGGAGCTACGACGTGATCCGCTGGCTGGCGCGGCGCTTCCCGCGCAACGTTTCGATCGAGTGGACGGGATACGACCAGGAAGGCCGTCTGGCGGCGACGCTGCCGCGATTCATTCCCTTGCTGGCGGACGATGCCGACGTCGAGGCGGACGTCCCTTTCCGCGAGTGGCTGCGGGCCGCCGCCGGCCGCCGCGGGGCCTTGCTGTGGTTGCTGGAGCGGTTCGAGCAATTGCCGATTTCCGCACGCGAGAAAACCGAACTCTACAACTCGCTTGGCCTGACGACCAAATGGGAAATCGGCAACCTGCGCGCCAGCCGAACCCGCAACTGGCGACCTGTTCGAGCGGTGTTCTATCACAATGCCCCGCTGATTCGTCGCAATGAGGTCTCGCTGGCCACAGAAATGGCTTCGCCGTTGCCGCTCCGGCGGCTCTCGCGGCGCGAGGGCGAGGCGGTAATGGACCTCATCCGCGAGATCATGGTGGTGCGCTATCGCGAGCTTTACGGCACGAGTCTCGGCGACCCGGCCAGCGTGGTGGAAGCCCGCCCCGGGCGCGGAACGCAGATCTTTCTGTGGGGCCTGCCTCGCGGGCGGCGGCTGCCGCTACGCGCTTATCTCGCCGGATTCACGCTGAAGAACGGCGTGCCCATCAATTACATCGAGGGCATCTCGCTGTTCGAGTGGATGGAGGTCGGCTTCAACACCTTCTACGCCTATCGTGACGGCGAGTCGGCCTGGCATTACGCGCAGGCGCTGCGCCTGCTGAGCCAGCTCCATGGAACGCGCTGCATTTCCGTCTATCCCTACCAGCTCGGAGATCAGAACGAAGAAGCCATCGCCTCGGGCGCATTCTGGTTCTATCGCAAGCTGGGATTCCGTCCGGGACGGCCCGAGGTGCGCCGGCTGCTGGAACGCGAAGAGCAGAAGATCGCAGCGCGCCCCGGCTACCGCACGCCCGCGGCTACGCTGCGCAAGCTCGCCGCCGGACACGTATTTTACGAGCTGCCCGGGGCTGAGGTCGGCGCGTGGGACCGCTTCCGCACACGCAACCTCGGTTTCCGGGTGAACCGCTACATGGCGGAGCGGTTTGCCGGCGATTCGGAGAAGATGCGCCGGGTCACGACCGACCGGCTCGCTCGTGCTTTGGGTATGAACGCAAGCCGGTTGTCGCAGCCGGAGCGTGCTGCCCTGGAAGATTACGCGGTGGTGCTGGCCTTGGCGCCGGATTTCCCGCGCTGGTCCGCAGCCGAGAGAATGAAGTTGGCCGCCATTATCCGCGCCAAGGCTGGAGCGGACGAGACCCGCTATGTCCGCCTGCTGCAATCTCATCCGCGGTTGCGCTCGGCCATGCTTGGGCTGGGAAGTTGAGGAACAGTGGACAAGAATTCCACCGACAGACGACAATAGCCCTTCCCCTGTTGCTCCGGGGACATACAGGAGAACGCCCTCATGCCCGCTACCGGCGAGATTATTCGCATGATGAACTACGTGGACGATATAGCTGCCACCCTGCGCCGCATCACCACCAGCCTTCCCATCCTGACCGACGAGGAAAAGAAGCAACTGGCGGAGTACATGCGCAAGTCTGATCCCAATTTCACCAAGGTGCTGGAAGGCCTAGAGCACCCAAAGCACGCCTAGCCCATGGCCGGGGTGCAGACCATCGCTGTGATCGGCGCCGGCATCATGGGGCGCGGCATTGCGCACGCCGCCGCCCTGGGCGGCTTCCGCACCATTCTCGAGGACATTCTGCCGGCCAGCCTGCGCCGAGCGGAGAGCGAGATCCGCGGCAACCTCGACAAAGGCGTGGAGCTGGGCAAGGTCTCGCAGCAGCAAGCCGACGACGCTTTCTCGCGCATCGAGTTCGCCAGCTCGATCGACGAGGCCGCGCGCGCCGCTCAACTGGTGATCGAAGCCGTCCCCGAAGAGCTGGAATCCAAGATCGAGATCTTCACACTGCTGGACAAGATCTGCGCCCCGCCGACCATCCTGGCGTCCAACACTTCGTCGCTATCGATTACCGAGATTTCTTCCGTCACCTACCGCGCGCCGCGCTGCATCGGCATGCACTTCTTCAATCCCGTGCACAAGATGAGGCTGCTGGAGATCGTGCGCGGCCTGGAGACCGACCAGCCCACGGTGGATGCCTGCGCCGAGGCTGGGCGGCGCATGGGCAAGGAAGTGGTGGTGATCAAGGAATCACCCGGCTTCATCACCAGCCGCATCAACGTCATGATCGGCAACGAAGCTTTTTACATGTTGCAGGAAGGCATCGCCAGCGCCGCCGACATCGACAAAGCCATCAAGCTGGGCCTCAACCATCCCATGGGGCCGTTCGAGATGGTGGACCTGGTTGGGCTCGATACTCGCCTGCACGTGCTCGAATACCTGCACAAGACGCTGGGCGAAAAATACCGTCCAGCGCCGCTGCTGGTGCAGTACGTCAAGGCCGGCCGGCTGGGGCGGAAAGCCGGGCGCGGGGTGTACGAGTATCCTGAGACCGGCAAGCGCGCCGCCGGCGACGATTAGGGGCGCGTACCTTCCCTGTGCTGTCATGTTGACAATCGATCCCTACGAACTGTACAGTTTGTATATTTGAACTGGAGAGTTGATGGCTAACAGCATAGTCGTTACCGCGTTACACGCGCGTGCGAATTTCGGCAAGCTCCTTCGCCGCGTGGAAGATGAAGGGCGGTCGCTGGTCATCGAGAAGCGGGGCAGCCCGCGGGCGGTGTTGCTCAGCATCCGGGATTATGTGCGTCTCGCAGTCCCTGAACCAGAGGTCCTGCAAATTATCGGGAAGGAGTCCAAACACAAGGGGACTCATCGGCTGAGCTCAAAACAGATTGACAGGGCCATCCAAGCCGCCCGCCGGCCGAAGAGGTGATGATCCCGCTTCGTCTCGTGCTCGACACGAACGTGGTGGTTTCTGCGGCGCTCAAACCGGTGGGGTTGCAGCGAACGGTACTTCTGCTCGCGATCAGCAAGCCAGCCCGGTGGTACGTCTCAGATGCCATTCTGGAGGAATACGCTGCGGTCCTGGCACGCCCTGAGCTCAAGATTCGCAGGGGCCTCCGGCAGCAATTGCTTCAGTTGATCAAGGACCATTCTCGCGTTGTCGTTCCCTCCCACTTGCCTCAAATAACAACCGATCCCGCGGACAACATCTTTATTGAATGCTCTGATGCGGCGCGCGCCGACTACCTGGTGACGGGCAATGAACGTCATTTCCCGGGGTTCTGGAAGAGCACCAAGATCATAAGCTCGAGGGAGTTTCTCAACATCATTGCTCCCCACTTGGTCGAATGAGGCGCGGTAGCTCCGATGGACCTTCCAATTTGGGTTTCGGCCGGGGGAGCAGGATTACTCGGATTTGTAGGGCTTGGGTGGCAGCAGGAATTGAAGCCCGAAATAACCCACGAAATACGACTGATTGGGCCCGGTGGCTTCGAGGCTGCGTCCGGCCATGAAGAGAAGAACCACCGGGCTATGAATCCTGTAGCGAGCGCCCAAGCCAATCGTAGGTTGGCTGTCAAACCGATGGACGGTGCCTGGCGCATAGAGCTCCACGTCCATTTCTAACTTTGGGGTGAATTCGTGGCCGACAACCAGGCCGGTCAGCCACCCGTCCGGTCCCTTGCGGACAACCTGATAACCGACTTCGAAATCCACGGCGACGGGACCAAACTTCTTGGAAAATTCGAAAGGCAGGAGGAAGGCATGGCTGGCAGGCGTGATGCCGCGGCGGACAGAGTCGTTGGGATTGTTGAAAAAAAACTGGGGGAATGTGGAGATGGAGAGGCCGGACTCCCCATCTCCATAGAAACGCCACTTGACGCCCGGGTTGGATTCACCCAGGCCAAACTTAGTCGGGGAAACGGGATGCTGCACGCGTAACCAGGCGTTTTCGTATGTCAGTTGGATGCGATCGCCAACCCCGAAATTGATGTCAACGTCGGGGATGTGGGAGACGGACTGGTTGCTGTAGAAGAAGGGCATGTAGGCAAGATTGATTTCCCAATTGAGATGGCCTGGGGTGCCTGGATCATTGGTGTAATAGGGCGGGCCACCTTGGGCGAATGCGGAGGCAGCAGCAAGCAGGAGGCCGAGCAGCAAGACCAAGAGCCGCAACATGGCTATGAAGCTAAAGGAAGAGAGCAGAAATGGCACGAAGGAATCAAAATGAACTCCACCCACCATAAATCGAGATGGCGTGCAAACGATTCTTATACCACGGGAAGTCGCTTCTTGAGCCGTTGCTCCCCCCTCGTAGGGCCCGGTTGCTCCGGCGGGTAGCGGCCAGGCTGCCAAAAATCCCGATAACCCTTTCCGCTCCGCCCAGTCCAACTCTCTGGCGGCCGGGGTGATGGCGAACCGTGAACTTTCCCGCCCTCGGCTGCGTAACTTGAGGTATGGTCATGCGCATGTTGCTGGATATCTTCGGCCAGACCCTGCGCACCCTTTGGGCGCACAAGCTCCGTTCGTTCCTCACCATGTTCGGGATTGCCTGGGGAGTGGGGTCGCTGCTGCTGCTGATCGGCGTGGGCGAGGGCTTCCGCAACGGCAACCGCAAGGAACTGGAGACCTTCGGCAAAAACATCATTTTCTTCTTCGGCGGGCGCGCCCCGGCGGTCGAGGGCAGCTTCACCTCCATGAAGTGGTTCAACCTGACCTACGACGACTACCTCGACATCAAGAAGGAAGCCAAGCTGGCGCTGAACATCTCGCCGCTGATCGCGCGCAACGACATCCGCGCCGTCAGCGACTACACCAGCACCAACGGCCAGGTCTCGGGCGTGCCGCCCGTCTACAACCAGGTACGGACGATCCCTTTGCA
Organism: Terriglobales bacterium; assembly: GCA_052145015.1. GTDB lineage: Bacteria > Acidobacteriota > Terriglobia > Terriglobales > Acidobacteriaceae > JAHFUA01. Next base: position 40,600 of record JBKQPN010000007.1, read on the forward strand.
GGCGGGGCGGTGGATCAACGACGACGACAACGCTGAGCGCCGCCGGGTCTGCGTGCTGGGCCGGGAAATGACCAAAAACATCTTCCCTGGACGGCCGGCGGTGGGTAACTCGATCATGCTGAATGGCGTGCATTTCGAGGTGATCGGCGTGCTCGACATGATCGGCCGCGAGGAGCAGAACGCCACCAACATCCGCATCTTCGTCCCTTTCAACACCATGCGCGAGCTCTTCCCGCTGAAGGGCGAGAACTCCAAAGACGGGAATGCCATTTCCTTCATCAACTACCAGCCCCGCAGCTTCGAGGAGAACGAGGAAGCCAAGGACGAGATGCACAGGATCGTTGCTCGCAACCACGGCGGCTTCGACCCCAAGGGCAACGACATCTGGGAAGAGTGGGACACGGTGAAGAACCAGAAAACCATGGGCAGAATCTTCACCGCCATGGATTGGTTCCTGGGCGGGGTTGGGCTGGTGACGCTGGCGCTAGGCGCGATCGGCATCATCAACATCATGCTGGTGGCGGTGTCGGAGCGCACCCGCGAAATCGGCCTGCGTAAGGCCCTGGGCGCCACCAACCGCAACATCCTGTTTCAGTTCTTCCTCGAAGGCGCATTTCTAACCCTGCTGAGCGGCGCCGGCGGCGTAGGTGGCGCGATGGGCTTTATGCAACTGCTTTCGGGAGCGCAAATGCCGCCGGGATTCGATACGCCCAAGGTCGTGCCGGTATCGGCCATTGGAGCGGTACTGTCGCTGGCACTGGCCGGCATCGCGGCCGGCCTTTACCCGGCACGCAAGGCGGCGATGCTGGAGCCGGTGGAAGCGTTGCGCCAGGAGTGATTTATGATCGGTGATCTGCTGAGAGAAGCTTACGGCGCCATGCAGCACAACCGCCGCCGCACCACGCTCACCATGCTGGGCATGGCCTGGGGCATCGCCACGGTGGTGATCCTGCTGGCCTTCGGCTCGGGATTCGAGCGCGCCATCAGCTTGATCTTCAGCTCCTGGGGCACCGACATGATTATGGTGTTCCCCGGGCGCACTTCCTTGCAGGCAGGCGGAGCCAAGGCCGGCACCGAAGTCCGCCTGAAACTCGCCGACGTGGACTACGTCCGCAACGAAGTGCCCATGGTCAAGGGTGTCACCCCGATGTTCGACAAGGGCAACGGCGGCAACAACAACCAGCAAATCGGCGCCACCATCCAGCACGACACCCGCACCTTCACCAACTTGTTCCTCACCGGTGTTTACCCCGTGTTCGAGCGCATCCGCCGCTTTGACGTGGCCCTGGGGCGCGGGCTCAGCGAACGCGACGAGGCCACGCGGGCGCGGGTAGCGGTGATCGGTGATGAAGCCAAGCAGAGGCTCTTCTCCGGGGAGCAAGCCCTGGGACAAAACATCCGCATCAACGGGATGACGTTTCAGGTGGTGGGCGTTTACCAGCACAAGGTGCAGGGTGGTGGCGACGACAACGATAACAAGGATGTCATCATCCCCTTCAGCACGATGGGCGATCTTTACGACACGCAGTACATCAGCGGCATCGCCATGGATTACGAAGGCGAAGACCACCGCCAGATCGCGCGCGTCGTCCGTGCGGTCATAGCCGGGCACCACAATTTCCGTCCTGATGATCGCCGCGCCGTCTTTATCGCCGACATCAAGGAAGATTTCGACGAGTTCAAGGTGGTGACCACCGCGCTGAAGGTGCTGCTGGCTTTTATCGGTGCGCTGACGCTCGGCATCGGCGGCATCGGCCTGATGAACATCATGCTGGTCTCGGTGCAGCAGCGCACCCGCGAGATCGGCGTGGAGAAAGCGCTGGGCGCGCAAAAGCGCCAGATCCTGTTCCAGTTCCTCGCCGAAGCGCTGGCCATCACCTTCGCCGGCGGGCTGGCCGGGATCGTGATCGCCTACCTGATTTCCTGGACCGTGGGCTCGATCACGCTGATGAGCGCCTTTGGCGAGAACAGCGGTGGCGCCGGCGACATCCACCTGGGCATCAACCTGAGCAGCCTGATCGTGGCCACCGTCATCCTCAGCCTAGTGGGGATCATCAGCGGCATGCTGCCCGCCATCCGCGCTGCAGGACTCGACCCGATCGAGTCGCTGCGCTACGAATAGCAGCGCGCATTGATTCATCGATCCATTGGTTCATTGATTCATTAAGCCTGTCCTCAATGAATCAATGAGTCAATGAGTCAATGGATCGATCCTCGGTGTCCTCTGTGGTTAAATCATTGGGTGAAAAATGTCCGCTTGGAACGCGTCCTCGAGCAACTCCGGCTCTACGAGCATCCGCTGCTGGCTTTTGACGCGCGCGAGAAAGGCGACGGGGTCGAGGTCATCATCAATTTCAAAGACCCCGGCTTGAAGGTCCACACCTACTACTTCGAGCCGCACCCGCGCGACCTCGACCACCCCCAGTTCGAGTGGACTTTCCAGCGCCAGCTCTACGACTGCCTGCACGATTACTTCATCGAAATGTTCATCCGCACGCCGCAGGATCTGAAAGAGCGGACATGATCCTGCGCGAGCGCATCGAGCAGGAGATCCGCGAGCGCGGTCCCATTCCGTTTTCGCGTTATATGGAAATGTGTCTCTACGAGCCCGGCTTGGGCTACTACGCGCAGCGCAAGGAGCAGTTCGGCAAAGGCGGCGATTTCTACACCTCCAGCGATGTGCACGCCGTTTTCGGACGTCTCATGGCGCGGCAGTTTGAGGAGATGTGGCGCGTGCTGGGTTCGCCCGAACAGATCGAGATCCTGGAGCTGGGACCGGGGCGCGGCCTGTTCGCGCGCGACGTGCTTGACTGGTCACGGCAAAAGTTCCCGAACTTCTTCCGCGCACTGCACTACACACTGGTGGAGACGTCCGAAGCGTTGCGGGAAAAGCTGGGGGCCACCTTGAAGGAATACATCGCGGCCGGAAAGGCTGCGGGCGGAGAACACGCAGCAAGCAACGTCTCGACAGAGAATGTGATCGTCTTCGCCAACGAGTTCTTCGACGCGCTGCCGGTCGAGGTGCTGAGCAAACATGGTGCGATGCGCGTCGGCTGGGAAGCCGGGCGGATCGTGGAGAGCTTCGTCTCCGCATCGGCCGCCGAGTTGGAATATCTGGACCGCTATTCCATCCATCCCGAAGAAGGCGAGCGCGTGGAAGCGGGGCTTGAGGCGCAGCGATGGATGTCGCGCATCGCCGCCGCCGTGCCGCGCGGTTTCGTGGTAATCATCGACTACGGTTACACGCGCCAGGAACTGCTGGCCGGACGCCACCCGGGCACGATCATGTGCTACCGGCAGCACTCCGCGAGCGGCAATCCCTATGAGGCTCCCGGGGAGCAGGACATCACGGCACACGTCAACTTCACCGCATTGCGCGCCGCCGGCGAGCGGGCCGGCCTCGAGTGCCTGGGCTTGGTCACGCAGGCACAGTTCCTGATGGGCGTCGGCGAGGAGACGCAGTTCTCCGACGCTTTCGAGGACGCCCACCTGCCCCAGGAACGCGCCAAGCGCGCGCTACAACTCAAGCACCTGGTCACGGCGGCAGGGATGGGCGAGACGTTTCACGTGCTGGTGATGTCGAAGGGCGTAGAAAGCAAACGGGCCGGTGGGTTGAGCGGGTTGAGGTTTGTTCGGTAAAGCTGGCCGCCGGGACGGCGGCGCTACTGTCCGCTGCTGTCCTTGGCCACCTCGCGCTTGTAGGGCGTTTGCAGATACTTGCGGGCTTCTTCCAGGGCGCCTTGGGTGTCGTCGTGCGTCTGTAGCGCCTGGCGATACATGTTGACGGCGCGGTCGCGCTGGTCGGTGATGTCGAAAATCTTCCCCAACTGCAGGTAGCTCCACACCTCGGTCCACTTGGGCTCGCCGTCGCCGTTCATGGAGCGGCGATAGTAGTCGGCCGCGGCCTGATAGTTGTGCTGGAGGAAAAACACCTCGGCAATGCGGTATGAGGCGAGCGAGCTGTTGTGGTTCTCGTCGAGGGCCCGGTTGAACTCCTTCAGCGCGTCGGAATAATCGCCCTGCTGCACCAGTTGCTGCCCGCGCAGGATGGACGCCCGGGTTTTCAGGTCCGGCGAGTTCTTGAGCACGTGGTTGTCGGGATCGAGCACGATCCGCCGCGGGCGCCCGAAGGTCTCGATCACGTACGGAGAATCGGTCCCCACCACTTCGATGCGTTTGAACTCGGTCTTGCCGTCGGTATCCACCTTCACGTCGATCGGCATGCGGAACAGGTCGAGGTCCTGCTGAATCTCCCCGGCGACCCGGAATCCCTTGTTGTTGCCCAGCCGGTACACCGTGTACTTGTTCTTGAAATCGGGGGCGCCGGTCGAATCCAGCCACTGGGTGAAGAATCCGGTCAGGCGCTGGCCGGACTGCGCTTCCGCCACCTGGCGGAAGTCATCGGAATTGGCCGGCTTCCACGCGTACTGGGTAGCGAAGGCGCGCATGGTCTGGTCGAAGGCGGTGTCCCCGATCACCCAGCGCAGCATGTGCAAGATCATCCCTCCCTTGTTGGTGGCCAGGGATTGGAATTCGGGGGAAAAGATGTCGAGCTTGCCGCTCGCGCCCAACGGCACGGTGTCGTAGGCGAGCGCGCCCACTGACATGTCTCGGGTGACTTCCTCGAAGCCGGCCTCGCCCGCCGCCTGCTCCACGTAGCGCGCCTCGGAGTAGCGGGCGAAGCCATCGCACAGCCAGAAGCTCTCGCGGTTGGCGGGGCTGACCAGCGCTCCCCACCACTGGTGCGCGATGGTGTTGGCCAGCAGCCGGTAATTGACTTTTTCATTGATGGCGCGCGCCGCCAGCACCGCCATCTCCGGCGCCCAGGCCGAGGGCACGGTGTCATCCGGCAGTTCGATCACCTTCAGCGTGGTAGAAGCTCCCCGTCCGTACAGCGAGCTGAAATACTCGAACTCTTTGGCGGCGGTTTCGCCGTAACTCGCCGCCAGCGGCTGCTTGTTCGGCAGCACGTAGGTTTGGACGTTGATCCCGCCGCGGTTGGTGTCGGTTACATGGAACTGTCCGGCGATGATGGTTCCGGGAAAGCTGGGCTTGTCCCAGGTGAAGGTGTAGGTGATTTTGCCGGCCGCCTGCGCGCTCTTGGGTGGCCGTCCCTTCTCCACCTTGACGCGCTTGCCGTTGCGGGTAATGGTTTGCTCCTCGGGCGGCTCGTCAACCTGCGCCATAGCCAGGCTGGTTGTCTGTTTTCCGCTGCCCACGACCATCAGCGACGAGGGCACGGTCATATGCATGGCCGCGGTGAAGCGGTTGGTTCCGTACCCGACCATCGGGAACCAGCGCCCGGCATAGAGCAGATACGATTCCGGCTCGCCGACGTAGGCCAGCTTCAGCCCCTCGACGGGGCTGTCGTCGGATGACACTAACACGCCTTCGTAGGAGAAAATCAGCGTTGCCGTGGCGCCCTTGGCGACGCCGGAGGAAAGGGGCACGCGCACGGTGGAATCCTGGGTGACCCGCTCGGCGGTGAGCGGATGGCCGTCGGAATCCTCCACCTTGGTGACGCGCAGCGCGTTGTGCAGCTCGAAGGTGGCGACGCTGATGTCGTCCAGCGCCGTGAACCTCACCTGGGCGCGCGCCGTCAGCTTGTGCGCCTTGGGCAGAAGTTCGGCGGTGATTTCATAGTCGTCCACGCGGATGCGTTGCTTCTCCGCTGCGAACGAAACGGTGGCGAACAAGAGCAGCGCGCCGGCAAGGACGGCGGCGCGTCGCAGGAGCGGTCGAACCAAAGGCATAGGAATGCGTACTCCCCTAGAACCGGCTGAAAAATAAGATGATAATTCGAGCCGGAAAGATGCGCTTGCACCAATAACAGTGCAGTACCTGCAGTTTGCTACGCTAACGTCCGCAGAACCGCGTCGGCGGCCCGTTCAGCGGCAGAGCGGGGATCATCGCTGGATCTCAGCCGCGCCCGGACCTGGGCCAAATCTCGATCCATTTTCTCACGGATGGGGCCGTCGGGCAGGATTTCCCGCAGCTTCGCTGCCACGTTCTCGGGGGTGAAGTCCGCTTGGATCAGCTCGGGAACAACCAACTCGCCGGCAATCAGGTTGACCATGGCGAAGTGCTTCACGTGCACCAGCGGGCGTCCCAGCGCCCAGGTGAGCGGCGACACGCGATAGACCACCACCATGGGCGTGCCCATCATGGCGGCTTCGACGGTGGCGGTGCCGCTGGCGACCACGGCGGCGCGGGCGTGGGCCAGGGCTCGCGTGTCCGTTGTGGTTAACAAAATGAAGTTGTAGCTGGGATTGAGCTTCTGCACCAGCAAGTCCAGCCACCAGGGATCGATCCCAGGGGCAATCGGCAATACGAACTGATAATCACAGCCGAGAAGCTCGGCCATACGCAGCATGGCGGGCAGATTCATCCGAATCTCTTTGTGGCGGCTGCCGGGAAGAAGCGCGATGATCGGCTTATCGGGTTCGTAACCCTGCTCTTCAACGAACTCTTCGGCGGATTCGGACGGCCTTGCAACGTCCGCCAGCGGGTGCCCGACGTACTCCGCATCCACGCCGCGCTCGCGGTACCACTTCTCTTCGAAGGGAAAGATCACCAGCACCTTCTTGAAATAGCGCCGCGCCAGGCGCACGCGGCCCGAGCGCCACGCCCAGAGCTGCGGGGCAACATAGTAGATAACGGGAATGCCGCGGCGATGCAGTTCGCGCGCGACCTTGAAGTGAAATGCGGGCGAGTCGATCAGGACGGCGGCCTGCGGCTTGCGTTCATCCATCGCCCGCACCAGCTTGCGGAACTCGCTGTAGATCTTGGGCAGGCGCGGCAGAATCTCGGTGATCCCGACCACCGCGAGTTCCTTGGACTCCACCACGAGGTCGCAACCGGCGGCCTGCATGCGCTCGCCGCCCACTCCGAAGCACTCAAGGTCCGGCACGCGCCGGCGCAGCGCCTCGATGAGCTGCGCGCCATACATTTCGCCCGAGGCTTCCCCGGCGGAGATCAGAAGGCGCATGACGGCGGAAAATCAAGACCGCGATCCTTCGCGACCGTATCCCGCGCCCTGCCCCCGCACGCCAAAACCGGGCGTGCTGGGGACCCCGAAGCCGCGCGGGACCCTCGGTCGCTCAGGATGACAGTCATAAAGGGAGTTGTGGGTCGTGTCGGCCTAGTCGTCGGCGCTGACCGCCACTTCCTGGTCCTTGTACTGGAGCTGGTACAGCTTCCAGTATATCCCGCGCTGCCCGAGCAACTGCTGGTGGGTGCCCATCTCGCGCAGGCGGCCCTTGTGCATGACCAGGATCTTGTCGGCGCGCTGGATGGTGGAGAGGCGATGGGCCACGATCAGCGACGACCGCCCTTCGACCATGCGGGTGAGGGCATCGCGCACTTTGAACTCGGTATCGGTGTCCACGCTGGAGGTGGCCTCGTCGAGCACCAGGATCTTCGGGGCATGAGCCAGAGCGCGGGCGAACGAGATCAACTGCTTCTGTCCTGTCGAAAGCGTGCTGCCGCGCTCGCGCACCGGCTCCTGGAAACCCTGGGGCAGCGACGCGATGAAGTCGGCGAGGTTCACGTCGCGTGCAGCCTGCTCCACGGCTTGGTCCGCGATCCACCCCGTGCCCAAGCGGATGTTATCGCCCACTGTGCCGCTGAACAGGAAGGGATCTTGCAAGACCACGCCGAAGCGATGGCGCAGATCGGCGAGGGACATCTCGCGGATGTCCACACCATCGATGCGGATGGCGCCCTGCTGCACGTCGTAGAAACGCAAGAGCAGGGAAATCATGGTGCTTTTACCGGCGCCGGTATGCCCGACGATGGCCACCGTCTCCCCCGGGTCGATGGTGAAGGAAACGTCCTTGAGCACCCAGTCCGGCGTGGCAGTTTGGTTGCCGTCTGTGGGTTGCCCGTCGCTCCCCGCAGGCATAGTGCGATACGCGAACCAGACGTGGTCGAACTCGATCCGCCCCGGGCCCTCGCTCTTCTTAGGCGAGACCGGCTCGGCGATCTCCGCCGGCGTATCCAGCAGCTTGAAGACGCGTTCGCTGGAAGCCATGGCCGATTGCAGGATGTTGTACTTTTCGCTCAGGTCCTGGATCGGGCGGAAGAAGCGCTGGGAGTACTGAATAAACGCGACCAGAATTCCCACGGTGACGGCATTCCTTGGAACCGGGTGAATCAGCGCCACTCGCAAGACCGCGCTCCCGCCAAACCAAATCACGCAGGCGATGGCGATCGAAGACAGGAGCTCCACCACCGGATAGTAGATGGCGTAGGCGATGATGGCGTCCTTGTAGGCCTCCATGTGGCTGGCATTGATCCGGCTGAAGCGGTCGAACGCTTTCTTCTCGCGGTTGAATAGTTGCAGCACCACGATGCCGCTCACGTGCTCCTGCAGATAGGCGTTGATGCGCGCGATGGCCACGCGGATCCGCCGGTAGGAATCGCGCACATACTTGCGGAAGATGGAAGTAGCCACGAATATCAGCGGCAGCACCGCGAAGGTGATCAGCGCCAGCCACCACTTGATTCGCAGCATGATGGCCACGATCCCGACCAGCACGAAAACGTCTTCGAAAATCGAAACCACGCCGGCGGTGAACATCTCGTTGAGCGCGTCCACGTCGGTGGTGACGCGCGTGACCAGCCGCCCGACCGGGTTCTTGTCGTAGAAGCCGACGTGCATGCGCTGCAGGTGGCGGAAGATCTGGCTGCGCAGGTCGAACATCACCTTCTGCCCCGTCCACTGCATCAGGTAGGTCTGCGCGTATTCCAGGATGAAGCTGAAGACCAGCAGGAAGAGATAGAAACCGGCGATCTGCCCGATGCCGGTCCAGGCTTGCGGGCTCAGCCAGCGGTCCAGAACCGAGCGGGTGCCGGCGCTGGGCGCCAGGTATTTGTCGACCGCCACCTTGGTGAGGTACGGCCCCACGATATCGGCGCCCGACTTCAGCATGATGGCCGCCAGCGCCAGCGCCACCTGCCATTGGTAGGGACGCAGGTAGGTCAGCAGCCGGTGCATCAGCCGGCTGTCGTACGCCTTTCCCAGGACTTCTTCTTCGTGGGTAGCAGGGGCCATCGGGTAGTTACAGACTATCGTATAGACGCGCGGGAGGGCTATGCGGATGGAAAAGTGTGGGGGCAGCATTCAGCACTCAGCGGTCAGTCAAACCGCAAGGCTGGGCGGATTTGGCTGAGTGCTGAATGCTGATTGCTGGTTAGGCGAGTTTGCGCAGCAGCAACGCCGAGTTCTTCGACCCGAAGGCGATGCAGTTGCACAGCGCGTGCTCGATGCCAAGTTTGCGACCGGCATCGGGCACATAGTCGAGGTCGCACTCCGGATCGGGGTGCTCGAGGTTGATGGTAGGCGGGACCTGGCCGTGGCGCATGGCTATGAGTGTCGCCGCGACGCCGGCGGCGCCACAGGCGCCCTGTGGATGTCCAATTTGTGACTTCAACGCCGACGTCGCCGTGCGGCTGGCGCGGCCGTCGAACACCAGCTTCAACGCGCGCGTCTCGATGCGGTCGTTCAAGACGGTGGCCGTCCCGTGCAGATTGACGTACTGCACGTCCTCGGGCGCGAGGCCTGCCTCTTTGATTGCGAGCCCCATGGCGCGCGCCGGCTCTTCGCCGCATTCCTCCAGGCGCACACGGTGGAAGGCCTCGCAGGTGGAGCCGTGCCCGGCAAGCTCAGCATAGACGTGGGCGCCGCGGGCGCGGGCATGATCCAGGTCCTCGAGCATGAACATCCACGCGCCTTCGGCCAGCACAAAGCCATCGCGGTCGGCGGAGAACGGGCGCGAGGCCCGCTCCGGCTCCTGGTTCCAGCGCGCCGTCATGATGCGCATCAGGCTGAAACCTTTCATGATGCCGAAGGCGATGGGCGCGTCGGCGCCGCCGGCCAGGATCATCGGCAGCACCCCGGCCTGGATGTTGCGCATGGCGTAACCCATGGCGTCGGTCGACGAGGTGCAGCCGGTCGTCACCACGTGGCTGAGCCCGCGGAAGCCGAAGCGCATGCTGATCTCGCTGGAGAGAGTGCCCATGGTCCCGCTGGGGATCGAGAACACGCTGACTTCCTTGGGATGCCCCGTGTACCAATGCCGAAATTGTTCCTCGCTGAAGTCCTGGGCGCCGCCACCGGTGCCGAGCATCACCCCGATCTGGCGTTTTTCTTCCTGCGACATGGCGGCGGGATCGAGCCCGGCATCCTGGATCGCTTCGTGCGATGCGGCGATGGCCAGCGGCACCACCCGCGAGACGTGCTTGCGCTCGTGCCGTTCCACCCAGGCCAGCTCGTCGAAATCCTCCACCTGGCCTGCGATCTGCACGGGAAGCGAGCTGGCGTCGAAGCGCGTGATGCGCGAGACCCCGCTCTTGCCCGCGAGGATGGCGGCGCAGAAGGCTTCTTTGCCGATGCCGTTGGGGCTCACCACGCCCATTCCGGTAATGACTACACGTCGCATAGACCTGCCCATACTGAGTAGACTGTTAAAGGAAAAGGGCGCTCATTGTAACCGAAAAAGGCGGAGACGCGCAGAGGAATGCCGGTCGGTGTTTACATCTCGGTGCCGTTCTGCCGGTCGAAGTGCAGCTACTGCAACTTCGCTTCGGGGGTCTTTGCGCGCGAGATGGCCGTGGGTTACGTCGAGCGGGTGTGCGCCGACGCCGGCCGCGCGCGGCAAATCGCTTCCGAGATGGGAGGAATTCTCGAGCGCAAAGCCGATTCGGTTTATCTCGGAGGCGGCACACCCACGACTTTGACGCCTGACCGGATCGAGCGGATCTTCGCCGCGCTCCGCCAGGAGTTCGAGATCGATCCGGCGGCGGAGATCACGGTGGAGTGCGCTCCGGGAGCGCTCGCGCCCGCTATGCTGCAGGCGCTGGTGCGCGAGGGCGTCAACCGCGCCAGCCTGGGCGTGCAATCGTTTGTCGACGCCGAAGCCGCGGCGGTCGGCCGCCTGCACACGCGGGCCGTTGTGCTCGACGATATCTCCCGGCTGCGCGCTGCCGGGATCACCAACATCAACGTCGACCTGATCGCGGGGCTGCCGCACCAGACGGCGGCAAGCTGGCAGAGGTCGGTCGACGAGACCATCGCCACCGGCGTACCGCATGCAAGCATTTACATGCTGGAGGTGGACCAGGACTCGCGGCTGGGGCGGGAGCTGATCGCGGGTGGAACGCGCTACCACGCCCACTTTGTCCCCGATGAAGATTCGACCGCCGATTTCTACCTTGAGGCCGGCGCGCGGCTGGGCGCGGCCCGCATCGCGCAATATGAGATTTCCAACTTTGCCCGGCCGGGCATGGAATCGCGGCACAACCTCAAGTACTGGACCCGCCAGCCATACGTCGGCTTCGGTCTGGACGCGCACTCCATGCTCGAAGTTCCCGGCGGCGCCGTCCGCTTCTCCACGCCGGACTCGCTCGAGGAATTCATGGCTGGCGCGCCGCTGAGCCGGACTCCAGTGTCCACGCGTGACGCTCTGGAGGAAACGTTCTTTCTTGGACTGCGTCTCTCGCGGGGTGTGGATCTGAAGGCAGTCAGTGCGCGCTTCGGCGTGGATGCGCTCCACGCATTCGCTGACACCATGCGTAAACTGGTGTCGGCCGGGATGCTTGAGCGCGAAGGCGACACCGTGCGTCTCACCTCCGCCGGCCGCCTGCTCTCGAACGAAGTGTTCCAGCGCTTCCTCGGCGTCCTATCCACAGCGCCGGTCTAGAGCTTTCCCGCAAAATTCATTAGACTCTCTGTTTCGCCTGGGATGTGGCGAACTGACATGAAGGCTAGCTCTGCCCCGCAGGGGCTGGTGGAAGCTCCGGAAAAAACCGCGCCGGTGGTGGACCTGCGCAGCGACACGGTCACGCGCCCCACGCCGGAGATGCGTCGCGCCATGGCCGAAGCCGAGGTCGGCGACGACGTTTACGGTGAAGATCCGACCATCAACCGCCTGGAGCAGCGGGCCGCCGCCATCTTCGGGCGCGAAGCAGCCATCTTCGTTCCCAGCGGCACCATGGGCAACCAGATCGCCGTCAGGCTCCACACCCATCACGGCCAGGAGATCATCTGCGATGAGCGCGGCCACATTTACAACTACGAGATGGCCATGCTGTCGGCCTTCTCCGGCTGTGTGGTGCGGCTCATCCAGGGCGAGGACGGCATCCTCACCTGGGCCGAGGTGAAGAAGCGCATCGCTCCCAAGATTTATTACCGCGCGCCGACCGGGCTGGTCGCGCTGGAGAACACGCACAACATGGCTGGCGGCACGGTGTATCCGCCGGAGATCGCCGACGAGATCTGCGATGGCGCGCACAACGCTGGACTGCCCGTTCACCTGGATGGCGCGCGCATCTTCAACGCCGCCGTGGCGCTGGGGAAGCCGGTGGCGGAGATCACACGCAAGTTCGACTCGGTAATGTTCTGCCTGTCGAAGGGCTTGGGAGCACCGGTGGGATCGCTGCTGGTGGGCAGCCGCGAATTCATCGACCGGGCCCGCGCCTGCCGCAAGATGCTCGGCGGAGGCATGCGCCAGGCCGGAATCCTGGCTGCCGCCGGGCTGATCGCGCTGGAGAAGATGCCGGCTCGCCTGGCCGAGGATCACGCCAACGCGCGCTTCCTGGCCGATGGGCTGGCGCGCGTGCCCGGCATTAAGCTCGACCCCAGCCGCGTGCCCACCAACATTGTGGTGTTCGATCTCAGCGGCACCGGCATGAGCTCGGCGGAGTTGTCGCGCCGCCTGGCCGAGCGCAATGTCCTGATGAACGGGATCAATCCCGAGCTGATGCGCCTGGTCACCCACATGGACGTGGACCGCGCCGCCTGCACACGGGCGCTCGAAGCCATCCAGGAGATTTGCAGGTCCAGATAAACGCCCGTTCTAATCGGAGGGATTCACACTCAGAATGTCCATTCACCTCGAATACTCAACCTCAGCCAAGTGCCGTCCGGAGCACATCTGGAAGAAATTCGAAGTCCTCGACCAGTGGGCGTGGTGGAACAAAGTGATTTCGCGCTCCCGCTGGATCGAGGGCCAGCCCTGGCAGAAGGGCAGCCGCTTCGAGATGGAACTGGCCCGCCCCAAGCCCATGAAGTTCAAGCCGGTGATCATCGAGTCGGCGCCGCCCAACAAGGTGGCGTGGCTGGGGAAAGGCAGCGGCGTCACCGGCGAGCACTGGTTCAGCTTCGAGCTCCAGCCCGACGGCACCACGCTGATGAAGACGTGGGAAGAATTCTCCGGCCTGACCACGCTGTTCTTCGGCAACGGCGCCCGGCAAGGCATCGTCCGGATGTATCAGGAGTGGTTCGACGCCCTCAAGTTCGAGGCCGAGCGCATCGCGCGCGACGAACAGGCGCGCGGGTAGGGTTCGGCGCGATGATTCCCCCGCCCGGCTCGCCGCAATCTGCTAAACTCCGCGCCAGTGTGGGGTTGAGCCTCTCCCAAGGAGGACTCTCGTGGGACTCTATTCGCATTACGACGGGGCGCACACGCACCCGGTGAACCGGGCGCTGCACATGATCGCCATCCCGGTCGGCTTCTCTTCGCTGGTGTGGTTCTGGTTCCACCACTGGATCATTGGGGTCGTCGTCATCCCAGGGGCGTTCGCGCTGGCCTGGCTGGGGCACCTGATCGAAGGCAACAAGCCGGCGTTCCTCACTAATCCCGCGCACGTGTTCGTGGCCCCGGTGTGGCTGGTGCGCCGCATCTTCGGGCGTGGCGAGAAGCAGAGCGCGAACAAAGCCGCGCAGACCCCCGGGAGTCAACGCCAGGCGGCCAGGAGCGCACTGCACTAGGGAAATTCCAGGGCCACCAGTCTGCCCTCTCCGTCGCCCGTCTTTGTGTAATTCACCGCCACAGGCCGATCGTGCCAATCGCACGAGAAAGCATCGGCATTAATGAGAACGAGCTTGTTTCGATTCGATGTATGCATCCTCCAGGTCGCCTTGCCAAGGACAACCGTCAGAGTAGCGCGGGTTGCGTCGGAGCAGTCCACGGCCACCAGCTTGCCTTTGGCGAAGTACACCATCGGAGCCGGGCCTGAAGGGGCTGCGGTCGTGGTTGGCTGCGACGCAACTTCACGGTCCTGGAATCGCTCTGCCGGCAGGCTGGTTGCAGGCGGCGGGGCCGAGGGACGTGCGGCGACGTATTTCCGGTAGGTTTCGAGCTGTTGCAGGTTGGTCTGGGCGGCCGCGGCGATAGATGGCTCGGCGCTGTTGCTGAGCCTTCGCAGCAGCTTCTCCGCGTCGTCCCATTTCTGCTGCCTGGCGCAGAAATACGCCAAGTTTAGGGCATACATCTCCTTGCGGCTGAGCTGGAAGGCACGGTTCTCCGAGGAGATCGCCGCTTCGTAGTCGCCCTCCGCAGCCTGGGCCAGGGCGAGCAGGTGGTACGCGTCGGCATACTCCGGATTCAGGGCGATAGCGGCCTGCAATTCCTTTTTCATGAGCGCGGTGTGCTCGGTCCCGCTCACCGGCGCAAGGCTAAGTTCGATGCTCTCCCCCGAACTCTTCTCCAGCTTGGCTGCCCGCGTCAGCATGAGGGCATAAAGGTAATGTGTTTCCGGTTCGATTGAACCCGCTGCCACCGCCTTCTCGAAGTGCTGCTCCGCCTTCTGGAAGTCGCCTTTGCGAAGATAGGCATAGCCAAGCCCGCGATGTGCGGTCGCGTTGTCGGGTTGCTTGACCAGCACTTCTTCGAACTCCCTTACGGCCGCTTCCTGGTAGTCGCTTTCATGCAAGTGGAGGTCAGCGAGGATGGCCGCACCTTCCGTGTCTGCGAGCATCTTCACGGAGTAGGACTTGGGATCGAGTTCCGGGCCGTGCGGGGCCGGATATCGCATTGAATAAGAGCCAGCCTCAAAGTAACGGCGCAGGACCTTGTCGAACTGCGCAGGAGGCATGCCGAATGCGCGCTGAAAAGCCTCTCCTGCCGGGATCTGCTGGCTTTGCAGGGTCAAGAAGTCTGCCATCTGCTTCAGTTTCTGCTGGTCCACAAAGTAGTGCACCACGAGCCACGACTGGGCATAAAAAACGGATCGGTGATCCCCGCTCTCGTTGTACTCCGGGGAATTGTGCTTGACGCTGAACAGGGCCTCGGCCGGCATCCACCGGTTTTCGTGCAGCACATAAGCCCTGTCCCGAAACCTGCCGCCGACAATGAGCGAATCTCCTTGAACCTCCAGGCTCGCAAAGTATTCTGCAAATCCTTCATCGAACCACACCGGGATCTCGGTGAAATTTGCGTGCAACAGCAGGTGCGAGAATTCATGGAATACGACCTGCCAGCCACCCTCGGAGGAGAGATCGAGCGCTATGAAATCTCGGTCTTCCCCCTGGCTGAAAAATCCTGCCAGCTCGATCGGCTTGCCCTTCCAGAGCGGCGCGAATTGCCGCAATTCCTTGTTGTTGCGAAAGCCCACGATCTCCACCGGGACTGGCACGTTGACCTGGAGGTTCTTGTAAATTACCTGCCCGAAGGCGGCCCGCACCTGCTCAAAGCGCAAGGCCACTTCCCGGCCGCGCTTTTCACCCCCATCCGTCACTACCACAAAATGGGGCGAGCGGATTTCCACCCACGTCGGCGGCCCAGCGGATAAAGGCAAAGGGCTGAGCAGCACCGCGAGACCGATCACTCGGCAGGCCAGAAGCCAGGCATTCTGCACTTGTTGGTGGCGCATGGGACGCTCCGATCGCCCAGACGATAGCACGCCCGATGCTCCCCGAATCCGCGATCCACGGTTTGTTCTGAATCTGGAACAGAGCTTTTCTTGGCAGAGTTTGGGTGCTTTTCCGAGGTCCATGTCCGGCCGTATCGTTCCTCGCATGCCCGCCGCTTTTCGCGGCCGCATTCTTTGTGCTATAAGCATATCTTTGAGCTTCATAAGGATTTCTTTGCCTTAATCGGCTGGCTTTTCAGCCGCCACACGAGGAGCCGGAAGTGGATTTTCAATTCAACGAGGAACAGCAGCAGTTGCGCCGCAGCGTGCGCGAATTCGCCGAGCGCGAGATCCTGCCCCACGTCATGGAGTGGGACGAGGCCTCCCATTTTCCCCTGGAAACGGTCAAGGAACTGGGCCGCCTGGGGCTGATGGGCGTGATCTTCCCGCCGGAGTACGGCGGCGCCGGCCTGGGCTACGTGGAGTACGCACTCGCCATCGAGGAGTTGGCGCGGGTGGACGCTTCCGTGGGCTTGATCGTCGCCGCCCACAATTCGCTGTGCACGAACCACATCTTCGTGGCCGGCAGCGAAGAGCAGAAGCGCAAGTACGTCCCCAAGCTGGCGTCCGCCGAGTTCATCGGGGCCTGGGGATTAACCGAACCCGGCTCCGGCTCCGACGCTGGCAGCGCCCGCATGACCGCGGTCCGTAAGAAAGATTGCTGGGTGCTCAACGGCACCAAGACGTTCTGCACCAACGGCCACTACGCCGACGTGGCGGTGGTGATCGCGGTCACCGATCGCGCAGCGCACACTCATGGCCTTTCTGCCTTCGTCGTCGAGAAGGGCACGCCCGGCTTCAAGCTGGGCAAGAAAGAGAACAAGCTGGGCATGCGCGCCAGCGACACCTCCGAGCTGATCTTCGAGGATTGCGTCATCCCCTGCTGCAACCTGGTGGGCAAAGAAGGCAGCGGGTTCATCGACGCCATGCGCATCCTCGACGGCGGGCGCATCTCCATCGCCGCGCTGTCGTTGGGCATCGCCCAGGGAGCGTTCGAGGCGGCGCTGAAATATTCCAAGCAACGGCAGCAGTTCGGCAAACCCATCAGCGAATTCCAGGCCATCCAGTGGAAGCTGGCCGACATGGCCACCGAGATCGACGCCGCCCGTCTGCTCACCCTGCGCGCCGCGTCCATGAAAGACCAGGGCTCGAAGTCCACGCTCGAATCCTCCATGGCCAAGCTCTACGCCAGCGAAGTGGCGGTGAAGGCGGCGAACGAGTCGGTGCAGATCCACGGCGGCTATGGCTTCATCAAGGACTATCCGGCGGAGAAGTTCTACCGCGATGTCAAGCTGTGCACCATCGGCGAGGGGACGAGTGAAATCCAGCGGCTGGTAATCGCCCGCCAGTTGCTGAAGGACGGGTTCGTCGGGTAGAGACATAGTTTGCTACGTCTCCCGGCGCTACGATCTGCTCACGTTGGGGGAGTTCGGTTCGTCCAAGCATCACGGGTTCCATCCAGACTTCACAGCGAAAGGCAACGACAACGATGAACTTCTCCCGGGTGACTGCTGCTGTTCTCAGTGTGTTTGTGCTGCTGGCGCCGTCGATGAAGGCGCAGCAGCCCGCCGCCACCGCCCACGCCGCCGCACCCGCCTGGGTCGAGCGCAGCAATCAGGACGCGCAGGTTCTGTTGAAGGTCCTGGCGCGCTTCAACCCGGAAGCTGCGGCTCGCTTCGGTGTTTCCGGTGTGGATGAGCAGGTAGTCGACGTCCAGCCCAATTTCCTGGAGCGCGAACGGCAGGCGCTGCGGCAGGCGCAAGGCGAGCTCGAGCGCATGCTGGCCGAGGAAAAGGATCCCGCCGTCCGCCAGGATCTGGAGATCATGATCAAGACGGCCAAGCGCAACACACGCGAGTCCGAACTGGAGGAGAAATACGAGCTGCTTTACCTGAATCTGCACCAGTTGGTGTTCTTCGGTACGCGCGCGCTGCTCGATGACCAGGTGGCGCCGGAGCGCCGCCCGGCGGCGCTGGTCCGTCTGCGCAAGTATGCCGGCATGGAGCCCGGCTCGACTTCCATCGTCCAACTGACCGAGGCGCGCAGCCGCGAGCGCTTGAAAAAGCCCGGCCTGATGGGGCCGTTCAAAGGTGAGATGGAGAAAAACTTCGGCAACGAAGCCGCTTACATCGATGGCATCGGGCAGCTTTTCCAGAAATACAAGATCGCCGGCTATGAGGAACCCTACGCTCGCCTCAAGCAACAGATGGCGGAATACCATGCCTTCCTCGAGAAAGAATTGTTGCCGCGGGCGCGCACCGATTTCCGCCTCCCGCCCGAGATGTACGCCTTCCGCCTGGAGCAGGTGGGAATCGAAATGCCTCCCGACCAGCTTGCCGCCGTGGCGCACGCCTCCTTCAACGAGATCCAGAACGAGATGATGGCGCTGGCGCCGCGGGTGGCGCGGGAGAAGGGATTCAAAGCCAGCGACTATCGCGATGTGATCCGCGAGCTGAAGAGGGATCAGTGGCCCGGCCCGTCCATTCTTCCCAACTATGAGAAGCGCATCGCGGAAATCGAGCAGATCATCCGCCGTGAACACCTGGTCACGCTGCCGCAGCGCCCCATGGAGATCAAGCTGGCCAGCGAGGCGGAAAGCGCGGCCGTGCCCGCGCCCAATATGCGTCCGCCGCGCCTGATCGGCAATACCGGCGAGCACGGCGTGTTCGTGCTGCCGTTGCGCACCCCGCCGCCGCCGGGCTCGAAGACGGCCCTCCAGTTCGATGATTTCACCTATGATGCCGCCGCCTGGACGCTCGTCGCCCACGAAGGCCGTCCCGGCCACGAGTTGCAGTTCGATGCCATGACCGAGAGAGGCGTCTCGATCGCCCGCGCCCTGTTCTCGTTCAACAGTGTCAACGTGGAAGGCTGGGGGCTTTATGCGGAAGCCATCCTCCAGCCCTTCATGCCCGCCGACGGGCAACTGATCTCATTGCAGGCGCGGCTGCAGCGCGCCGCCCGCGCGTTTCTCGATCCCGAATTGCAGGCCGGCAAGGTCACTCCGGAAGAAGCCAACCGGATTCTCAGAGAGGACGTCGGCCTGTCGGAAGCCATGGCCAATCAGGAGGTCGAGCGCTACACCTACCGAGCACCGGCGCAGGCGCCGTCGTACTTCTACGGCTATACCCAGCTCATGCGGCTGCGTGCCGATACCGAGAAAAGTATGGGCCCGCGGTTCGACCAGGAACGCTTCCACGATTTCGTGCTGGCGCAGGGCCTGATCCCGCCTCCGCTGTTGCGGCAGGCCGTGTTCGCGCAGTTCGTTCCCCAGCAACCCCCGGCCCAGGGGAACTGAGCCGCGGGCGGCCGCTGAGCTTGACGTCGGGGCTACTAGTCCCCGGCCATCTTCTGCCGCACCTGCTTGGCCAGCTTCTCGATCTGCTCGGCCTTGCGGATGACCTCGAGTGAGAGGGTCTGGTCGCTGGCTTCATCGACGGATTTCTTCAACTGCGTGGCCAGCTCGAGCAGGTGGTCGGTGTCCTTCTTGATCTGGGCGAAGCGCTCCTGGACGCGCTGCTTGGCCAGGCGCTTCTGCATGTCAAGTTCGGCCGGGGATGCGGGCTGCGTAATCGCAGGATTGTGCCGCTGCGCCCCCCCCTGCGACTCCGCGGCGGACGCGTCCTGCGCCCAGGCAGACGCGATCGTCAACCAGCAGAACACTACCAAACCTGCGGCAATGGCACGCATAGGCAAGCAACCTCGCCAGAAAATGATGGCGAGATTATAGTCCCTGCGCCGGGGGGACCAGCGGGCGCCGGCTGCTATAATCGCGCCTTTTGCCGTGAGATCAGCCATGTTTCCGAGCTTTATGGCATTCGCTCTGCTCCAAGTTTCGCATCTGCGCCTGGTTTGGGAAGACTGGAAGACCGACTGGGAGACCTTCCTGCGCAAGGACGCTCCCAAGATTCTGGTTGTCCTGGCCGTCGCCATCGTTCTGGTGTGGCTGCTGAAGCTGGCGACCGGAAAACTGGCGAAATTCAGCCGCCGGGAAACGCTGCCGACCGCGCTGCGCGCGCAGCAATTGCGCACCCTCGCCAGCGTGCTCAACAGCGTGGGTATCGCCGTAATCGTCTTCCTCGCCGCCATGCAGATCCTGCCGCTGCTGGGCGTCAACATGGGACCGCTGCTGGCGAGCGCCGGGGTGGCCGGCCTGGCCATCGGCTTCGGGGCCCAGACCCTGGTCCACGATGTGATCAACGGCTTCTTCATCCTGATGGAGAACCAGTACGACATCGGCGACGTGGTGCGCCTCGGCGGCGTCGCCGGGGTGGTGGAGTCCATGACGCTCCGCCGCACCACCCTGCGCGATGACACCGGCGCGGTCCACACCGTGCCCAACAGCGAGATCAAGATTGTCAGCAATCTGACCCGCGACTGGGCCCAGGTGGCGCTGCACGTCTCGGTGGATTACCGCGAAAGCAGCGACCGCATCCTCGAACTGCTGAAGCAGGTCGGCAACGAGCTGCGCACCGACCCCGATTACGCTGCTCTGCTCGTCGCCGATCCGCAGGTACCCGGGATCGAGCGCGTGGCCGGAGGCGAAGTGGACTATCTGATGCTCATCAAGACTCGCCCCGGCCAGCAGTACGCCGTCAGCCGGGAACTGCGCCGCCGCATCAAGGAATGCTTCCAGAAGAACAACGTGCAGCCCGGCAATCCCGCCCGCGTCTACGTCATGGACGGGCCGCCGGGAACGCCCGCGACGTAGCCACAAAATCTGAACATCGAATTCCCCACCTGTGGCATCCTATCGGATGCCATGTGGGGGAGAGCAGCAATCTGTGTGGTGGCCGGGGCTGCCGCGGCCGTGGTGTGGTATCTGTTCTTCTGGCGCTACAACCGCCGCCAGGGCGAGCGCGCGGTGGCAAGAATCCAGGCCGCGCTGGCCGGCACCGGACAGGTAATCGCGGTCCGCTGGCTGGGGCCATCGATCTTCCAGGTAGCCCTGCGGCTTGGTACGGGCCTGTTCCAGCATCCGGGATTGATAGTACGCCTGGCGCCGCGCCAGAACCCCGTAGGCTGGCTGCGGCAATGGTGGCGCCGCGAGCCCGCCACCGTCACCTTTGAAGCCGATTTCGATAACCCGCCAGGCTTCAATCTTCAGGTCAGCCAGCACCGCTGGTGCGGCCGCACCAGCAAGCGCTTGTCGCCCGAGCCCGACCGTTGGGAATTCGAGCAGGTGACGCCGCTGATCCTGACCTCACGCCAGAGCTGGCAGCGGGAAGTCACCGGCATGATGAATGCCCTGCTCAGTCGCCGCGATCGCGAAGTGCTGAGCCTCGGCTTCCGCCGTACTTCGCCCCACTTCTCCGCCACCATCACGCTCGAGGGCATCTCGCCTGAGGGCCGCGCGGGTGCGAACGTCTTCGATACGTTGAGAGAGTTGGCGGCCGGAGCTTCGGCGTCAAGGTTGTAGTTTCAAGTTTCGAGTGAAGCGCCCGATGGTGCTCCCTCACGGCGCAGTACTCCTCACGGCGCAGCTAACGGCCTTTCTTGAAACTCGAAACTTGAAACTAGAAACTCCCTACGCCGCCGTGCCCTTTACCTCGAGTCCAGCCCACTTCTCCAGCAGCGTAAGCGTAGCCGCGTAGTCGAGGTCGTCGTGGCCTTCCTCGGCGGCGATTTCGTAGATTTCCGCCACCGTCTCCAGACCGGGCAGTTTCACTCTCTGCTCTTTGGCGGCGTCGAGCATGAGCTGGATGTCCTTATACATGAGCCGCAGCGGGAAGTTGGGGGAAAAGTCGCGGCGCAGCACGAACGGCGCTTTGTAGTCGATGACCCCGGAACGTACCATCGAGGACTGGATCAGCGGCATGAGGGCGTCCGGCTTGACGCCGAGCTTGCCGGTCAGCGCCAGGGCTTCGGCGAAGCCTTCATAGGTGAGCGCAATCATCAGGTTCATGCCCAGCTTGCTGGCTTGTCCCATGCTGACGTCGCCCATACGAAACAGGTTCTTGCCCATGGCCGTCCACAGCGGCTTGAGCTTCTCGATGGTTTCTTCGCTGCCGCCGGCCATGAAGATCAACTGCCCGGACTCGGCGCCGGCCTTGGAGCCGGTGACGGGCGCGTCCACGTACTCCGCCCCGCGCTCGCCCACGCGCCGCGCAAACTCGCGAGTCTCCATGGGCGAGATGGTGCTGGAATCGGCGACGATCATCCCCGGCTTGAGCGCGCCTTCCGCGCCGTTCTCGCCGAACAGCACCTGCTCGACGGCGGCGGTGTCGGAGACGCAGATCCACACCACTTCCGCACCTTCCGCTGCCTCACGCGGAGTGGCGGCTGCGCGCGCTCCCGGTACTTCCTTTCCGGCCGACCGGTTCCAGGTTGTGACCTCGTGACCCGCTTTGACCAGGTTGGCGGCCATCGGCCGGCCCATGATGCCCAATCCCAGGAATGCAACGCGCATGATTCTTCCTCCGCTCGAATCCATTAGAAAGCCAGGGCAAGCGTGCGGTCAAGGAAGCTCGCGCAAATTATTCCGTTGCAATTCGCGTTCGCGGCGGGACAGCGGCAGTTTGGTTCGTCGCCGGCCCAAGGCGTATGATGTTTTCAGCGCCGGGTGGGGAGGCACTGCATCCCAGGGGTGTGTTCCGGCGTCTAATAACGCAGATTCTCCCATGGCCGTCTTAAGCAGGACCCTCAGGAAACGAGCCCGGAGTTTTACGCGTCTGATCCGCCACTCGGCCGTGACCCCGCGCACGGGCGAGACCCGCACCCCGGTTCTTACCCGCAACGGCGAGCTGGCGCTGACCTTCATCGGACATTCCAGCTTCTTCCTTCAGACCGGCGGCAAGACCATCCTGATCGATCCCAACTTTGCGCAGTGGCTGTTCGTGCTGAAGCGGCTGCGCCGCCCCGGTCTGCGCATCGAGGACCTGCCGCCCATCGACCTGGTGCTGGTGACGCACGCGCACTTCGACCATCTGCACCGGCCGTCGCTGCGCGCCATCGCGCGCCACACCGAGCAGCAGCGTGGCTCCGCTCCCAGCATCATCCTGCCGCACAACGTCACCGACCTGGTCTCCGACCTTGGCTTCCGCGAGATTATCGAGCTGCGCTGGTGGGAGACTTGCGACTTCGACGGCCTGAGGATCACGCACGTACCCTCGCGGCACTGGGGCGCGCGCATCATCAAGGACGCCCACCGCGCCTATGGCGGATACGTTGTCCGCTCGCAGCACGATTCGCTCTATCACGCCGGCGATACCGCCTACTTCGAGGGCTTCCACGAGATCGGCCGCCGGCTGCATCCGGAGCTCGCGCTGCTGCCCATCGGCGCTTACAGTCCGCCAGCCTTCCGCAGCAACCACACCAGCCCGGAAGATGCGGTGCGCGCGTTTGTCGATCTCGGCGCCCGCTGGCTGGTGCCCATGCACTACGGCAGCTTCCGCCTGTCACACGAACCCATGGACGAGCCCCTCAAGCTGCTGGCAAAAGAAGCCCGGCGGGCGGGAGTCCAGGACCGGGTGAAGGTGCTGCCGGAAGGCGTGACCGCGTTTTTCTGATCCTCACCAGGCCATCAAGAGCCGCACATCCCGCACATTGGTTCCCGTTGGACCGGTCTCGATGTCATCGCCGAGCGCTTTGAATAGAGGATAGGCGTCGAAGCCATTGAGCGCCGCCGCGGGATCGAGTCCCAGGGCACGCGCCCGCTCCATGGTGCTGCCGTCCACGACCGAGCCCGCAGCCGGGCTCTGTCCGTCAATGCCGTCGGTGCCGGCGCTGAGCACGCAGATGTTCTCCCCCGCAATTTTCGGTGCGAGGTAGAGTGCGAACTGCTGATTGCGTCCGCCCTGGCCGCTCTTGCCCTCCACGCGCACCGTGATCTCCCCGCCCGACACCAGGCACACGTGCTGCCCTTTCTGCCGCAATTCACGCAAGCGCTCGAGCAGGTAGTCGGCGGCGCGGCGGTAGTCCCAGTCATCGCAACTTGAGTCTGTCTCGACGGCGAACCCCGCCGCCTGCGCCTTTGCTGATGCCGCTTTCACCGCCGTTTCGTTCGAGAGAATCGTCCACCACCGCGAACGCACGAAGCCGGGATCGTCGCTCTTCGGCGTTTCTTCGAGTGCGTGCTGCTCGATCAACTCCCGCACCGAGGGTGGGAACTTTTCCAGCAGGCCATACTTCTGGATGATGGCGTAGCAATTCTCAACCGTGGTCGAATCGGCCATGGTGGGGCCGGAGGCCAGCGAATCGGGCGCGTTGTCCGGCACATCGGAGATGAGGATCGAGACCTGCTGCGCCGGGGCCGCCGCCCGCGCCAGCCGTCCGCCCTTGGTGGCCGAAAGATGCTTGCGCACTGCGTTGATTTCTGCGATGGGCGCGCCGGAGAGCACCAGTGCGCGGTAGGCGACGATTAGGTCGTCGAGCGAGATGGTGCCGCTGATCGGCTTCTCGACGATGGCCGAGCCGCCGCCGCTGATCATGTGTAGCGCCAGCGAGCGCTCATCGAGCGCCTCAAGCATGCGCAGGATGGCTTCGCCCGCGCGCACCGACTCCGCGTTCGGCGTGGGATGTCCGCCGCGAAAGTAGCGGAAGCCCGGCACCTGCGCCGACGGGTCGGCAACGCAGGCCACGATGCCCTCCAGGCCACTGCCCACTTTGCTCGCCAGCGCCGCCGCCATGGCGTGCGCCGCCTTGCCCAGCGACACCACGCGCACACGGTTGTACTTCCCCAGCTCGTGGAGGTCCTGGCCGATGCGCAGCACCCCGCGGCCGTACTCGACGTTACGCTCGAAGGCTTTCTCGATGCTCGACTCCGCGAGCGCGTGCAGGAAGATCTCGCGCGCGGTCGAGCGCATACCATTGGGCTGAGCAGCCATGGCCGGGATTATAGACCGCTGCCGACCGCCAGCGTCGTTCTCACCCACTGCTCGATCACCTGTCGCATCTCGGCGAGGTGTCCGGCAAGATAATGGTCGCCTTCGACGCGCACCAGCAGTTTGGGCTCGGCGGCCCGCTCGACGATCTCCTCCAGCACGCTGGGTGGTCCGAACTCGTCGTGCGTGCCGCTGACGAACAGCTTGGGCTTGGCGCAGCTCTCCAGAAAACGAAATCTGTGAGCCCGCCCATCGAACACGGCCGGCGTTCCCAGCCCGATCAGCGCCACCACTCGCGGATCGGGACAACATGCCCGCAATCCGACCGATGCTCCAAACGAGAAACCGGCGAACACGATGGGCAGGTGGAACTCGCGGTCCAGCCAGTCGAGCGCCGCGCGTACGTCGTCGGCTTCGCCGCGGCCTTCGTCATGCACTCCCTGGCTGCGTCCGGCGCCGCGGAAGTTGAATCGCAGCACCGGAAAGCCGAACCCGCGCAGCGCCTTCATGGCGTGGAATACAACCTTGTTGTGCATGGTGCCGCCGTAGAGCGGATGCGGATGGCAGACCAGCGCGGCGTGCGTGGCGCCGGGGGCGCCCGCGTTCAGCAAGGCTTCCAGCTTGCCCGCGGGTCCGTCCAGGAAAAAGGATCTCAACTCCGCATTTGACGTGTGCACTTGAACCGGCCTAAGCTTCCGCCACTGGAAACAGATCTCTTCTCGCAGGGGGACGAGAATGAACAAACTTAGCATAGCAGTCACTCTGGGGCTCGCAATGGCGTTGGTTGCCATGACCGGCCTCGCGGAGCAAAAACAAACAGAGAAGACCATCCCTGATTTCGAAGTGCACGGCATCAGCTTCACCGAATGCGCGTGTACGGCATACGCGTGTCCGTGCCGCTCTAACGGCCACCCCACGCACAGTGGCTGCGACGCGGCCGACTTCGCCTACATCAAGTACGGTCATTTCGGCAAGGTGAAGATGGACGGATTCAAGGCCGTGATCGTCGGCGACCTGATCGACATGGATGCCAGCAAGGTGAAAGGCACCGTCTACTTCGACGAAAAATCCACTCCCGAGCAACAGGAAGCGTTCAAGCAAATGATCGCCTTCATGTTTGCCTGGAACCCGCCCAAGATCGACAACGTGAAAGTGGTGCCCATCGAGTTCTCGGAATCGGCCGACCACAACACCTACACGCTTACCATCCCCGGGATCCTGGAGGAGAAGGCGGTGATGAAGCGCGACAAAGAAGGCAAGCCGCTGCACACCGTCCCCGCCATGGACCTGTGGGGCAACAAAATCACCTACGTGGATAACGTGGTCTTCAAGTACCACGACAAAGGCATCGGGGAGTGGGACCTCTCCGGCCGCCAGGCCAACGTGAAGGAAATCAACACCACCAAGGCCATGTGGGAGCAGAAGAAGATGCTGATCCAGCACGGCGACATGTCCGGCAACTGGACAGCAGAACAGCGCAAGATGATCGAACACGAGGGAATGAAGGTCGAGTAGCCTCAGCCCAACCTGTCGCGGGTGCCCTACCCTTGGCCGGTTTTGCCAAGGGTGGGGATTTTTGTCCGGAATCAATTTTGTCCAAGGTGGGTGATATCCTCTGCCCATGGACGCGGTCTCCCTCACCCGCCGCCTGGTGGACATCGAATCCATCAGCGGCAATGAGCGCGCCGTGGGCGAATTCCTGCTCGCGCACCTCTCTTCGCTTCGCTACTCGGCTACGCGGATGGAAGTCACGCCCGAACGCTTCAATGTGTATGCCACTGTGCCGGGACGCAAGCCGGACGTAGTCTTTTCCACGCACATGGACACGGTGCCGCCGTTCATCCCATCGTCCGAGGACAGCGATCACATCTACGGCCGCGGCTCTTGCGATGCCAAGGGAATCATCGCCGCGCAGATCGCCGCCGCCGACCGCCTGCGCAAGGAAGACGACGGCGCGGTCACGCCCGCACTGCTGTTCGTGGTGGGCGAGGAGCGCGACAGTCAAGGCGCGAGGGTGGCCAATCAGCACCCACCCGGCTCGCGCTTCCTCATCAATGGCGAGCCTACTGAGAACCACATCGCCATCGCTTCCAAGGGCACTTTGCGTGTGGAACTCACCGCGCGCGGGCGGATGGCGCACTCGGCCTATCCCGAACTGGGTGAATCCGCCATCGACAAGCTGCTGGACGCGCTGCAACGCCTGCGATCGATGGAACTGCCCGCCAACCCCGAGGTCGGGCCCTCGACGATGAACATCGGCATCATTGAAGGAGGCCAGGCGCCAAATGTCGTGCCCGACTTCGCGCGCGCCCATCTGCTCTATCGCCTGGTCGGTCCGTCCGATGAACTGAAGCGACGCATTGTTGAGACCGTCGGCAACCGGGCCGAGGTAGCGTTCGTGCTGGAGATCCCCTTCGTGCGGCTCCGCACCGTGGACAACATCCCCACCATGGTGGCCGCATTTACCACGGATATTCCCGGACTTTCCAACTGGGGCGAGCCCGTACTGCTCGGGCCCGGGTCTATCCACGTGGCGCACACCGAGCGCGAGCAGATGGAGAAGCGCCAACTGCACGAAGCCGTGGAGCTGTACTGCAAGGTGGCGAAGAAACTGGTGAGCGGCGGGTAGTTAGTGATGGCGCTGTTTTCAACAGTTATCCTGTGATTGTGCGAGATGGAGGCGGTGGACAGCAAGTATCGCCTCACGCACTCGAGTACTTTGCCCCTTAAACCACGCGGCATTCATAACTTCGTTGAATTCAACACGAACTCGGTCGTTTTCCGGTTTGGAAAACTTTAGCAGCCGCATCTCGTCGTTTGGATTGGGGGCAGACACTCTTCCATGAGCAAGCGCGTCTCGTACCGCGATAAGGTCCTCATCAATTTTGTTCAAGCCGCGCTTCTTCATCTCAGAGTTGAACTTCTTAATCAATTGTCCCAATGAATCAAAGTTCGTCACCTCGTTTACGGGTACCTCCGTGCCAACCGGGAAGGAATAGATGTCTGTGCCATGAGGCAGACCGAGCGGTAGCGCCGTGGGCAGCTCCTGGAGAAATGCACGAAGAATGAACTCAAGCGACTGAAAATTGGCGACTAGCCCACCAAGGTGTTTTGCATGTTCATCTTGTGTCATTTGAATCTTCCTGAAATTGGATTCATTATGACAGCTCCGCTCGTGCGCTAGCGCGGCATATGCTGAACCAACTGGCGGCAAATCGCCATTACACAAGTGACTCTCCAAGGGCCGTAGAAGGTCCAACTGGAACCTAACCCGCTACAAACCACCCCAAACGTGTTCGCATCGATCCCTTCCTGTAGACTTGTCCGCCTATGGCCACCAACTCCCTTGCGCAAGCGGCTTCGGCGTATCTGCGCTCGGCCATGCACCAGCCTGTCCGCTGGCATGAGTGGGGCGAGGAAGCCTTCGCGGCGGCGCAGCGCGAGAACAAGCCTATCCTGCTGGACATCGGCGCGGTATGGTGCCACTGGTGTCACGTGATGGACCACGAGTCCTACGACGATCCCGAGCTGGCGCGCATCGTCAATGAGAACTTCATCGCGGTGAAGGTGGACCGCGACGAGCGCCCGGACATCGACAGCCGTTACCAGGCCGCCGTCTCCGCCATCAGCGGGCAGGGCGGCTGGCCGCTTACCGCCTTCCTCACGCCCGACGGCAAGCCCTTCTACGGCGGCACCTATTTTCCGCCCGATGAACGCATGGGCCGTCCCAGCTTCAAGCGCGTGCTTATGTCCATCGCCGGGGCCTTCCGCGAGAAGCATGCTGACGTAAGCGAACAGGCCGACATGGTGATGAACGCGCTTTCGCAGGCGGAGTCCTTCACCGGGCGCTCCGCGGCGTTCTCTCCCCGGATCGTGGACACCATCGTGCGCTCGGCCACGCGGCTGTTCGACGTGGAGCACGGCGGCTTCGGCACCGCGCCCAAGTTCCCGCACGCGGCCATCCTCGACCTGATCATCGACCGCTACGCCCGCAGCGGCGAATCGCACCTGAAGACGGTCATCGAGACCACGCTCACGCACATGGCGCGCGGCGGCGTCTATGACCAGCTCGCCGGCGGCTTCCATCGCTATTCGGTGGATGAGCGCTGGGTGGTGCCGCACTTCGAGAAGATGTCCTATGACAATTCGGAGCTACTGAAGAACTACGTGCATGCCTGGCAGACCCTGGGCGAGCCATTCTTCGCCGAGGTAGCGCGCGACATCATCCGCTGGATGGACGAGGTGCTCAGCGACCGCCAGCGCGGCGGCTTCTACGCCTCGCAGGACGCCGACATCAACATGGAAGACGATGGCGACTACTTCACCTGGACACTCGAAGAAGCCCGCGCCGTACTCAGCGAAGACGAACTTCAGGTTGCCGGCTATCACTACGACATCGGCGAAATCGGTGAGATGCACCACAACCCGCAGAAGAACGTGCTGCACGTGCGCTCTTCGGCGGAGGAGATCGCCGCCCGCATGGGCACGCCGGCCGAGCGGGTGCGGGCGCTGCTCGATTCCGCCAAGCAGAAGATGCTGGCCGCGCGCCTCCAGCGGCCCACTCCCTATGTGGACAAGACCGTCTACGTGAACTGGAACGCGCTTTGCATTTCCGCATATCTGGACGCTGCGCGTGTCCTGCAATTGGACGAAGCTCGCCACTTCGCGCTGCGCTCGCTCGACCGCATTTTGGCGGAAGCCTGGAAGCCGGCGACTGGGCTGAAACACGTGGTCGCGTATTCCGACCCGCAGGCTAAGCATCGCGACGTTCCCGGACTGCTGGATGACTACGCCTTCACCACCATCGCCTGTCTCGATGCCTACGAGACCACCGCCGCACTCAGCTACTTCAACTTTGCGCGCCGTATCGGCGACGCCATGATCGAGCGCTTCTACGACGATTCAGCCGGCGGATTTTTCGACGTAGAGAAGAGCGCGTCCGCGCCGGAGATCGGGGCGCTCGCCGCCCGCCGCAAGCCTTTCCAGGATTCGCCCACCCCCGCCGGCGACTCGGCCGCCGCCATCGCGCTGCTGCGGCTGTACACCTACACCCACGATGAGAGTTATCGTGAAAAGGCGCGGCAGACGCTGGAAGTCTTCGCCGGCATGGCCGAGCAGTACGGCATCTTCGCCGGTACCTACGGGATCGCCGCTTCTCTGTTCACCGCGCCGCACACGCAGGTGGTCGTGCTGGGCAGCGGCGAACAGGCGGACCAACTCCATGCCGCCGCCATCGCCCCATTCGCGCTTGGCAAGTCGGTGCTATGGATTCCGGGAGAGAACGAAGCGACGCCGCAGAACCTGCCACCGGCGTTCGCCGAAACCATCCCCAACCTGCCGGAGGTGAAGGCCGGCAAGCCGGTGGCCGTGGTGTGCTCGAATTTCGCTTGCCAGCCCCCGGTCAGCGATCCGGAACAGTTGTCGGCCGCGCTGCGCCAAACTCTGCGCTAGCGGCGATCTCGAGTTGACTGGCGTAGGCTGATGTGCTGCACTCTTGTGCCTCACCTTGGAGGCAAACATGGCGCGCATCACCCAGTTGTTGATCCAAGCCGAACACAAACCCGGAACCCTGGCCAACATCTGCTCCGAGCTGGCCAGCAAAGCCGTCAACATCTCCGCCATCATGGCGGCGCCAGACCAACCCGGCGGCCTCCGCCTGGTCGCTACCCCTCTGGCCGCGGCCAAAAAAGTACTGGAGACGATGCAGCTTCCCTATCGCGAGGAAGACGCCATCGCGCTGCGCATCACCGACCGGCCCGGTGCGCTGGGCAAAGTCACCCGCAAACTCGCCGACGCCAACGTCAACGTTCTCTATGCCTATGGCTCGATCGTGAAAGGCGAGCAGCGCGCACTGATCGTGCTGGGCGTGTCGGACGTGGCGAAGGCCGAGAAGTTGGCGTGATTTGCCACGAGAAGTGGCGGCCTTTTACGGATACTCCTCCAATTTGTCATCCTGAGCGAGCGCGCCCGGTTTTGGCGCGCGAGTCGAAGGACCCCTACCCCCTAATTAAGATGTTGCACAGTAGGGGTGCTTCGACTCGTGCGGGCAAAGCTTGCCCTGAGCGAAGTCGAAGGGGCGGCCCGCACTCGCTCAGCATGACAAACTGGGTGAAGGTACTTGAGCAGCAAAGACAGCTCTAGCTCCCGTGGATGTAGGCGCGCATCATTCTGACCTCTTCATCCTTCTCGGTCAGGTCGCGCAACAGGATGTCGCGCAGCGACACGATCCCTTTCAGCTTCTTGCCGTCGCAGATGGGCAGGTGGCGGAAGCCGTGCTCCTTCATCAGCATCATGCAGTGCTCGATGCCTTCCCGGATATCCACGGTGAGGGGATCGGCGGTCATGACCTCGGATACGCGGGTGTGCGCCGGATCGAGGCCCGCGGCCACCACCCGCTTCATGATGTCGCGCTCGGAGAAGATGCCGACCAACTCGCCGTCGCGCAGCACCGGGACGGCGCCAATGTTGCTGGCCACCATCTCCCGCGCAGCTTCCAGCACGGACTGGTCCGCCGTGATGGTGTGGGTTTCGTTGTCCTTGATCAGGTCATAGATCTTCGCCATACGCTCCTCCCCGTTTGGCCGGCCGCCCGCAGGGGGACACATCATACTACTGTCAAGGCGGAAGCTGTAGAGGCCAGGACAAGCCGCGTCGCCGCACTCGCTTGGCGCACTCGGGCTATGATCGAAGTTCTTTCTTGACATGTGCTGACCGCAGCCCCAGAATACGCCGCTGATCGCCTCTAATCAGCGTATTTTGAGTCCCCTCCCCCGGGGCGAAGCGATCTCCCCTAGGCCCGGGCCGGAACGACCCCAAGCGATTCCTATGCCATCACGGCGATTGCCGTCCTTCTATGCCCTTGGTGCGGAGAATCGGCGTCGCCCAGCACACCAACGGAAGTCCCAGCCTGAATTACGGAGGGTGAAAACAGTGAACCAGAAATTATGGAGAGTTTTTGCGGGGCTGTGCGCGCTCACGATGGTCTGCGCCGCGCCGGCACACGCCCAGTTGTCGGAGGCCCTGGCCGCTCAGCTTTCGCAGAACGCGGACCAGCACGTGATCGTAATCATGAAGAGCCAACACGCTGTCGCGCCCGCAGGCAGCAGCGCCGCGGCCGAGCGCTCGGACCTGATCGGGGCCGAGCAGGCGCCCCTGATGGACGAGCTTCGCCAAGTGGGCGCGAAGAATGTCAAAAGCTTTCGGCTGGTCAACGCGTTCGCGGCCACGGTTTCGAAAGACTATGTGACCAGGCTGCAAACGCACCCTGCGGTGGCGCAGGTCATACCCGACGCGGTCATCCGCCGGCAGAAGGCGACGAAGGCAGAGTCCGCCACCGCGTCGGCGTCGGCAAATGTGGTCGCGGCGGCTACGCCCAACGTGATCCCGGGCGCCTGCGGAGCTAACGGGGCAGTGTTGCTCGATCCCGAGGGCCTGGCGCTTACGCACACCGATTCGGACGACCCGAATGCGCGGACCGCGCGCTCGCTCGGCATCACCGGAGCCGGCGTGAAGGTCGCCTGGATCGCTGACGGAATCGACACCCAGAACATCAACTTCATCCGGCCGGACAATACCTCCGTATTCGTCGACTACCAGGACTTCAGCGGCGACGGGCCGGACCAGATCACCAGCGGTGACGAAGCGTTTCTCGACGCCAACACCATCGCCGGGCAAGGCATCCATGTGTACAACGTGCAGAATTTCAGCCTCCAGGCCTATCCCACGGTCTGCAACATCCGCATCGAGGGCGTGGCGCCGGGGGCGAGCCTGGTGGGGCTCAAGGTATTCGCGGAATTCGTGGACACCACCACCTCGAACTTTCTGCAAGCCATCGAGTACGCGGTGCAGGTTGACCACGTCGACGTGATCAACGAGTCCTTCGGCAGCAACTCGTTTCCCGACACCGCGCTGGACGCGACCAAGCTGTTCGACGAAGCCGCCGTGGCGGCAGGCGTGGTGGTCAGCGTCTCCAGCGGCGACGCCGGACCGTTCGATACGATTGGTTCGCCGAGCACCGACCCGCTCCTGATCTCGGCCGGCGGCTCGACGGATGATCGCGTCTACGCACAGACCAATTATGCGGCAGCGCGCTACTTCGCCACCACGGGCTGGCTGAGCGACAACATCAGCGCGATAAGTTCAAGCGGGTTCACCGAATCCGGCGGCACCGTCGATCTCATCGCGCCCGCTGAAATCAGCTTCGCATCCTGTGACGCCAGTTACCCGGCGTTCTTTGGTTGCACCAACCTGCTGGGCGCACCCTCTGAGGTGGAGTTGGCCGGCGGAACCAGCGAGTCGTCTCCCTTTGTGGCGGGTGCGGCCGCGCTGGTCATCGAGGCTTATCGGAAGACGCACGGTGGCGCCAACCCAACTCCGGCGCTGACCAAGCAAATCCTGCTCAGCACCGCGACCGATCTGGGCGCTCCTACCCAGCAGCAGGGCGCCGGTCTGCTGAACTCCTACAAGGCCGTCCTGCTGGCGATGTCCATTCATACCGGTGACGGCTCGCCCAGGCGGGTCGGCGAAACCCTTCTGACCTCCAGCAACCAGTTGAACGCCGTCGACTTCCCCGGCAGCCGGGAGAGCTGGGACGTGACCGTCACTAACAGCGGCCATTCGCGGCAGGTGGTGAACCTGTTTGGCCGTACCTTCGGGCCGGACGAGAACGTGCAGACCGGCAGCGTTACGCTGACCACCGGCAACCCGACGTTCGTGGGCTGGCAGGGTGCGACATACAAGTATCAGTCGTTTACCTTCACTGTCCCGCTATTTGCAGACCACCTGAACGTCTCGATCGCTAATCCGCAAGTCGGCTCTACCGTGCGCATGATCCTGGTCGATCCGCAAGGCCGGTTCGCTGGGCACTCCTTCCCGCAGGGTCTCAACACCTTCGGGAATCTGGACGTGATCTCCCCGGGCGCGGGAACCTGGACTGGCGTCATCTTCAGCACCGCCAGCCCCGGGACTGTCCTGTGGCGGGCGGCGACGCAGCACTTCGTTCACTTCGGTGGGGTGCAGCCGTCCATCGTGGCACTGGGCCCCGGCGAAAGTCAGAATGTCCGGGTCTCGGCGTTTACGCCGTTATCGCCAGGCGACACGGCCGGTTCGATCGTGCTCGCGTCGGATTTCGGCCATGATGGAGTTACCAGCATCCCGGTCACCTTGCGCAGCCTGATCGATGTGGCCCATGGCGGAGCGTTTAGCGGCGTGCTCACCGGCGGCAATGCCCGCGGCGCCTACGGGCAGCAAGGCTACTACCAATTCAAGGTCCCGCCCGGGGTCAGCAACATCACCGCTAACCTGTCACTCACGAACGATCCGCAAGACGCGGTGGGCGCTTACCTGATCGGCCCTGACGGAGCTACTCTCGGCTACGCTCAGAATTCCCTCAGCGACGGAACGCCCGGAACGTCGCTGACCGCCTACACCCTCGATCCTGTCCCCGGCACCTGGACCCTGATTGTGGACTTTGCCGAGCCGACGGCCGGGAACGAGATTTCGCAGGTATACACGGGGAACCTCAAATTCAACCACGTGAGGGCCAGTGTTTCCGGGCTGCCGAACCATGTGAACCACAAGTTGCCTGCGGGCACGCCGGTGACCGTCACGGTGACGATCACCAACAACGGCGCGGCGCCGGAGGAATATTTCGTCGATCCGCGGCTCCACCCTGCTCAGGACGTGGCGTTGCCGATATTCCCGCTGTTCGCGGGCGCCTCGAGCACCGTGGGATTGCCGCTGACGGACCCGTTCTCTCCGACCTGGTTCGTTCCCACCGAAACGTCGCGTATCTCCATCTCGCAAACCTCGAGCCTGCCAGGCATGTTCGACTTCAGCCCCTACCCGGGTGATCCGGATGTGCCCAGCGCCAAGACGGGCTCGCTCTGCTCGACCAGTTCGCATGCTTCCTATCGTCCGTCTGGTGACAGGGTAGCTGCGGGTCTGTGGGGCGCCACTCCCAGTGAGTGCGGGCCATACAGCGACGCGGGCGAGCCCGCGGGCACTGCCACGCTCACCCTGACCGCACATACCAAACCGTTCGATCCGGCGGTGACCTCCAGCACCGGCGACCTTTGGGCAGGGGCGGTCGATCAGTCCGCTTTCGGGACGTTCGCGCCGCTGCTTCTTAACCCGGGCCAGACCGGAACGATCACGGTGACGATTACACCGTCCGGTGCTTCTGGCACGGTAGTCCACGGAACGCTGTACGTCGACGACTTCGCCGCCGGCGTTCCCCCATACGGACAGCTCACCGGCGATGAACTGACCGCTTTCCCGTATAGCTACACGATCCAGTAACCTGCGGTATTCCACGACAGGCCGGCCAGGCCGGCCTGTCGTGGGTAAAGAAAGGCGCAACCCGCGAACTAAGAACTCAAGCAAGACCACGAGCAGGGTCTGCGCTTGTTTGCCACAGCAGCGCGGAGACGCAGAGATCGGTTGTTTTCTCCGTGTCTCCGTACCTCTGTGGCTATCCCATGAACACGAAGTAGGAACACGCCCACAGGCGGGTGGGAATGCTGCCCCGCGGGCGCGCTGTGAGGATCACGTTGTAATCGTCGGTGACTTCCAGGCGGTCGAGAATGGATTCACCCTCGCCAGGCTCGACCAGGGCCAGGTAGCGCAGGAATTCGTACACATCGTCGGATCCGCCATAGCCTGGCGCCGCGAAGGAGAGTTCCGTGGGCTCGTCGGCGAAGTGCCAGCCCAGGGAAGCGGCCAGCTCGACCGCCTTCTCGTAAGCCGCCCCCGGCACCACGCCCGGCGCGGGATTGTCGAAGACGATGCGCAGCTTGCGCTCGTCCTCGCGGGTGAACTCGCGAACCTTCAGCGACATGGACTTGGCCGTCGCCTTCCAGTCCACGTGGCGCGCCGAGTCTTCCGGCAGGTGCTCGCGGATGCTGTGGAGGTCGTGCCCGCGCCCGCGCACGAAGGTCTCGAACTCCCCGGTGATCATGGGCAGGATCTCGAACATCTCATCGGGCGGCTCGACCGGGGGGTACACGATGATCTCGCGGGCGAGCGCGAGCCGGCGCGTCTTCACCAGGAAAGAAAACGGGAAGCGGGTGGCAATGCCGAAGCTCTCCTGCTGGTAGCGGCCGCGGCGATCGAAACGCAGTTCCACGTCGGCGGTGGCGGCGGTCCGGGCGGCAATGTAGGGGAAATAGACCGGGGTGCTGAAGATCGCCGGCGTGGAAGCGGCCTCGCGTCTGGCCCGCAACTGCAGGTCCGGCACGCGGACCCATTCCCGGCCGGGTTCAGCGTTAAGCGGAAGGCTGATGCTCGAGCGCTCCCACCACCAGTGCTTGCCCGCCCGCTTCGGCCGAGGTGGAACCACGCTGACGGAGAACGACGGCGCACGACGGCGGCGATTGTGCAAGGTCAGGCGGGCCAGGGAGGTCGAGCCCGCGAAGACGTGCGCCGGAACGGAAACGTCCAGTTCCAGCCCGCGCAGCACGCTCGCCGAGGCCACTCCTGAAACCACAATGGCCGCCAGCATCGCCGAAACCACGATGAATAACAGATTGTTGCCGGTGTTGAGCGCCGCCACTCCGATGAGCAGCACGAAGACGGAATAGAACAGGCCTTCGCGGGTGACGTCGTAGTCCAGAGCGTCGCGCACCCTGGCCACCGCCACGCGCCGCGCCAGGTAGGGCACCGTGGTCACCGCGACTACTCCGGCAAGAACCAGTGCCAGCGAGGCCAGCACGGCGGTAGCGACTATGTTTCCGGATTGCCGCGTAACCGTGGAAAAGAGCGCGGCAGCAAAGGCGAGCGCCAGCCCGGCCAGCGCGACGAAGAAGCGTATCCACGCCCCGCGCTCGATCCCAGAAAGCGCCGGTTGAATGGCGTGCCGCATGTGGTTCCCGTAGGAATTCTAATCGAACGAGTGCCATATAGAACCGGCCTCTGGCTTCTCGACAAGCAATCGCCAGGGCCGCTTCATCGTCCGGGTCTGCCACGATTAGTTGTGCTAACCCCTGTTCTCAACAACTACGATGCCTGCCGAAGTCACCTTGCTGCTATCATCTGTCGAATGTTGTGATAACCGACCCTGAACGTAGGGTTCTGCACAACGCCAGAAATCAAGCGCAATGTACTGCCCAAAGTGTGGCGATGTTTTGCAGGAGAAAGACAACGTGTTTACCTGCGTGCGTGGCGGAATGGAGCTGTCGCCCGACATGGCCAGGCGCCTGTATTCCTGTTTTGTAACTAGGTCTGAGCAGCCAGAAGAGTTTGAGTTCACCAAAGAAAGCGGGTACAAGTGCGGTGGGCGTTGGTTCTGTCCGGGATGTGGTGTGGTGATGCGAGAAGAGGTTCCGGGCGCGGTGCGGTGTCCCGAGTGCGGGCGCAACATCGGCAAGTTCCTGCATCCGTTGGTGGAACTGCACCGACTGCCAGAAGGGCAACCTCCAACGCTGGCGTAAAATCGCGTTTTCACAACCCTGGTTTATGCCGCAGCGGGCGGTTAACCCATGAACAAGGCTGAACTCAAACAGGTGCTTGACGCTGAAAGGTTCGATCCGAGGGTGTACAGTCTCGACGGTGGATCGCCCAATGATCGGCTGTGCTTATCAGACGCGGCAGGCAGATGGTGCGTCTACTACTCGGAACGTGGATCACGATTTGATGAGCAATGCCATCTTTCGGAGGATGAAGCGTGCGAGGACCTTTTGCGGCGGTTGCGCGAACTCCCGCCGTCCCAGACTCGGCTGCGTTCGCCGTGAAAACTCTCTTTCGGGATAGTTGTCGAAGAATCACTACTTCACAAGTACTCCCCAACGACCTGTAAACAGGTTTGCCGGGAAACTGACCCCTACCAACTGGCGCTACACTCTGCCTAACAGGAGTAAGATTTGGTTGTGAGGTCTTGGCGGGAGCCTTGTTTATGGCTACCCTGAAACAAATCCTCGACCAGAGAGTCCGCGAGGCGGCGCCTGAGCTCTACCAGAAGCTCGACCGCAACCGCGTGCGCTGCTACTCCTGCGGCCACGAGTGCCCAATCGCCGACGGCCAGCCCGGCGTCTGCAAGGTCCGCTACAACCAGGGCGGGACGCTCTACGTGCCTTGGGGCTACGTGGGCGGCGTGCAGTGCGATCCCATCGAGAAGAAGCCGTTCTTCCACGCCCATCCTGGCGGGCTCGCCTACAGCTTCGGCATGCTGGGCTGCGACCTGCACTGCTCGTACTGCCAGAACTGGGTGACGTCGCAGGCCCTGCGCGATCCCGAGGCGGTTTCGCCGCCGCTCGCGGCCACGCCGGAAGCGCTGGTGCACGAAGCCCTCGAGCTGGGCGCCAAGGTGGTGGTCAGCACCTACAACGAGCCGCTGATCACCAGCGAGTGGGCGGCGGCCATCTTCAAGGAGGCCAAAGCGGCGGGCCTGGAAACGGGCTTCGTCTCCAACGGCAACGGTACGCCACAGGTGCTCGAATTCCTGCGGCCCTGGGTGGATCTTTACAAGGTGGACCTGAAGAGCTTCGACGACCGCCACTATCGCCAGCTCGGCGGCCGGATCGAGCCTA
>JBKQPN010000008.1:0-14152 GCA_052145015.1 Terriglobales bacterium
GCCGATCATGGAAGCGACACCGTAGTTCGAGAGGCTTTGGCTGTGCTGGATCAACGTCGGGCTCGTGGGCAATCTCTTTTCGATCGAGGTATCGCTCGCGATTAATCCGGCGCTGAAGGCTCCCAGGGGCAGCAGCCAGTGAGCGTCTTCCAGCCGGATCTGCTTGGGGGTGGTCCAGAATGATTTTTGATCCGCAGCGATGTTCAAGACAAAATCCCGTTCCAGCGAGTGACGGTGCACTGCCGCTGCCGCACCTCCGGGGTTCGGCTCCTCCGGCTCGGCGGAATCCTGCGCCCGGCCTGTGGTGAGCAGCAGCATGGTTAGGAGCGCGAGAACGAAGCTGTCTCTGATCTTCCACCGCATCGGCGCCCTGCATCTCGTCAGAAGGAGTGCACGGCGGCGGCAGCGATGGCCATCGAGGAAACAAACTGCGCCGTGGTGAGTGCATTCTTCCAGCCGCTGGAGCCAGTGATGATCTTCTCGGGAACGACGACGGTGTCGCCGGGCCGCATGACGGCGCTCAGCACGTTGCCTTTCCACCATCCCGATCCGCTCCCCTCGCCGACCACCGCGCCATTGGCGCGAATGACGTAGATATCCTTCCGGTTGGCCAAGGTGGTAGGACCGCCGGCTTGCTGCAAGTACCATCCCGCATTCTTGCCGGGGGCGTAGCTGATGGCCGACGGGCTGTACACCTGGCCGCTGATCAGCACGAAGCTCGGCCGCTTGGGGATGGTGAGCACGTCGCCGGCGCGCAGCTCGATGTCGGCGGGGGTGTTCTGCCAGCGCTCGATGTCCGAGCTGATCTTGATGACCAGGCGTCCGGCCGCCGGTTGTTTGCGAAGCGCGGTGAGCACGTTCTCCTTCTGCTGGGTCATGGTCTGCAACAAGGCGGCACGATCGGCCCCGGTCTCGCTGGCCGCCAGTTTGGTGTTGCCGCCCTCCATCTCGATGCGGCGCATCAGCTCCTGCCGGCTCTTTTCCTCCAACTCGCGTACCTGCACCCGCTCCAGCACGGCGCCCTCGGGATAGGCTTCCGGTCGGAAGCCGCCGGCCTGCCGCAGCAGCGTGCTCAGCTTCTCTCCGTCTTCGATCCCGTAGGTGCCGGGGAAGAGCACCTCTCCGCCCAAGGACACCGCCGCGCCGATGTCCTTCCACCCCGACAACTGGCGGATGGTCAGCACATCGCCGGGCTTGAGCACGGCATCCAGGTCGTGGTCCCCAGAGAGCGCCTTGGCGATCTCCACCGTCTTGTGGCGGGTCAGAACCCGGTCGTCGTGCTGCACCACGTAGCTGGCGATGTCGGCGGTCTGGGTGTAGGCGCTGCGCTTGAATCCACCCGCCAAACGCACCAGGTCGCTGGCCGTCATCTTGTCCGCGAGCGGGTATTTGCCGGGGCGAAGCACCTCGCCATAGATAAATACCTTGGGTGGGTCGATCTCATAGCGGCCGAAGATGCGGATGGTATCGAAGGGCTGCAGGTCGATGGGATCATCCCCCGACACCACCTCCGACAACTTGAACTCGATCACCACCGGGTGATGGTCGGGCGGCACCAGGCGCACGATTTCCGCGTGGTCCGCCGGTTCGGGAAGCAGATCCTGATATGACCGGATGAGCTCGGAGATCTGGATGCCCGCATGGTAGGGATACTTCCCGGGACGAAACACGTGTCCCTGGAGGTAGACGGTCTCATCGCTATACGGCAGGATGGGTGAAATGGTGACGCGGTCGCCATCCTGAACCTGGAAGCTGCCCACGGCTCGCTCCACCACCTGCTTGTCGTTGGGACCGGGCAACTGCACACTCAGCGTGACCCGGCGTTCGTGGGCCTCGATGCGCTCCACGTTGATTTGCCGCAGAGTGGCGGACACCAGCACGCCCCCTGCCAGCTCCAGCACATCCGCGAGCTCGGTGGGCCCCTTCACCTCATAAATGGCGGGACGGCGGACCATGCCGGCTACGGTGACCTGGGGACCAACCGGAGGCACCAGGATGGTATCGCCGGGCTCCAGGCGGGCGACATCGGAACGGACTCCTCGGAGCAGCAGCTCGTAGAGGTCTACCTCCCGCACCAGGCGGTTGCCGCGGAAATGGCGAACCGTACGCAAGGAGCCGCGCGGGGTCGGTCCGCCCGCCGCATACAACGCGTTCAACGGGGTGGACAGGGAGCTGATGTCGTAAGCGCCCGGCCGCAGCACGTCCCCCACGACGTACACACGAATGCTCCTAAGGCGCGTCAGCGACAGATCGGCGTTGATGTCCCGGAACTGCACCCGCAAGGCCTTCTCGATGAGGCGCTGGGCTTCCGCCACCGATTGTCCCGCGACCACCACATCGCCGGCCTCCGGCAACGCCACTTTCCCCTGGCGATCGACGGTGCGCGTCAACCGCTGGGACACACTT
Source organism: Terriglobales bacterium (assembly GCA_052145015.1). Taxonomy (GTDB): domain Bacteria; phylum Acidobacteriota; class Terriglobia; order Terriglobales; family Acidobacteriaceae; genus JAHFUA01. Next base: position 2,407 of record JBKQPN010000008.1, read on the forward strand.
CCCCACGTGGTGATGTTCAGCCCGTCGCCGGGTCCGAGGACGTAGTCCGAACCCGCGGGAAGATCCATGGGCAGGCTTTCCAGGTTCCCGGTTCCGGTCTTGAAGATGTCCCCGCCAAAGCGTTGCAGCGTGCCTTTCTGGCTGGGAATCTGGCGGTAGAGATCCTGGAGAGCCGGCAGGCCGGGATAGGGATTCGGCCTTGCCGTGGTCTGCGGCTGGTTCTGATCGCCGGGCGGCTCCGGTTCCTTACCGGCAGGTTTGGCTGGGGTCTTTCTCCGCGCGGGGGACGCGGGTTCCGGCCTGGAGGCCGCAAGAGAATCGAGATCGGACTGGGTGAGAAATCCCTTCTCTCGCAACTGCCGCGTCAACAGCACCCGCAGCGAGGCATCCTGCTCGATGCGGTTGAACAGCGCGTCATCCGTGAGCTCGGTTTCCGGCGCCACGCGTCCCTCATCCTGCATCCGCTGCAGCGCCGCCGCCTTGACTCGGTCGAGCAGCTCCGGCTTCTGATTGAGAATCTCGATGATGCGCTCCGCCGGCAGCGCATCGCTTTCCATTTCAGGCTCGCCGCTGGGCTCTTTCTGCACCGCAGGGTCAGGCTGCAGAGCATGGTCGGAAACGCTTCGGTTTCTGCGGGTGGAACCAGTCTCCGAGTCATCCTGCTGGCCCCACATGGCGGCGCAGCCAAGCAGCGCCAAAACAAGAGCAAGAATGGTTCGAAGCCCGATTGCGCGAATTTTAGTAACCGTACTCATGGTCAATTCCTGTCATCAAGCACAAAGCGTTCGGCAGGATTGCGCCGGCGAAACTGCTCCATGCAGCCGGACAAGCTCACCACCATCGTTTGTGCGGGGTTGGAGGTTCAATGCACGAACTCACAGACGCGCCGGCCAGGCAGCCGCTTCTGGTACCTGGGTGGATGATTCATCGGGGGAATGGCGGCGCGACGGCGAATCCGGTTTCAAAGCTCCGCGAAGCCAGATATCCATGTAAGTCCTGGCGGGATTGGGCGGGCTGGCCCCCGGGGAATCGCCGCCTCCCAACAGTTGGGAGAGGATCTGCTGGTAGGCAATGATCCCGACCAGCGCCCGTCCCATCAGCATGGGATCCACGTTGCGGAGAACCCCGCCGTCGATCCGCTCTCGCATGTGTTCACCCAGAATCTCGTGGAACGACATCAGGCGCGGGCTGTAGCACTTCTTGAGCAGCTCCGGCTTCTCCAGCGCGGCGTAGAACACCAGGCGCAGAAACACCGGATCGAGCAGTTGCTGTAAGTGCTCCGCCAGCGAAAGGAACACCTCCTCGCTGTTGCCCGACGATTGCAACAGTGGGAGCAACGATTCCGGCACCATCACGCCCAGCTTGCTGTTCAAGACCTGGAGATAGAGCTCCTGCTTGTTCTTGAAGTGCCGGAAAATGGTGATTTCGTTGACGCGGGCTTTGCGAGCGACCTCACGGGTGGAGGTTTCGTGAAATCCCTTGGCCGCGAACAACGCGGTGGCGGCTTTCAGGACTCGCGCGCGTGAATGCAGAACTCTAGTGGCAGATGTGGACATTACCGCCTCGTGGGGCCGCGTTCGCGGCCCTGGGGGCCTGAATGGATCAAGCTGCAGAGGGATTGCGATGCTGGAGGCCGACAGCAACTACGTCGCCGGCGTCAACTTCGATGGCGACCGCCCGGGCAATCAATTTGACCGAGAGGATCAAACGGGACTTCCCCTTCCGGCGAACCAAAATGCCTTCCATGTCGGCGAGAGGGCCGTGGCTCACGCGCACCGGCCGGCCAACGGTGAGATAGGGGTGCGGCATCATGCTCTGGCCTCGAGCCGAACAAAGGCGTAGGGCCTCGATCTCGTGGTCTTCGATTGGAGTCGGGCAACCAGGCCTTCCCACCAGGTTCACCACCCCAGGGACGGTGATTACCGGCCTGCGATGCTGGGGAAGAACCATCCGGACGAAGAGGTAGCCGGGAAACACCGGCAGGCGGACCAGCATCCGGCGATCCTTCCAGCGGTGAACCGCCTCATACAGCGGAAGGAACGATTCCAGCGACTGGCTGTCCAGTTGTTGCTGGATCCGCTTCTCGTGGCGGGACTTGGTGTAGACGGCATACCACCGCAGTTGATCGCTGCTCGTTATCTGTGGCCGCAACAACACCCTCGAGGCCAAGGGCAGCGAGAGACCATTGAGGCTCCCCAAGCGGGCGTTGTCCGAGAGGCTGGTGTGAGCGACTGGAAACATGATCATCGCCTCGTGGTGCAGCGAGTACCGTGCTTACAGCTTCGCCCTGTCACTTACAGGGCTGCTGTGACCTAACCCATTAACAATGTGGTGGTTACGTGCTGGTTAGCTGGTAAATTTGGGGTTGTGTCGGAGGTCGGTTAACGTCCGAGGACACGGGTTGACTGGTTTCCTGGGTGGCGACGGGTCCTGGCGGCGGTTGGTATCAGCCACGACGGTATCCCGATTGTGAGCACTCACTTGCTTCCTCTGGAAGCAATCCCATACCTGCTTGCAGAGTAGCCTGATGAGCGGGCGAGTTTGCCTTTCCCGTCCGCACTTGTCAAGAGTTTTTACGAATGATTACAGAAGCGGCTGTTCCGCGGATCGCTGGCCGCGGCAAATTGATAAGCAAGTTGGGCCTCTGCTAGAATTCAACAGCCCGGAGATTGTGGAAATCTGAGTGCAGTAGGCGCGTAGCTCAGTTGGTTAGAGCGCTACCTTGACACGGTAGAGGTCTGGGGTTCGAGTCCCCACGTGCCTACCATTTTTCTGCCACGGGGGTTTAGAGCGTCCCGCCGCCGCCGGGAAGGTCTGGGGTTCGAGCCTGCTTCGGCGTGCAGTGGGGTGCCACGCGCCTGCCGTTTCTTTTTCACCGGCTTGGGGCCGTTGGCTCGTCCGTCCCGTCCCCGTTTTAATCTAGTTTCCAATCCAGTCTGGTTCACCGGCCCGGTGCGGGATGCGCGCACCATGCCGCCCGCGATGTCTCAGCCGTCACGATGGAGCGTGAGACACGTCACAGTTTTTCGGTCGCGCATGGCCGAAGCTGATAGGTGCTTGGCTCGATTTCGCGGCGGGCTGATCCCCGGGGTTTGCTGGTAAGGAATCCGAAGCGCCGATCCCAGACTTCCCGCGCCGCCCTACTATCTTTAGCGGACAAAGAGTATGCCAGAGAACCTTGCAACCCTCAGTGAAGAACGGATCGCTTACCTGGAAGGACTCGTCAGGCAGGCCAGAACCGCGGCCGCCGTCTTTACCCAGTGCACGCAAGAGGACGTCGATCGCATTGTCAAACAGATGGTCCTCGCCGGCCTGGACCAAGTTCAGTATCTGGCCCGCCTGGCCGTCGAAGAAACCCGGCTTGGGGTTCTGGAAGACAAGGTCCTTAAGAACATGGTGGCCACGGAGTTCGTCTACAACTACGTCAGGGACAAACGCACGGTCGGCGTAATTCGCGAGTTCCCGGAGCGCGGCCTGATCGAGGTAGCGGAGCCGATCGGCGTCATTTTCTCCCTCACCCCGATTACGAACCCCACTTCGACGGTTCTCTTCAAGTGCATCATGGCCATCAAGACCCGGAACGCGGTCATTTTCAGTCCCCACCCGAACGCCTGGCGCTGCTGCTACGAGGCGGTGCGAATCATGTATGAGGCGGCGGTGAAGCACGGCGCTCCCGAAGGAGTTTTCACCTGTCTGGAAGCGCACGACCTCCAGGACAACGCCTACCTCATGCGGCACAAGGACGTGGGCCTGATTGATGCCACCGGCGGTCCGGGCGCCGTGAAAGCGGCCTACAGCTCCGGCAAGCCCGCCCTGGGCGTGGGATCGGGCAATACTCCGGTCTATCTGGAAAAAACCGCGGATCCGGACATGGCGGTGGTGGACATCATCACCTCCAAGACCTTCGATAACGGAACCATTTGCGCCTCCGAGCAGACGGTGGTGATCGACGATGAAATCTATGACCTGGTGCTGAAGAAATTCGCCGGCCTGGGCGCGCACATCTGCAACGAGCAAGAGGCGGCGCTGCTGGCGCGCACGGTAATCGATCCCGCAACCGGATTCATGCAGCCCCTGGTCGTCGGCCAGAAAGCCACCGATATCGCCCGCGCAGTTGGACTTTCGGTCAAGCCCAACGCCAAGCTCCTGATCGCGCCCATTCAAGGCGTGGGCCGCGAATATCCCCTGTCGGCCGAGAAACTGTGCCCGGTGCTTGCGGTGTATCGCGCGAAATCCGTGGATGAGGCCCTCAGGGTTTGTGTGGACGTGAATCATGCCGGCGGGCTGGGGCACACGGCGGTCATTTTTTCGACGAACGATGACATCATCCGGAGATTCAGCGAGGCGGTCAACGCGGGACGGATCATCGTGAATTCGCCGGGATCGATCGGGGCCCTGGGCGGCGTTTATAACGACATGGTGCCCACGTTCTCGTTTGGATGCGGGACCGGCGGCGGCAACAGCACCACCGACAACGTAAACGTCTACCACTATCTCAACATCAAGCGCGTGGCTCGAAGGACGCCGGCACACATGTGGTTCCGCATTCCCAACCAGATCTACTTCAACCTGAACGCCGCGGAAAACCTGGGCCAGTTCGCATCGCGTTCTACCATCATCATCACCAACCCGGCGTTGGAGCAGATGGGACACGTCGATATTGTCCGGCGCTACCTTCCCGAGCAGACTCCCGTCCACGTCTCGGTGATCCCTGACGCGGAACCCGAGGCCAAAGTGGTGATGGAAGGAGTGGAGGTGCTGAATCTCTACCATGCGGACCAGATTATCGCGCTCGGCGGCGGGTCCGTGATCGACGCGGCGAAGATCATGAAGCTCAAGTACGAATCGCCGCAGGCTGACTTGGAGGAACTGGCCGCGCCCTTCCTGGATATCCGCAAGCGCGTAGTTCGGTACCCGACCGAAAAGACGAACCGGGCGCGGCTGATTGCCATCCCAACCACCAGCGGCACGGGAAGCGAAGTCACTCCCTTTGCCGTCCTGTTCGACAAGCAGAGCGGGCGCAAAGTCACGCTCGCCGACTATTCGCTCACCCCCGATGTAGCGATTGTGGATCCGCAGTTCGTTATGTCCATGCCGAAAGGCCTGACCGCCGACACCGGCATTGATTGCCTGACCCATGCCCTGGAAGCTGCGGTTTCGATTTACGCTTCGCCCTACACCGATTCCAACTGCATGCAGGCGATTCAGCTTGCGTTCAAGTACCTCCCCATCGCGTACGAGCACCCGCGTGATGAAGAGGCGAGAAGCATGATGCACAACGCCGCCTGCATTGCGGCGATTGCGTTTGCCAATGTGTCCGTGGGTGTGAATCACGCGCTCGCTCATGCTTTCGGTGCGCGCTTCCGCGTCGCGCATGGGCGGGCTAACGCGCTGATGCTGCCGCACGTGATTGCGTATAACGCCTCCGTACCCACCAAGTTCATGCCCTCGCCCAACCAGCGGGCGTATACCGCGCACCAGAAATACGCCCAGATCGCGGACTTGCTCGGCCTGGGCGGGAGTACGGTGGAAGAAAAAGTGAAAAAACTAGTTACGGCGATAGAACAGTTGCTCGATCAACTGGCGTTTCCGCGTTCCATCGCCGAGCTGGGGATTTCCAGGGAAGAATTCGAGCGCGCGGTGCCCGACCTGGTCAAGATGGCCTTTGAGGATCCCTCCTGGCGCTCCAACCCTCGCATGCCGCTGTTGAGCGAATTGCAAGAGCTGCTGTGGAGCGCTTACGGGGGACGGCCCGCAACTCAGCGTGTTTCCCGGGAACGAACCGCATAAGGAAGACTGGCATGGCAACAATCGCGGTGATGTTTAAGATCGATGGGGAGGGCGTGGCGCCTGCCCTGCAACAGGCGGGTGAGAACCTGGATAAGGCCAACGGCCAAGCGGTCCTGGATTTCTCCGCCGTGCGCCGGGTCGATCCGGCTGGCCTTTGCGCGATGCAAGAGCTCGCCGCCATCGCTGAAGGCAGAGGCGTCAAGCTGGCGTTGCGCGGCGTCAACAGCGATGTTTACAAGGTGCTCAAGCTGGCGAAGCTGGCATCACGATTTTCGTTCTTGTCTTGAGGCTACTGCTATGCCGCAGCTCCACGAAAATGACCGCATGTCCGAGGGGGACGCGCTCTTTCTATATCTGGAACGCCAGGGGATGCCCCTGAACATCGCCTCCGTGGCGGTGTTCGACGGCACCATTTCCCTTGCCGATTGCATTGAATTCGTCAGTTCCAAGCTTCCGCTCATCCCGCGCTACCTCCAGCGTATCGTGATCCCTCCGCTGAATATTGGTCTCCCGACCTGGGAGTATGATCCCGAATTCGATATCCGCAACCACGTCCGCGAGGTCAGGCTGCAGCGGGGAACCGACGCCGATTTGAAAGCTGCAGCCGCCAGGATCCTGAGCGTCATGATGGACCGGCGCCATCCGCTGTGGGACATCACGCTGATGCAGGGTTTGAAAGGCAATCGCACCGCCATCGTCGTTCGCATACATCACTGCCTGGCGGATGGCATCGCCGGCGTTGGCCTGATGAACGTCTTGATGGATCCGGAGCCGATTTCGCATCCGTCATCGAAACAAACTCCCCACTTCCACCGTCCGCCGCCGCGCGATGCTGAAACCTCCGCGGTGGAGGGATTGGTGAACTCCTTCAGTTCGATCGTGCAGCGGCTCCTGGCCATGCAGAAGGAGGTCCTGGACTTTGCACAGAAGAACGGCGCCGGAGATTCGCAGTGGTCGCCTTCCGACATCAGCCGGCTGCTGCCGGAAATTCCCGCTCCCGCCGAACGATTGCCCTTCAACCTCGTTTGCCGCGGCCCGCAGAAAATTGCTTGGGGCGAGATTCCGATGGCGCAAATCAAGGCTCTCCGGGAGGCCACCGGAACGACGGTCAACGATGTGGTGATCACGGTGCTCACCGCGGCCCTTCGGCGGTATGCGGAACTGCAAGGAGCGAAGCTCAAGGGGCGGCTGCTCAGGATCGCGGTGCCGGTGAATACGCGCGGCAACGGCAATCCCGGCGATCTCGGCAACCGCATCTCGTTTTTTTCCGTCTCGGTCCCGTTGGACGTGCACAATCCGCGGAAACTGCTGGCTGCGGTGCACGACAGAATACAGTCTCTCAAGACTGGCCATGCCGCCGAGTTTGTCGGCCTGGGGGGCGCATTGCTGGGCATGATTCCGCCGGCCTTGCAGGCGCTCGCCGGTCCGCTGGTGAGCCAGTTGCCGATCAGCTTGTGCAACACCATCTGCACCAATGTGCCCGGTCCGCCAGTTCCTCTCTATCTGCTCGGTCACAAGATTCTGCGCTGGTACCCTTACGTCCCCATCGGGGGCGAGATGGGACTCAACTGCGCCATGCTGAGCTACAACGACACCGCCTATTTTGGATTTACCGGGGATGCGCCGGCCGCGCCGCATCTCCACCGCCTGGAAAAGTTTCTCAGCCTGAGTTTTGCGGAACTGCAGAAAGCCGCCGGGATCCGCTTGCGCCGGCCGAGGCGCGAGCCGCCCAAGCCCAGCCCCGTGTCCGCGCCGAAACCCGCGGCGAAAGAGAAGGAAGTTGTGCTCCCTGCGAGCGCCTAAACGGTCGCCAGGCCGGCTGAACGATCGGACGCGGCGCAACCCTTCAGGAAAAGCGGTGGAAGCGGTGATGGAGAGCCCACCAGGGTGCGTACCAGCAGGCCCGTACTCTGCCACCAGCCGTGGAAGATTTCGCCTCCGGCATAGCGAACCTGCAGCGGCCGCCAGCGATCCAGTTCGGAGTATTGCCTAAGCCCGCCAGCCGCGTGTTCGTGATCCGTCTGGGTGTTGAGCGTCACAGCCACGCACCGGGTATCGACTCGCAGCCCCTGGCGCAAAGCTTTGAGCGTGCTTTCCTTCGCGCTCCAGAGCACGGTCACAAGCCGAGGCTGGTCCTCCTGGGGCGCGTGCGCGATCAACTCCTGCTCCTCGCTTGTAAAGTAGTCTGCAACAAAACTCCCGTCCCGCGGCTCGATCAATTCGAGATCACAGCCGAGCTGCGCGCCACCCATCACGATGGCACAAACCGCGACACCGGCGCGATGGCTGATAGAAATAGTGATCGCCGCGAATCGGTTGCGGACAAAGACCTGGGGTGCGCCCGAGGGCGCCGGACGTATTTCGATCTCCTGGAAAGACCGCGGATCCCCGGGTAGATTCAGGTATGCGGCAGCGGCGCGCTTGGCGGTCCAGCGCCCCAGCCTCCAATCGGCGCGCCGTTTCGCAAACCGCAGGTGGCTCAGCAGGACGGCTTCATCCGGGCTCAGCCAATCATCGTGCGCCGGCAGATCGGCTTCGGTCTGTTCCAGCCAATGCGTTTCCATTTATCGCGTTATGCAACTGCTTGCAGTTTCTTCAACGACTCGGCATCCACCTTGCCGGGGAGCGCCTCCGTGCGGTAGCCGCTCACGTGTACATACCGTTTTCCTGCTTCGTCGAGAACCTCCACGTCGAAGCTCTTTTGCGCGGGATCGGCAGTCACCACCGCATAGAGCCGGCCCTCGGCCCGATCCGGCGTCCCCCACAGGCAGACTTGGCGAATATGCTGCGGGAGTCCCATCCAGCCCTGCACCTTGAGCTCCCACAGACCGGCAGTCTGCAAGCAGAGTTCAATCAGCCACGGCGTCACGGCCGCTAGTTTCTCCGCTGGATGGTGATTGGCGGGCAAGCCTTTCGCCATCAGGCCAACCACGCGGTTCCCATCCCACCACGCCCGTTCCAGAACCTGGTACGCGGGTCCGTGGAAGTAGATGCGGTAAATGTCGGCCGCTTCGAACACTGATCCGGAGGGCGCCGCCAGCGCCGGCCCTGGTGTTGCAGCCAGTGGTTGTCTCGCCAGCCGCACCCGTCCCGTGAAGTGGGTCGTCACCTGCGGTTCCGCTTGGTTGTGGAGCAGGCGGCGGCCGATCAGGCGGCAATCCGCCACCACGGCGTTCCCGTCCGGACGCCAGGCCGTTTCGACGGTAACCGTGCGGGGCTCATTCCGGTAGAACTTAAACGGCGCGAGGAAGTTCATCTCTTCGACGGACTCCACGTGCCACCCGGGCAGCATCCACAGCGCCGCTTCCGCAAACGCCTCGATGCCCATGACCCCGGGAAGCACGGGAGTGCCGTCAATCTGATGATCGTGCAGGAAGGGCTGAACCTTCGGGTCGAGCGTCGTCTCGATGGTCAAGCCGCTGTAAACGCCGAGCCCCGCAACCTTGCCGAGCATCGGCCCCTGGGACTGCTTTTCAGCAGAATCTTGCACCGCTGTTAGATCGAGTCCGCCGGTTGCGTCGAATTCGTTCAGCAGAATGCCGAGGCGCTGGCCGATCACAATCTCACCGCGAGTGCTGCCGGCAGTCAGCTCGCGGCGGATTATAGGGATGCCCGCTTCGGGCAGCAGCATGTCGATGCCCGCCACCTCCATCATCTTCGCAATGGAACCGCGGGTGGCCATGCCGATACCGCCCCAAGCCGACCAGTCAATGGCAATGGCGCGTGTGGCCGGCCGCGTAGTGCGCAAGCTCGAACTGATCTTGCACAGCAGGTCATTGACCGCGCTGTAATCGGTCTGCCCTCCGTTACCGAAGCGTCCGGCAACCGAGCTGAACGCAACCGTTGCCCCAAGGGGCATGTCGCCGATGGCGCGCAGCAGATTGAAGAAGCCGTCAGCCTTGACGTCGAAGACCAGATCGAATTCGCGCGGCTCCTTGTCGGGCAGGAAGTGGCTGCGCTCCATGCCGGCGGCGTGCAGCAATACATCGATACGCCCGCTGCGCTCCCGGACTTGCTTGATAACCCTGGCGACAGCCTCGGAGTCGATGAGATTCACGCTGAAGTAGTGCGCCGTGCCGCCGGCCGCGCGCACTGCCTCGATGGCGCTCAGAGCGGCTTGTGCTCGCTCCAGCGCAATCAGCTCTTTTTCAACCAGAGCCGGCGTGGCCCGCTCGCCGCGCGCCTGGATGCGCGTAAACAACTCGCGCTTAAGCCCATCCCTGTCGCTGATGAGGCGCTTGAGATCGGGATTGTTCGGATCGGGCTCCGGCACTATATCGAGCAAATAGAACGTTCCCCCTGAAGCCGCCGCCAGATCTGCGGTAATGCCGGTGACGATGCTGCCTGCCGCTCCCGTGACCAGGAACACAGTCTTCTTGTCCAGGGTTATGCCCGGCTTGCCATCGGCTGCCGGTCGTTCCTCGACCCCCACCGTCCAGCGTTGCCCGGCCTTGTAGCCGATTTCTACTGCCCCGGGATCGCGCAACGCTTCTTCGACGAGAATCTCAGCGACTTCCAACGGTGTGCGTTGCGTTTCGAAATCAACCGCCTTGACGAGCACGTCCGGGCGCTCGCGCTTGTAGGCCTTGGTGAAGCCGGTCACCGCGCCGCCGAGCGGAGCGACCGCTCCGGCTTCGTCATAACCGTGCTGTCCGCCCAGGCGCGTCGCGGCAACGAGGAATGTGCCCGCGGTCGCAACCTGTTCGTACAACGCCCGCATGGTCGTAAACAGCAGCTTGATCCGGACTCGCAGAGCCTCATGCCAGGTGCTCGCGTCCATAGCAGTGAGCACCAGCTCCCTGGTAAGCGCCGGCAGCCAATACACTCCCTGCACCGGACCGGCAGCCACCCAATTCTTCAGCCGGGTGGCGAGCGCGTCCGCATCGGGCGCGCCGTCAATGCTAAGGACTTCGACGCCCAGGCTTTGCAGCCGGAGGATCAGCGCCTCTGCCACTCCGCCGCTGTCCGGCATGATGACCACGCGGCGTCCGGCAGCCAGCGTGACTCCCGTTGTCTTACATAGGTTGAGCGCTGGACGTAGCGTCGCGACAGGGACGCGGCGCGGAATCTTATCAGCTGCATCGAAAGAAGCCAGGATCGGGCGCGGGGCAGCCGGCGTTGCTGATGGCGAGGCCGCCGCTTCCGCCTCTTTCGCGGCAACGGTGACAGCAGGGGCTGCGGTCGCTCCTGGCCGCCTGTCGACCGCGAACTTAATCACGTGGGCCAGCGTGGGGAAGTCACGCAGCTTGAGATCCTGATCACGCGGAATACCATAGGTTGCGCGGATGGCGGCAAACATCTCTGCCTGCTTCACGGTATCAATGCCGAGGTCCGCTTCCAGGTCGAGGTCGAGATCCAGCATGTCCTTGGGATAGCCTGTCTTCTCGGCCACGATGTCCAAAACCTTTTCCTTGATTGACTCATCGGTGGGCGTGGCCGCGACGCTGGGTACTGGCACGGGAGCAGTTGCCGCGCTTGCCGGTACTTCGGCTGCCGCCGCGAGTGGAGCTGCGGCCAGATCGGGACGCTTTTCGTAAACAAAGCGGATTACATGGGCCAGCGTCGGATAGTCGCGCAGCTTGCGGTTCTCGTCCCGGGGGATGTTGTAGATCTCGCGGATGGCCGCGAACATCTCCGCCTGCTTCACGGTATCAACGCCGAGGTCTGCTTCCAGGTCGAGATCCAGGTCCAGCATGTCTTTGGGATAGCCGGTCTTTTCGACAACCAGCATCAGGATGCGTTCCTTCACCGAATCGCCGGGGGACGCTGCCACGGGCGCCGGGACTGCGGTAACTGCCGCCGTTGCCATAGCTGGCGCTGGTACTTCGGCCGCCGCCGCGGGGGGAGCGCCGCCGGCCAGATCGGGACGCTAGTCGTAAACGAAGCGGATTACATGGGCCAGCGTCGGATAGTCGCGCAGCTTGCGGTTCTCGTCCCGTGGGATGTTGTAGATCTC
>JBKQPN010000009.1:0-12449 GCA_052145015.1 Terriglobales bacterium
AGCACTTCTTCGAACGCTCCGACAACTACCCGCTGGCGCGCAAAGGAGTGGTGGCGCACACCGTGTCAAGTTACGGGCTGCATCGCGACTACCATCGCCCCAGCGATACGCTCGCGCACATTGATTTTCCCCATCTCACCGAAGCCATCGAGGAGATGATCGGCCCCGCCGAGTGGCTGGCCAATTCCGATTTCACGCCGCACTGGCTGGACAAACCAGGGAGTAGGGAGTAGGGAGTAGGGAGTAGGGAGTAGGGACTAGCAAAATGACACAGACATTTCGTGATCTCATTGCTTGGCAGCAGGGCAAAGCCCTGGCTCGGCAAGTCTATGAGGTTACGCGTGGGTTCCCGGACGGAGAACCTTTTGGGCTAGTGATCCCAGTTACGCCGGGCGGCCGTTTCCATTCCGAGCAACATTGCTGAGGGACGGGGACGAGGAACCAAGAAAGACTTCGCGCACTTTCTCATGCAGGCGCGCGGATCCTTGTACGAGGTAGAAACGCAGATCGAGCTTGCCAACGAACTACACTACATTAATGGGTCCGATGCGGCACGCTTGTTAGAGGCCTGCAATGAATTGTCGCGCGTGCTTAACGGGCTGATCAACTCAATAACCTGAAGCCTACTCCCTACTCCCTGGTTTCCCTACTCCCTGGCTTTCCTACTCCCTACTCCCTGATTTCTTGATCTTCTCGTCGATGGGTTTGCGGTAGCGGTAGCCTTCGTCGGTGCCGTGCCAGTGGGCGATGGTCGTTTCGCCCAGCTTCCAGCACAGCAGGATGGTGCGGTGCTCGACCTCGCAGGGGAAATCGAGCAGGCCCATCTCCAGGTCTTTCACCAGAACGCCGGTGGCCTCGATCTCCGCCAGCGCGTCTTTGATCTTCTGCACCAGGCGCTCTCTTTCGCGCTTGCGCGCGGCTAGATGGGCCACGTCGAGCAGCGTGCCGCCGTTGAGGAACACACGGCTGGAGACCGCCTTGAACTCCTGCTCAATGCGATCGGCGGCCTGTTTGCCGTCGATCGCCGTCTTCAGCAGCGAGCCCAGCACCGGTACCAGCGCCTGCGCTTCGTCTAGCGTGAATGTCCGGTCAGCCATACGAAATTCAAATTAAGAATTGTCATCCTGAGCGACCGAGGTTGAGGCGTTTGGCGGGCGTTTGAGCCCGCCGCCGAAATCCCGAGCAAAGCGAGGGAGCCTCTTCACTGGATCCCCAGCATCCGGTCCAGCGCTACCCTCGCCCAGTATTTTACTTCTTCTCGCACCACGATGCGGTTCACCACGTTGCCTTCCACCAGGTTTTCCAGCGCCCAGCAGAGATGCTGGGGCGAAATGCGGAACATGGTGGTGCACAGGCAGCCCGAATCGTCCAGCGTGATGACCAGTTTGTCGGGGTTCTCCTTGGCCAGGCGATTGATCAGGTGGATCTCCGTGCCGATGGCAAACTTCGTTCCCGCGGGCGCTTCCGCCACCAGCTTGATGAGCTTCTCGGTCGAGCCCAGCGCGTCCGCTTTCTGGCACACCTCCCAGCGGCACTCCGGGTGCACGATTACGCGGATGCCGGGATAGCGCGCGCGCACGTTGTCCACATGCTCCGGCAAGAAGCGCTGATGCACCGAGCAGTGTCCTTTCCACAGGATCACCCGCGCGTTACGCAGCCGCTCCGGCGTGATCCCGCCCAACGGCAGATACGGGTCCCAGGTAACCATGTGGCTGAGCGGAATGCCCATGGCGCAACCGGTATTGCGTCCCAGGTGCTGATCGGGCAGGAAGAAGACCTTCGGCGTCTTCGCGAACGCCCAGCGAAACGCGCCCGCGGCATTCGACGAGGTGCACACCACCCCGCCACGCTCGCCGCAAAAGGCTTTGATGGCCGCGGTCGAATTTATGTAAGTGATGGGAGTAATCTGATCGCCGGAATCCGAAGTCATTCCCAGCTCCACCAGTTGCTCCCAGCAGTCTTCCACCTGACCGATCTCCGCCATGTCGGCCATGGAGCAGCCGGCGTTCAGGTCGGGCAGGACCACCTGCTGCGAGGCGCGCCCCAGGATGTCGGCGCTCTCCGCCATAAAGTGCACGCCGCAGAAGACGATGTAGCGCCCCGCGGCCTGCGCCGCCTGTTGCGAGAGTTTGTAGGAATCACCGCGGAAGTCGGCGAACTTGATGACCTCATCGCGCTGATAGTGGTGCCCGAGGATGACGCACTCCCGCCCCAGCGCCTGCTTGGCGGCGGTGATGCGATCGTCCATCGACACATCGGGCAGGACGAGATAGTTGTCCAAACGGCAGGCTGTTGCCAGTGACATTTCTCTTACCGCCTTCAGTCCCGGCGCGCTTGAGCGCCCGGAACGGGGATGTTGAAAGCATTCCTGCGGCTCCAGTAGATCCACTGCCCTTGCGAGCCCGACCTACGGGGTTGTTGAAGCCACAGTCTGGTGCGGCCGGCGCGGGCCAGATTCGACCTCGCCGCCTATTGCCATCGATTTATTGTCGCATTGCGGTTGCACACAAAGCAAGCCTGATCACGTGGCGCGAAGCGCCAACGCGATCCTCGCCGCCACCCGCGCATTCTCCACCAGCAGCGCGATATTGGTCTCGAGCGTCCGCCCATTACTCATCCGCACCAGATGATCCAACAGATACGGCGTAACCGCCTTCCCCGAAATCCCTGACGCCGGTGCTGACTGCAACGCGTCATCCACTAACTCGCGCAACTCCCGCTCGTCAACAGCAACCGCCTCGGGCGGAGGATTGCAGAACACCACCGCCTGCCGGAATCCCAGCTCGCGCTGCGTTTTCATGATCCGCGCTGCCGCACCCGGATCGTCCACACGGTGCTCCAAGGCAAGACCACTTGTCCGCGCATAGAACGCAGGGAACTCCGATGTGCGATAACCCACCACCGGTACGCCCGCGGTCTCCAGCAGTTCGAGGGTACGCGGCAGATCGAGGATTGCCTTGGCGCCCGAGCACACCACGGCAACGGGCGAGCGCGCCAACTCTGAAATATCGGCCGAGATGTCGAAGGTCTGCTCCGCGCCGCGATGCACGCCGCCGATGCCGCCGGTCGCCATCACGCGGATGCCGGCTTCAGCGGCGACGGCGAGCGTCCCCGCCACGGTGGTCGCGCCCAGTCCGCCGCTCGCCAGCACCGGCGCAAAATCCCGCCGGCTGACTTTCGCGACCTTCTCTGAGTTGGCCAGCAGCTCGATTTCGGCGCGTGACAATCCGACAACGATGTGCCCCGCAGCGATCCCGATGGTCGCCGGCGTCGCGCCCTCCTCGCGCACCGCCGCTTCCATGGCCAGTGCCGTCTCGAGATTGCGGGGCCGGGGCAGCCCGTGGGCAATGACAGTGGATTCGAGCGCGACGATCGCTCCGCCCGTCTCCAGCGCATGCGCGACCTGATCGCCGATTCTCAGGAAGGTTTTCAAACGTCGCCGCTAGCGGGTCACTCCCGCCTGCGCGGCACTGGCCGACGTCTCCCTCACCCCGCGCACCACCTCCATGAACCACCGGAGGCGGGCCGGATCCACGGGATTGTGCGCCACGCCGTCGTATTTGAGCGAAGTACCGACCAGCGCGCCGTCCGCCCACTGGAGAAGTGAGGCGGCATTCTCCGCGGTGGTACCGCTTCCCAGCAGCACAGGCTTGGTCGCAAGCTGCTTGGCTTCGCGCACCTTGGCCACGTCGGGCGCGGAGCCGGTCATCCGTCCGGAGACGATCAGGGCATCCGCGCCATAGAACTCCGTCCACTCGATGTGGGTTGCCAGGTCAAGCCCGGGGAACGCAACTGAGTGCTTTTTGTCCACGTCGGCGAAGATGTACACGTGCTCCGCGTATAGCTCCTTGCGCTTGCGGACCAGCTCGGCAGCGCAACCGTGGTCGAGTTCACCGGTGTCCCACAGCCGCGCGCCGGTCAGGATGCACACGCGGATGAACCTCGCGCCTGACGCTACCGCGATTGCCAGGCAGCCCACGCCGCCGTTGTGGATGACGTTGATCCCCACTGGCAGGTCGAAGCGCTCGACCACCTCCGACGCCGCCACCGACTGCGCCGCAATCGATTCCGGCTTCACCTCGCGCCCGACGTAGTACGGCAGGTCCCACATGTTCTCGACGATCAGGCCGTCCACGCCGCCTTTCACCAACTCTTCGGCATCGCGCAGCGCGTGGTCGATGATGGTCCGCATGCCGTAGCCTGAGTATCCGGGCGCGCCGGGCAACGGCCAGAGGTGCACCATCCCCACCACCGGCTTCCTGACTTTGAATAAGTCTGCGAGCGACCGCAGCCGCCGCTGGTCCATCTGCTGCTTCCACGCTGGCGCTTCCATCGTCATGCTCCTCCTGACGCGCTGGTCGCGGCTTCGGCCATGCGCGCACGCAAACGGCGGATCAATCCCCTGCGATCGCCGTCCCAACCCGAGCCCAAACTGCCTGACTCTAACAGTTCTTCGATTACGGTGATGCCCGGCAGACGCTCGCCGGCGCCCATGGTGGTGGTCGCCGCCGCTCCGCAGGCGTTGGCGAAGAGCGCGCACTCGCGCAGGGACCATCCCCACTGCCGCGCCGCAAGGAAGCCGGCGCTGAAAGCATCGCCCGCACCCGTCGTGTCAACCACCTCGACGCGAAACGGCGGCACACCGCACAGCTTGCCATTGTCGCGGACCAGGCACCCTTCGCCGCCGAGTTTGAGCACGACCGCGCGCGCGCCCGCCTGTTCCAGCGCGGCGAACGCCCCTTCAGCGGAGGGTTGTCCAGTCAGTGCTTCTGCTTCGGTGGCGTTGGCGAATACTGTATCCACCTCGCGCGCCACTTGCATGATTTTTTTAGGGATCTTGCGGCTGGGGCCTGTGCCTACATCCACCGCAACCCAGATCCCACACGCTTTCGCTCTGGCGATGAGCTGGCCGGCACACTCGGAACTCGACGACGTCAAAAAGGCATACCCGGCGATTTCGAGCGCCGTGACTCCGTCCAGGCAAGCGTTGAGACGCTCGGTTACGCGCAGTTCCGCGCAGGCGCCGCGGCTGCCGAAGAACGTCCGCTGG
This sequence comes from Terriglobales bacterium, assembly GCA_052145015.1. Taxonomy (GTDB): domain Bacteria; phylum Acidobacteriota; class Terriglobia; order Terriglobales; family Acidobacteriaceae; genus JAHFUA01. The sequence goes on from JBKQPN010000009.1 coordinate 5,051, forward strand.
CCTTGGGGCTGATGGTGATGAACATCAGTCCGGTCATCACGCTGGGGCTGCGCTGCACGTGCGAGACATCGATCCCTTCGCGCGCCGCCCGGTCGAGCCCAAAGTCGGCGAACCAATCGTTGCCCACCGAACTCAGCAGCCGCACGGGACATCCCAGGCGTGCCAGCGCCATAGCCGCGTTCAGGCCCACTCCGCCGCACTGAAAGGAAAGCTTCTGCGACAGGCAGTCTTCGCCTTCCGCGGGAGGCGCGGTCAACGGTGCGGTGATATCGACGTTGATGTCCCCCACGACCAGGATCATGCCAGTTGCGAGTTGTACCAGCGGGGGAGAGGGGATTGCAAGAAAGGGAATTTGAATAACCCACCCGAGCAAAACCGGCTCGGGTCGGGCACCGCGGATTCTTATCCCCCGATGTGCACCATGCTGCGCGAGGGCTTCTCGAATCCCGGCTCGCCGATGTGATGCCGCGCTTCCTTCTGCGCGATTACTTGGCGGACATATCCGGCCATGTCTTGGTCGGATCCGCCACGGCGCATCACCTCGTGGAGGTCGTGATCGAAGAGCGAAAACAGGCAGGTGCGGATCTTGCCGTCGGAGGTCACACGGACGCGGCTGCAGTGTCCGCAGAAGGGCTGGGACACCGGCGCGATGATGCCAATCTCGCCCACGCCATCGTCGAAGGTGTAGCGCCGCGCCGTCTCGCTGCGGCTGTGCGGGATCTCCACCAGCGGCCGGAATGTGCGGATGCGATCCAGCACCTCCGCGAGCGTGACCACGATCTCCGGCGACCACACCCGGTCTTCCTCCAGCGGCATGAACTCGATGAAGCGCACCACCACGCCTTCGTCGCGGGCGAACTTGCCGAACTCGACAATCTGATCGTCGTTGAAGCCGCGCAGCAGCACGCAGTTCACCTTCACTGGCTCGAGGCCCGCTTTCTGCGCCGCGCGGATGCCCGCCAGCACCTTATGGAATCCGTTGGAGACGCGGGTGATGCGCGCAAAGCGCTCCGGCTCGACCGCGTCCATGGAAACCGTGACTCGCCGCAGGCCGGCATCCTTCAACGGCTGCGCCAGTTCCGCCAGCAGATGACCATTGGTGGTGATGGCCAGATCCAGCGGGCGGCCGTCGAGCGTACGCATGCTCGCCAGTTCCTCGACGAACCCCACCACGCCCCGGCGCAGCAGCGGCTCGCCTCCGGTAATGCGGATCTTCTCGATCCCCAGGCCGGCGAACACCCCCGCCATGCGCGCGTAGTCGGCGAACGGCAGCTCGGCGTACTGCGCGCCCTCGTTGCCCGTCCGGCAGTACACGCACTTGTAGTTGCAGCGGTCGGTGATGGCGATCCGCAGGTCGGTGATGGGGCGGCCGAATTTGTCGGTCAGGCGTTCCATAGCGCGGGAAACCGGCTATGTTTCCGGTGCGATGGGAAAGAAAAGACCACTCCCGGCGAAGAACTCGCCGCAGGCAGGACGTTTCCTTTCCAAGCACGGGAGGCAAAGGCGTTTCCACCTTCACCCTCGTCTCCTCGGTTTTCTGAGGAGCACCGCCTCCGGGACCATGGGTATGCCGACAGGCCCCGGCGGTCGGAAACAATAACGAAATTATACGCTTTTCCAAGGGAAGGGGGCAGGAAGCAGGACGCCGCGGTTCTTCCTGCCTCCTGCCTACTGGCTTGTGCTCTTCGTCGCCGTGCGGTTGACTTCACTCAGCACACCGCGCGAGCGGCTGAGCAGGATAGCCTGACGGATGCGGTCTTTGTCGCGGTCGGTCCACATCTCTCGGATGGTCTTCCACCCCTCCTCGCCGCGACCGCCATATAGATAATTCACCACCATAGTCAGCACCGCGCCTTTGGCATCGAGCAACTGCTTCTCCTCGCCGGGACTCAGCTCCTTAGGCTTGCCACCGCTGCCAGCGCCCACGGCGGTGCCGCCCGAATTATTGCGGCCAATAAGCAGGTCCAGCTCACTGTGGGAGAGACTGTTCTTTGCCGCCTCGACTTCGCGCTGGTATTCAGGCCAGTAGGCAGGGCTCACGTTATAGAGAGTGTTGCCGCGCAGGCGGAACACCACCAGCGGCCGCGGTGAATCCGACTCGCCCAGGCCCTCAATGCCGACAAAGGCAAAATCGTGGGTGGTGATTTCGACCTTGCCGTCGTTGTCGCGGTCCTCGAAGACCAGCGGTGGGGTGGTGGTGATCTGCCGCACCAGCGGCGGGTTCTCGCCGGGAGTAAGGATAGAATAGGTGTAACAGCACTGGCCGGCGGTGCGGTGAGTCTCGATCACCACGTCGGGCTTGCCGTCGCCATTGACATCGCTGCCGCTGATGGCGTTTACCTGCGCTTCCGCGCCCGTGACTTCGTACAGGACTTTGCCGTCGGCGGACTTCAGCACCGCGCGGCATTGGGCCGGCGCGCCATCCGGCGCGGCCGCTATCTCGATCTTGTAGCCGTCCCACAAGTTCTCGGTCCACACGCCGACACCCTGGGAGCAGCCGCGATCGAGCGCGGCTGCCGACGCAGAGAGGACCGTCACCACAAAAAACAACGTCAGATATCGCATGGTGTGCGCTGGAATCATCTCCCGTAGCGGGAAGCGAGTCAACCTCGGCGTGCGGGCTCCCCACAACAAGATTGTCATCCCGACCGAGGGACTTTAGTCCCGAGCGGAGGGACCTTGTGTTCCGCTGAGTCTTTCCGGCAACGCAAGGTCCCTCCACTCGCGCTGAAGCGCTCGGTCGGGATGACAATGATTTGGAGGATGAGCAAACGCGGCCCGCCAAACGCCGTCACATCCCATCGTAATTCGGCCCGCCGCCGCCCTCGGGAGGAACCCAGGTGATGATCTCGTACGGGTCCATAATGTCGCAGGTCTTGCAGTGCACGCAGTTCGACGGGTTCAGATGGATCTGCTTCCCGCCAGGCACGTCCGACGCCTCCACCATCTCGTACACGCTAGCGGGGCAGAAATGCTGGCAGGGATTGCCGAATTCCGTGACGCATCGCGTGTTGCAGATGTTGGTGTCGTGAATGACAAGGTGCGCCGGCTGGTCTTCCTCGTGCTTCGTGCCGGAGTGATAAAGGTCGGTGAGCTTGTCGAAGGTCAGCTTGCCGTCGCCCTTGTAGTCGTTGAGCAGGTGGGCCTCGGCGCCGCCGTCCGCGGGCAGGTTTGCGAGTTTCTTCAGCCGACGATGCCCAGCCGTGGCGGCGTAGCGCGCGTGCAGGCCGCGTCCGCCGGTGATCTGCTGCAAGCCGGCGTGGAACATCCCCGCCCACAGGCCGTGTTCGAATCCCTGGTGGAAGTTGCGCACCTGCCACAGCTCCTGCTTGATCCAACTGTTCTCGACACGCTGCTGGTATCCAGCCAGGCGCGCAGCGGAAAAATCGTTTTGCGCTAGAGCTTCGAAGGCGGTCTCCGCCGCCAGCATACCGCTCTTGATGGCCAGGTGGATTCCCTTGAGGCGCTGCGAGTTGAGGAAACCGGCAGAATCGCCCAGGATCACCCAGCCATCGCCCGCGACCGGTGGGATCGCCCACCAGCCGCCGTAAGGCAGCGACTTTGCGCCGTAGCGGATCATCTTTCCACCCTCGAGCAGCGCCCGGACGAACGGATGCAGCTTGAATTCCTGCAGCACGCGCTGTGGATCAAGGCGCGGATCGGAATAATCCAGCCCGGTGACGAAGCCGAGCGAGATGACGTTGTCCTTTCCCCCGTAGATCCACGCGCCGCCGTATTCGCGCGAGGTCAGCGGCCATCCCATCGTATAGACGACCTCGCCGGGCGCGATGCGTCCGGGCGGAAGCTCCCAGAGCTCTTTCACGCCCACGCCGTAGGTCATGGGATTGCGGTCGCGGTCGAGATGGAAGCGCGCGACCAGTTGCTTGGTCAGCGATCCGCGTGTGCCCTCGGCCAGGATCACGACTTTGGCTTTCAGGTCGTAGCCGGGCTCGAAGTTACCCTTGGGCTGGTTGGATTTGTCCACGCCCTTGTCGTCGGTGCGAACGCCGGTGACGCGCTCGCCCTCGATCAGCAGCTCTGAGCCCGCAAAGCCACTGAAGATGGTGATGCCGGCGGCCTCAACCTTCTCGCCCATCCACTTGGCAAAACGGTTCAGCGAGATCACGTAGTTGCCGTGATCGCGCAGCGGCGGTGGAGTGATCGGAAACTTGAATTTGCCAGCCTTGGTCAGGAAGTACACCGCTTCTTTCATGACCTCGGCTTCGATGGGCGCTTCCTTTTCGAATCCGGGAAGCAGTTCGCGCATGGAGCGCGGATCGAGCAGCGCGCCCGAGAGGCAGTGCTGCCCGATCTCGCGTGCCTTCTCGAGCACGTAGATGTTTTCTTTGCTGAGCTGCTGGTCGGGATTCTCGCTGTTGTGCTCGTCGATAAGCTGCGACAAGCGTAGCGCGCAAGCGAGGCCTGCTGGCCCGCCGCCGACGATGGCCACGTCGGCTTCCATCTGCGGACGTTCGATGCCAGTGAGAGGTTTGCGAAAAATTAACACTAGTTTCTAGTTTCGAGTTTCAAGTTTCGAGTGGCCGGCGACTTACACGGGTTCTCTGGCCGGCATCTTTAAGGATTCGAGGAGACCGTTGAGCATACGCCGCACCCCGTCACATTGCTTCTCCAATGAAACGTGATTGGCTTCGCTCAAGCATCCGAGATCTCGGGCGATTGCTAACTGAGTTTCAAGCTCCAGCAACGAGCCGCGCGCCTGGCCCAAGAAGTTGCGGAACTCCCCCTTGGTAAGCCGGCCTTGTCCTTCTGCAATATTCGAACTTACCGATACGGCCGCACGTCGCAGCTGGGAGGTGAGCCCGTACCATTCACGTTTAGGAAAGTTTTCGGTCGCGCGGTAAGTCTCGACCGCCAAGGCCTTGCTTTTTTGCCAAACTAGCAACTGTTTGTAGGAGTGGCTCACGCGTCCTCCTCGGCACCGTCAGCAAATCGAAACTCGAAACTTGAAACTCGAAACTTGGCTACGCGCCGGCCTTCGCCTTCTTGATTTCTTCGACCAGCGGCGGAATTACCTCAAAGAGGTTGCCGACAATGCCAATGTCGGCCACCTCGAAGATAGGCGCTTCGGAATCCTTGTTGACGGCCACGATCGTGCGCGAGCCCTTCATTCCCACGATGTGCTGGATAGCGCCGCTGATGCCGAGCGCGACATAGAGCTTGGGCGCCACCGTCTGGCCGGAGGAGCCGATCTGGCGGTCCATAGGAAGCCAGCCCGCGTCGCAGATAGGACGCGAAGCCGCAATCTCGCCGCCCAGCGCCTCGGCCAGTTGTTTAGCGAGCGCGATGTTCTTCTCTTCCTTGATCCCGCGTCCCACGGCCACGATGATCTCGGCCTGGGTGAGGTCCACGGCCTGCTTGGCTTCTTTGAAAACTTCGCCCGGCTTATTGCGTAGCGCGGAAGCCGGTACGTCAGCCTGCACAGTCTCGACCGCAGCCGCTGAAGCGCCGGCCTCGACCTGGTCGCCGCGGAAGGCGCCGGTCTGGAAGGTGGCGAAGTACGGAGGCTCCCCGGCAAAGGCCACGTCGGCCGCGAATTTGCCCTGGAACATCTGCCGCACGAACAGCAGCTTGTCTCCTTCCTTCTTATATCCAGTGCAGTCGCTGACCAGCGCCCGTCCCAGCGCGGTCGCGAGCTTGGGCGCAAAGTCGCGCACCTGATAGGTGTGCGGCATGAGCACAAGCGTGGGCTTATTGTCGGAGATGAACGGCTTGAGCGCGGCGACGAACGCATCCGGCGTGTACGCGGCGAGTTGCGGCGACTCGATGTCGTACACCTTCGCGACCTTCTTGCTAGCGACTTCCCGGGCGATATCGCCGGCGCCGGAGCCAACCACCGCCGCCTCCAACGTCCAGCCGGTTTCGCGCGCAATGGCCTGCGCGCCGGTGAGCGTCTCGAATGAGACGCGGTTCAACTTGCCTTCACGCTGCTCGACGATCACAAGAATCTTCATAGGAATGATTGCCTGCCTACAAAACTCTGACTTCGTTCTTCAGCTTCTCGGTTAGTTTGCGGGCGACGTCGAGGGGAGAACCTGCGAGCATCTCCGTCTTCTTCGTCTTCTGGGGAACATACAGCCTTTGTATATTCAGTTGATTCGCGACGAGGTTAGGCCGCATCTCGGCCAGAGCGACCTTGCGCAGCGGCTTGTTCTTTGCCTGCTTGATGCCGATCAGCGTGGCGTAGCGCAGCTTGTTGATCCCGGACTGGATGGTCAGCACCGCCGGCAGCGGCATCTCCACGTGCTGGAAGTATCCGGCTTCGAGCTCGCGCTTCACCTTGATGCCGCCCTCCGACTTCTCGATCTGCATGATGATGGTGGCGTGCGGCCAGCCCAGCAGCTCGGCGAGAATGACTCCCGTCTGCGCGAAACCGAAGTCATCCGACTGCAGCCCGGTGAAGACCAGGTCGAACTGTTCGTCCTTGATGGCGGCGGCGAAGGCGCGCGCGATGTTAGCAGCGTCAAGGGTGACGAACGCCGGGTCCTCAAGATGAATGGCGCGATCGGCGCCCTTGGCCAGCGCCTCGCGCAGCACCTGCTGGGCCCGCGCTGGTCCGGCCGTAATCACCACCACTTCCCCGCCGTGTTTCTCCTTCTGGCGCAGCGCTTCTTCGAGCGCGTAGGCGTCGGGCTCATTCACCTCGTAGGAGACGTCCTCGCGGATCCAGGCGCCGGACTCGTTGAGTTTGAGCGGAGCATCCTTCTGCGGAACCTGCTTCATGCACACCAGGATCTTCATACGTCATCTCCGTGGGAAACGAAACAGGGCAGTATAAATGAATCGGGTGATCGGGAGATCGGGTCATCGGGTCATTGGGTCATTGCGAAGAGGTCCGGTGGTCTGACTTTCAGATCAGGCGATGAGCCGATCGCCCGATGCCCCGATTATTCCAAAAACGCCACCGACTGCACGCCCGAGACTTCGAAGCGTTTACGGCAGCGCATGTTCTTACACATCACCATGTCGTCGCGCCGCACCATATAGGAGCGGGCCTTGGCAAAGCGGGCGCGGTCGCGCTCGTCGGCGCGGCCGGAAAGCTGCCGCTTCTTGGTGCGCACCAGCCATCCCAGCTCGTATTCGCCGGGCTGGCGGCAGTGCGGACAGGTCAGCGGCGCCAGCTTTTTTTCCTGCCGCTCGTCAAAAAACTCTTTTTCATCCATCTAGAAGATTCCGACTCGGGTACTTGGTACTCGGTACTTCACCCTGATTATTGCATAATGCAGCCGGAGAGGCAGGGCTTGCCCAAAAGGAAAAAGCCGAAACCGTTCCGCGCGGTCGATGCGGTGAAAGCGGCGGCGCGGGAAAAGATCGGCGCTCCGCCGCCCACCCGCCGCGTGCCCGACGCGAAGAAGGAGCGCCGCGAGAAGCACAAGCCCAC
>JBKQPN010000010.1:0-40752 GCA_052145015.1 Terriglobales bacterium
GTCGTCCGCATCTTCGACCTGATGGAGCAGTTTGCCGGCTATGGCTTCAACAAGTCGCACTCCGCGGCTTATGCGCTGCTCGCCTACCACACCGCGTATCTCAAGACTCACTACGCGGTGGAGTTCATGGCCGCGCTGCTGACCTCGATGACCGGCAGCACCGACGACGTTGTCAAGTACATCAACGAATGCCGCGAAGTGGGTATTCCCGTCGAGCCGCCCGACATCAACGTCAGCGACGCCAACTTCACTCCGCACGGCACGGCCATCCGCTTCGGGCTGGCGGCGGTGAAGAACGTCGGCCGCAACGCCATCGACTCCATCATCGCCGCGCGCAAGGAACTGGGCCGCTTCCAGAGTATCTTCGAATTCTGTGAAAAGGTGGACCTCCGCCTGCTCAACAAGCGGGTGATCGAATCGCTGATCAAGAGCGGCGCCATGGATCCGCTGGGCAAGCGCTCGCAACTGATGGCCATCCTCGACCGCGCCATGGAGCGCGCGCAGAAGACGCAGCGCGACGCCGAGTCCGGCCAGCACGGCCTGTTCGGCGTCTTCGACGACCAGCCCGCGCAGCACGCCAACAACGACAAGCTTCCAGATGTCCCCGACTGGGACGAGCAGCAGCGCCTGGCCGCCGAAAAGGAGATCCTCGGCTTCTTCATCACCGGCCATCCGCTGGAGAAGTATCGCGACAAGCTGCTCGACTTTAGCGCGCTCACGACCGAAGCCATCGCCGGAATGAAGTCTTCCACCGGCAAGGACGAGATCTGCGCCGGCGGCATCATCTCCAACCTGCGCGTGCAGAAGTCGCGCAAGGGCGAGATGTACGCTCAGGGGACGCTCGAAGATATGTCCGGCACGGTAGACATGCTGGTCTTCCCGGAAGCCTACCGCCGCCTCGGCGACAAGCTGCGCGTGGAAGTGCCGGTGCTGGTGCGGGGCGGCGTGCGCGTGGAGGAAGGATCGAATCCCAAGTTGACGGTCAGTGACGTCACGCCGCTCGAACAGGCGCAGCCCCGGCTGCCGCACGCGCTGCGCATCCGCGTGCCGCTGGAGACCGCAACCGAATCAACCATCGACGCCCTTCACCAGCTTTGCCGCGAGCGCCACGGCGAGGCCAAGCTGTTGTTCGACCTGGAACGCTCCGGCGACTTCATGGTGGTGATGGAGGCCGAGGGATATAATGTTCAACCGGACCGGGCCTTCATTTCCCAGGTCGAGCGGCTCTGCGGCCGCGGCAGCGTCCGCGTCATAGATTGAGGTCCTCGTAGTATGGTTACCCCCAAGGTCGCTCCGGGAACTCCTGTCCCGCCGGATGGGGCGCCTACTGCCGCAGCCCTGCCGGCCTCGGAACAATTGGTGTCGGTGGCGCGGTCCCTGGTGGAGAAATCGGTGGACGGCAAGGAAGCCAACACGCAGGCCGCGGCCCGCGCGGAGCACGAACTGGAGCGCATCGAGCACCAGATCGCGCAACTGGAGAACGCCGCCGGTGATAATCAGGAAGCCCGCCGCCAGCTCGAGCAGCTCCACGCCCAGGTGCACGCCCTGCGCCGGCAGATGGACGCTCACCTCCACGCCTGGCACAAGGCCGAACTCGCCCGCCACCCGCAGCGCCCCTACACCCTGGACTACGCGGAGCGCATCTTCACCGATTGGAGCGAGATCCACGGCGACCGCGGCTTCGCCGACGATCCCGCTATTGTCAGCGGCATGGCCCGCTTCCACGGCGAACAAGTGATGGTGGTCGGCCATCAGAAGGGCCGCGACACCAAGCAGAAGCTCTATCGCAACTTCGGCATGCCCAACCCGGAGGGCTACCGCAAGGCGCTGCGGCTGATGCGGCTGGCGGAAAAATTCGGCCGGCCGATCTTCACCTTCGTGGATACCCCCGGCGCTTATCCCGGCCTGGGGGCTGAAGAACGCGGACAGGCCGAAGCCATCGCCCGCAACCTGCGCGAGATGGCGCGCCTGGAGGTCCCGATCATCACCACCATCGCCGGCGAAGGCGGCTCGGGCGGCGCGCTGGCTATCGCCGTCGGCAACCGCGTGCTCATGATGGAGAACTCGATTTACGCCGTGATCTCGCCCGAGGGCTGCGCCTCCATTATGTGGCGCGACGCTTCCAAGAAAGAGCTGGCCGCCCAGGCCATGCGCATCACCGCCGACGACCTGAAGCAGCTCGGCTGCATCGACGAGATCGTCCCTGAGCCCGCCGGCGGCGCCCACACCGATCACGCCCGCGCCGCGGAACTGCTGGACGGTGTGCTGGAGCGACATTTCTCCGAGCTGAAGCGCCAGACTGTCTCCCAGCTTCTGGCGGCCCGCTACGACAAGTTCCGCCTGATGGCCCAGTTCTTCACCGGGGAATAGGAGCAAGGCGCTGGATCTTCGGTAACACCGATGAAAATCTTAGGATCTTCAGCAATCATCCGCAGGGCGATTGGTGACCTCATGGTCCCCGGAAGGATGCGAAGGGTAGCTATCGCAGCCTTCGTCGGAGAAGGTGCGAGGGCTTTTATACGCAAGCCGAAGGGTGTAGAGGTCGTGTGCTGGCCCAAGGCCGGTGGGACCAATCCGCTTGAGCTGAGAAGGTTAAAGAAGGCAGGCGCTAGAATCCGTTTCGCGGACCGCCTTCACATGAAAGTCTACTGGGCCGCCAAGCGTGGTGCAATTATCACGTCCGCCAACATGTCAAAAAACGCGCTTGGAGCTGGAGACCTCAAGGAATTCGGAGTGCTTGTTCCTCCCGACTCGTTTTCTATCGACGAAGTTATTGCATCTCTGAAATCCCGGCCATTCAACAGCGGAGATATGCAGAAGCTCGAACGCGAGCACCGAAAGCTGAATGCGCGCCAGCCACCCCGTACGGAGAAGGTCGAGAAAGTCTCATTTTGTGAGTGGTTCGAGCTCCCAGCCCGGCCAGAGTGGAAATTTGGGTGGTGGGATGAGTTCGGTCCTGTTTCGAGAAAGGCCAAAGAGATCGGGAATACTGAATTCAATGTGCGACAACCGCACAATTTCGTTTCGTGCAGGGCGACAGATTACCGAGAAGCAGACTGGATTTTGTCGTTTCGATTGGCAAAGAGCGGTGCGTCTAGTGCTCAATGGATTTATGTGGACTTCAAAGTCAAGGTCAGTCGGAATGATAGGAAGGCCTATTATGCCGATTATCCCTTTCAGGCCGTCCAAGTATTCCCGCCGTCACATTACCCACCACCGCCTTTCGCTATTACGAAGGGCTTTAGGACAGCCCTTCGGGATGCCACAATCGCTCTCGGAATCGATAGGCTCAAGAGACTGCGATCAGTGCGCGTTCCGAGAGACCTCTTGGGCATGATTCGGAGGCGATTGCGTAAAAACGAACCGTGACGTTCGCCGTGCCCCCTCTTGCTATAATGAATCGTTTTGTCCGGCAAGAGCCCGCTCATAGGGGGGAGGCTTCCCAGCAATCTATGGCCAGCACTGATCTGATCGCCCAGGAAGTATCGCGGCACGATGAGTCCCGGCGCTTCGTCAACGACTTCAGCCTGCAAGTCGCCACCGTCAACGGCTCCGGCTCGCAAAGCGCCAACACCATCCTGCTGCGCAGCATCTTCCAGATGGGCATTCCTGTCTCCGGCAAGAACCTTTTTCCCTCGAACATCGCCGGCCTGCCCACCTGGTACACCATCCGCGCCAACAAGCAGGGCTACATCGGGCGCAAGAAGGAGATCGACTTCCTCATCGCCATGAACCAGGAGACGGCGCGCGAGGACGTGCTGTCGCTCTCTCCGGGCGCGGCCGTGCTCTACGACGAGCCCATGAATCTGGCGCAACTGCGCCCCGACCTCACCTTCTACGCCGTGCCCTTCGACAAGATCGTGGCCACCGTCTGCCCCGAGGCCAAGCTGCGCAAGCTGGTCAAGAACATGATCTACGTGGGGGTGATGGCGCACCTGCTGGGCCTCGACATGGTGCAGCTCGAAAAAGCGCTGCGCAAGCAGTTCGCTCGCAAGCAGAAGGCCGCCGACCTCAACTGGGGCGCCGCCAAAGCCGGCTTCGACTACGCCGCCTCCACCCTCACCAAGAAGGACCCCTGCCGCGTCGAGCGCATGGACAAAACTGCGGGGAAGATCATTGTGGACGGCAACACCGCCGCCGCGCTGGGCTGCATGTTCGCCGGGGTCACGGTGGTGACCTGGTATCCCATCACGCCCTCGTCCTCGCTGGTGGAGACCCTGATCGATTACATGAAGAGGTACCGCATACGCCCCGACGGCAAAGCCACCTTCGCTATCGTGCAGGCGGAGGACGAATTGGCCGCCATCGGCATGGTCTTCGGCGCGGGCTGGGCGGGCGCTCGCTCCATGACGGCCACGGCTGGGCCCGGCATCTCACTCATGGCGGAATTCGCCGGCCTCGGCTACTACGCCGAGATCCCCGCCGTCATCTGGAACATCCAGCGCGTCGGGCCTTCTACCGGGATGCCCACGCGCACTGCCCAGGGCGACGTCCTGTTCACCGCCTTCCTGTCGCACGGCGATACCCAGCACATCATGCTGTTCCCCGACTCGGTGGAGGAGTGTTTCACCATGGCGCAGGACGCCTTCAACCTCGCCGAGTGGTTCCAGACGCCGGTGTTCGTCATGAGTGATCTCGACCTGGGAATGAACAACTGGATGTCCGACCCGTTCCCCTACCCCACGCAGCCGATCGAGCGCGGCAAGGTGCTCAGCAAGGAAGACCTCGACCGGCTCGGCGGCTTCGCCCGCTACAAGGACGTGGACGGCGACGGCATCGGCTATCGCACCTTGCCCGGCACCGAGCATCCCGCGGCGGCGTACTTTGTCCGCGGCAGCGGCCACAACGAGAAGGCGCAGTACACCGAGCGTCCCGACGATTACGAGAACAACATGCTGCGCCTGGCGCACAAGTTCGACACGGCGCGCACGCGTGTTCCCAAGTCGGTGGAGACGGGCTCCGGCCACGAGGGCGTAGGCATCATCGCCTACGGCACCTCGCACTGGGCCATCATTGAGAGCCGCGACCAGCTCCGCAACGAGCACGGCCTCGAGACCGATTACCTCCGCATCCGCGCCTATCCCTTCCCGCGCGACGTGCAGGATTTCATCGAGAACCACGAGCGGGTTTACGTGGTGGAGCAGAACCGCGACGGGCAGTTGTTCGACTTGCTCCGCCTCGACCTGCCGGTGGAGCAGGTGGCGAAGCTGCGCTCCATCGCCCACTGCAACGGGCTTCCGCTCGACGCCCGCTCCGTCACCGACGAGCTCATGAACCTGGAGGGCAACTGACCATGGCCACCACTCCCACCGCGGAACCCAAGACCAACCGCATCGGCCTCACCGTGATCGAGTACAAGGGCGGCAAGACGACGCTGTGCGCCGGCTGCGGGCACAACGCCATCTCCGAGCGCATCATCGACGCCATGTACGAGATGGGCGTCAAGCCGGAGCACGTGGCCAAGTTCTCCGGCATCGGCTGCTCCTCGAAGAGCCCGGCCTACTTCATGAGCCGCTCGCACAGCTTCAACGCCGTGCACGGACGCATGCCCTCGGTGGCCACCGGCGCCCTTCTGGCCAATCACAACCTTATCGCGCTGGGCGTCTCCGGTGACGGCGACACCGCTTCCATCGGCATCGGCCAGTTTATCCATCTCATGCGCCGCAATCTGCCCCTCATCTACATCATCGAGGACAACGGCGTGTACGGCCTCACCAAGGGCCAGTTCTCCGCCACCGCCGACCTGGGCTCCAAACTCAAAACCGGGGTCATCAACGACCTGCCGCCCATCGATACCTGCGCCCTCGCCATCCAGCTCGGGGCGTCGTTCGTGGGACGCTCGTTCTCCGGCGACAAGCGCCAGCTCCTGGCCATGCTCAAGGCCGCCATCGCCCACCGCGGCACCGTCATGCTCGATGTCATCTCGCCCTGCGTCACCTTCAACGACCACGAGGGCTCGACCAAGTCCTACAAGTACATGAAGGACCACGACGAGCCGCTGCAGGAGATCAGCTTCATTCCTTCGTTCGAGGACATCGACGTGGATTATGACGCCGGCACCACCGTGGACCTCACCATGCACGATGGCTCGCACCTGCGCCTGCGCAAGCTCGATGCCAATTACGATCCTACCGATAAGCTGCTTGCCATTAAGACCCTCAGCACAGCTCACCACGAGGGCGAGACCCTGACCGGCGTGTTCTACATCGACCCCAACAAGCCCACCTTCATGGACCTGCTGCACGTTACCGACGAGCCTCTGGCCACGCTGCCTGCCGAAGCCACGCGCCCGCCCAAAGCGGTGCTGGATGAGGTGATGGAGAGCCTGCGGTAGGCAGGCTCAGGTGGGTAGGGATCTCCTGGTCCGGCTTTTGGCTCTTAAGCTTTTGGCTTTTGGCCAAGAGCCAAGAGCTAAAAGCCAAGAGCCTACGCTTCCGGCTCGCCGGAGTGTTCCGGGCTGGAGCCAGGCTCGGGAAAATCACTGTCGCTGCTCTTGATCAGCGGATCGCTCTCCCGGTGCGACAGTTGCCCCTTGAACCTGGCTTGCGGCTTCTGCCGCGCATTGTCTTCCTCGCAGGCTCCCTTGTGCAGGTCGTTGTCATTGATCAGGTAGATCCGGTTGTGCTTTGCCGTGGTCATCAGGCACGCTCCCGCGGGAATAATCCTCGAGTCGAAGCTTGCCACGCTGCCCGGGCGGAAGTCGGTGACGGCGGTTTCACATCGGCGTGACATCGGGACGCACCCTTTCCGGGAAATCGGTTACCGCGGAAGCTAACAGCGGATGCGAATGCCTGATTGCGATGCTGTCCGGCCAGAGTTATGTTGAATCAAGCCCCGGAGGCGATTTGCTTTTGTCGCTTGCGGGCGTACATGGGAGGATTTCTCGAATGAAGAAGCTTTTCTTGCTCCTGTTCGCGGCGCTGCTCGTGGGGCCCGCGGCCGGAGCCCAGGCCATGCCATCGTCGTTGAGCACAACCAGCGCGCAATCCGACAGCATCAGCACCAGCACCCAGCGGCGCCATCACCGCAGGCACAAACATCACCACCGCGCCATCAACGCGCAGTAGCGCATTGGCTGCCGATCATCGTCAGCCACCAGCCGCCCCTCGCGGGCGGCTTGGTTTTTCCGCGGTGCGCCGGCTTCTGTAGAATCCAGCGATGAGCCACCCGGGGCCCATCTTTCGTCCGTTTGAAAAGCTGGTCAGAATCACGTTGAAGGGCAGGGAATACGAGGTCCCGGAGGCGAACACCCTGCTGCGCGCCTTCCAGTACCTGGCGCCGGACACCGTCCCCTACGGCCGTTTCTGCTGGAACGAGGAATGCCAGTACTGCCGCATCAGCTATGACATGGGCGAGGGCACGGCGGCGCGTGTGGGACTCTCCTGCAAGATCATGCTGCAGCCGGGCATGCGCGTGCTGGAACTGGCAGCCGAGCTGCGCTATTGCCTGAAAGGACTGCCGGACGGGACGTAGTCTGCCCCAGTTCCTACTGGTCCGCCGGTCTGTGGCTGGGAGAGGTTTTCCGGGTGCTCAGTTGCCGCAGCCGCTCGCGCGCCTGCGCCGCCTCGACCGAGCGCGGATAGCGCGCGATCAGGCCGTTTAGCTCGTGAACCCCGGCGTCGCGCTGCCCCAGTTCGATCAGCGCATAGCCTTTCTTCAACAGCGCGGCCGCAGCCTTGTTCCCACCGGGATACTGCTGCAGCACGGCGTCATACGCCTGGATGGCGCCCTGGAAGTTGCCCTGCCGATACGCGATCTCACCCAGATAAAACTGCGCATTCCCGGCCAGGTCGGTGGTGGGATAGAACTTCAAGTAATCGTTGAACTCCTGGCTGGCGATATCGTACTTGCCGGCGTTGTAGTCGCGCAGGCCGCCGTTGTAGAGCACCTCGGCCGGCGGCGCCTGCACCGCCGGCGCGCCCGGCTGCACGCCCGGCGCCTGCGAGGGCAGGTTCTGCTGCTGCGAGGCGAACTGGTCAAGCTGCGTGCTCAGCTTGTTCAGCCGTGCCCGCATCTCGTCGAGGGAATCGTGCAGCGCCTGCACCTGGGTGGACACCTGGTCCACCTTGCCGCTCATGTCGTTGTTCTGCTGCGAGAGCGTCTTCTGCAGGTTGTTGACCGCGCCGGTGACCTTATTCATGTTGTCGGTGGTCTGCTCGATCAGGTTCTTCATCACGCCCATGCGCTCGTCAAACGATTGGCGCATTTGCGTCATCTGGGTCTGCAGGGCTTCCACCTGGGTCTGGAGCTGCACGATTTCTTTGCTGACGCCGAACGCCGGCAGGGCGCACCACAGCCCCAGCAGGGCGAGTAGGGGGAGAAGTCTGTTTGTCTTCATACCATTATTAAGATGCCACACCGCGGCTTCTTCGCATTGTAAAAGATGCGGGGCAAGCTCGCGAGCCGGGACAACCATATCGGGTGATCGGGAGATCGGCAGATCGGGTGATTTGAAAACCAATCACCCGATGACCCGATCACCCGATGTCCCGAGCAAAACATCGTTTCAGCGCTGGAACACGAGGTGCCCGCGCCGGTTTTGCTGCCAGCACTGCTCGTCGTGGCCGTTGCAGAACGGTTTCTCCTTGCCGTAGCTGATGGTGCGGATGCGGTCCGCACTCACCCCCTGCTGCACCAGGAAGTCCTTGGCGGCGGTGGCGCGGCGGTCGCCCAGTCCGAGGTTGTACTCGGTGGAACCGCGCTCGTCGCAGTGTCCCTCGAGGGTGAAGTGGATGCTGGGATGCTGCTGCAGGAACGCCGCGTCGGCCAGCAGGGCCTGCTGCGCGTCGGGACGGATGTCCGACTTGTCGTAGTCGAAGAAGGCGTCCTTGACGTTCTGGTTGAACATTTCCTCGTCGCTGAGAGCGGCCGTCATCGGCGGCGCCTGCGGCTGCGTCACCGTGACCCGTGCCGTGGCTTCCTGGGTTCCGCCGGTGCCCTTCGCCGTCAGGCGATAGGTGGTGGAGTCGGTGGGCGTCACCTGCTGCGACCCACTGGCTCGCACCGCCCCGAGGCCTTCCAGCGTCACGTCGGTGGCGTTGGTGGTCTGCCAGGTCAGGGTCGTGGACTCGCCCCGCTGGATGCTGTTGGGATTGGCTGTCAGCGACGCGGTGGGTTGCGGCGGCGGCGGTGTGGCTGGCGGTGTCGGGGTTTCTTTCTTCTTGCAGCCCGCGGTTGCCAGTACCATCATGCTCGCCAAGGCCGCGACGATCGTGATCCACTTCATCCTGCTGTGCTTCACCTTCACCCTCCCTGCGAGAAAGCTCGCAATTGTTCCTCCGGGTGCGTGGTGGCCCCGGATGGAGTTAATCATAAAAAAAATGCGCCCCGTGAAGCTTTACTTCCAACTCCAGTTCGGCATGCTATTGGAGCCCGTAAAGGTTAGTTGGTGCTGCTGGCTGCCGTCCGCCAGCATGGTCCAGATCTGGTCGCTGCCGCTGCGGTTGGACTGGAACACGATGTGGCGCCCATCGGGCGACCACGATGGGAAGTCATTGCGCCCTTCGCGCGTCAACTGTACCCACTGGCGGCTGGCGATGTCCATTATATAGATGTCCTGCCCGCCGGGCTCTCCCGGCCCCCACTTGCGTCCCCAGCTAAAGGCCAGGAACTGCCCGTTGGGCGCCCACGAGGGCGAGACCGCATAGCCGCCATCGGTCATGCGTTGCACGTTGGCCCCGTCGGCGTCCATGATGTAGATCTGGGGCAGCCCGGCGCGGTCGCTCACCCAGGCGATCTGCGCTGCGGTCTTGGGGTTCCACACCGGCGAGATGTCCACGCCCTTGTAGGCGGTCAGCCGTTTGAGATTGCTGCCATTGTCGTTGACCAGGTAGATCTCCGGATCGCCGTTACGCGAGGAAGAGAACAGCAGCTTGGTGCCGTCGGGCGCCCACGCCGGCGAAGCGTTGGTGCCGCCAAACTTGGGGAAGGTAAGAAAGCGATTCAGCTCCAGCGACCAGATCACGATGTCCGGCGAGCCGTGCGCGAAGGTGGTGAAAGCCAGACGGTTGCCGTCGGGCGAGATGCGCGGCGAGAGCGAAATCGAGCCCAGACGCGTGATCTGGTGCTGGCCGGCGCCATCGTAATCCATCCCCCAGACTTCTTTGTGCCCGGTGCGCGAAGAAATGAAGAAGATCTTGCTCTCGGTGACGCTGAGGATACCGCCGCCCAGGCGGAAGATGATCTCGGCGGCGAATTTGTGCGCGATCGAGCGCGCACTCTCCTTGCTGGCCGGTTCCTTGTACTGCTTGCCCAGCACCTGCGGCGCGCTGGTGTTCTTGGCGTCGTAGAGCCAGCCTTGCATCTGCAGGTCGGCGCCGCTGACGCCCAGGTTGCCGAAGGCCACCATGTTGGCGTTGGGCGGCGGATTGCCCCACGCCGTGATGTTCAGCTCCTGCGGCGTGCCCGGCGTCTGCAGCGGGTGGAAGCTCTTCGAGACCATGTCGAAGATGCCGGCATTGGCCAGGTCGTTCCACAGCACGTCGTCGAAGGTCTGCTGCAGTGGAGCGTTGGAGGCGTCCGTGGTCGCGACCCTGAAATCCGGGACCGCCAACCGGACCTTCTCCACCCCCAGCCCGGTGCCGGTGTGGATCCAGTCCTGAGAGAAGGCGAGTGGGGCGACGAGAAGACAGACCAGCAAACCGAAAATGGCGGCGCTTGCTTTGGCGAGGACCAAGATCCCTCGCTGCGCTCGGGATTTCGCCTGCGCGCTCAGAGGCCCGCATAGCGGCTCAACTTTGAAGGGGCGCGGCTTTAGCCGCGCCGTAAATAACCATGAATTGTCATCCCGAGCGAAGCGCGCGGGAGCTTTGCGACTGAGCGCGAGTCGAGGGATCTGGAGTTCCGATCCCCATCGGTGCCGCTGGCCACCAGCATCCCGCAGATCCTTCGCTTGTCCTCGCTCGCTGTGCTCGTTCGGACGGCGCTCAGGATGACAATTCGTACTTGTTGGTACAGCGCGGCTGAAGCCGCGCCCCTTCAAAGAAACCGGCATCAGCATTTTAGCCTTTTGATGATTAATCAACCCACTCATCTCCGATAATCGAACCAGAACTCCACTGAGACCTTGCCGCCGTTGTAGTCGGGCGGCAGCCCGCCGAAAGTGTCGATACGCTGGATGGCGCGCGTCGCCGAAACGTCCAGCGAAGGAATGCCGCTCGACTGCTCTACCTGCACGTTGGTGGGCTGCCCGTTGCGCAGGATGTCGAAGGTGATGTACACCCGCTGTCCACTGCTGACCCGGGGATCGATCTCGTACTTCAGCCAGTTCTCCGAGATCTTCCGCCGCACCACGTCCACGTACCATCCGAAGCGGCTGCCAAAATCTCCGCTGCCGGAAAAACTCAGTCCCCCTTTGGCGCCGCCGGCGTTGAACACGCCGTAGGGTCCACTGATGGGCCCGCCCTGGCCGAAGGGAATAATATTCTCCGGTTCCGGCTCGGGCGCCTTCTTGGCGACGGTCGAGCGCTCCGCCTTCGGGGGCTTCTTTTTCGCATTCCGTTCGGGGATGGGGATGGCTTCCGGCGCTTTCTCCTCCTGCCGGGGCAGCGACTTCGAGAGCCCCGGCGATTCGTGCGCCACGATGCTCTTGCCCATTTCGTTAGGAGGCAGCGGAATGGCCGCGCTCGAAACCAGCGTGGCGCTCATGGCGCCGCCTCCAGTGCCGCCCGATCCCCAGCTCTCGCCGCCCATTCCGCTAACCAGCCCATAAACTATGATGCTCGCCAGCAGGCAGCCGTGCAGCATCAGCGACCAACCCAGCGGGCCTCGCCATCCCTCGCGTTCGGTGAAGATGTCGGCCTGGGCGGACATTTCTAGCGTCCCTGCTGCGTCCCCGGCGAACTCTGGATGGGCTCGGTGACGATGCTGACGTTGCTGATCCCTGCCTGCTTCACCGCGTCCATCACCGTGGCGAAGGCGCCGAAGGGAACGTTCTGGTCGGCGCGCAGGAAGATCGACTGCCGTCCCGGATCGCGCAGCTTCGCATGCAGCCGGGCTCCAATCTGGTTGATGTTGATGGCCTCGTTGCCCAGGTACACGCGCTGCGAGCGGTCGATGGTGATCACCAGCCGCTCTTCGGTGATTTCCTTCACGGTGCGCGTTTTGGGCACGCTGACTTCGATGCCCGACTGCAGGATAGGCGCCGTGAGCATGAAGATGATCAGCAGCACCAGCACCACGTCCACCAAGGGAGTGATGTTGATGTCGGAGAGCGAAGTCTGGGTCCGTCCTTGGGCGTTGGTGAAGGCCATCTAGCGCGGCTCCGTGCCCCGCTCGGCCGGGCGCTCGACCGCGTTCAGCAGTTCCAGGGTGAAGTCGTCCATGCGCGCCCCGAATTCGCGGATGGTGCTGCCGAACTGGTTGTAGGCGATCACCGCCGGGATGGCGGCGAACAGGCCGGCGGCGGTGGTGATCAACGCCTCGGAGATGCCCGGCGCCACGGCGCGCAGCGTGGCCGCACCCGCCGTACCCAGTCCGTGGAATGCGTCGATGATGCCCCACACCGTGCCGAACAGGCCGATGAACGGCGTCACTGCTCCCGTGGTGGCGAGCCACGGCAGCCGGCGCTCCAGGCGCGTCAACTCTTCCGACGACGCGATCTGCGCCGCCCGCTCGACCGCCACGGGATTCTTCAACATGCCGGTGGGATTGCCCACCTGCCGGCGATACTCCACGTAAGCACCTTCGAACACCGACACCAGCGGGCTGGGCTTGAACTGCTCGGCCACCGCTGCCATGTCCTGCAGGCGCATGGCTTTGCGGAAGGCGCGCAGGAAGCGCCCGCTCTGCACCCGCGCGCTGCGGAAGCGGCCCCACTTGGCCACGATGATGGCCCAGGAGAACAGGCTGAACACCAGCAGGATGAGCAGGACGACCTTAGCGACAGGCCCGGTTTGGCGGATCAGGGTTTCGATTTCGCCGGCGAGGAAGGCACAGAAGAGATTCGAGGACACCATTTCTGTCTTGACCGTAGCACCAGCGGCAGGACGGCGTCAACGTGGCGGGACCGCGAGAGATAAGGTGGGGTTCTGAGGGGACGACATTCACGTGGGGACGGTCGGACGCGACAGTGTCGCGCCTGCCAGTTGGAGCAGGCCTTCAGGATTGGAGCAGGGCTTGAGAATTCTCAAAACACACTCGTGCGGGATCACGTGTCAGGGCACGAGTTCACTCGTGCCGTTACTTGCTCTTTTGAGTTTGGGCTTTAGCCCCTGCGCATTCCTACTGCTGAGGGAGTCTGCCGACGAAATCGATTTTGAAACAGAGATCGAGAGAGTCCTCTCGTTCCCTCAGGGGCTAAAGCCCGTTTCTATAGCGGCTAAACGGCACGACTGAAGTCGTGCCCTGACACGTGATCTCGCCCAAAGAATTCCTGCACGCCAACCAAGAATCTCACCACCGCGCCGAAACCAGTTCCGCGCCGGGGGAAACTTCCACCTGCTGGTGCGCGGCCCTCCGGCCGGCCCTGGCTGCGGTTCGGCGGATCAGCTCGAAGGGACGCTGATAATTGGGGCTGGCCACGTGGTACAAGGTTGCGACCCCGTCGCCGTCCACCCGACGCAGCTTGAATTGCTGCTTAGACGGTGGGGAGGGATTACGCCAAATGATGTGGGTTTCCATCACTCCCTCCCCGCCGCGTTGAGGTTGCGGTCACCGCAGCCGAATCGGAGCCCGGCGGCGAATTGCATTGAGGTACGCATATAAGAACTCCGCATCAAAAAAAACTCCGTTGCCGGAGGCCCCACTGGTTCCCGCAACACCGGCGTAGTGCATCTTCCCCGCCAAAGCACGGTGCGCGGCCCAAGACGGCGAACCCGCGCTGCTCCTGTGGCTTATCCCTTTTTGGAAATCACGTCACAAGAGAATGTGACGAGGGTAGGTGGCGAAATCTCGCCAGCGGTGACGATTCACAGTCAGTGGGGAACGCCGGTAAGCCACTCTAAAGCCGCTAACCCCATTCTCACTGGCATTCCGAACTTGGATGGGACACTGCCGGATCACTGCGCAGGCACGCGCAGCAGCAAGCCACTGCCTCCCTGGATGTGAAGCCGCCCCCGCTGGGACGCAATCCTTATCTGACCAACAGGGTCTGTCCGTCCAGCATGAGTGATTTCCAGGCCTGGGAAGCCGTAGAGTCCACACGCGTCAGAAGAGAACAGCCACAGTGCCTGGGGGCTGTCGTTGCCCCCGAACTCGCCGCGGCACATGCTTCCGTGCTTGGCGCTGACGTGGACCAGCACACCGCCCGGCGCCGCATGGCCGACAAAACTGGAGCCGTTCGTCACCGGACCACCCTGGCCGTAGACTACTTCTCCGCCGATTTGGTTGGTCGTCATCCAGGCCCAGGGAGTTCCGCGATCGGTACCCGTAGATGGAACCTGCGCGTCCTCGACCTCCATCATCGATGCCCATGCCCTCAGGTTAGTGATGATGGGGGTGCTTCGAGGGGAAAACCGGAGTGCGTCGAACTGCAAGGAAATCTCCATGCCGCTCCCGTTTTTCGCCGGAGCCACATTGACGATGTGGCCGACGATCCTGGCGCCGGCTGGGATCTTTCCGACAGGCAGGGGAACATCCTGCATGATCCTGGCCGTGATCACTTGCCCAGGTTTGCTCTTGCCGGAGTCCAGCGAGGCGGTCAGCTGGGCGGGGAGCACAGTCCCTGCCGGGACAGCATTCTGCGCCCACGCCGCAGCCGGGAACAGCAGCAGACTGATCAAGAAAGATTTCATAGAACGACACCTCCGCCGTCAGCGGCCAGGTGGATCGCCTGGCAACGACAAACCGGGCCCGCCTCTAACCACCTCCGCCGTACTCCACGCGGTTCTGTTGCGCCTTCGGATCGCCTGGATGGCGGGCCGCATTGCCGCTGCCCTTCTCGCAATAAGCACTCGGAGCATTGTAGCCGTAATACCCGTTGCGCATGACCGGCGGCGCATAGTCGTGGTAGGCGCCGGTGTAGTATCCGGTCTTGCTCGCTTCGTCGCGGCAATAACCCGCACGATAACCGCTGTTGTACGCCGGACGGTCCGCGCTATCCCCGCGCCCATACCCGGCGTCCGGCTCGAGGTTATCCCGCCGGTCTTTCAGGCCCTGCTGATATCCATGTTGATATGCCAGGGAGTTCTGGCTGTTGCTTTGATCGCCTGGAGAAGTGGTTTTCTGAGCTCCCGCCGGCAAAACCAGTAGGACTGCCAAACCAAACGGTCCGGCCAGCCAGCACGCTCGCAGAAGAATCTTCATAGAACCTCCTCGCGCTGTCGGTCTTTAAGGGAGACGCGGCGGCACAGATGACAGCTCCTCTCGTGCCTGGAGATTACCCACCGGAAGCACCACCTCCACCGGCTCCCAAAGGGTTGTACTGCCCTGAATTGAAATCCCATCCCTCCTTATATCCCGCGATATAGCCCAGACGGAACAGCTTCTGATAGGTCCCTCGATCACCGTACTGCGGGGTATATCCGTCGATGGCCTGTTCGTAGGCGGGGCCGCCCTGGTCATTGTAGGCATTGGCAAGAGCCTCGGACGCATTTGCCCCTTGGCGGTAGCCACTCAGGTAGCCGGCACGGAATGCCGGGTCATGGCGGTTGACCTTGTTGGCGGCGCTGGCATCGTTGTGTTGCTTAGCCGGCGCCCCCAACGCGCCGACCGCCAAGGCGGAGCCCAGTAACAGGGCACAGATTATTCGGTAGCGCATATCGTGCATCTCCCGACACTCCGTGGAGCGTCTCTCCAGCAATCGAGCTGGTATGCGTGCTCTCCCGGTTAGCTAAAAACAATCCGGTTCGGGATTAAGCGCGGCTTCGGACGTGCATTGGTGACTCATGGCATAAGCCGACTGTCCCACTCGGTTCCGCACGATCCAAAGTCCATCGGCATTAGCGATGAAGATCAAGTTGCGCGCGATATCCGGCAGCGTGCTCGTCACCCCGGAAAAAGTTTGCAGCACCCGCGGATGCGCCGGGTCAGCCAGATCCAGAACGTTCACGGCCTGCGGTGTACGCGATGTGCCAGAAGCCATGGTCCCGCTCTCTGGAGCCTCGGAAAGCGCCAGTCCCGACCCCAAGGGTTGCATCTCGCCATCGGCAACGCGGCCGGGCCAGGCTACATGGTTGACCACACGGGGAAGGTTCGGCCTGGTAACGTCAACCACCGCCACGCTCTGCTTCCTGCCTTGGTCGACGTACAAGTACATCTTCCCGCCCTGTCTTTGCAGGAGCATCTGCGTCGCAGCGGGTCCGGGCAGAGGCAAGTGTGCAACTACCGTTGCCGAATGCCCATTCGTGCTCGGGTCTTGCGCTGCCATAGGGATGGCTGCCAACGCCAGGCAGGACAAAGCAAGGATTATTGTGGCTGCCGTCCGGTTCTGCGCGATTTGCTTTCTCATGACATTTCTCCTTCATCACCCGGGTGTTGTGACACTTGGAAAGATGCGCACGCCTCCGATTGCGGAGGCAAGTAGGCATCAAAGGCTGGCTGCTGTCACACCAGAGCCGGAGGCGGGCGGTCGTACAGGCAGTGGACGGGCGGAGACAGGTGGCCTCTTTCGTCGGCGATAGGCGGGGGAGCGAGAGCGGGCGCCAAGGGAACCGACACATTCACCACCGGCGGCGCCCAGCCAAACGCGTCCTGATCCATATGCTGGACCTTAGGTGAGTTGCACTGAACAGTTGCGGGTCCAGAGAGGGGCAGGCTAAAGCGACCTGCCAGATGTGCGCCGAGGGAGAGGACGGCGAAGCAGACCAACCATCTCCGCCATGGGAGAGGGCGCCGTTTAGCCGTTACGAGCTGGCCAAAGATCGGCATAAAACCGTAAGGTCCTGGGCCCTGTCAAGTGTCGGATGCTGTGGCACGGTGAAAGGATGCACCAGTGTGACGCGCGGTGAGTGGCACCATCGCCCGATGACAACTTGTGCGGGCAAATTGGGCCTTGCTATGTCCTAATGGTCGTGCGTACCCGCGAGCCCCTTCCTTCGAGCCACGTTCCACATCTCTGGCGATTCGGTCAGAAGACTTTCCTTTAAACAAGTATCGATTTGGATGACCGAGGTTTCGACGATCTGCCGCTCCGGCCCGTCCAGTTTGGGAGCGCAGTAGGCGATAGGCTGCAGTGCGTTTCGGATTCTGTGGTTCAACTCCCTGCGGAGGCGTTCCCGTTGGGCTTCGAAGGACAGCAGTTTATAGACCAGCACAGCTCCCACCAGGCCCCCCAACGAGTTGGACGCCAGCGCCATTTGAGGCTCCCGCCATCCAGAATGGAACGCCTGCCGCAACAGAAGTTCCCCGACAAACTCGCCGGCCATGACCAGGGCGCAAACTCCGGCTGAGATCAATACTCGATGGAATCTGCTTTCGTAAAGCATGGTTACCATCATGAGGGGAACCTACTGGAATTGGCGGGGAGAGGTCAATTCTCCAAAATTGGTGCAATCCCGCCTGCGGCTTTTGAGCATAAAACGCCCGCTCCACCCCAACGTCAGCAACCGCCTGTGGGTTTCCGCGCCTAAGAGTAGTCTTTGCGCGAGATCCCCAGCTTGCGCATCTTGGAGTTGAGGGTAGTGCGCTTCAGCCCCAAACGGGCGGCAGCGCCTTGCGGGCCGGAGATGAGGCCGCGCGCCTCCCGCAGCGCCTTCAGAATGTGATCGCGTTCGGCGTCTTCGAGCGTGGCCACGTCGTCTGCCGCGGCGGCGGCCTCGGGACCGGGCTTCAGCTCCGCCAGCGGCACGTTCAGGACCGTCCCGCGAGTGAGGATGACGGCGCGCTCGATCAGGTTCTCCAGTTCACGCACGTTGCCCGGCCAGTGCCAGCGTTCGAGCGCCTGCATGGTCTCGGCCGGGATGCGCTCGATCTGCTTGCCCTGATTTTCGGCGTGTTTTTGCGCGAAGTAGCGGACCAGCATGGGGATATCCTTGCCGCGCTCGCGCAGCGCCGGCAGTTGGATGGGGAAGACGTTCAAGCGGTAGAAGAGGTCGCTGCGAAACTCGCGGTCGGCAACCATCTTGGCCAGGTCGCGGTTGGTGGCGGCGATCAGGCGGAGGTTCACGCGTAGGGTGCGGGTCGAGCCCAGGCGCTCGAATTCGCGCTCCTGCAGGACGCGCAGCAGCTTGGGTTGAAGTTCCGGCGGGATGTCGCCCACCTCGTCCAGGAACAAAGTGCCGTGGTCGGCCAGTTCCACCCGGCCCACCTTCTGCGAGATGGCGCCGGTGAACGCGCCCTTCTCGTGCCCGAAAAGCTCGCTTTCCAAGAGCCCGGTGGGGATGGCGGCGCAGTTCAGCTTGACGAAGGTGCGATCGCGGCGCCCGCTCAGGTTGTGGATGGCGCGCGCGATCAGCTCCTTGCCGGTGCCGGTCTCGCCCAGGATGAGGACGGAGGAATCGGTGGGCGCCACCGTCTCCACCTGCTCCAGCGCCCGCTTCCACACCACGCTCTCGCCGATGATCTCCTCGAAGTTGTACTGGCTGCGGATCTCGTCTTCCAGGTAGAGCTTCTCTTCCGCCAGCTTGTCCTTAAGCTCGGCGATCTGGCGGAAGGCGAGCCCGTTGTCCACCGCGATGGCCACTTGGTTGGCCACCAGCCGCAGCAACTCCAGGTCGTCCTGGCTGAAGGCGGCTTCGCGCCGGCTAAGGACGTTCAACGTGCCTAGCACACGGTTGCGGCTGACCAGCGGCAGCCAGCAGCCGGAGCGCATGCCTTCCGCAACCAGGAGCTGGGTGACATCGGAAGGGAAGGTTTCCGAATCGAGATGGTTCACCAACAGCGGCTTGCGGGTAGCGAACGCCCGGCTGGCGGGACCGCCGAAGCCGAACGTGGTGCCTTCGCGGATTAAGCCGCGCCCGTTGGGCAAGTCCACAGCCTGGATCTGGAAACAATTTTTCTCGCCGTCGTAGAGCGCCAAGCTGGAATAATCGTGGCGGAAGGCGCGGCGGATCGCCGCCGAGATGCCGGCGAACAGATCCCGCAGCTCCAGGTGCGCGACCAAGGTGTTGTTGATCTCCAGCAGCATGCGCAGACGGTCGCGCTCCATCGCCAGTTGTTGCTGATAGGAGACGGCGCTCTCGTGGGTGAGAACGTTGTCCACCGCTACCGCAACCTGCTCGGCGGCCTCTCGCATCAGGCGCATGTCGGATTCGCTGAAGGCGTCCACCACGGTACTGCCGAAGCTGATGGCGCCGGCACGACGTTGCGGGGTGGTCAGCGGCAGCACGTAATACGATTTCAATCCGCTTTCCAGGTACAACCGCACCGCCGGTGCAAAACGCTTCTCCTGCTCGAGATCACGGATCAGCAGGGGTTGCTGCTGCTGCCAGACCCAGCCCGCGGGGATGTCTTCCAACGGCAGCGCCAAGGACAAAGGCACGGTGACCGGCACCGTCGCCTCCAGCACATTCAGCCGCATCATGTTGCTGGCGGCATCGTGCAGCATCAGGTTCAGGAAATCGAAGCGCACCGTCCGCCGCAGCCGTTGTAGCAGGTCGTGGAAAAGTCCGGCCAGGTCGGGATGCGAGGCGATCGAGTGCGACACTTCCACCAGCGCCTCATAGCGGTCCACCGATGAAGAGGCGCGCGCCAAGCTGTCGGATTGGCTGACGATACTTAGGTTACGACCGGCAAAGGACATTCACCCACATCCACGAGCTTGGTGCAAATTGTAGCTCAGATTGGCCGGTCTGACGGGATTTCGTCATTCCTGACGAGATGTAATCGTGTGGTTTCGTCAAATCATTCCATCGCGGGAACCGCCCATAATGCCCGGTCGAGAGGTAACGGGCTCACTGCAAAAGGCTTGGCAGACTGCTTCCCCAGGCCGCAGCCTGGTGGCCATGGACGTGCCATACACAGCGCAGGTAAGCAGCGATCATGCTCAGGATTACGACTCAGGAAGGTCCGACGGCAATCACTTTGGTGCTCGAAGGCAAGTGCCGGGGGCCATGGGTCGGGGAACTGGAACAGTGCTGGCGCAAGGCTACGACGCTGGCATCGGGTAGGACGCTCCGGGTGGACCTGGAGAAGGTTGGATTCGCCGACGAGCGCGGCAAAGAGTTGCTGGCGGCGATGTACGACGCCGGCGTGCAGCTCAACGCCGTCGGTCTGATGATGACCTCCCTGGTCGAGGAGATCGTGGCTAGCTCTTCCCAAAAGGCGAAACAACGCGCCTAGCAGAATCGGGTGGGGGATTTTCGTAGGACAACAACCGGCCTGAGAAGTATCGAGTGGGGCGAAATTTCTGAGGAGGTTTGACTGTGTCGACTCTGCACGTATTACAATCTGCAGCCGTTTCCGCGAGCTGTCCCGTGAGCTTTCTGAATGGTCTTTCTGCATCCATGCAATCTCTCGACCGCATGACGCGAGAGACCTCTTACTCCGCGGAGGCGGTCCTGTTCATGGAGGGGCAGCCTTCGCCGGGCGTGATGGTGATCGTCAGCGGCAAGGTGAAGCTCTCCACCGCATCCGCGGACGGGCGCACCATCGTCGTGCGCATGGCCGGGCCGGGGGAAGTGCTGGGCCTGAGCGCCACCGTGGTTGGCCGTCCCTGCGAGCTGACGGCGGAAACCCTGGAGCCCACGCGCATCAAGAACATCCCCCGCGAGTCCTTCAAGCAGTGGCTGCGCGCGCATCCTGAACTGGCGTTCCAGATCGCGCAGGAGCTGGCCGAGGAATACAACAACACCTGCCAGCAGTTGCGCAGCATGCTGCTGTCGCACACCGCCACCCAGCGTCTGGCGCGCACGCTGCTGCAGTTAGTGCGCAACGCCGGGCCGGGCAACGAAGCCCGTGCTCCATTCTCCCTGACCCACCAGGAGATCGCGGAAATGATCGGCAGCTCGCGCGAGACCGTCACCCGCTTGCTCTCCGGCTTCCGCCACAAGGGCATGATCGAGATCGAGGGTTCGACCCTGATCGTCCACGACCGCGAGGCCCTGCGCCAGCTCGGACACGGCGACGGCGCCGGCTTCGGCTTCTAAAGATTTCCCTCCTCCTCATCCTCCAGAACCAGGGGAGCGTACGCGCTCCCCTCGGGCCTTCCACCCGGAGGCCCCTGCACGGCTGTAAAATCATTGCTGATGAGACAGGCAGGCGTGATTCTCGTGGTGCTGCTGTCGCTGGCCTTGGCGGCGGCTGGGGACAAGCCCCAGCAGGCTTCGAACCTCAGCTTCGTCGTGCTCAAGGACGACAACGGCAAGCCGGTGCGCAACGCCAGCGTGATCCTGCACCAGGTGAACGGGCGCGGACGCCAGGGCCAGGGCGGACTCCAGCTCAAGACCGATAACGAAGGCAAGGCCTACTACGCCGGCATTCCCTATGGCAAGCTGCGCATCCAGGTGATCGCTGCCGGCCTCCAGACCTACGGCGAAGACCACGACATCAACCAGCCCGAGCAGCAATTCGTCATCAAGCTCAAGCGCCCCCAGGAACAGCACACCATCTACAAGTGAATTTTGTCGCGCCTGTTTTCAGAAGGGTTGGAAGGCTGGCGACCCGTAGCGCGTGTGGGCGAAAAGATGGAGCAGCGGATAACCGTAAGAGACGGCGACCAGCAGCACTGCGAGCACTGTCCATAAGCCAAATCGGTCCCACACGCCCGGGGCCGTCGGCGGCCGTAACGCCACGGCGAACTCGAAGGCGGGCGCGGGAATCCGCTTGCCGCCGATCCAGGTGGCGACCACGACGACCACATAGGACAACGCGCTCAGGAACAGGATTACCGCCCCGACGGCTGCCACCCTGGTAAGGCCATGCCAGGCGGCTCCGTATTCCCCGGTCAATGAGGCGCTATAAACCCGGCGCGGCAGGCCGCGCAGCCCGGCGATGTGGTAGCTGATGCTGAACAGCGCGATCCCGGCGAACCACAGATAGGGCTGGATGCGCGCCAGCGCCATCAGCCGTAGTTCACGCCCCAGCATGCGCGGCAGCAGCCAGTAGGTAGCTCCCATGAAAGTGAGCGCCACGGTGGTGCCCAGGGTGACGTGGAAATGGCCCATGATCCAGGCGGTGTTGTGCACCATGGAGTTCATGGCGTAGGCGGCATTGATGGCGCCGCCGAAGCCGCCAAAAGTGAAGGCGATCATGGCCAGCGCCACCGCCGCGAAGAACGGATCACCCCAGGGCAGCCGCCCGATCCAGTCGAAGAGTCCGCGGGCGCCTTTCATGCGGCCCGCCACCTCCAGCGAGGCGATGATGGTGAAGGCGGTCACGAAGCTGGGGTAAAGCACGGCGTAAGTGGTGACGGTGTGAACCAGCTTCCAGTTCGAGCTGATGCCGGGATCGGCGAACTGGTGGTGGAATCCGACGGGAACGGATAACAACACAAAAAGTATGAAGACCATGCGGGCGAGGGAATCGCTGAAGAGCTTGCCTCCCGCCACTCGCGGCAGCACCGTGTACCAGAGCACGTAGGCGGGCATCAACCAGAAATAAACCAGCGGGTGGCCGAACCACCAAAAGAAGCTCCGCGCCAGCAAGGGATCGATCTTCGTTACCATTCCCAACGACCACGGGATCAGCATCCCCAGGACTTCGACCGCCAGACCGGCCGTGGCCAGGTACCAGAGGATAATGGTGGCCAGCATGCCGTGGATGGAGAGCGGTACGGGGACGCCGGGATGCTCGCGCCGCCAGGAGCGGTAGCTGGCGATCATGACGCCGCCCCAGATCCAGGAAGCCACGATCAGCAGGGTAGCGCCGATATAAAACAGCGGGTGCGCCTGCATCGGCGGATAAAAGGTGTAGAGCACGCTGCTCTGCCCGCGCAGGATGGTGACCGCGGCCGCCGCCGATCCCCCCAGACCCAGCGCGAAGGCAATCCAGGCCAGCCCGCGGCCGGTGATCCTGCCCAAACTTTCCTGCGAGAGCGCGTAACCCAACCCCATGATGAAAAAAGTCGTGAACACCAGCGCCATGAGAACGCCGTGGGCGGTCACCGCCAGGTAGTAGAGAGACTCGCTGCGATGCGGAAACGGTATGTCGGCGATCGAGAGCGCCTGCAACACGCCCATGGCCGAGGCTACCGCGAAGGCCGCTACCGCGACCCCAACGTGGGCGGCCGCCAGGGAATGCCGTCCGTTCATGGCGACTCCTTCTTGACGATCAGCTTGCCCACCATGTTGTGGTGCATGGTGCCGCAATACTCATTGCAGCCGATCAGGTACTCGCCCGGCTCTTTGAAGGTCACCGTGAACTGGCTGACGTAACCTGGAATCGCCATGGCGTTGGCGTTGGTTCCCACCACCTCGAAGCCGTGGATGACGTCGGCGCTGGTGAGCCGGAAGGTCACCGGCCGGTTCGCCGGAACCTCGATCGGGTCAGGACTGAAGGAGAACATCTGCGCCACCACCGACACCACCACGCTGCCATCGGCGCGCGTCTTGACCGCAGGCGTTCCGAATTCCGGGTGCGCCGTCAGGGCCGTCGGGTCGACGGTCTCGATATGGCTCGGGGGCTGAATCGCCTGCAGCCCCGCCGTCAGGAAGATGGCGCCCAGAAACAGCAGCAGCAGGCCTCCGGCCGCCCACATCCAGATCCGCTCGTAGAGTTCGACGTTCACGAGTGGGGCGCACCCCGCTGGAGAAAAAACAGGTACGTGGCCAGCCACGCCAGCCCGAAGAGCAGCCCGAAGACGATGACGATGACCAGCGTGCCGCGCGGATGGCCGAGATCCTCCGGACTGTGCTCGACGTTCCCTCGCTTCTCGGTTGAATGGCCAGGGTCAGACATGGAAGCCACTTCTCACCCGCGCGCAATCTCTGCCGCGGATGGCGATGGATCGGGACATCCTACGCCTATGTGTAGGCGAGACACCAGCCCGCCGCCGGCTAGTTGATGCTGGCCAGGGCGATGGGATTATTCACGGGCGAGTTGAAGGGCGAACCGGTCACCTGCTTCAGCGCTCCGCTGCTGTCGATGGAGAACACGGAAATGTTGGTGGAATCGCGGTTGGCCACGAACAGGAAGCTGCCCGCGGTGTCGGTGGCAACATACGAGGGGCTCGTGGCGGCGGCAAACGGCGAGCCGCTCAACGCGGTCAGCGTACCCGAGCTGTCGAAGGAAAACGCGGAAACGTCGTTCGAGCCCTGGTTGGCGGTGAAGACGAATTGCCCGGTAGGGTGTACGCGCACGCTCACCGGAGTGGTTCCGGTGGCGATCGGCGCGCCCACCGCCGTGAGCTGGCCCGAGCTGGCGATGCTGAACGCCGCCACCGTATTGGTCACCGAGTCGGCGACGAACAGGAACTTGCCGGTGGAATCCATGGCCATCGCCACGGGATTGGCGCCTGCCGCGATGGTAGACGCAGGCGGGTTCTGCAAACACCCGGGGCCAGCGGGACAAGGTAACACTACCGGGGTCGAAGGCTCTCCGGCGGAGGAGTTGAACATGTACGTGGCGATCGAACCCACCCCTGCATTAGTCATGGCCACGAACAGCATGGTGCCGGTGGTGGCTAGCGCGCTGGGCGCCCCCGTGGTGGGCAGCGGGCAAGGGGTAACTTGGTTCAGAGTGCAGTTAAGCGTGGTAGGAGGTAGTTGCTTGATTTCGGTCAACGTTCCGCCCACCTGGTCGATGAGGAACACAGAGAGGCTGCAGTTGAGGGCGGGCGTGGTGGTATCGCAGGGAGTTCCTGGCGCTCCCTGGTTGGCGACGAACACGAAGAAGCCGCTGCCGTCGATGGCGATGGCGGCGGGATTCACCCCCGTGGGCGCCGGCGTGGAGGCCGGAGCGCTCCCGTTGATGGATGAAAAGGTCGCTACCGTCAGGGTGCCCGTGGATCGGCTCAGCACATACTGCGAGACGCCGCCGGCCCCGATGCCGCCGGCGGAATCGAGGACGTAAGCGAAGCGCAGCAGGGGATCGATGGCGATCACGTCCGGCGCCGACCCGGTGCCCACGGAATTGGCAGTGACGGTCAGCGCGCCCGCGCCGGAGACGTCGAAGAGAGTCACGTTGGGACTGCCCAGCCCTACCGCGTACAGAATCTTAGACCCGCCGTGTCCTCCGCAGCCGCCCACGCCCGCGAGCGCCAGCGCCAGGCTCAACCTGAGCCAATGAGTCCGCAATGTCTTTGCCCCACAAGCCCTCGCCAAGAAATGCACAGATGAACTCCCCAGGAAATAGGTGTAATCCGCCGTCCTACGGTATTGGAAAGCCCGTGTCTTGACAAGCCTGGGGTCAATGGCCCAACAGCAGCGGGCCCAGCAGGCGGGAGACGGCGAAGCCGATGAAGAAGGCGAGCACCACCAGGCCCACTACGCGCCAGAACCCGGTGCGGGCGCGGTGCTCGATCTTCTTACCCCGTAGTTCGCCCATGCGGCTCATGGTCAGCACCACCAGCTTGGCCATGCGCTGCAGCGTCTCGGTCTGCTGTTTCTCGAAGGCATGGGCGCGGGTGGAGAGGATCTCGAAGATGCCGACCAGCTTGCCATCCTTGATCAGCGGTACCACGCTGATGGAACGGATGCCGGTCTGGCGGGTGAGTTCGCTGTCCACGCGCGGGTCGTGTTCCGCGTCGTCGCAGCGCAGTTGGTGGCCGGTGCGCACGCACAAGCCCGAGAGCCCGGCGCTGGGGTCCAGCCGCGTGCCCAGCGGCGGAGCGGTGCTGCCGTAGCTGGCGCGGCACACGAACTTGCCGCCCTCGGTCAGGGCGATGGCCGACCCGGTGGCCCCGGTCAGGGTGGCCGCGCTGGTCACCACCAGGTCGAACACCCGGTCGGCATCCATGCCCGCCCGCATGAGCTCGGTGAAGACGGTGTTGATGGCCGAAACTTCCTGGCCATCGCCCGCCGGGACGGACTCATCCAGCTCCCGCTTGAAGCGCTCCCAGGCCGCCGGCGCCGCCAGCTCAGCCGCTGGCACGGTCGGCTGGGGCGGGGGTTGGTTGCTCTCGGTCGCACCGCCGGGTACCGCTTCTGGAAGATCTTGCACGAGCTTGACTCCTCGAAACTCTGGCCTAATGGTTGTAGGTCGGGATCCGCGGGGAAGGGCGAACCAGCGATTCTCTATCCCCTCAGCCGGCTGTGTCAAGCGATTCGCGCGGCTTCCGATTCGTGCGGCAACGTGGGGAAGTTCTGGACATCTTAATGCGGTGTGGCGAGAATCCCCTGGGGTGACGACCATGGTGCGCGTGATCACCATCAGCCGTGAGTTCGGCAGTGGCGGCAGCGAGGTGGCCCGCATCCTCGCCGCGCGCCTGGAGTGGAAGCTGATCGACGACCCGCTGGTGGCCGAGATCGCCCAGCGCGCCAACGTCTCCCCCGAGCTGGCGCGCCGCTACGACGAGTGCGTCGATCCCTGGTTCCACCGCATGTTCAAGGCACTGTGGCAGGGCGGCTACGAAGGCGTAGTCAGCCACGGCCAATTGGACGGCTTCGATGCCGACGCCATGGCCGGCTTGTGGACGCGCGTCATCCGCGAGTCGGCCCAGCTCGGCCACTGCGTCATCGTGGGACGCGGCGCGCAGTGCCTGCTCGAGGACCGCAAGGAGGTGTTCCACGTCTCCGTGTTTGCCGAGATGGAGCAGCGCGTGCGCAACCTGCGCGGAGCGCTGCGCCGCCACGTGCCGCCCGGCGCCGACCCTGGGACCATGGCCGAGGAGAGCGATCAGCGCCGCGCCGAATACGTGCGCCGCTACTTCGGCGAGGATTGGAAGGATTACCGCCTCTACCAGATGGTCATCAACTCGGCGGTGGGATTCGAAGCTGCGGCGACCGCCATCCTCTCCGCCGCCGGGCTCTCCACCCGGCAAGCAGTGCAGCCGCCCGCCTAAGAACTCGCCGCCGAGATCGTCCCTTGGCCCGTCACCGCACCCGGCTTGCACTTCCGTACCCTTTCAATTGCCCGCCCCAACGGTACTATCGGCGTATGACAACTGGAGCACAAACTGACAACGCAATCGCGGGAGGGCGCCGTTGGCGGCGTTCTCACTTGACCGTGCCGGTTCGGGTCACGATCGAGAATTCCGAGAAGGTCAACGTGATGAACACCCGTGGCTCTCAAATGAACGATGGGGGCATCACCGTCCGCGCCGACAAGGAGCTGGCGATTGGGGATGAGGCCGAGATCAAGTTCACGCCTCCCCACTTCTATCCCTTTGTCAGATTACGAGGCGTGATCCGCAACCGCGCGGGCGACCTCTACGGGGTGGAGTTCCTGGCCAAAAGCGCGACCGAAAGCCGGCAACTGGGTCTGTTTCGGCATATCCTGTTGCGCTGGGGCGCGTAAGACGCCTGCCGGGGCTGGAGCGGCCGCTTTCAACGCACTCATTCCCGGGCATCCTTGCGTTTCAGGCTGATGGCTATCCTCTGTGCTTCTCCGCTGACCGGGTCGATGGTAAAGGCGGCTCTTGCGACGTAGGTTTTGGCGTCGATCCGGTACTCAAACATACTGAACCACTGGAAGATGCTCTTGTCCCGCGGGCTGCCGTACTTGTCTTCGATCTGGGCGGCGGTGCAACTCTTCTCGGCAAAATCCAAAACCAGGAACGCGTCGCGGCGGTTGCGCGACTTCATGGCCGCGATTGCGGCGAACGGAAAGGGCTGGCGCGCCAGCAGGTAATCGACCCGGGTAACGTTCTTTCGGGTGAAGATTCCTTCTCTTACCACCTTGTCAATTCTTTTGGTGATCAGCGCCGGGCTGGCGGGTTGGGAGTCGCAGACCGAGCCCCGCGGCCCACACTGGGCTTGGAGTTCCAGGGCGACATACGCCCTGAGGACTGCCGTGTTCTCCAGCATCAGCTTGACGGCTTCTTCCGGAGGCAGGCCGGCCGCGCGATAGAGCAGGGGAATCATCTCCCGCCAGTCGAACTCATCAGCGGAATCCGGCTTGCGTTCGGCGCCCGGGACGGAGGCCTGCTCGCGTTGAGCCGATGCCGCTCCCGGTCCCATTGGACCGAGGCTCCAAAGCAACAACAGGATCATCAAGCCACGCGTCATGATCCGACTCGATTCTTGACGTCCACAGCAGCGTCGGCAACAATTTAACGGGGAATCCAAGACCAAGACCCGCGGCGAACCAACCGCCGCTACCGCATCGCCACTGCCCTCGCCAGCGTGCGATACCAAGCCACGGTGCGCGCCAGGCCTTCTTCGAATCCCGCCACCGGCTGATATCCCATCAGCTTGCCCGCCAGTGAAATGTCCGCCAGCGAGTGCTTGATGTCCCCGGCGCGCTCCGGCCCGTGGTGCGCCGTGCCCGAGTACCCGGTCATCTGTTTGAGGATCTCGAAGGTCTCATTCAGGGTGATGCGGGTGCCGGTGGCGGCGTTCATGGCTCGTCCGGCGACCTGCGCCGCGGGCGCGGAGCAGGCCAGCAGATTGGCTGCGACCACGTTGTCGATGAAGGTGAAGTCGCGGCTCTGCTCGCCGTCGCCGTACATGGTCGGCTGCTCGCCCCGGAGCATCAGCATGATGAACTTGGCCAGCACGCCGGAGTACTGCGAGCCCGCGTCCTGGTGCGGCCCGAACACGTTGAAGTAGCGCAGCGTCACCGTCTCCAGGCCATAGACGCGGTAGAACGACGTCATGTAGAGCTCGCCCGCCAGCTTCGAGACCGCGTAGGGCGAGATCGGGTCCGGGGTCATGCCTTCGTGCTTGGGCAGGGTGGGCGATTCGCCGTAGATCGAGGACGAGCCCGCGTATACCACGCGCTTCACCTTGGCATCGCGGGCGGCGATGAGCAGGTTGAGCGTGCCATCGACGTTGGCGCGGTTGCTGGTGGCGGGGTCGGCCACCGACTTCGGCACCGACGGAATGGCCGCCTCGTGAAACACGTAGTCCACGTCCTGGCAGGCCCCGGCTACCGCCGCCAGGTCCAGCAGGTCGGCCTCGTGGAAGTCCATGCGCCCCAGTTCGGCGATGTTCTCCCGCTTTCCGGTGGAGAAGTTGTCCAGACCCCGCACGCACTCGCCCCGCTGCAGCAGGGCCCGCGCCAGGGAAGATCCGATGAAGCCGGCAGCTCCGGTAATCAGGTACGTGGCCACAGCCTAAACATACCATGGGTGGGAAGCGGGCTGGCAGTGAGTGGGGAGTTTCGGGTGCCCCACGTTTCCCCGGTTTTGGGAAACGTGGGTGAGGTACGCCGAAACAGGAAGATGTTGGGGCAACGCCAAGCTAGGAGCAACCTACGACCGCCAACCCGGCGGCGCGAGCCAACCTGGCTTGATCGCGGTCAAAGGTATAGAAATCTTCCGCCGCAAGCACCAAGGCGGATGCCACGTGGATCGTATCGAGGGCACGGCTGCCCAAATGCGGCGCATGGCGCCGGGCAAGCTCCCGCGCCCGCGACCAGGTTTCGGCAGGTAGATCCTCCCACTGCCAAACACCTGATTGTAGGTCGCTGACGAAATCTTCTTCGATTGCCCGAGCCTCACGGATCGTCCAACTCC
Source organism: Terriglobales bacterium (assembly GCA_052145015.1). Lineage (GTDB taxonomy): Bacteria > Acidobacteriota > Terriglobia > Terriglobales > Acidobacteriaceae > JAHFUA01. Next base: position 29,372 of record JBKQPN010000010.1, read on the forward strand.
TCGGCCGGGCCGTCACCGCAAAAACGATGGTGGTGAATTCTGTCTCCCCGAAGGGCGTTATCGTGAACAGGGGGCGATGCTTTTCGAGTAGCGCCAGGGCCGGCCGGGAATTCACATCCCGGCCATAAAGCGAGACGAGGAAACTCGTGTCCGCATAGGAACTCAAGAGCGGTTTCGCTCCCGGCGAAGGATTTCGGCGACGTTCAGGCGAACCCGGCGGTCGCCGAAGATTTTCTTCTGGCGGGCGGCAAAGTCAGGCAAGGCCCTCTCCTTAACCGCTTCTGGGACAATACGGCCCAGGACTTCATGCCGCTTGCGCAGGAGCAGCGTCTCGCCGCGCCGCAGCGGCGCCTCGACTTTGCGCGAAAATTGCTGGCGAACCTCCCGAACCGTGACGCTCTTCATGTTACACATTATAGGTGTAACATTGGCCAGGAGTCAAAACATTTAGGGTGCCCCGCGTTTCCCCGGTTTTGGGAAACGTGGGTGAGTTATGAAGGACCCACATCTGCCAAAAGCGGGCAGATGTGGGGCACCCTCCGCTGAGGTTCATAGCGAGAGCGTAGCTCAAAGCGGCGAGTGGTTTGTGGTAAATCGCGATTTCACACAAGTAATCCCCAAGGGCGGGTGTAACAGGTTCACCCGGAAACTAACCCCCCTGGGTGACCCGGCTCACAGCAAAATCCGGCTTCCACAGGGGTATAATTCTTCGGTTTGTCCGGAGACCGCAAGTCCTTAAGGAGGCCGCCCTTTCGGGGGCGCGGCAATCTTATGAGTGGAGCACTTGCAGTGAAACCAGCAGAATTACGCCTGGCCAAGCGCATGGCCCGGCTGGGTACGGAAACTGCTTTCGAGGTCCTGGTGAAGGCCCGCGCGCTCGAAGCCCAGGGCCGCGACATCGTCCATCTGGAGATCGGCGAGCCCGATTTCGATACTCCCGCCAACATCATCGAAGCCGGCGTCAACGCCCTGCGCAAGGGATGGACCCATTACGGTCCCTCGGCCGGGCTGCCGGCCTTGCGCGAGGCCATCGCGGAAGAAGTCAGCCGCACGCGCAAGGTTCCGGTCAAGGCCGAAGAGGTCGTGGTTGTGCCAGGGGGCAAGCCAATCATTTTCTTTACGATTACAGCGTTAGTTGAAGAAGGGGATGAGGTCATCTATCCCAACCCCGGCTTCCCCATTTACGAGTCCATGATCAACTTCGTGGGCGCCAAGGCGGTGCCCATCCGCCTGCGCGAAGAGATGGATTTCCGCCTCGACGTGAACGAGCTGGCGCGCCTGATCAACGACCGCACCCGGCTCATCATCCTGAACTCGCCGCAGAACCCGACCGGCGGCGTGCTCACGCGCAAGGACGTCGAGGCCATCGCCGCCGCCATCGGCGACCGCGACATCATGGTGCTCTCCGACGAAATCTACTGCCGGCTCATCTACGAAGGCGAGCATTTCTCGCTGATGTCGGTGGATGGCTTCAAGGATCGCACCATCCTGCTCGACGGCTTCTCCAAGACCTATGCCATGACGGGCTGGCGGCTGGGCTACGGCGTCATGCGCGCCGACCTGGCGGCACACATCGCGCGCCTCATGACCAACTCCAATTCCTGCACTGCCAGCTTCACCCAGGTGGCGGGCGTCGAAGGCCTGCACGGGCCGCAGGATTCGGTGGACGCCATGCGCGAAGAGTTCCGCCGCCGCCGCGACCGCTTTGTCGAGCGCATCAATCAGATCAAGGGATTCTCCTGCCGGCTGCCCAAGGGCGCGTTCTACACTTTCCCCAACATCACCGGCACGGGATGGCCCTCGAAGAAGCTGGCCGACGCGCTGCTCGACGACGCCGGCGTGGCCGGCCTTTCCGGCACCGCCTTCGGCGAGTTCGGGGAAGGCTATCTGCGGTTCAGCGTGGCCAATTCCATCGCCAACATCGATAAGGCTGTGGACCGGATCGAGCAGTGGGCCAAGAAGAATCTGTAGGTGGCTTTGAAGGGGCGAGGCTTTAGCCACCCCGGTAAGTCCTAAAGTGATTGTCATCCCGAGCGAAGTGCGAGGCGAGCCTGGCGAGCCGAGCACAAGTCGAGGGACCTTGCGTTTTGAGCTTAACCCCAAGGTCCCTCGACTCGCGCTTCCTCACATTCGTTCGGTCGCACTTCGCTCGGGATGACAATTGATTGTGGGGGCAGCCGCCTTCCGCGCGGCTGAACAAACAACATGAGCAAATCTTTTCGCGTTTTTGCCACCTGTGACATCGGCGACGAAGCCTTGAACGTCCTGCGCGACCGCGGCTACCAGCTCGAGGTCTATCCCCAGCCGCAAGCGCCGCCCAAAGCGCTCATTCTGGAAAAGCTGCGCTCCGGCATCGACGGCCTCATCACCACCATCCGCGATCAGATTGACGCGGAGGTTTTCGAAGCAGGGAAGGGCACGCTGAAGGTTGTTTCCCAGTTCGCCGTCGGCTTCGACAACATCAACCGCGCCGACGCCAACCGTTACAAGGTCCCCTTCACCAACACCCCCGACGTGCTCACCGAGGCCACCTCCGAGTTCGCTTTCTTCATCCTGGCCGCGCTCGCCCGCAAGCTATGGGACGCGGAACATCTGGTGCGCGAGAACCGCTGGGACTACTGGCATCCCTACCTGCCGTTCCTGGGCGATGAAGTGACGGGCAAGACCATGGCCGTCATCGGCACCGGACGCATCGGCCAGGCCATCATCAAGAAGTGCACCGGCTTCGACATGCACATCCTGTGCTACGACCCGGCGTTCCAGAACACCAAGTACGTTCAGGCCATCCAGGAGATCAAGGACCTACGCTACAAGCACGGCCTGTATCACGAGCGAATGACGATCAAGTATGTAACGCTGGAGGAGGCGCTGCGCCAGGCGGATTACGTCACCGTCCACGTGCCGCTGATCCGCCCGGGCGAGAGCGACGCACCCACCTACCACCTCTTCAACGAACGCCTGCTGCGCATCATGAAGCCCACCGCCTATCTGGTGAACACCTCGCGCGGTCCGGTGGTGGACGAAGCCGCCCTGGCCAAAGCGCTGCGCGAGCGCTGGATCGCCGGCGCCGCCCTTGACGTGTATGAGCAGGAGCCGCTGCCCGCCGATTCGCCGCTGCGCGATCCCGCCATCGCCGACCGCTGCCGCCTGTTTCCCCACTTCGCCAGCGCCGGCAGGATCACCCGCCTCTCTGCCGATCCCAACAAGGGCATGGCCGGCCGCTGCGTGCAGGGGCTGATCGACGTGCTGGAGAAGAACTACGGCGGTGACTTCACCAAGATGCCCTGGGTGGTGAACAAGGAAGCTTTCAGCCGGGCAGCGTGAAAGAGCAGGGAGTGGGAAGCAGGGAGTAGGGAGCAGGAACCTGCAGTCGGCTCCTACTCCCTCCTCGCTACTCCCTGCTCCCTGTCTTCCAGAGCTGCAGCTTCCTGCCCTCCGGCGCCATCTAACTAACTAAGGGCCGCCCCACCCGAGATAACCGGATGCGAAAAGCCCGAATTGCGCGATAATATTGCTCGTACTCTTGTTGCAAGGCAGCGTCCGGCCGCAGCCGGTTATTACAGGAGAGATCATGAACAAGCGCGTTTATATCGCCGCATATAACCAGTCGAAGTTCGGCAAGCTGATGGCCATGACGGTGCCACAGATTGTCCGTAATGCTATCGAGAGCGTCTGTCGCCAGATCAACGTCACGCCCGCGGCCATCGATGTCGGCTCCATCGGCGCGGCCTGCAATTTCTCGCTCAACCACCAGGGCCTGCTTTCCGGGCTGATGGCCATGACGCCCGGCATGGAATCGAAGCCCATGGAGATGGTCGAAAACGCTTGCGCCTCGGGCGGCCAGGCCGTCCTGTCGGTCATCCAGAAGCTGCAACTGGGCTGGGGTGACACCGGGGTCGCGCTCGGCTACGAGAAGATGCGCGACAACGACGGCAAGATGGACGGCAAGCTCATCGGCGAGGTGCTCGGATATTTCTCCTTCCCCGATGAGCGCGAGGGCAAGGTGTTCGTCTTCCCGCACCTGTTCGCCGAAGTCATGCGCGACTACATGAGGGAGTACGGCGTCACCGAGGAACAACTGGCGCAGATCGCCGTCTGCGAGTACGGCAACGCCAAGTACAACCCCTGCGCCCAGATGAACAAGGTGCAGATCACGCTCGACCAGGCCATGAAGATCGAGGGCATCAATAAGTACATCGTGGACGGCCTGCCGCTGAAGACCTACGACTGCTCGCAGATCACCGATGGCTACGCCGCGCTCATCCTCGCCACCGAGGAGGGCCTCAAGAAGCTGGGCGTGCCCAAGGCGGAGTGCGTCGAGATCGCCGGCTTCGCCCAGGCCACCGATCCGCTCAAGAAGGAAGGGCGCGACGTTCTACGCGCCGCCGGCGCCTACAAGGCCATGAACAAGGCTTACGAGATGGCCGGCCTGAAACCCAGTGACGTGAACGTTGCCGAAGTCCACGACTGCTTCACCGTCATGGGCGCGCTGGGCACGGAAGTGATCGGCAAAGCCGCACCCGGCAAAGGCGCCCAGTACTGGGCGGAAGGCAAGGCGGCAGTGGATGGCGAATGCGCCATCAACACCTCCGGCGGCCTGATCGCCAAGGGACACCCCATCGGCGCCACTGGCGTCGCCATGGTCGGTTGGTCGGCGCAGCAACTGCTGGGCAAGGCCCCGCCGGAGCTGCAGGTCAAGAACCCGCGCGCGGCGGCTACCTTCAACATCGGCGGGCCCATCTGCGCGTCGGTTTGCACGGTGCTCAAGGCAGCGTCATAACCAATTGCGGTTGACTGTAACTCGGGGCGGGCCACAGGGCTCGCCCTAAACGTTTCCCAAAGACTGTCATCCTGAGCGAAGCGCGACCTGAGCCCGGCGAAGGGAGCGCGAGTCGAAGGACCCCTTCCCCCCAAAACGGTCCAAACTGCCTGTAGAATTACGCCCCATGCCCTACTTGCTGAAAACAGAGCCGTCGGTGTACTCGTTCGCCGACCTTGAGCGCGATAAGACCACCGTCTGGGACGGCGTCACCAATCCCGTCGCCGTCAAGAATCTCCGCGGGATGCAGAAGGGCGACGAGCTGATCATCTACCACACCGGCGACGAAAAGCGCACCGTCGGCACTGCCTCGGTGGTCTCGGTGGATGCCGCCGATCCCAAATCGCCGCGCGTGACCATCAAAGCCGGGAAGCCGCTTGCGTCCGTGTCGCTGGCCGAGATCAAGGGCAATAAGCTCTTCAGTGATTCGCCGCTCGTGCGCCAGGGACGGCTCTCGGTGGTCCCGCTCACCGAGGCGCAGCACCGCTTCCTGACCTCCCGATAGGGCGCCGCTACTTCCCGCCCCGGTGCGCCGCCTCCCAAATGGGCTTGTAGTCGTACGTCGGATAGAACTCGGTGTGGTAGGCCCCGCCCCAGGCGCCGTGCTCGATGACCAGGTTCACCTCCCGCAGCTTCTCCGCCGGGAAACGCAGCGTGACCACCTGTCCGATGCCCATCATCACGTACCAGGAGACCACTTCCACGCCCGGCGGCGGAAAGTTCTTGTCGAAGCCGGTCTGCTTCAGGTGGGCGTTGATGTCGTCCAGGGTCTTCGACTCGTCGTGGCGCAGGAAGATGGTCAGCAGCATGGCGCCGGTGGGTGCGCCCGGCGTTTCCGCCGGCGCTTGGCCGGGGTCCCCAGCAAACCCGGTTTTGGTTTGCTGGGGTGAGGCTTGCGGGCGTAGCGGGACGGGAGCTAGACAGAAAACGAGCAGCAGGGCGGCGGCGGGCAGGCGTTTCAGCGACATGGGTCTTCTCCTTGAAATTCAGATGATGGGCAGCAATTTTTTTGTTGACAGCGCCTTCCTCAAGGCCGATATTTGCACGTTGCATATTTATACAGCAACATGCATAATTATGCAGTGTTATACACTTGAGTGCATAAATATACACTGACACCGATGTCCAAGCTGGCGCGCCAGAACCGCATCCTCGATCTCGTGTTGGAAGAGCCCCTGGCCAGCCAGGACGAGCTGCGCCTGCGGCTCTCCCGACTGGGCTTCAAGGTCACCCAGGCCACGCTCTCCCGCGACATCCACGATCTCGGGCTGGTCAAGACCCCGGAGGGCTACATGGCCCCGCCGGGCGAGGCTGCTCCGGACGCCGGTGCGCCGCGCATCGCGCGCCTGCTGCGCGAGTTCGTCATACAGATTCGCGGGGCGCAGAACCTGTTGGTGCTCAAGACCACGCCGGGCAGCGCCCAGCCGGTGGCGGCGGGCATCGATGCCGAGGACTGGCCCGAGATCGTGGGCACGGTGGCCGGCGACGACACCATCCTGGTGATCTGCCCCGACCGCAAAGCCGCCCGCAAGCTGGCCGTGCGGGTGCAGGAGTTGCTGGCATGACGCCCGCGATCCAGACCGCCGTGGTCGGCTCGACCGGTTATGCCGGCTTCGAGTTGACCCGCCTGCTCACCCGCCATCCGCGGCTGGGCAAGCCTCTGCTGCTGCGGCGTGACAAAGAAGACGGCCCGACGAATCTCGCCGACCTCTATCCGCACATCTCTGGCAACGGCAGCTACCCGCTGGAGCCGTTTTCCTGGGCGAAGCTCGCGGGCGTCGATCTGCTGTTCATGTCCACACCGCACGAGATTTCGCGCGAGTGGATTCCGGAGGCGATGCAGCGGGGCCTGCGGGTCATCGACCTGAGCGGCGCATGGCGGCTGCACCAGGCCGAGCACCGCGCGATCTACGGCTTCTCCGACGCCGAGCCGCAAGTCGCGGCCACGCTGACGGAAACCGCCGTGTACGGTCTGCCGGAGCTGCACCGCGAGCAGTTGAGCGACGCGCAACTCGTCGCCAACCCCGGCTGCTACGCGACGTCAATCATCCTGGCGCTGGCGCCGCTGGTGCGCGCCGGCCTGGTGGATCGCGAGCACGGAATCATTTGCGACTCCAAGTCGGGCGCTTCGGGCGCGGGCCGCCAGCCCACGCAGAAGACCCACTTCGTCGAGGTGGCGGACAATCTCTCTGCCTACTCGGTGTTCTCTCATCGCCACACCGGCGAGATTCTGGAGCAGCTCGAGCTCGACGCGCGCGAGCTGATCTTCACGCCGCACCTGCTGCCCATTCCGCGCGGCATCCTCTCGACCATCTACCTGCGCTTGCGCCGGCCGAGCGAGGCTGCAGAAATCGAGAGCTGCTTCCGCGCGTTCTATGCCGGCGCGCCGTGGGTGCGCGTGTACGCGGCGGGCAAGCTGCCGCAGATCCAGTTCTGCGTTTACACCAACTTCTGCGATGTGGGCTTCTGCCTGAGTCCGGAAGGCGACCGGCTGGTGATTGTCTCCTGCCTCGACAACCTGGTGAAGGGCGCTGCCGGGCAGGCAGTGCAGAACATGAACCTGATGTACGGCTGGGACGAAAGCGAGGGACTGAATTGAGGATCGTGGTCAAGATCGGCGGCGCCGCCCTGGATGACAAGGCCCTCATGCACAAGTGCGCCCAGGCGGTCACGGACATGGCCCGCGAAGGCCATAAGGTCGTGGTGGTGCACGGCGGCGGGGCAGCGCTGACCCGCGTCCTGAAGCAACTGGGCAAGACCAGCGAGTTCGTCAAGGGGCTGCGCGTCACCGATTCCGAGACGCGCGATGTGGCGCTGATGGTGCTGGCCGGGCGCATCAACAAGACTCTGGTGGCCACGCTCAACTCTCTGGGCCAGCTCGCGGTGGGACTCTGTGGCGGCGATGGCGGCTCGTTCCGCGCGCGCAAGAAGCGCTCCAACGGCACCGACTTGGGCTTCGTGGGCGAGATCTGCTCGGTCGATGCGCGCTGGATCGAAGCCATCTGGCAGAACGGCGGCATTCCCGTGTACTCCAGCCTCGCGCTCGGCACGGACGGCGAATACTACAACATCAATGCCGACCAGATGGCCGCCGCCTGCGCCGTGGGCTGCCACGCCGATGCGCTGGTCTTCCTGACCGACGTTGCCGGTGTCAAGGACGCCGACGGCGCCGTGATCCGCTGGCTCGACCTGAAAACTGTGCTCCAGTTAGAGCGCGCCGCGGTGATCGGCGGCGGCATGCTGCCCAAGCTCGAAGCCTGCCAGCACGCGCTGCGCTCCGGCGTGGGCCGCGTGCGCATCCTGCCGGCGGCGCACTCGGAAATGCTGCCCGAGCTGTGCTTCAGCCGCATAGATCTGGGCACGGAGGTGATGCTGGCATGAGTCTGGCCTCCGTGATGCGCGCCGAAGCCGCGCTGCTTCTGCCCACGTACGATCGCTACAAGGTGCTGCTGCGCAAGGGCCGGGGCGTCTACGTGTACGACGACGCCGGACGCGCCTACCTCGACCTGCTGGCCGGCATCGGCGTGAACGCGCTCGGCCACGGACATCCCGCCATCCGCAAAGCCTTGGCCCAGCAGGCCGACAAGCTGATTCACGTCTCCAACCTCTTTTATCACGACTACCAGGCGGAGCTTGCGAAGCGGCTGACGCGCATCTCCGGTCTCGATCGTGCGTTCTTCTGTAACAGCGGCACCGAGGCCTGGGAAGCGGCGATGAAGTTCGCCCGCTCCTACACGCGTACCCAGAGCAAAAACGGTTCGCATCCGGCCTGGCGCTTTCTGGCGCTGGAGAATTCTTTCCACGGCCGCACCTTCGGATCGCTCTCCACCACGGCGACCGCCAAGTATCGCGAGCCCTTCGAGCCGCTGGTTCCGGGCGTGCGCTTCGTGCGCTCGAACGACGTGCGGGATCTCGAGCGCAAGTTCGATCCTACGGTGTGCGCCGTGGGCATCGAAACCATTCAGGGCGAAAGCGGGATCAAGCCCATCACGCGGGAGTTCCTGCAGGCGGCGCGCGGGCTGGCGACGCGTTACGGCGCGCTGCTGATCATCGACGAGATCCAGTGCGGCATGGGCCGCACCGGGCGCTGGTTCGCCTACCAGCACCACGGCATCCTGCCCGACATGCTTACGGTCGCCAAGCCGCTGGCCGGCGGCTTGCCGCTGGGGGCGCTGCTGACCACCGACGCGGTCGCGCGCTCCATCAAGCCCGGCATGCACGGGACCACCTTCGGCGGCGGCCCTCTGGCCTGCGCCGTCGCCATCGCTGTCATTGACGCCATCGAACGCGAAGGGCTGCTCGAGCACGTGAGCAAGGTCGGCGAATATTTCCGCCAGCAACTGCTGGAACTTCAGGAGCGGCATCCTTCGATCCTTGAAGTCCGCGGCTCTGGGCTGATGCTGGCCGCCGAGCTCGACTCGGCCGAGCTGGCCAAGGCCGTTCATCTCGGCATGCTGAAGCGCCGCGTCATCCTCAACCGCGCGCACGATGTAGTGCTGCGCTTTCTGCCGCCGTTCATTCTCCAGCGCAAGCACGTGGATCACGCGATTGCCACGCTGGACGCGGTTCTGACGTCGGCGGAGAAATCGGCCAAGACCCCTGTGCCATCCCACGCTAGGAGCAAACCGTGAGCACTTCCACCATCGCTCGGCGGGCGGCTTCCGCCCCGCTCATCAGTCTGGACATCAAGGCGCTGGAGAATCGCGACCTGGTGTCCATCGCCGACCTCGAACCCTCCGAGGTCGTGACCATCCTCGAACTGGCCGGCCTGGTGAAGGCGCGGCCGGCGGAATTTCGCACCGCCCTCAGCGGCCGGCAGATGGCGATGTTCTTCGAGAAGCCGTCACTGCGCACCCGCCTGACCTTCGAAGCCGGCATGGCCGGGCTGGGTGGGAGCTCGATCTTCGTCGACCAGACGGCGTCGCCGCTGGCCGCGCGCGAATCCTTGAGCGACATCGCGCACAACCTCGAGCGCTGGATGGACGTGGTGGTGCTGCGTACCTTCGAGCACGCCACCATCACCGGCATGGCCGAGCACGCGATGATCCCGGTGATCAACGCGCTGAGCGATGTCGAGCACCCCTGCGAGGCGCTGGCCGACTATTTCACGCTCAAGGAAAAGTTTGACAACCTCCGGGGGCTGCGCCTGGCCTACGTGGGCGACGGCAACAATGTGGCTCATTCGCTGCTGCTGACCGCGGCCTGCCTGGGCAGCAGCATCATCATCGCTTGCCCGCCGGGATACGAGCCAAAGCCCGAGATCGTCGGCCGCGCGCTGGTCATCGCCGCCCGCACCGGCGCCACCATCGAGATCACCAACGATCCATTCGCGGCCGTGGCCGGCGCCGACGCCGTCTACACCGACGTGTGGGCCAGCATGGGCCAGGAGCACGAATCCGAGCAGCGCCGCGTGATCTTTGCGCCTTACCAGGTGAACGAGTCGCTGATGGCGCTAGCCGAGCCGCACGCTGTGTTTATGCACTGCCTGCCGGCGCATCGCGGCGAAGAAGTCAGCGCCGGGGTGATGGACTCGCCGCAGTCCATCGCCTTCGACCAGGCGGAAAACCGCCTGCACGTCCAGAAAGCCATCTTGCTGTTGCTGCTGGGCGGGGCGCGCCAGTTCTCGGCGAGGAGCGCCCATGCCTGAAAAAGTGGTGCTCGCATATTCCGGAGGCCTCGACACCTCCATCATCATTCCGTGGTTGAAAGAAAACTACGCCTGCGACGTGATCGCGTTTGTCGGCGACGTTGGCCAGGGCGATGACCTCGAAGCCGTGGTTGAGAAGGCTTACAAAACCGGCGCGTCCGACGTCGTGGTCGAGGACCTGCGCGAGGAGTTCCTCACCGGCTACGTTTTTCCCGCGCTGCGTGCCGGCGCCGTGTACGAGCACAAGTACCTGCTGGGCACGTCGCTGGCGCGGCCGGTGCTCGCCAAACATCAGGCGGAGACCGCACGCCGTCTCGGCGCCACTTGTGTTGCCCACGGCTGCACCGGCAAGGGCAACGACCAGGTGCGCTTCGAACTGGCGTACCAGGCGCTCGCGCCCGAGCTCAAGGTGATCGCGCCGTGGCGTGAGTGGGAGCTGAAGTCGCGCGAGGATTGCCTGGATTACGCCGCCCAGCGCGGCATCCCGGTCGCGGCCAGCCGGGCCAAGATTCACAGCCGCGATCGCAATCTGTGGCACCTGAGCCACGAAGGCGGCGAACTCGAGGACGCCAACAACCCGCCGCTCCCGAGCACTTGGATGCTGACGCGCTCGCCGCAGGACGCGCCTGACAAGGAAGAAGAGGTTACCATCGGCTTCGAGCAGGGCACGCCGGTCGCGGTGAACGGCATGCAGCTCGACCCGGTTTCGCTGGTCGAGTTGCTGAATGAGATCGGCGGCCGCAATGCTATCGGTCGCGTGGATCTGGTCGAGAACCGCTTTGTCGGCATCAAGTCGCGCGGTTGCTATGAGACTCCTGGCGGCACGCTGCTGGTCACGGCGCACCAGGAACTTGAAGCGCTCTGCCTCGATCGCGAGGTGATGCACTTCAAGCAGCAGGTCGCGCTCAAGTACGC
>JBKQPN010000011.1:0-33956 GCA_052145015.1 Terriglobales bacterium
GTGAAGTTGGAGTTCTGCGTAGGAGAGAGCAGGGGGAAATTCCAGGATTCGTATTGCACAGAACCGGCGAGGCTCACGTCGGGCCGAACCAGCAGGTCGGCGCGGGCCGAGAAATCCTGATAGTCCCCGCCTTCCAGGAAGTCTTTGGCGACGTGAGCATTTCGATAACTCAGTTGGATGGTGCTGCGCGGCGAGAGCCAGTAGGTGCTCCAGGCCTGGATGCCTTTGCCCTCGCGTCCGATCCAGCTTCCCAGCAGGTTGCCGTTGTTGGTGTACAAGTCGCGATAGACGACTTCCCAGTAGATGAAATCTCCATACAGGCTGCGCCCCGTCGGGGGATCGGTGTAGACGGCTTCGATCCTGAGATCGAGCTTGGGCAGTTTGGGAATCTGCGGCATGTAGATGCCCGGGCTCATCGCCGCACGCCGCGGATCCGCTAACGGCGAGGGATCGTCGTGGATGATGGAATCGTTATAGAAAACCAGCCACTTTCTCAGACCGGGGATGTGGTAGCTGAAATCAACTCCGCCCAGCCGGGCGCCGGGTTTCAGAGTGGGGTTAGGGTTGCCGGTCGAGGTACTGAAGAAGCTAGTGAGAAAGGTCCCCCAGGTAAGAGGCTGCGGCAGGCCGGCGAAGGTCACGGTGCGCGAGAACCCCAGCTCCAGGTTGGGGGTGGGCTTGAAGCTGATCTTTTGGCCATGGATGAAGGGACGCGGCGGAAAATGATGCCCTTCCAGCTTGCCGAAGAAGAACTCGGTGCGCACCGGACCCAGCAGCGAGAAGATGCTGGGGAGTTTGGTGGGAAACGTCCGGCTGAGGCGCACCATCGCGATGGGCTCGGCGTTATCGCTCCACAGCAGCGGCCCGCCCTGTCCTGGCCCCCACCATAGGCTCTGCCGGCCGGCGGAGATCTGGAAGCCGCTGAACCCGAAGCTCAGGTAGCTGTCCAGCAGTTGGAAACGGTTGGTGGTGGAGGGCGCGGCGGCGAGCACCAGAGGATTTTGGTCGTTGGCGGCGATCGCGGCCTGCACAGTGTCCGGGACCGGAGCCAGCGCGGGCGCGTGCTGATACTCTCCGCGCACGTAGAAAGCCAGCGGCCCGGCTTCGGCCCGGCTGGAGAAACCGGTGATGGTGTTCAGTCCCTCGCCGTAGGGCCGGCCGAAATCGTTGGTGATGGTCTGACCGAAGTGGTAGCCATCGGTCAGCGGCGTGCCGGAGATTCCGGTGAACCGTGTATAGATGGATTCCACCTCGGCCCCGCGGTTGCTCGCGCCGTCCCAGCGCGCCACCTCGGGCGCAAACTCCTGGGCCAGCGCGCGGTAAAGCCGAAGAGCTTCACCCGCTTCGAGCCCCTGCTCCTCTATGAGGCTTCCCGCTTCCTGCACCAGGCGGGCGCACTCCATGCGCGTCCACGGGCGCAGGCCGGCAAAGCCGGTTTGCACATAACCGAGCGCGGCCAGGCGATCGAAAGCGGGATAAAACCAGTCATCCAACGGAACGTAGGTCGAGCCCATGCCTTCCGGCTTGGTTTCCTCGTGGCTGCGAACGAAGGTGCCCCACTCCGCTCCGTCGAGTTGGGGATCGTGATGGGCTTTGTAGACCTGCCGCCCCATCCACCAGCCCAGCGCGCTGCCCACCACCGCATCGGAGGCGAAGTGTTCGCGTCCGAGCACTCGGGCTGCCGTTACCGCCGAAGCCGTGCCGTAGGCTAGAAGCTGGGTCAGCGATCCGGGATATTCGTTGGCCACAACGCTCGCAATCGACCACGCCGCGGCGGCGTGATCGGAGGGAAAAGACTGGCCGCCGTGCCAGAACTGTCCTTTGCCGTTGCCTTCGAGCGGCCCTTGCCGTCCGGTGGCGAACTGCAGCAGCGAGGTGTCGATCAGGACGTTGGCCAGCGCTTCGCCGCTCAGCAATCCGGTCTCGCGCGCATGGTCATTCTGGGTGACACGTCCCCAGAAGTAGAACGTGCCGGCGGCGCCGATCATGGAAGCGACACCGTAGTTCGAGAGGCTTTGGCTGCGCTGGATCAAGGTCGGGCTCGTAGGCAGTCTCTTTTCGATCGAGGTATCACTCGCGATCAGCCCGGCGCTAAAGGCTCCCAAAGGAAGCAGCCAGTGAGCGTCCTCCAGCCGGATCTGCCTCGGGGTGGTCCACAGTGATTTTTGGTCCGCAGCGATGTTCAAAACAAAGTCCCGTTCCAGCGAGTGACGGTGCACTGCCGCAGCCGCACCTCCGGGGTTCGGCTCCTCCGGCTCGGCGGAATCCTGCGCCCGGCCTGTGGTGAGCAGCAGCATGGTTAGGAGCGCGAGAACGAAACGGTCTCGAATCTTGCGACGCATCGGCGCCCTGTCATCGCTCTCAGAAGGAGTGCACGGCGGCGGCAGCGATGGCCATCGAGGAAACAAACTGCGCCGTGGTGAGTGCATTCTTCCAGCCGTTGGAGCCAGTGAGGATCTTTTCGGGAACCACCAGGGTGTCGCCGGGACGCAGGACGGTGCTCAGCACGGTGCCTTTCCACAACCCGGATCCGCCCCCCTGGCCGACCACCGAGCCATTGGCGCGAATGACGTACATATCCTTCCGGTTGGCGAGGTCGGTGGGGCCGCCGGCTTGCTGCAAGTACCATCCCGCATTCTTGCCGGGGGTGTAGCTGATGGCCGCCGGGTTGTACACCTGGCCGCTGATGAGCACGAAGCTCGGCCGCTTGGGGATGGTGAGCACGTCGCCGGCGCGCAGCTCGATGTCGGCGGCGGTGTTCTGCCAGCGCTCGATGTCCGAGCTGATCTTGATGACCAGGCGTCCCGCCGCCGGTTGCGTACGCAGCGCCGTGAGCACGTGCTGCTTCTGTTCCGACACCGTCTGCAACAGGGCAGTCCGTTCCGGCCCGGTCTCGCTGGCGGCGACCTTGGTGCTGGCGCCTTCGATCTCGATGCGGCGGATTAGTTCCTGCCGGCTCTTCTCCTCCAGTTCGCGGACCTGCAGCCGCTCCAGGAAGGCGCCCTCGGGATAGGCGTCCGGGCGGAAGCCGCCGGCCTGCCGCAGCAGCATGCTCAGCTTCTCCCCGTCCTCAATCCCGTAGGTGCCGGGGAAGAGCACTTCCCCGTTCAGCACCACCGACGCGCCGATGTCCTTCCATCCCGACAACTGGCGGATGGTGAGCACATCGCCCGGCTTGAGCAGGGCATTGGCGTCGCGGTCTCCGGAGAGCGCCTTGGCGATCTCCACCGTCTTGTGCTGGGTCAGAACCCTGTCGCCGTGCGGCACCACGTAGCTGGCGATTTCGGCGGTCTGGGTATAGGCACTGCGTTTGAATCCACCCGCCAAACGCACCAGGTCGGCCGCCGTCATGCCGTTGGCCAGCGGGTAGTCTCCCGGCCGCAGCACCTCACCATGGATCGAGACCCGCGGCGGGTCGATTTCGTAACGCCCGAAGATGCGGATGGTATCGAAGGGCTGCAGCTCGATGGGATCATCTCCCGACAGGATCTCCGACAACTTGAACTCGATCACCATGGGGTGATAGTCGGGCGGCGCCAGGCGAACGATTTCCGCGTGGTCCGCCGGCTCGGGAAGCAGATCCTGGTACGACTGGATGAGGTCGGAGATCTGGATGCCCGCGTGGTAGGGGTACTTGCCCGGCCGAAACACGTGGCCCTGGAAGTAAACGGTCTGGTCGCTGTAGGGAAGGATGGGCGAAATCTTGATGCGGTCGCCGTCCTGGACGTGGAAACTGCCCAGCGCCTTGTCCAGCGCTGCCTGGTCATCGCTGTCCGGCAGCTTGAGGCTGAGCATGACCCGCCGCTGGTGAGCCTCAATGCGCTCGACATTGATCTGGCGCAGGGCAGCCGATACCAGCACGCCGCCGGCAAGTTGCAGCACCGCGGCCAGTTCGGATTCGCTCTTCAGTTCATAAATCGCCGGCCGCCGCACCATGCCCTCGACGGAAAGCTGCACCCCCACCGGCGGCACCAGGATGGTGTCGCCCGGTTCCAGCCGTTCCGCATCCGAGCGCACGCCTTGCAACATCAGTTCGTACAGGTCCACCTCGCGAACCAGCCGCTTGCCGTGGAACTGCCGAACCGTGCGCAGCGAGCCGTGAGCGGTGGGGCCGCCGGCCGCATACAGGGCGTTTAGCGGCGTGGACAGGGAACTGACGTCGTAGGCGCCCGGCCGTTCTACGTCTCCCACCACATACACGCGCACGCTGCGCAAGCGGGTCAGGGAAACATCCACCCGGGCGTCGCGGAAGGTTGCGCTCAACGCTTTCTGCAGCGTCTCTTGCGCCTGGCTGACGGTTTGACCGGCGACCACGGCGCTGCCGGCATCTGGCAACGCTACCCGGCCTTCGCGATCCACCGTCCGGGTGAGCCGCTGCGAGGTGCTTCCCCAGAGGTTGATGTTCAGGCCGTCGCCCGGCCCCAGCACATAATCCGGCCCCGCCGGCAAATCCATGGGCAGATTTTCCAGATTGCCCGTGCCATTGACGAAGATGTCGGCCCCGAAGCGCTTCAAGGGAGGCCCCTGGCTGGGGAACTGGCGGTACAAGTCCTGCAACGCGGGCAAGTTCGAATAGGGATTCTTCTTCCGAACCGTTTCCGGCCGATTCTGGTCTTCGTCCGGACGGCGAGTACCAGGCTGAGTTCTCTCTTTTCTCGGCTCGGCCTGGGGCTTGTCGCCGGCGCGCTTGGGCGGCATCCGTTCTCCGGTGCGCTCCGACTCTGCGTTGCGCTCCGACGGGACGCTTTCTGCCGTGCGCTGGGATTCCACACCTTCTGCCGTGCGCTCGGACGGCGTGTCCTCTCCCGTGCGCTGGGACTGAGTACTGTCCCCCGACCGAGGGGCGGAGCGTGCGCCCTTCTGCGACCCATCGGGATCGACAGCCTCCTCTCCTGGATTCTGGGCGTCCGGATCGTCCGTGGAGTCGTCCTGATACTCACGGTTGCCCTGGCCAGTCGCGGCATAGGCCGTGGCTTCCCCGTGGAAAACAGAAAACGCCACCCACACGATCAACCAGCCAAATGCTGCCCGCACGAGATGTTTACGGTGATTGCCCATCACTGCCTCTTCACACTGGGTGTGACTTCCTGGGAAGGCCCGCAGCCGCGGGCGCCCGTGGGAGAAAGCGCCTCCGGCGCGGGCAACAGCTCCAGCCGCCGGTCGGCCCGCTGTTGGCGGCCGGGAGCTTTCCACGACGAAGTGCCGAACAGCCAGATCTCGGTGTGGATCCTAGCCGAGGTCTCGCTGCCGGTTGGGGCGGAGCCGGCGCCCAGCAGCTCACTGAGGATGCGGTGATGCGCGATCATCCCCACCAGCGCCCGCCCCATCAGCATGGGGTCAATATCCCGCAGAACCTCGCTTTGGATACGCTCCCCGATGTGCCGTCCCAACAGCTCGTACAAGCTCCCCAGGCTGGAGCCATAGCGCTTGCGCAACAACTCCGGTTTTTCCAGCGCCGCATAGAAGAAGAGCCGCAGAAAAACCGGATCGAAGATTTCCTCCAGACGCTCGGCCAGGGCCAGGAATGCCTTCTCCGGGTCCTCCGAGGAGCGCAATGCGGTGTTCAGCCACTCCGGCGGGCTCAGCCCCATCTTGCTGTCCAGGATCCGCAAGTACAGACCCTGTTTGTTCTTGAACAGCCGAAAAATCGTGCTTTCATTTACTTTGGCTCGGCGCGCGACGTTACGCGTCGAGGTCCCTTCGAACCCCTTGGCCGCGAACAACACGGTCGCGGCGCGCAGGACTTTCTCGCGTGTACTCAAGCCCCTCGGGTGTGAGGACGTCATCGCGATTCCCTGGGTCGATTTGCGCTGGGAGGCCACGGATTCGCTAGCGATGGTCAAAACGGAAACAGCTAGTCGAGTTGCTTCTGCTTGCGAGGGCTCGGCAGAGCGGGCCCTCCGGCCGGGACTACGTCCTGAGCATCTACCTCAACGGCTACCGATCGTGTGATCAGGTTGACGGAGAGCACCAGGCGGAACTGACCTTTCTTGCGCACCAGGATACCTTCCATGTCGGCCAGCAACCCCTGCCTGATCCGCACTCGCCGCCCCACCACCAGGTAGGGATGGGGTTCCATCCTGATCCGGTGTTCCCAGCACGCCCGCAAAGCGTTCAGTTCCTCATCTGGAACGGGACAGGGCCGCCCCGGCGCCCCCACGAAGTTGATCACACCCGGTACCGACAGAACCTGTATGCGGTCGGCCAGGCCGATCCGCGCAAACACATACCCCGGGAAAATCGGCTGGCTGACCACCGCTTTGCGGTCATTCCAGCGATGAACTGACTCATATGCCGGAAGAAAGGTCGCGACCGACATCCCTTCCAGCAGCCGGCTGACACACTTCTCGTGTCGTGAGCGCGTGTAAACGGCGTACCAATGCAGGCACGAGATCTCCGGAGGAGCCAAGGGCCGGGACGAACCCGCTATAGAAAGAGGTGCTGCCGCAAGCGCTCGCTCAAGCATCGGATCCATTGTCCTTGGCTACAGCTCCGCCCTGTCACTACAGGGATTCCTGTGAGCTAACCCTCAATCCTGCAGGTGCTTACGTGGAAACTCTGTTACTACGCTGCGGGCCCGCCGTGAGGTCGCCCATGAGATCGCTCTCGGAAGCACGCACTTGCAGCGGATGCGTGTCAGTTGTGGCTTGCGAGAAGCCCGCATTGCCCGCCGATTCGCAGATCTGCTCTCCCAACATCATCTCTGTGACGCTGCCGTCGTCGCTTAACTTACCTTGCGGGCATGGCTTGCTTGCGAGGACTTCCGGCGCGGAGGAGGTTTTTCTGTGTCCCTGACTGGAACAAAACCAAGTCGGGACACACGCCCCTCAATTCAAGGTATTCTGCTTTGGTTCGGAATCCGTCGGAGGTGAGACACATGGACGCTAAACGAGTGATCGTGGGGATCACCGGAGCAACCGGCACCATCTACGGTGTCCGCATGCTCGAACTGCTGCGCGCCGCCGGGATCGAAACCCACCTGGTCGTATCGAACGCCGGCGAGATGACGCGGGCCTACGAGACCAACCTCTCAAAGGAAGACCTGCGCGCGCTGGCCGACGTCGCGTATGACATCCACGATGTAGGCGCCGCGCTCTCTTCCGGTTCGTTCAAGACGCTGGGCATGGTGATCGCGCCCTGCTCCATGGGCACGCTGGCCGAGATTGCCACGGGCACGGCGAGTTCGCTGCTCACGCGCGCCGCCGACGTATGTTTGAAGGAGCGGCGCCGGCTGGTGCTGATGGCGCGCGAGACCCCCCTGCACCTCACCCACCTGCGCAACATGGTGGCGGCAACCGAGATGGGCGCGATCGTGTGTCCGCCGGTCCCGGCGTTCTACGCCAAGCCACAGACCTTGCAAGACATGGTTGATCACACGGTCGGAAGAGTGCTCGATCTCTTTGACCTTGACGTGCCGGTGGTGAAGCGGTGGGGCGGATTGCATGAGCCTTACTCGCTCACGCATCCCGCCGAGGGCGAGGACTTGGAGAAGATCAAGGCGTCGTAGAGCCAGGAGCTGGTGATCTCAGGACTTCGCTCTTAGTTTTGGCCCACCTTAATCGCTGGGCAGCCAATCGGCAGACGTTCTTCTTCAAGGTGCGAAGCCAAACAACTTTGCTTGCGAGGGCCCGATGTGCGCTGCGGCTTCACTCAAGCTCATGACCTGGCCCTCCACTGTCATCTCCGGTATGTGATCTCCTGACCAGAAGAACACGGAGTTCATTCAATAGTCGTGGATGATATTGCGGCCGTGGAAAGAGCGCCAATCGAGGTGAGGCAGGAACAGATGCGGGTCCGCGCCGCGCTCCTTCACCCGCCATTGGAAGCGTTCGTCCACCGCGATGTGCATCGGGTGCGCGCAGTGGGCGCAGGAGGTGGCAATCTCCACCTGCAGGGGTTCGTTTCTGAGGCGCCCTTCCACGAAGGGCGTAGCCACGGAGTCCTCCGCTCAAGCGCCGAAAATCCGCTCTCCCGTGCTGAATCGCAGCCGATGCGGCGTCGGGTCCGTAGTCACAGGAAACGCCCAACTCACTTCGCCCTGGGCGTTCCTCGCCAGGAACAGCAGGTGGCTCTCCAAATCCTCGAGCAGACCTGTAACGGACTGGGAATCCAGCCGGAGAGAGCTTGCGATCTGTGCGGGAGCCAAAGGCTTGCCGCCATTACGGGGCAGTTCGCGGACAACAAAATTGCGCACCGCGCGGTGGGCCGTGGTCATGAATGCGAGGTGATCGTCCATAGGCGATAAATCGTAGCACTACAAATTGGTACACAACCTCAAAACAATCGGAGTGTCCCGATTCTCTCAGAGTGCAGGGCTACACCGCCAAGCGAATGCGGGATTACTTGTGTAAAAGCTTTTTCGACAGTAATCGGGCTTGTGGGCACTGGGCTACATAGCTGCCTTGGCCCAAGATTCCTCAAGCTCTGACTTAGCCTCATTGTGGCTGCTGTGATTTAGTGTGCCCCGGGGACGCCGCACCCGCACTGATACTGTCGCCGGAATGGCGGTCACTCCATAATGCCCCCTATGCGCATGGGACCGCGCCCTTGGCCCTGACACTGATGGACTTGCTCATCCCGAGCGGCTGCCCACACGAGTCTTGATGGCCTCGCAAATCATCTGGCCAAAGCCAAGGACCTATCGTCTCTTTGTACGGCTCCAAAATGTCACTCCAAAGAGGGAGGCGTCATTTGAGCGATAGATAACCAGAGACAGTCACAGTGCAGGTGATGCTTCCTGATCCTACCCCCGAACCAGTATTTAGATAAACAGGAGTCCCAGGGTCAGCGTAAATTCGGGTTTGTTGGTTGTACTTGTACGGATTGGGCTGCGAAACTCCTGGAACGCTGGTATCAAGGGACAGCGGGCCGATATAGTAGAAGTTATCCGATCCAGCAGTAATAGCCTCGAGATTCAGACCTCCATCCGCCGCGTTGACAAATTGACACTGTGCCGAGTAGTACTCGATCACCAGCCGCTGCACAGCGGCAGAGGGTGTGCCTGTGACCGTCGGCACGGTGAAACTCCCCGGGGCAGCGTTGCAGCCCCCAGCCGCACTGGCAAAGCAAAGAGTCTGCGCAAACGGCTGGTTGGCTGGGTTGTCCACGCCCCGAGTAAAGATCGGAGTAGCTGACGTGTTGGTCAAACTAACCGTTCCACCGGTCACGCCGACGGTCGTGCCAGCCGCTAACTGAACCGCGGGGAGACTTGATACGTTCACACTGGGCGTGTTGGTGATATTTGCGTTGACTGTGCCAGTGACGGCGGCATTGACACTCCCAGTAACCGGCAGAGGCGTGTTGGTTACTTTCACGGGAAGGCTTGGATCAGTCGCAGCGGCGGCTGTATGGCGCGGAAAAGACGACACGACAACCGCAACGACCCCTATTCCCAACGTCAGAAGCATAAGCCTGGCAGAGTGTTTCATGGTAGTTCTCCTCCAGAGAGAGATTTAGAAGCCAAGGGATGTAAATTGGGAACCGGGGGGAGTGGGACCTGGTGGTATAAAGGCGCGGCAGCTTAGCTAAGGCATCGGCTCCTGTCAAGAGCGAAGAGCGATCCGCACCGCGGACCGGCGCTGGCGGAACTCCTTCTGGCCCGGGGTGCGGTCCAGTGTCCTCGGCCACACCTCGCTGCCATGGATTGGCGGGGCACATGGCGCGGACAGATAACAGGGTTCTACACAACCGACCGGGATTGCGCTGGAAGTTCCCGCGTCCAAATGGAAATTCGGTTGGCTCTTCGGAAACTGACTCACCACCGCACACGCGCGGTGGCGCGGCGTAGAAAAACCGCGCCACTACGCATTCTGCCATCGACTAAGTGCCGGTTTTGCGCGCCGGCGCCGCCGGGGCCAGGGCCGCCAAGAGCGCGGTGCCTATCGGCGTCCCCAGCCCGCTACAGGCATCCCAGCCCGGGCCGGCGTTATACGCGCCATTATTGCCGGAGGTGATGTCGTGGAAAGCCCCCGCTTTGGCAGCCGTGCCGTAGAGCAGGGGGTTAGCGTAACCAACGGGTGTTTGGAGTTTCTGATTGATGCGAGCGATGAGCCCCGCCCAGAGAGGAGCCACCGCGCTGGTCCCGCCGATGACGTCCGGCTGGCCGTCGACCCGGGTCACATATCCGGTAGCCGGATCCGCGTCTCCCGCCACGTCGGGCGCGCCTCTGCCGACGTGGTTTCCCGGGTTGGCGGAGGGCGGAACTTTGGCCCCGGCCTGAAACGTGGGAAGAGCAAAGAAATCACTGATCCCGCCGCCGGTTGCCCCTTCATTGTTTGCCAGTTCGTTCCACACCGTCTCGCTGGAGATGGTGCTGCCGGTAGCCGTCAAACGAGTACCTCCGCAAGCCAGGGCGTAGGGACTCGAAGCCGGGAAGTCAACGTGATTCAGGCCGTCGGTGACGCCGTCGGTCGAGCCATCGTCCCCGGCGGCGACGCAAATGGTAACCCCCAAGGCGGCGGCAGCCTGGAACGCTTCGTCCATCGACGTCATGGCCTGCGATGTCCAGGAAGATTCAGGGCCGCCCCAACTGATCGACACCACCGTGGGTTGATTGGTCTTGTCGTGGATGGCGGTGGTGATCGCATCGAGGAATCCGGCGTCGGTGTTGGGCGCGAAATAGACGACAATCTTCGCTCCCGGCGCCACCGCGCCCGCGACTTCGATGTCGAGCATCACTTCACCATCGGGCCCGCCCGGGTCGCCCGTAGGATGGTTCTTCCCGTGATCCACGGATACCGTCGAAACTTTGGGAGTGGTTGAGAGATTGAGCTGCTTGAAATAAGTGGTCAGGTCGGCAGGCTTGTAGCCGCCGCCCAATTCGATCAGCGCGATGCACTCTCCGGAGCCGTCCGCCCCACCCGGAAAGTTGTACGCAGCGGCGACTTGCAAGGGCGTGTAGGACTCGCCACTGGCGTGAGCCCGCACTCCGCTGCCGTCCTTGCGCCTGCGAAAATGAGGCTTGGCCTGCGGCCGGTTGTCGAGGCCGAACACTCCCTCGATCGTGTCCTGCAGTTCCGCCGGGATTTGCACCGGACCGGTGCGGCCGCGGTAGGTGCCATTCGGATGCTCGAATTGCTTCAGCTCGACGCCGAATGCCTTACTCATCGTTGCGACCGTTCCGGAGAGCACGACCGTTCTGCGCGCCGCGCTGGCTTCCACCACCGCCAGCCCATGCTCACGCGCAAAAGCTTCTATCTTCCCGATGCTGGCAGGATCTGCGCCATGCTGCTTCTCCAGTTGATCGCGGGTCAGGAGGTTTCGTGTTTCCAGGGGTTGCGCCAAAGCTTCCGCGCTCAGCGCCGCTTTTTTCCCTGCACGAGATCGTAACCGGACTGATACCTCGAGTCTTTCATCCGGGTTGGCTGGACCTACTTCCCGAGCCCCCGCCATTGGGGAACGCTCACTGCCGACAAGAGCAACGTGTTGTTTTCCAGTAGGCATGGTCTCCTTTCGGTTGCGGACGGAGATTCAGGAACGGCAGAGCAGCACGAGAAGGAAAAGCTGGACGTAAACTCACTGCCTTCGGACAAGGACAACAAGTTCCTCTGCGGTCCGAAAACTGCGTCCGGACCTCCCACGCCAGCAACCGTAGCAAGCAGCCGACACCAGAGCAAGGGGGGGCTTGATTTTGTTCTGAAATCAGAACAAGGCAGTTCTGCACCAGGAATGTTGCAAGCGTTCGCGTACTCCGCCTCGATTTACAATGCTGGCGGGAGACTCCAGGAGGGCAGCCATGTCATCACCATCCGCAGGCAAGCACGCCAGGACGGGTGTTGCGGCCGATCAGCCTTCGGTGCCCGAGCCCTCGTTCGCCGAGCAAGCCCGCACCCTGATCTACCTCGGTCGCGTCGGCAGCCTCTCGACGCTGTCGCGCAAGCAACCCGGTTTTCCCTTCGGTTCCGTGATGCCCTACGGCGTGGATGAGCGCGGGCGCCCCGTCTTCCTCATCAGCACGATGGCGATGCACACGCAGAACCTGCAGGCGAACCCGCGGGCCAGCCTGCTGGTTACCCGGACAGACCGGGACGGGGATCCCCTGGGCGCATCGCGGGTAACGGTTCTGGGTAAGGTTCTTGGGGTGGGGGAGCCGGAGCTCGCCGCGGTTCGCAAGCTCTACCTGGCCAGCTACCCCAACAGCAAGTACTGGGTGGATTACGAAGATTTTTCGTTCTATCGCATGGAAGTGGCCGACGTTTACTACGTGGGCGGTTTCGGCGTCATGGGCTGGATTCCCGCATCCGAGTATGACCGGGCGCAACCGGATCCGCTGGCGGACGCGGCGGGTGACATCCTGCAGCACATGAATACCGATCACAAGGACGCGCTGATCCTGCTGGCACGGCAGTTCGCTGGCATCGAGGCGCAGGCAGCGGCGATGACTTCGGTGGACCGCCTAGGTTTTCACCTTCGCCTCGAAACCCACGA
Source organism: Terriglobales bacterium (assembly GCA_052145015.1). Taxonomy (GTDB): domain Bacteria; phylum Acidobacteriota; class Terriglobia; order Terriglobales; family Acidobacteriaceae; genus JAHFUA01. The sequence continues at coordinate 12,427 of JBKQPN010000011.1, forward strand.
AGGGATGCGTGGAACTCGGATTGCGTTCCTGCGGGAAGCCAGTGATCCGTCGCAAGCCAGGAAAGTGCTGGTCGAGATGGTGCACCAAGCGCGGCAACGATAGGCCCTTTCCCCCACAATGCTTGGCAGGCTCTAAGTGGTAGGATTCCCCCCGCAGGCAATTCCCGGAAATCCGGATGAGGAACTTATATGACCCGAGCGGAACAGGAAATTCTTGGGCTGGAGCGTGAGCAAGCGTCCGACTTCAACCGCCGCGACATGAAAGCGCTGCTGGCGCAATTCAGCTCCGATTGTGTTGGTTTTTCTTCTACACGCCATGATCGCATTGCCGGCCGGACTGCGCTGAAGCGGACCTTTGAGCACTATCTGGACCAGTCGCCACAGCTTCGCTATAGCATACGGCAGGCCCGCGTGCAGGTCTTTGGCGGAACCGCGGTCGCAAGCTTTTATTGGACGGTCGAGCTGGCGCCCGGACACAAGGTAGAAGGCCGCGGCAGCCACGTCCTGGTGAAGCGCGGCAAGAGCTGGTCGATTGTGCACGAACACTTCTCCCGGAGTCACTGACGCTCCGGAGTGTGGTTGGACGCGCTGGCATGCGGGAGGGACCCGGTTGCGATTCTCTTCCACGGCGCGAAACCGAATGCCATTCCGCGATCACATCAGCAGCGGAGGGGGGAACGCTAATGAGGGCGGAGCAGCGGCGCCTGGATGAGTCGCACGCGCGCACCAAACATTGGAAGCGCTGGGGGCCTTACCTCAGCGAGCGCGCCTGGGGCACGGTGCGCGAGGACTACAGCGCGCACGGGACCGCCTGGGAATATCTCCCGCACGACCACGCACGCTCGCGGGCGTACCGCTGGAACGAAGACGGCATCGCCGGCATCTGCGATCGCCACCAGTACGTCTGCTTTGCCCTGGCGCTGTGGAATGGGCGCGATCCCATCCTGAAAGAGCGCATCTTCGGCCTCACCGGCAACGAGGGCAACCACGGCGAGGACGTCAAGGAATACTACTTCTACCTCGATAGCACGCCGACCCACTCCTACATGAAGTTCTTGTACAAGTATCCGCAGCGCGAATTCCCCTACTCGGACCTGGTGAATGAGAACCGCCGCCGCGGCAGGCAAGACCCGGAATACGAGCTGCTCGACACCGGCATCTTCGACGAGGATCGCTATTTCGACGTGTTCGTGGAGTACGCGAAGGCCGATGTCGAGGACATCCTCATTCGCATCACTGTCGCCAACCGCGGGGCAGAGCCGGCGCGCCTGCGGCTGCTGCCAACGGTCTGGTTTCGCAATACGTGGTCCTGGGGCTACGAGGAACCGCGGCCGATGTTGAAGGCCCATGAAGGCATGGAAGACTCCGCCATCGGACTGCTCGACCCAGCCTACGGACAACGCTGGCTCTACTGTGAAGGGTTACCGCAACTGCTGTTCACCGAGAACGAAACCAATTTCCGCCGCTTGTTCGGAATCGGCAATGCCTCGCCCTACGTCAAAGACGGGATCAACGACTACGTGGTCCACGGCCGGCGTGACGCGGTCAATCCGGCGCTGGTGGGGACGAAGGCCGCTGCCGACTATGACCTTCTGCTGGCGCCAGGGGAGAGCCGCGCCATCCGCCTGCGGCTGACCGACCGGCAGTCAGCCACGCCGAGCCTGGCTTTCGATTCCGAGTTCGACCGCAGCATCGAGCAGCGCCAGCGCGAAGCCGACGAGTTCTACGCCGAAGTTATCCCGCGGGACCTGACGCCCGACGCGAAGAACGTCATGCGGCAAGCCTTCGCTGGCATGCTCTGGTCCAAGCAGTTCTATCACTATGTGGTGGAGCAATGGCTGGATGGCGATCCTGCGTTTCCTCCTCCGCCTTCCGAGAGAAGGCACGGACGCAACCATAATTGGACGCACCTTTACAACGCCGACGTCATCTCCATGCCCGACAAATGGGAGTACCCGTGGTACGCGTCCTGGGACTTGGCGTTCCACTGCGTGCCGCTGGCGCTGGTGGATTGCGACTTCGCCAAAGAGCAACTCATCCTGCTGCTGCGTGAGTGGTACATGCACCCCAACGGGAAGATTCCCGCCTACGAGTGGGCCTTCGGCGACGTCAATCCGCCAGTGCACGCCTGGGCGGCGTGGCGCGTCTACAAGATCGAGAAGAAGCGCCGCGGCCAGGGCGACCGCGCTTTCCTGGAACGCGTCTTCCACAAGCTGCTCTTGAACTTCACCTGGTGGGTCAATCGCAAGGACGCCGAAGGCATGAACATCTTCCAGGGCGGTTTCCTCGGGCTCGACAACATCGGCGTGTTCGACCGCAGCGCCCGGCTGCCCACCGGCGGCCTTCTCGAGCAATCCGACGGTACCAGTTGGATGGCGATGTACACGCTGAACCTGCTGGCCATCGCCCTGGAGCTGGCACGCGAGAACCCCGCCTACGAAGACGTGGCCAGCAAATTCTGGGAACATTTCGTCTACATCGCGCACGCCATGAACAACCTCGGCCGCGAGGGCATGGGATTGTGGAACGAGGAGGACGGTTTCTACTACGACGGCCTGCGCCTGCCCGATGGCAATAGCATCCCCATGAAGGTGCGCTCCATGGTGGGCCTGATCCCGCTGTTCGCCATCGAGACCCTGGAGCCGGAGCTTCTCGACCGCCTGCCCGCGTTCAAACGCCGCATGGAGTGGTTCATCGACAACCGTCCTGACCTGACGAAGAACGTGGCTTGCATGCGCACCGCGGGCAGGGACGAGCGCCGGCTGCTCTCGATCGTGGACGAGAAGAAACTGCGGCGCATCCTGCAAGTGATGCTGGATGAATCGGAGTTTCTCTCGCCACACGGGATACGGGCCCTTTCCCGCTATCACCGCGAGCACCCGTATATTCTCAACGTAAACGGCGGCGAGCACCGCGTGGACTATGACCCGGCGGAGTCGCGCACCGGGCTGTTCGGCGGTAATTCCAACTGGCGCGGGCCGGTGTGGTTCCCGCTGAACTATCTGCTGATCGAGTCTCTGCAGAAGTTCCATCACTATCTTGGCGAACAGTTCAAGGTGGAGTGTCCCACCGGCTCGGGACAGTACTTGACGCTATGGGAAGTCTCGCGGGAGTTGTCGCGCCGGCTGAACCGAACCTTCCTGCGCGACCCGCAGGGACGCCGGCCAGTGTATGGCGATTGGGAGAAATTCCAGACCGACCCGCACTGGCGCGACCTGATCCTGTTCTTCGAGTACTTCCACGGCGACACCGGCCGGGGCTTGGGCGCGAATCACCAGACCGGCTGGACCGGGCTCGTCGCCAAGATGCTGCAACAGAGTGGCGAGCGCAAGAACGTGGCCATCGCCGCGGCCCAGGCCGCAATCCGATCCTAGGGGTGCTGCCGCCCGGCGCAAGGAGCGCAAGATGATCAGCTTTGGCCAGGATACCTGCCGCGATCTCGACGCCGCCCTCGGCCGCGAGTGGCTGGAAACCAACGGGCTGGGAGGATACGCTTCCTCCACCATCACCGGGTTGAATACGCGGCGTTACCACGGCCTGTTGGTGGCTGCCACCCATCCTCCGGCCGGCAGGATGGTTTTGCTGTCCAAGCTGGAAGAGACGCTGATCATCGACGGCAAGAGCTACGAGCTCTCGGCCAACCAGTATCCCGGCGTGATCCATCCGCAAGGATTTCAGTACGAGACGCGCTTCCGCCTCGACCCGTTTCCCGTGTTCACCTACCAGGTGGACGGCGTCGAGATCGAGAAATCCGTGTTCATGGTGCAGGGCGAGAACACGACCGTCGTGCAGTACCAACTGAAGACGCCGCGCGATTGGGTGCGGCTCGAACTGCGGCCGCTGATTGCCTTCCGCGATTATCACAACACGGCGCACGAGAACGCCGGGCTGGATGCAACCGTCTCTTCCGAACCTGGCATGGCCAGCGTGGCGCCGTATTACGGGCTGCCGCGGCTTTATCTCGCGCATGACGCCGATGACGTCGAGGCGGCAGGCCAGTGGTACCGCAATTTCGAATACAGTGTCGAGCAAGAGCGCGGGCTGGACTATCGCGAGGACCTGTTCAATCCGCTGGTTTGGCGGTTTGACCTCAGCGCAAGCGCGACGGTCGCTGTCGTCGCCTCCACCGTACGCCATGACGTCCGAGAAGTGCCCCGGCTGCGCCAGAACGAGATTACGCGCCGCAGCCAGTTGGCCGATTCCGCCCCGGTGAAGGATGAGCTGGTGGGCGCGCTGGTCGCCGCCACGGACCAGTTCATTGTGGCCCGCGGAGAGCAGAAGACCGTCATTGCGGGCTATCACTGGTTCAGCGACTGGGGACGGGACACCATGGTCGCGCTTCCCGGGCTGACACTGGTGACCGGGCGCTTCGCCATCGCGCGCAGCATCCTGCTGGAATTCTCCCGGCACGTGGACCAGGGTATGCTGCCCAATCGCTTTCCCGACGCCGGCGAGCAGGCGGAATACAACAGCGTGGACGGCACGCTGTGGTTCTTCGAGGCGATCCGCGCCTACGCTGAATACACCGGCGACTACGAGTTTGTTCGCAAGAATCTCTACGCGGTGCTCACCGACATCATCGCGTGGCACGTCCGCGGGACGCGCCACGGCATCCAAGTGGACGACAGCGGCCTGCTGGCGTCCGGGGCGCCCGGCGTCCAGCTCACCTGGATGGACGCCAAGGTCGGCGACTGGGTGGTGACCCCGCGCCGGGGCAAGCCGGTTGAGATTCAAGCGCTCTGGTACAACGCTCTGCGCACCGTGGAAGATTTTGCCGCCCGCTTCGGCGACCCTGCTGCCGCGAAACGCTACGCCAAAATGGCGACGGTAGCGCGCTGGAGCTTCAATCGCCTGTTCTGGAACGAAAGCGCCGGCTGCCTGTACGACGTGGTGAACGGCGGGCCTCCGGACGCATCGATCCGGCCTAACCAGATTCTCGCCGTCAGCTTGCACTACAGTATGGTTGCTCGGGGGCGCGCCCAGGCCATCGTGGATGTGGTCGCACGCGAGTTGCTGACGCCCTATGGGCTGCGCACACTGGCTCCCAGCGACTCGCGCTACGTCGGCCACTACGCCGGCGGCCAGCACGCGCGCGATTCCGCCTACCACCAGGGTACGGTGTGGCCGTGGCTGCTGGGACCATTCCTTTCCGCGTACGTCAATGTCCATGGCGGGACGGCGGAAGCCCGTGCGCAGGCCGCGACGTGGCTGGAGCCGTTCCGGAAGCACCTGCGCGAAGCCGGGCTGGGCCAGGTGTCGGAGATCCTGGATGGCGACCCGCCCCATCGCCCGCGGGGCTGCATTGCGCAGGCTTGGAGCGTGGCCGAACTGCTGCGCGCCGCCGTGGAAGAAGTGTTTGTCGCGAAGCCGGCGGCAGCAGCCGCTTCCGAGCGCACGCTGAGAGGAATTGGGTTCTCCGCTTAGGGCGACTGCGAGCCGTGGCTGAGGCGTCTTTCCACCCCGTCTTCAGCCCAGCCATGCCGCTACAAAATGCCCTAGAAATTTTCTTGACAGGCTTCTCCGGCCCGTGATACACAGCCCGTTCTCTCTAGAGGTCTGGTGTTCATACCTCTGGCCGGATTTATCGAAACACGATAAGCGGTTCCGGCTGAGTGTCGGTAGTATCCGGCGGTGCCGGCTGCTCCCCCGCGCGCCTGGGGACGGTTCTGTCCCGCCAAATCATCTGGGGGAAGAAAACATGCGACGCTTCCTGACCACTTCTGCTGTGCTGGTTCTGTTTTTCCTCGCTACCGGTTCTCTCACCCTGTTCGCGCAAGGTGATCGGGCTGGGGCGGCCTCCGCTGATTCCCGCCCAGCCTCGGTTCCCACGAGCGCGACCAAGGAAGAACTCGAGGAGTTGCGCAACGAGGTGGCCGCTCAACAACAGACCATCGAGGAACTCCGGGGGATGGTGCAGCGCTTGATGAAGCAGCAGGGATCAGGCGAGCCGCAGATCGTTAACGCCGCCATCATCCAGCCGCAGCCCGAGAGTGTCGATGCGCCGCTCGACGTCGCCCAAAAGTCGGCGAAGCCGGGCGAGTTCCCCTTGACCTCGGGATGGAATGGCGAGCACTTCTTCATCAAGAGCCCGGACGGCACCTTTCAAATCCAGCCCTACGGTTACGTGGATTCGGACTACCGTGCCTACCGAGGCGATGGCGCACCATCGGACACGTTTCTCGTCCGGCGCGCCCGCTTCGGTTTCCAGGGCAACTATGGGTCGCACTTCCAGTTCGCCCTGCTGACCGATGTCGCGGCCACCTCCGGCTCCATCGTTCGCGACGTTTACATGAACGTGAAGATCATTCCCGAATTCCAGATCCAGGCGGGGCAGTTCAAAGAGCCGTTCGCGCAGGAGACGGCAGTAGGCGCTACCAACCTGGACTTCGTCGAGCGCGGCATGCAATCCATGCTGTATCCCTCCGCTGCCTCGGCCTACCGCAGCCCGGGGGTCACTATCCACGGCGACATCAAGGGCGGCCTGGTGCAGTACTGGCTGGGCGCCTTCAACGGCAAAGGGTACGTCCTCGCCAATACCACCAACGAACCGGAAGTCGTCGGCAGGCTACGGTTTTACCCTTGGCGGAATAACAAGGACAGCATGTTGCAGGGCCTGGCGTTCGGCGGCTCTGTCAGCCATGGTCGCACCCGCGGGGTTTCCAGCGAGACCACTTTCAGCTCCACGAACCCCGACCAAACCTTCGCCTTCTTCCCTCAATTCCGGGTCAATGGCGGGGTGGAGCGCTACAACGGCGAGTTCACGTACCTGAGAGGGCCGCTGGGCGTGCGCGGAGAATACGACCTTGTTACCTACGCGCGCAATGACGTCGGAAGCGAGACCTTCGGCGGGCTCGGTTTCCTGAGCGCACCCCAAATCAGGGCTCAAGGGTGGAACATCGCCGCCACCTACCTGCTGACCGGCGAAAAGCGGCCGGAGAACGGCACTCCGCGCGTGCGGCATCCCTGGCTTGGACCGGAGACCCCAGGCGGCGGACCCCGCGGATGGGGCGCTTGGGAGGTTGGCGTCCGCTACTCGGGAGTGCACGCGAACGAACCGGGAATCACCTACTACCAGTTCATCACTCCCGGCAACATTCCCACCTTCAACGATCACACCGACCAGTTCACCGTCGGCCTGAACTGGTATCCGAATTACTGGGTCCGCTACAGCACGGAGTTCAATGTGGACCAATTGAGGGAGCCCAGCACCATCGGCATTGTGCCGCAGAACTACTTTGTGTTCCTGCAGCGGTTGCAGTTCAGGTTCTAGCAGTCTGGGGTGGGGTATCGGATTTTGCGGGCGTAGAAGGCCGCGGAAGCTGTGCTGGAGAGCAGCCTGGGGCAGCGGCCGAATCTGGTAGGAAAATCGCGGGAGGTCACTCCATGAGATCGAAACTGTTGCTTGTATTCGCCGTGTTGTTGGCATTCACGTTGTTCCCAAGCGGGTGCGGCACCAACGCGAACTGCCCCACCTGCGGTACAACGGTGAATGGCCCTTACGGCGTCATCGATATCATCCCGGTGCCCGAGCACAATCCGACCGGCGAACCCGGCGGGCCCTTCAATTCATTCGACATCAGTGTGGTGGATTCGACGAACCACCGGTTCTTCGTATCGGACCGTATCGGTCTGGACGTGGTGGTCGTGGACACGCAGTTAGACCTTGCCGTCAACTTCTTCGCCGGCGCCAACGGCGTGGCTGGCGGCGGAGTTAACGCCAGCTCCTGCGCCACCGACGACGCGGGGGATGTCATCCCGCCGCTGGTTTCGTCCAACGGAAACTGGACGCGATTTGGGTGCCGCACGCTCAACTTCCATATCCCTGGATTTGGCGCCAACAATCTGTTCGGAGGCTTTCCTGGCGCACAGTGCTGCGCCGCGCGCGCCAACGGCGTGAATCCCCTTTCCGCTCCGGATGGTGAAACGCTGAGCCCAGACAACAAGACTCTGTTCGTGGGCAACGGCAGCGCCAGTGTGGTGGCTTTCGACCTTACGTCAACAACCTATACCATTGGCGCCGCTCTTCCGGCTCCGGCCACCGTGATCGCTGAGTTTCCTACCGGTGTTTCTCCCGACTACGACGGCCCAAACGGCATCGGTCCATGTGTCTCCTCTGCCAACGGGCGAGCATTTGCCGATCCCACGTGCGGAGATCTCAGGTCGGACGAGATGTCGCTGGGAGTCGTCAACGGGCATACGCTGCTGCTCGTGACCAATGGCGATCCCGGATTCCCCCTGGCGACCGTGATTGACGTTACCAACATCGTGAAACCAACCGGTACGGTGGCCTCATTCCCAACCGACCACTGCCTTCCCTTTGCCGCCACGACGCCCTACGGTCCCCCGCTTACCGGAACCGGACAGGGGTCTACCACCCCTGCCAGTGGGGCCATCAATCCGCCAACGTGCATCCTTGGGCAGATTTACTACGACGGGGCGGCACAGAATGATGGGACCGTGGTCGTGGATGATGGCGGTCTGAACGCAGCAGCGGGATTCCCCTGCCCGGATCCCTCCAGCACCGCGCTTTCTGGGATGACGGGCCATGGCGGCGGTGTGAACATTCTTGGTCCCGATAAACCTTGCCATCACGGGCCCATGCTCACCACAAGCTTTCCCGGCCTTCCAGCAGACCAGACGGCATATTGTTCCAATCAGACTGCCGGTCTAGGCACTTGCTTCGGAGCCGTGGCCATAGCCGGACTAGGCGGGTCAGCCTTCAATCCCAAAACCAATCGTTTTCTGCTCACCAATTCGGACGCGTCGGCAACTGATCTGACCTATGGAACGGTGGACGAAATCGATCCGCGGGTGGGAAATCCGGATGGGCCGGTTGTGGTCAACAGTCTCCGCATGCTGAACTGTATGCCCACCAGCATCGTCCAGGGTCCGGGCGCCCAATTCCTGGTGGGCTGCGGCGACCACGATGGCGAGACGTTTCCGCCCAACGAGTACATCCTCGATTGCAGCGCGAATTGCAAGATCCTCACCCAATTCAACATCGACCAGGTTGGCGGCGTGGACGAGATCTGGTACAACCCGGGCGACAACCGCTACTACCTGGCGGCCAGAGATATGCCCAACGGAGCGGTGATGGGAGTCATTGACGCTGGATCGAACCAGTGGCTGGTGAACGTCACCACCAACAGCAACTCCCACAGCATCTCGGTCGACTCGGGCAATAACCGTGTATTCGTGCCTTTGCAGGCAGGAACTATCTGCACCACCCAGAGCAGCAACGGTTGTATCGGCGTGTATGCGCAGCAATAGAGGCCGGTGAGGGGAACAACAGGGTGGTCCTTGGGCCACCCTGTGGGTCCGGCGGCGGAGACGGCGGGGCACTGGTGGCTATGGTTTCAAAGACACGGGGGGAAGCTGTCCCGCTACTTGATCCGGGTTTCCTGGTAGTAGCGCGCTTGCCAATGCCCTTCCCGGTTCAACCAGAGCTCGCTGGCCCAGACTCGCAAGAAGCGGACGGTCGACTTGGGGGGAAACTCCATGGTGAGTTCGTAGGTCACCACGGCCGCATCCGGGCCCGCGGTAATCAGCCTGAAGTTATGCAGGGTGTAATTGTGCAGTGGCGAGATGACGAGCTCGTTCGCGGCATGGATCTTGTTGCGCGCACCCTCGCCATCGGTCTCGACCGCCACGAAGTCGTCGGCCAGCAGGTCGGTATAGGCCTTCTTGTCCTTGATCTTAAAGGACTCCCACTCCGCCCGGACCTTCGATTCCAGCAGCTCCTTGAGCTTGGCCTGGGCCGATGCAGCGGTCGGCTGGGCGGGTTCGACGGCTTTACCGGCCGGTTGCTGCGGGAAGGCCAGACAGGTCAAAAGAAGCGGAACGCAACAGACGGTACGCCAGGTTCGCATGTTCCCTTTCCTCACGCGGGAATGGTGGCGAATCTTACAAGCGGTGCGCAGGGTAGTCAAAACTGGCATCTCATACAATAGAAACGCAGGGAGCTAGCTATGCGGACAATCGGTAAGGCAATCGTAAGAACTCGCCCCACTCTCCTGCTAGGCGCGGTGGCGGCCATCCTGGCGCTGGCCACGGGCGCGCTCGCCAAGAAACCCGACAAGCCGGCCCAGTCGGCGAGCGTGATCGCCCACGTGCCGCTGGAGGGCGCGGTGGCGAGCCAGATGTATCTGCAGGTGCAGGGCGACAAGCGGTACCTCTACATCGACCAGGGTACCAACCAGGGCTACACCGTGGTGGACATCACCAAAGCGACGCAGCCGAACATCATCAAGCACGTGACCTCGGGCAAGCTGCAGGTGGTGGGGTCCGATCTAGCGCTGGCGGAAGCGCCGGAGCAGTCCAAGACCGTGGCCCGCAGCCATCTGCCGACGGAATCCGTCACGGTTCTTGATACCAGTGACCCGGCGAATCCCAAGACCATCCAGACCTTCCAGGGCGTCACCAGCGTGCTGCAGGACGATGGGCGAGGGTTGATTTTCCTGACCAACAATGACGGACTCTGGGTGTTGCGGCACGCGGCAGCCACCATCAAACCGGCACGCAAAAAGCAGCCCTGCAACTCGGAATCGGCCATCTCCGCCATGCCTCCGGATTGCGAGTGAGCCCGTTGCCGGCGATGGGTTCGGAGCTGTTCAATCGGCGGCAGCCTGCCGGCGCGCCTTCTCTGTGGTGCGCTTCTCCTCGTGCAGCTCTTCCCACATCGCCACCACGCGGCGGCGCAGTTCGGCGGTGAGTTCTGCGTAGGCGGCTTCCGGATTGCTGCCCAATTGCGGAGGCATGATCGGATCACCAAATCTCACGCTCAATTTGCCCGTGCGCTGCGGAGGCTTGCCCCGTGGCCACACTTCGTGGAAGCCATCAATGGCTACGGGATAGATCGGCACTTGCAGGTGGAGCGAGACGATCGCCGCGCCTTTCTTGAACTTCTTGGGCGTGCCGTCGATGCTGCGTTCGCCTTCAGGATAAAGGATGAGGATCTTGCCGCGCCGCAGGCCGAAGGCGCCGGCGCGCATCCCGGCCACCAGGTTGGAATCCGGGTCCACCGGGATCAGCCGCAGTGTGCGCGCCAGCTTGCGCCGGAATCCCCATCCCCAAATCTCGCTGGTGCCCAGATGGGATAGCTGGCTGTAGATCGGCCACGGCAACAAGCTCATCACCACGGGCGCATCCAGCAAGCTCTGGTGATTGGGACAGATGAGATACGGGCCCTGCTCCGGCAGTTTCTCGAGGCCGGTGACTTTGAGCTGGCAGGCATCGCGGCAGAACAGATACAGGAACCGCCAGACCAGGTACCACAGCGCGCTGGCCAGTCCCGGCGGACGCGCCAGGTTCAGCACATCAGGATCGTCGGATTCCACGGCCAGCACGGCGTCCCAGCCGGCGGATTCCTTCCGATCAGCCGCAGTCCCGGCGGCGCCGCACACCGCCTCTACCAGGTCGCGCACGGTGTATACCTCCGACGCGACAGACTCCGCCACGTGCGCATTCAGTTCCTGCTCGAGCGCTACCAGCAACTCGACGCGCTCCATCGAATCGAGCCCAAGGTCCAGCTCCAGGCTATCGTTGGGATGGATCTCGCGCTGGTTCTGGGAATGCTCGCCGACGACAGCGAGCGCGCGGACAACATCGGGCTGCTCCGCCCAGGCGGTGTCTTCATCGGTGAACTTGCGGCTGGCGGTGGCTCCCGCGCCGGAGCCCTGCCCGGCCCGCTGCTGGATTTCGAAGCGCTTCAGTTTGCGGGTGGTGGTCTTGGGCAGCTCGTCCAGCCAGATCTCGTAGCTCAGGATGCGCTTAGTGCTGGGCAGCTCGGCGGAGAGCCCGTCGATATCGAAGCGGATCACCTCGTTGATGTTAACGATCTTGCGCTCGCGCAGCACCTCGTCATTGGGGACAATCACGGCGTGCAGGCGTTCGGCTTGCGGCTCGCCTGGGCGCGACTCCAGGCCCATCACGCAGATCTCCTTCACGAACGGCGACTTGCGATAGTGCGCCTCGAGCTCCTCCGGGTAGATGTTCTTCCCCGAGCTGAGCACGATGATCTCCTTGCGGCGGCCGGTGATGAAGAGGTTACCGCGCCCGTCCAGATAGCCGAGGTCGCCGGTGTGCAGCCAGCCCTCGCGGATGACCTGCGCGGTGGCATCGGGCCGGTTCCAGTAACCCTTCATCACGATGCGTCCGCGGATGGCGATCTCGCCCGCCGGCGGGCCTTCCTCGCGCGGCTCGGGATCGACGATCTTTACTTCCACGCCGTGCAGCGGCCGGCCCACCGACCCGATGACGTTGTCTTCCGGACGGGTGACGGTCGCGCCCCCGCTGGTCTCGGTCAACCCATAAGCCTGCAGGATGTCGAAGCCTAGCGCTTCCAGTTCATGTCCAATGGCTGCGTCGAAGCGCGAGCCTCCGGTGATCAGAAAGCGCATGCTCGAGCCCAGCGCCTCATGCGCCTGGCGGAAAAAGAGCTTGCCCAAGTTCACGCCCGCGCGGCGGCCGGCTTTCGATACGCGCAGCAGCAGGCGGAACATCGTCCGCGCCGCCCACGAGCGCTGCTTCACTTGCTTCAGGATGCGCTCGTGGATCAGATAGAAGAACTGCGGCACGCAGCAGAACAGGGTGACATTGCTCTCGCGCAGCGCGCGCAGCAGGTCGGTAGTGTTCAGCGACTCCAGGTAAACGACACGCGCGCCCCGGGCGAAGGGGAGCAGCAGGTTGGCCATCTGGGCGAGCGCGTGGAACAGAGGCAGCACACCGAGGAGCGCGTCGGCCGGCCCGACTTCGAGCACCGGGAAAACCGCATCCATCTCGCCCAGCAGGTTGTCGTGGGTGAGCAGCACGCCCTTGGGGTCGCTGGTGGTGCCCGAGGTGTAGAGAATTACCGCCGGATCGTCGGGGCCGAGCTCGGCCGGCGTGAAATCACCCGGACCGGCAGTGAGGATGGCGTCCAGCGTCGGCGCAGCTTCGGAGCCGCCGTCGCCGTCCAGGAGCACGAGCACCACGTCCAGACCGGCGATGGCCCGTTGCGCGGTGGCCAGGTGTCTGCGGTCGGTGAACAGGCAGCCGGTGTCGCTGTCGCGCAGCAGCTTGGCAACTTGCTCGGCGGTGAAAGCGATGTCGAAGGGGACGGCCACGCCTCCGGCGGCAACAATGCCTAGATAGGCTGCCACCCAGCGCGGACCGTTCGCGGCCAGAATGGCGGCACGCGCCCCGCGCGGCATTTCCTGACCGCGCAACCAGCGCCCCACCGACTCGGCCATCCGCCGCAGTTCGGCGTAGGTGTACTGCTCGACTGCGACGTCCTGGCCCGGAGCAGATGAGTGTCGCATCTCCACCGCGACGTTCTCCGGCCAGGTTTGGACCGATTGCAGGAACCGGCTGTAGAAATTCCCCATTTGCTACTTGGTGATCACGCCGCAGGCGATCCGCGGACCGGCATTGCCGGCGGGATCGCTCTTCATGTCATCCGCCTTGGCGTGGATCATGAGCGCCGTCCCGCCGTTGGCGAAGACCGAATTAGGCGCGCCCTCGGCGAGCGTGACCCGCGGGTCATAGACCGTCCCCTTGGCGGTGCCGTCCGCCTTGACCGTGAAATTCGGCATGTCGCCGGCGTGAGGCCCCTGCGGGTTGTCCAGGCCATGCTGCTTCTTTTCGGGATTGAAATGACCTCCGGCAGACTTGAAGGCGTCTGCTGGCGCCGCGGGATCGGCTTCGCACTTGGCATTCTGATGGATGTGGATGGCGTGCTCGCCAGGCGGCAGGTTCTTGAGGTTGTACTTGACCTGGATGCCCGCGCCCTTGGCGCTGAGCATGGCGGTGCCCACGCTTTCTCCTTTGGCGTCCTTCAGTTCGACGGTCTTGCCGCCCTTGGCCTGGGCCTGCGGCAGTGCCAGGCTAAGCGCCACGGCTGCCATGGTCCCCAACCACAGAATCTTGTCGCGCATGATCGTGCCTCCTGGAGGTGAATGACAGCGGCCTGTAAGATACAGGTTAGCCGCCGGGGATGTAAAATCGGAACCGGCAGGCCGGCCTGCCTGCAGGCGACCGTCATTAATGTTTTGAGTTTAGGCGAAGATCCGCAATTGGTGTTCAATACGGAGGTGTGGTCCGATGGCATCGAGCACGGGACGTGCCGAGATTTGTGCGAGTTCTTTCGGCTCGACTTTGTGCAAGCCCCCGCCGTACACCCTACCTCCGGATAAAAACTGTGCCGGGGTGATGCGCTGCAACGCCTCGAACACACAGCCTGCGAGTTCGGGGTGCCGTGCGAGAACGTCGCGCAATTGCCCTTTGGGATACAGCATCAAATAGACATTGTGGGCGGTCGCTTGCGACCGGTTCCAGATAAACCGGAAGGGGTGTTTGCCGTTGCGTGAGCGTCCCATGTACGTGCAAAGAAACGGCGCGGGTGGGCGCTGCTCTTGTGAATACCACGGCGCGCGGCGGCTGGCGAGATACGACGCGTGAATCTTTTCCCTCTTGCCTTGCTGAAGGTATTCATGGAAACGCGGCCATTGCGCCTCTATGCGCTCCTCCGGCTCTTTGCAGTCGATCACGCAAAGGCGCGGTGACACGTCGGGCGCTCCGCCCGGCAAAGCCTCAATAATGTTCTGGGTGAGATGGCGCGGGCCGGGAAGGATCGGCTTTGTAAACGCGCGCGGAATTTTCCATTCGCTGGCCTGCTCGTCCGTAAGAATGAAAAAGCTATTCGAGCCGGTCGCCAGCCCGCGCTTGATGCCGAAAATGTCGCCCAAGGTCAACTCGTCGCTGTTGCTGACAGTCACGCGGGACGGGAACTGCGTCCACTTGCGCGCGTGCCTGAGCGTTTCGAGTGGCACGGCGGCTTCCGTCTGCGGGTGTTCAATCGGGCCAGCAAACGAGAAGCGCACGGCATGACTTGTCGGCGGGGCCGATTTGCGGAAGATAACGACGGCGGACGTAACCAAGGCGTCGGCGAACTGCTCATCGGTAGGGCAAAAACGATGAATCTGAAGAAGCGTCACCCGCTCGCTCAGATACCGGCGCAAGGCCGCGCCATAATTTACGTCCATGAACTCAGACGGAATCAGCCACACGGCAAGCCCCTCATCCTCCATCCAGTCATGCGCCAAAAGCAGGAAATAACAGTACAGCCCGGCAAGGCCGCTGATCGGTAGGTGCAATGAACGGGCAAGCTGCTCTTTCAGTCGGTCTTTCTCGTCGGCGGGCAAGTGATGATGCCGCACATAGGGCGGGTTGGTCAGGATCAGATTGAAGCGCTGAGCGGGCGGACGCTGCCGCGTAAAATCGCCCTGCACAACCTCGAGGCCCTGGTCGGCCCATAGGTTCTTGGCGGCTTTCGCAAATAGCGGGTCAAGTTCAATGCCGGTTGCCGCCGTGATTTTCTGTGACGGCACGGCATGCGCGAGGGCCGAAAAGAAGGAGCCGGTGCCAACGGCGGGATCGAGAAACCGGACTTGCGTCGCCTCGCCCATGAGCGCGCGCGCGTGGCGGGCAATGCTGAGAGCAAGCGCGGACGGCGTCGCGAACTGTCCCCACTTGTTGCGCTCCGTCGCGGTCTTGAGACCGTCAAGCCGGGCCTGTTCGTCCAGGCGGCGCTTCTCGATGTTGGGAATGACGTTTTCCATTGCCGTCAAATGCCGAGTTGTGCGAGGTCGTCGATGCGGTGTTCCCATACCCAGTCTATGCCTTCGGCGGCTTCGTAACCGAGATAAGCCGCGTCAAAATAGCCGCAGAGAAACAGCACGAAAACGACGTGTCCGCCGTAGGTGGCTTTAAGCTGGTTGATTTTGGTCGCTTCCTCCTTGCGGCGCTTGTTTACGTTCGTGAAGTCGCCTGCGGACTTCGCTTCGATCAACAGGGGCAAGTGCGGCAGCTTGGCCTTCGCGGGTTGAATGACAGCATCGACGGGGATGTTGATAGCCTTCCCCTCTGTCTGTGGTTTTACCTTCACGTTGAGCCGGAAAGTGAAGGTGCCGGGTTCCATCTGGTCGATGGTTATTCCCGCCGCGGGACCTTTCAGCTTGTAGCCGCGTTTGGTCAGGTACGCTTCGATCATGGCAAGCTGGCGCTTTTCCTGGGCGTTCCTGACAATCGGTTCGGCCACGGCTCCACATAACCTATCGGCCACGATGGTCGACGACCGGTAGCGTTCTTTGGCTGTGGGACGACGCTTCTCGGCTAGCCAAGGAAAAATATCAAGGTCCAGCATTCGCGCCACGATGCCCGTAATTCGCTGCAAGTGCTCATCGAGCAACGCGGGCGAAAGCTGCGGCGGCAGTTTTCCTCTTTCGAGCGTGCCGACAAGGTTCTTGCTGGAATCGGCGAGGCCGATAAGCCGGTCACGCGCCAGCGGCGGGCATGTGGACATGCGCAGCGTCGGCAGGATCTCGGGATGTTGTTTAATCACGTCAGGCGTGATGGTGTTGAGGTCTGCCGTCAACTTGAGTCCTTGCTCGACATGCTCGACGGTCTTGATGCGGGTGTCGCGGTACGCCTTGGGCGCATAGGTCATGAACCATTTATTGAACTGATCCACCGAAGCGCGGGTGTCGGCTTTCCAGAGATGCGGTTTGTCGGCGTTGACGGGCATGACGGTTCTACAGATTGCAAAAACTCGATTGTTGCGCATGGCGCGCAAGAAATCCAATGGCTTATGAGGCACGCCCTGGGGCGGCTGTTGCTGATTTTCATAACATCATTCCCCAAAGGGAGTTAACGATATAATTCCCCAACTTTTCAGTTGACCGGAAACTCTGCCGGGGTTTAAAAGATGTCGACACACGTGCAGGTGTCGGGAGTGCCCGCTCGCACGCTGCCGAACCCCTGTGGCCGGACAAATATGCCCTGACCTTCCCCTGACCGGGCACTAAGTACGTTCCTTTCAACGCCCTGGTTCATACCAAGGCCTGTGGTCGGAGGTTTTTTCATGATGAAGCGTTTGGCGATGGCCGTCATCGTTGTGGCGGCGGTGTGCGTATCTAGTGTTTCAGCTAGCCAACTCAGACCCGAGGAAAAGCGGGCGCTGGAAGCTAAACCAGCGGTGGCGCTGGTGGTAGTCCAGTTCCAGACCAAGTGGACCTTGGGAGACATTTCTGTCAAGTTGCCCCACGGCGAGATTGGTACCGGGTTTTTCTTCCGTCCCGATGGCTATCTGATTACCAACGGCCACGTGGTGCAGCACGCCAACATGAAGGACATCCAGGCGGTGCAGTCGCTGCAGAACGAGCTCCGCAAGGACGCCATCAAGAACCTGCGGGGGCTCATTGCCCTGATCGAGAAGCAAACGGGCAAGACCCTCACGGACAAGGACGTGGTCACCCTGGCGGAAAAGGCGAGTATCGAGCTCGTGGGTCCTCCCACCCTCACCTTGGTGCTGGCCAACGGCAAAGCCATCAATTGCGACATTTTGCAGTACAGCGCTCCGGTCACCGAGAACGGCAAAGATGTCGCGGTGCTGAAGGTCGGGGGTTCCAACTACCCCACTGTCCCGCTGGGAAACTCCGAGCAGGTGCGCCTGCAGGACCCGATCATGGTGATGGGCTACCCGGGGGTTGCCTCTCCCTGGGGCGGCAATCCGCTGATCAGCGCCGAATCCAACTTTGAATCCTCGGCCACCAACGGACACATCTCCGCCGTGAAGACCAGCGCCATCGGGGTTCCGGTCCTGCAATCCGATGCTGCCATCACTCATGGCAATAGCGGCGGGCCCGCATTCAATGATCAGGGACAGGTGATCGGGATCGCCACTTTCGGTTCGCTGGATCAGAGCGGCCTGGCGATACAAGGCTTCAACTTCCTGGTGCCCATCAACACCGCGATGGAATTTGTACACCAGACTGGCGTGCAGGCGGAGCGCGGCACCTTCAACCAGCACTGGGACCAGGCGCTGGATCTGTACGACGCCGGCCAGTTCCGCAAGGCCATCGCCGAGTTCGACAACGTGCTGCAGTTCATGCCCGACCTGCCGGACGCCAAGAAATATCGCGCCGCTGCTGTGGTAGCCGAGGACAAGCTCAATCCTCTGCAGAAGCTGGTGGAGACCACGGGCACCACCCCGCTTTACATCGTGGTGCTGATCCTGCTGCTGGGCGCGGTGGCGCTGGTGATGCGCCGCAAACCGGCGCTGCAACCCGCGATGGCGGGCGCTGCGGCTGCTGGCGGACGGGTTGCTGCGACCAGGCCGGTGCTGCAGCCCAGCCCGGGAGTTGCGGTTCTGCCGCCGGCGACAGAGAGCTACGGCAGCATCCAATTCATCTCCGGACCGCTCTCCGGGCGCAGCTTCAAGATCAGCAAGGACGGCTTGTGGATCGGACGTGACCCGCGCTGCGGCGCGGTGCTGCCCGACGACACCGTTTCCGGCGAGCACGCCTGGATTGTTCCCGTGGAGGGATCCGTGGTGGTCATCGACAAGGGTTCCAGCAATGGCACCTATGTGAACTCCGTCGATTCACCGCGAGTCAGCAAGCTCGGCTTGAAGAACGGGGACCGGATTTTCATCGGCAAAAAGGGATCGGTTGCCACTTACTTCGCGGCGTGAGCCGTGAATGCCGCGCTCTCGCGCGGCAAGAAAGGTTCGGAGGAATCTTATGTCGAAGTTCTGTGCCAACGGACACCAGATGGAAGACTCGTGGGAGGTCTGTCCCTACTGCCAGAAGACCGGGTACTCAGTTGGTCCAACCTCGCTGCCCAAGACGCGGATTGAAACCGATCCCGCCGCGGCCGCCGCCGCCGGGCCGGGGGTCGCGGTCGCACGCAAGACGGTGCTGATCTCGGAAAAGCGCAAGTCGCCGATCGTGGGCTGGCTGGTGGCTATGAACGGCGAGCAAAAAGGCGAGGATTTTCGGGTGCGCGATGGACAGAACACGCTCGGAACCAGCCCGGAGGCGGAGATCGTGGTCAGGGATAACACCGTTTCCGCCAAGCACGCCAGCCTTCGCTACAAGGAAGGCAAGTTCTTCCTGACCGACCTCGATTCCTCCAACGGCACTTACCTCAACGATGGCAAAGAGACGATCGCCCGTGAGGAACTCAAGGACGGCGACACCATCCGCATGGGTGAGCTGGTGCTCAAGTTCAAGTGCCTGTGATGTCATGGGGATTCTCAGCGGTCCTACGGAACCGGTGTCCGAGGCGATAGCAGCAGGAACAGGGATGAAGATCCGGCCCGGCATCGAGCTGGGCAATCTTACCGACGTGGGCTGCCACCGCACCCACAACGAGGACTATTACTGCTACGCGGAGCCAGTCAGCGACGAGGAGTTCGGCCGCAAGGGCCGGCTCATCGTCATCGCCGATGGCATGGGCGGCCACAAGGGTGGTCAGTTTGCCAGCGCCGTCGCGGTTGAGTCGGTGCGGGCCGCCTACCTGGACAGCGATGCCGATTCTCCCGAGGCGGCGCTGGTCGAGGCCCTGCAGGCAGCGCACCGGGCCATTCAGGACTTCGCCCGCGAGCATCCGGAACTGGAAGGCATGGGCACGACCTGCATCGCCGCGGTGCTGCGCGGCGCTCATCTCACCTATGTTCATGTCGGCGACTCGCGGCTTTACCTGGTGCGGAATGCGGCGATCACCCAGCTCACGCAGGACCAGACTGTCGTCAACCTGCTCATCCAGCAAGGCTTGCTGAAAGCGGAGGAGGCGGCGAACCATCCTGATCGGGGCGTGCTGACGGCGGCCTTGGGGATCGGCTCTGGGGTGGCCGCCGAGGTTCCTGAGGCTCCGATCACGCTTGAGCCCGGCGACATTCTTCTCCTGTGCACCGACGGCCTGCACGACCTGGTCGCAGACCATGAGTTGGCCGCTGCCGCCACTGCGAGTCCTCCCCCAGCCGCGTGCCAGGCGTTGATCGAGCTGGCCAAATCACGCGGCGGGTTCGACAACATCACCGTGCAGATTCTCAAGTTCGAAGGGACAAGCTAGCCAGAAGGCGGGAGCCATGATCGGCAATCAAATCGCAAATTTCCGCATTGTGGATAAGCTCGGCGAAGGCGGCATGGGTGTGGTCTTCCGGGCCGTCGACGTGCAATTGGACCGTCCGGTGGCGATCAAGATGCTCAACGCGGATCTGGCCCGCGACCCCCAGGTGGTGGAGCGCTTCCGCAGCGAAGCCAGGGCCCAGGCCAACCTGAATCATGTCAATCTCGCGACCTTGTACGCCTTCCTGGTCGATCAGGGAAACGCGTTCATGGTGATGGAGTTCGTCGAGGGAGAGACCTTCGAACAGATCATCAACCGTCGCGGTCCCATCCCGCCGGAAGACGCGGTGCCGTGGTTCAAGCAGGCGCTGTTGGGAATCGGAGCGGCGCATCGCATGGGAATCATTCACCGCGACATCAAGCCCAGCAACCTGATGCTGAACCGCCAGGGCATCGTGAAGGTGATGGATTTCGGCATCGCCAAGGTGGTGGGTGCGCGCGGCATGACCCGCACCGGCATGCAACTGGGCACCCTGCCTTACATGTCTCCGGAGCAGATCCAGAACCGGAACGTCGATATGCGCACCGACATTTATGCGCTGGGGATCACGCTCTACCAGATGCTGAGCGGCCACGTCCCCTTCGAGAGCGACAGCGATTTCGAGATCATGAATGGCCACATCACCGCTCCGCCGCCGCCGCTGACGCGCATGTATCCGTATGCCCCCGTCCAGTACGAGAACGTGGTGATGAAAGCCCTGGAGAAGAACCCCGACAACCGTTACCAGACGGTGGAGCAATTCGGGGCGGCGCTGGAACACCCGGAGAGCGTGCCTGCACCAGGCGGTGGTGTTCCCATGCCGCCAGGGGTAAGGCCAACTGTCATTGAAATGCCCAGGGCGCCGTTGGTGGCTGGGTCGGCCGCTCTGGCCGCCGCGCCCGCATTTGCCACGCCCGCACCCGCCGCGCAGGCTTGGCCGGCAACCGCTCCTCAGACGCAACCCGCGCCCGGGGCTCCGCTCCCGCCCGCTCCGGCAGCAGTGGCGAGTCCGGCAGCGGGAAAAATCGCTTGGGATTCGCGATACACGGCGGCGGCGGTGATCGCGGTTGCGGCGTTGATCCTGTTGGCACTCCTGATGTTCGCCCGCAAGCCGCCCACTGCGCAGAGCCCTGGGACGGGTGCTTCCGGACCGGGAGCCTCTGCCGCGCTGACGCCGCAGCAGCCCGAGGTGACTGTTACCCCTCAGAACCCTCCGGCGTCGCCGCCCGCCGGCCAGTCACAAGGACAACCTAAACCGGCAGCGCCTGCCGCTCCTCGTCCGAATTCTCCGCCTTCGGCGCAACAACCCAAGCCCGCCGCGAGTCCAAAACCGGAGAGTGCGGTCGTAATTCCGGGCGGTACCCATGTTGTGGTCAGGACGATCGACGCCATCGACTCCAATACCGCCGTCGCAGGCCAGCGGTTTAATGCCAGTGTGGACGAGCCGGTTGTCGTCGGTGACCGGGCCGTGGTGGCTAAAAACGCCGATGCCGTCCTGGAGATCGCAGGGATGAAGAAGGGCGGTCACCTGCGGGGCCGCGCCGAGTTGAGCATCCAGCTCGTTAGTGTGAAGATCCGCGGACGCAACTTGCCGGTGCAGACCG
>JBKQPN010000012.1:0-50775 GCA_052145015.1 Terriglobales bacterium
GGTGGATGCCCACGGCCCGCGCCATCTGCGCCAGCCGCGTAATGGATTCTTCCACGTTGCCCTGGTCGAGCATCATCAGGTCAGCCAGTTCGTCGATGATGATGATGATGTAAGGCAAGCGGCGTGGCTCGTCGCTTTGCTCGTCGAACAGGCCGGGCTCATCGTCGTCGAACAAGCGGTTGTACTGGTCGATGTTGCGGACGCCTTTTTCCGCCAGCGCCTTCAGCCGCCGCTCCATCTCGCGCACGGCGTTGCGCAGCGCGTTGGCCGCCAGCTTGGGTTCGGTGATGATCGGGGTAAAGAGGTGGGGCACGCCTTCGTACACGCCTAGCTCCAGCCGCTTGGGATCGACCAGGATCAGGCGCGCCTCGTCCGGCGTCGCCTTGTAGAGCACGGACATGATCATGGCGTTGATGGCCACGCTCTTGCCCGAGCCGGTGGAGCCGGCGATCAGCAGGTGCGGCATGCTGGCCAGATCGGCAGTCACGGTGCGCCCGTTGATGTCCTTGCCCATGGAGAGCGTGAGCTTGGATTTTGAGCCGATGAAGTCCTGCGACTCGATGATCTCGCGCAGCCATATGGTTTCGCGCTCGCGGTTCGGCACCTGGATGCCGACCGTCGATTTCCCCGCCATGCGCTCGATCAGAATGCTCTCTGCCTTGAGCCCCAGGCAGAGATCATCCGAGAGATTGGTGATGCGGCTGTACTTGATTCCCGCCTCCGGCTTGAACTCGTAGGTGGTCACCACCGGGCCGGGATTGATCTGCGTCACCTGGCCGTGGGCGTCGAATTCCGCGCATTTTTCCGCCAGCACCTGGGCCAAGCGCTTGAGTTCGTTTTCGTCGATGCCCTGCTGCTCATCCGACCGGTGAAGCAGCGCGCTCGACGGCAGCTTGTAGGTGCCGCGAATCTTGGGCATGGTGGTCTTGGGACGAGTGGCGCTGTCGGCGCGCGTGCCGAAGGCAGGCTCGGCCGCGACCGGCTCAGGCGTGGCAGCTTGCGGCAGCGTCTGTTCTTCGGACATGCGTTCGATGCCGGTCTTGGCCGTGGGGAGAGACGCCGGCAGAGGCTTCGGCGGCATCGCTGGTGCGGCCGGCGCGGCCTTCGTTTCTTGCACGCTGACCACCACTCGCTGTGCGCGCCGCTTCTCCAGTTCTTTCAGCGAGCGGGCTTTGGCGCGCGCGATTCGCCAGTCCTTGAAGCGCTCCAGCCCGGCAAAGACGAAGGTGAACCGCGTCTGCGACCAGGTTTCGAGCGTGGCGAAGGAGAAGGTGGTCGAAAGATAGAGTCCGATCGCCAGCACCGCCGCGCAGACGATGTAGGCGCCCGCCAGATTGAACCAGTGGATGAGCGCGTCGCCCACGATCCTGCCCAGCAGTCCCTCGATGGGGATGGCGCTGCGCCAGTGCAAGTGTCCCGGCAGCAGGCCCAGCATTCCGGGGGCGAACACCAGCAGCATCAGTGCGCCGGCAAACTTGGCTCCCGGCGAACCGACGGTGCGCGAGCGGAACCAGCGCCCGCCCAGGAACGCCAGCATCAACGGCACCAGGAAGGCAGCGATGCCGGCCGCTTGCAGCATCAGGTCGCTGCCATAGGCGCCGAGGATGCCGGCCCAGTTGTGCGCCGGGCGCGACGCCGGCGCCGGGCCGGCGGTGTTCAGCGAATGGTCCGCCGGGGAATACGACACCAGGGCGAGGAGAAGGAGGATCGCGGCGACGAACAGCAGAAAGCCGACCAGTTCGTTCAGCCGCCGGTTGCTGCTAGGCGTGTAAGCCCGGGAGAATGGATTCATCGTGGCGTCTTGGCACTTCCGCGCACACCCGCGCCGGCACGGCCAGATGCCGCTGCCGCGTGCCCTCAGGCACGCCGGGAGATGCTTGCTGGAAAATGCGCGAATCGCGCCAGAGCAGAGGAATTATGCCAAATCCGCCCGCCCGCACCAACTGGATTTTGCCCGATGTCCCTTGCTGGGTACGGGCCTCAGCGCGCTGCGGGCATTGCCGGTTACTTCGCCTGTTTGCTGGCTTCGTCCGCCGGCCGGCTCTCGGACGCCGGCTTGTCGTCTCGCACCGCTTGCTTAAAGGATCGGATTCCCTCGCCCAGGCCCTTGCCGAGTTCACCCACCTTTTTCGGCCCAAAGACGAGCATCGCGATCACCGCAATCACCAGCAGGTGCATGGGTTGGAACATCCCCTCGAACATGTGCAACCTCCAACGTAATGCTAGCTTAGAGCCCAGCCTTCTGCCGGTGACGAGCGTCACAATGCAGCCGACGGGAAGCAGTCTCCTTAGGTCAATAGCCTAAGTGATGCAGGTAACCCACGGCCGCGGCGGCGGCAAGGCAGTAGATGCCAAAAAGGTACCAGCGTCCGTGCTCGAGCCAGCGGCTGAGCCACTTCAGGGCAAGCAGCCCGGCGAAGAAGGCGAAAACTGCGCCCAGCAGGCTGGGAAATGCGGCTGACGCCAGGTTGGCGGTTCCGGTGATGTGCTCGGCGCGAACCAGCCGCAGGGCTTCGCGGGCCACCACCGGCGGGGTCAGAACCACCGCCAGCGCGAAACTGAACGCCTCTGCACGCGACTTCACCACTCCCGCCAGCATCCCGGCGGAGATGGTTGCGCCGGAGCGCGAAAACCCACGAAACGGCAAGCAGAGCCCCTGTACGGTCCCGATGATCCCAGCCTGTTTCGCGTTGAGATCATTCGTCTTGCCGGCCGGGCTCCGCCTGTCTGCCATGCCGGCAATCAGGATCAATATTCCCGCACAGGCCAGCGCGGGAGCGATGAGTTCGAGATGACTGAAAAGGTCCTCAATTTCCGCATGCGGGATACCTCGAAACGCGGTTTTTTCAATGACTTTGATGATCGCTTCGCCGATGACGCCAGTCAGGGCCGTCGCCAGGACCACCAGTCCCGCATATTTCTTGAAAGCGGCCATGCTCTCGAAGTAGGTGTCTCGCCACTGGCTCCAAAAGTAGACGATCACAGCAAACATCGTGCCCGTGTGGAGCATGACCAGGAGCAAGGTCATGGGTGGCGACGAGGGATCAAGGCCCAGCAGCTTCTCAGCCACGACCACATGCGCCGAACTCGACACCGGAAGCAGTTCTGTTAGTCCCTGAATAATGGCGAGGATCACGACGTGCCAGAGTGACATGCGGCGATTCTAACCTACGTCCATCCGAAGGACAGGTTATTGGATGGTATTCCCGTAGGTCGGAACGTCTTGCTCCATCAGGTAGGCGAGCTCCTGGGCGCGCGCTCCCCAATCCGTCTGCGCATACTGGCTGGCGACCTGCCGGGCCAAGGCGATGGCCTTAGTCTTCGCACCGCTGGAGCGGCCGGCGTTGCCATCATCTTTATACATCTGGATCAGCGCCGCCTGCCGCCACGCCGCCTGGTACAAGGCCTCGGCCGCCTTGGGAGACTGCGGATGCTCGTGCACGTACTTCTCGTAGATCTCCGATTCCTTCTCCGGACACTTGGTTTCGCCGCCCCAATCGCCGCATACCTTGTTCTCGATGAGGTGATACGCCGCCATGTCGGCCCACTTGGTGCCGGGAAACTTCTTGATCACCTCCCGCATCCAGTCCTCATCGATCTGCGCCCGCAGCAGCGGATTGTGCTGTTTGGCCGAGGGACGCGTGTTTACGTCGAGCGCGTCCACCTGCCAGCGGATGTCCGCAGCGCGGTACAGCGCCTCGCCCGCCCGCGGCGACTTGGGAAAATATTCCGCCATGCGGTAGTAGAGGCGCAAGGCATCCTTGTCCGCGCCTTTGCGGCCGTAGCGCCGGCTGGCTTCCGCCTCCGCATCCGCCGCCGCACCAAAAACAATCTGATCGCCCTCCGGAGTCGAGGCGCGGACCGCGCCCTTGTCGAGAATCCAGCCGCTGACGTTGCCATCCACCTGGGTGATGTGCAGCCATTCGTGGCTCTTCTCCAGGATCGCCACCTCGCGCCCGCGCGCCAGGTTCGCCATGCGGGTGGAAGTCGCATCGGGAGTGATATAGATATAGCCTTCCCGCACCATGACGGCGCGCTCGGCCTGCGCCGCCAGCGGCTGGGGGAGACAACACAGCGCGAGCAGGGCCATTGCCGCAACAAAGCTGCGATGAACTCCTGAAATCATTTCATTTGACATGGTAGAGACGTAGCGTGCTACGTCTGGCTAACCCGGATTATTAACCACGCGGAGCAACCCGCACAATCCGGAGATCGCTTCATAGTTCAGGACGTCGCGCGGTGAGGGATCACGTGTCAGGGCACGGCTTCAGCCGTGCCGTTACTCGCCCCCTGAGTTCCGGGCTCTAGCCACTGCGCATTTGCCTGCTGACAGAATGTGCAGACGAAATCGATTTTCGAGAATCAAGGCTGGAGAAGCCATTGCCCTTGCCCTCAGGGGCTAAAGCCCGTTCATTACAGTGGCCAAACGGCACGGCTGAAGCCGTGCCCTGACACGTAATGTCCAACAAGGCAGTTTCTCGTGGCCCGCACCCGCGAGTCCTGAGAATAATCCACGCCAACGCCGCCAACGCGCAGACGCAGCCTGCTGCGTCTCACTACACAGATGCTTCACTTTACCCCCGGGTTGGCGCTGCTCTCGAACATCTGCTCCGCCTTGACGATGGTGATGTTCTCGCGCGGAATGTTCAGCTTGTACGCCTTCCACGCGTCGTCCTGGGCCAGCATCTTCTGCTTCTCCGGCGGCGCCGGCTCGGAGATGTGGTATTCCTCGCGCGTCTTCGACACCACGTTGGTATCGCCGGCAATGTCGTCGGCCAGCTTCTGCGCCTGGCTCTCGTTGGTCACGATCACATATTTCAGATTCGCGGCCTGAAGATATTTCCTGATCGCCGCATTCACCTGCTCGGCCGTCAGCTTGTCGATGTTGGCCAGCATCTCCGCCAGGTAGCCGTGGTCCTTCATGCCGTAGAACATGTCGTCGAGACGATAGCCGAGCTGCCGCCCCTTGCTGTCGGCATAATTAAGGTAGAGCGTGCGCGCTTTCTGCTTGGCGGCTTCCACCTGCTCCGCCGTCATGCCGTTCTTGATGAAGTTGTCGAGCTCCCAGGCCATGGCTTTCAGGATGAAGTGCGCGTACTGGTGACTCACCGGACGGATCCACATGCTGAAATACTGCTGCTCGCGCGGCGTCCCGGGCGGGGGGAACAGCGCATAGGGACGCGCCGCATAATATTCGATGTAGGAGTAGTCGCCGTAGTTGTATCCGCGCTCTTCGCGGATGTCTCTATACAGCCGCCCGATCTGGTCGCGATGCGCGCCGAAGAAGACGTTGGCCACGAACAGCGGCCAGTAATCCGGCTCGCCGCGCCGCACCGCGATGGGAAAGCCTAGGTGTAGACCCGTAGCGATGGCGTTGGGCTGGGTGATGATCAGCAGGCGATGGCCGGCAGGCGCTTCCGCATGCCCAGACATGAATCGGAGAAAGCCCCCCGCGGGACCCACGGGCAGAGCGGAAACCAGCAGCTTGAGCGCCGCCGGATCGGTGATACTCGCGGCGACGAATATGTTCAGGATTTGGTACTGGCTACTGTAATACGCTAGCAGATCGTCCCGGGTCACTGCCTGCAGCCCTTCGACGGTGCCGTGCGCAAGATGTGCGAGCGGCGTGCCCTCGAGCACCCAGTCATCCAGGGCCACGAGGCCGAGTTGCTCCTGCTGCTCGAATCGCAAGTTCGAGCGGATCCCCACCAGCGCTTCCTTGCGGACCCGCTCCAGCTCGGCTTCCAGGAACAGCGGCTGGGTGAGCATCGGCTTCAGCACCCGGGCTATGAACTGGGGAAAGACATCGCGCGGCACGGTCATGCTAAAGACGGTGGCTTCCTTGTCGACGCGCACCTGGGGATACGCGGCCTCGCCCCACGGACGCGTGATCTCCGCCAGCTTCTCTTTCGTGACCGGATTCTTGGGATCGCCAAAGCCACCCTCGAGCATCATCCTGCCAACAAGGCTTGCGGTGCCTTCTTTGCTGCGGGGGTCCTGGGCCGAACCGGCGCGCACCATGATCTCGACTTCATACAGCGGCGAGGGCGAAGCCAGCGTCACCACATTCGCCGGAAGTTCAGGCGGAGCTGCCGGCTTATGTTTGGCCGCCGCCTGCTGTGCCGGCGACAGCGTCACCCCAACCAGCACCAGCAGAAAACTGAGTACCGAGTACTGAGTACCGAGTACTGTCTTCCGCATCACCGCGCCTCCGTCTTCTTGGGAGCGGTCTCCGGCGGTGGCGTGCCGTGCCACAGCGTGCCCACCAGCCGGCCTTCGCGCGTGAAGTACCTGGCGGCGTAGTCATCGATGTCCGCCGGCTGCAGCTCCTCGACCGACTGCAGCAGCGCATCCAGCACGTGCGGATCGCGGTTGAAGCGGTAAAACGTGGCCAGGCTCTGCGCGATGTGGTCGGTGGTATCCCACTGCGCCAGAAAGTCATTCTTCACCTTGCTCTTGATCACCTCCAGCGTTTTGGCCGCGTTGGGATCCTGGGAGAAATTCTTCAGCGCCTCGGCGCCGCCGCTGATGTCGTAGCGCACCTCGTCCACGTACTTCGTGCCCTCTTTCTGGAAGCGTTCCAGGCTGAGCTCGGCGCTCAGCAGCATCCAGTGCGGGTCGGTGGAAATCGGCGCGGTGGCTGTGGCGAACGAGGTCACCGACTGCTTCTGATAGCGCAGCTTCTGGTAGAGGGGCGCCGAGCGCGAGGTCAGCAGTTCATCCAGAACCAGCGAGACCGCCGACTCCGGCGTG
This sequence comes from Terriglobales bacterium, assembly GCA_052145015.1. Classification (GTDB taxonomy): domain Bacteria; phylum Acidobacteriota; class Terriglobia; order Terriglobales; family Acidobacteriaceae; genus JAHFUA01. The sequence continues at coordinate 6,754 of JBKQPN010000012.1, forward strand.
CCGGGATTGAACGCGGGCGTGTGATAGGCGACCACCAGCCGCGGCGCGACCTCCGCCTCCCAATCCACGTGCACCGCCCGGTGCTCTTTGGGCTCAGGCTGGGTGGGAATCTTCGGCGTAGGCACCGGCTTCCAGTCGGCATACGCCTTCTCGATCGCCGGAAACAGCTTCTGCGGGTCCACGTCGCCCACCACGATGATGGCCACATCGTTCGGCGTGTAATAGCTATGGAAGAACTGCCAGGCTGCATCCCAGGCCTGCGGCATCTTCTCCACGTCGTCGAGATAGCCGATCACGGTGTGGCCGTAAGGATGATTAGGAAAAGCCACCGGCGACATCTGCTCGATCATCTTCTGCACCGGAAACGAATAGATCCGGCGATACTCCCCCAGCACCGCCCCGGCTTCCACCTGGAAGGTTTTCGGGTCCATCTTCAGCCCCTTGAAGCGCGAAGCTTCCAGCTCGATCACGCCCGGCGCCGGCCCCTGCCCGGTCTGGACCGGCCCCTCCAGGTTCTGCGCGAAGGTGAAGGGGTGGTAGAAGGTCATGTCGTAGGTGGTGTAGGCGTTGTTGTAGGAGCCCAGGCGGTCCATCATTTCCTGATATCCGCCGGCGACGCCGTTGTATTCGTGGCGGAACATGATGTGCTCGAACAGGTGCGCCAGCCCGGTCTTGCCCTTTTCCGTCTCGTTGCGCGAACCGGCGAACACCGGCGTGGCGTAGGTCACCATGTCTTTGAACTCGGGCGTGGGAATAATCATGATGCGCAGCCCGTTCCCCAGCGTTCTCTCATAGATCGGATAAGGGAAGAATCTCGCCGGCGGCTTGGCGGGCTTGTGCGCCAGCACGCTGTGCCGCTGCGGAACGACTTGGGCGCCGGCATACGAAACGGCGAAAAGCATGCACACGGCCGCGCCCAGGAATAAACGCTGCATAGATCAAACCTCGGGGACCAAACCTCGGGGATTTTGTCACGGCCAGAAGACCACAGATTCTACACCGCCGCGGCGGAATTCAGTCGGCGCTGACGGTGGCTTCCAGCCAGCCGCCATCGAGCACCGAGGCCAGCAGTTGCGGCTCGACGCTGCCGCCGCTGATGATGGCCACCGTCTTCTCGGCGCGCGGCAGTTCATTGGCGTGGAAGAAGAATGCCGCCGGCGCGACCGCGCCGCTCGGCTCCGCCACTAAACGCGCGCCCAGCGCCAGCCGCCGCATGGCTTCGCGGATCTCGTCCTCGCTGACGGTGATGATGTCGTCCACGTAATGCCGAATGTGCTCGAAGGTGATTTCGCCCACGTGTTGCGTGCGCAGCCCGTCGGCCAGCGTGCGTCCTACCTTCTCGCCCGGCCAGCTCACGATCTTGCCCGCGCGCAAGCTGGCTTGCGCATCCGCCGCCAGCTCCGGCTCCACGCCAATGACCTTCGCTTTTGGACAAAGCTGCTTCACCGCCGTGGCCACGCCGCTTGCGAGACCTCCGCCACCCACGGGCACCAGCACCAGTTCCACCTCGGGCAGGTCTTCCAGGATCTCGAGGCCGATGGTGCCTTGTCCAGCGATGATCTTCTCGTCGTTGAACGGCGGGATGATGACGTAGCCGTACTCGGCGGCCAGTTCTTCCGCCTTGGCCTGGCGTTCGCCGCTGGTCGGACCGACGGGTACGATCTCCGCCCCCAGCGCTCTGGTGGCTTCGATCTTGATGACTGGCGCCTTGCGCGGCATTACCACCACAGCCTTCGCGCCCAGCGCCCGCGCTGAATACGCCACCCCTTGCGCGTGGTTGCCGCTTGAGTAAGTGATCACGCCGCGCCGCCGCTCGTCCTCCGCCAGCGACGCGATCTTGTTGTAAGCGCCGCGCAGCTTGAAGGAGCCGATGGGCTGAAAGCTCTCCGGCTTGAACCAGAGCCGGCGGCCGTCCTCTTCATAGGCGACCAGCGGCGTGCGCGCCGCCACGCCCCGCAACCGCTGTTGCGCCTGCCGAATGTCGTCCAGGGTGACGATGGTTGCTCTCCAAAAAACGCGCTTCGTGAAAGATCACGTGTCAGGGCACGAGTTTACTCGTGCCGTCACTCGCCTCAGGAATGTCATCCCGAGCGAAGCGCGAGGGAGCGTCGCGACTGAGCGCGAGTGAGGGATCTTGGTTTTGTATGACACCAAGATTCCTCGCCACGCCCTCACTCGCAAAGCTCGCTCAGACGGGCTCGGAACGACAATACAATAAGCTTTCGGCACGACTGAAGGCGTGCCCTGACACGTGATCCCTCACGAGACGCGTTCTTCCGGCAAGCGGCTGAAGCCGCGCCCCTCCGAGAACTCTGAACTCGAAACTTGAAACCTGAAACTTGAAACTATATCTCCAAAATCACCGGCATGATCAGCGGCCGGCGCGACGTGTTCTTCGCGATGTAGCGCTTCAGCTCCTGGCGGATCTTCTCCTTCATCACGCCCCAATCGCCTTTTTCTTCTTTGCTCGAGTGCTCCAGCGTCTCCATCACCACTTGCCGCGCTTCATCCACGAATCCATTCTCCGCTCCCGCGGCCGCGAAGCCACGGGTGACGATCTCGGGCGCCGATTGCACTTTCCCGCTCAGCTTGTTGATGGCGATGATGGCCAGCACCATGCCGTCTTCGCTGAGCAGGCGGCGGTCGCGGATCACCAGGTCTTCGACCACATCCGTGCGCGAGCCGGAATCGATGCACACGCGTCCGACAGCGACTTCTCCCGTCTTGCGCGCGCCCAGCTCGTCGAACTCCAGCACGTCGCCGCTCTCCAGCATGATCACCTTGCCGACGGCGCCGTGCATCGAGGCTGCCAGCTCCCCGTGCCGCCGCAGTTGCCGGTACTCGCCGTGGATAGGGATGAAGTACCGCGGCTTCACCAGGTTGATGATCAGCTTCAGCTCTTCCTGGCTGGCGTGGCCGCTGACGTGGATGGGCGGCTGCGAGCCGTCGTCGTACACCACCAGCGCCTCGCGGCGGTAGAGGTGGTCGATCATGCGGTAAATGGCTTTTTCGTTTCCCGGGATGATGCGCGAGCTGAGCACCACGGTGTCGTCGTGCTCGATCTTCGCGTGCTTGTGGCCGTCGACGGCGGCGCGCGAGAGCGCCGACATGGGTTCGCCCTGGCTACCGCTGATCAGCACGCACACCCGCTCGGGCGGGAAGTCCTTGATCTGCCCGGGATGGATCAGCACCCCGTCGGGGATTTCGATGTATCCCAGGTCCTGCGCGATCTCCGCCGACTCGTTCATTGAGCGCCCCACCAGCGCGACTTTGCGATTGTTCTCGAAGGCGGTGTCGATGGTCAGCTTCATGCGGTGGATGGACGACGAGAAGCAGCAGATGAACAGCCGCCGCTCGGCCCGCGCGAACACTTCCTCGAACTTCCTCCGCACCGCGCGTTCGCTGGGCGTGTAGCCCGAGCGCTCGACATTGGTTGAATCCTGAAAGAGCGCCAGCACGCCGCTCTTGCCGTACTCGGCGAAGGCGTGCAGGTCGAAGAGCCGGTTGTCGGTGGGCGTGGGATCGACTTTGAAGTCACCGGTATGGATCACCACTCCCAGCGGCGTGTGGATGGCCAGCGACACGCAATCCACCAGGCTGTGCGTCACCTGGATGGGATGGATGGTGAACGGCCCGATCTTCACGCGCTCGCCGGCGCGGATCTCGATCAGCTTGGCGTCGTCCAGCAGACCGTGCTCTTCCAGCTTGTTCTCCACGTAGGCGAGCGTGAACTCGGTGCCGTACACCGGCACGTTCAGTTCGCTCAGCACCCAGGGCAGCGCTCCGATGTGGTCCTCGTGGCCGTGGGTGAGCACGATGGCGCGGACTTTGTCGCGGTTCTCGGTGAGGTAGGTGATGTCGGGGACGACGATGTCCACGCCCAGCAACTCGGCCTCGGGAAACATCATGCCGGCATCGACGACAATGATGTCATCGCCCCAGCGGAAGGCCATGCAGTTCATGCCGAACTCGCCCAGACCTCCCAGGGGCACGATTTGGAGTTTGCCTGCAGGCATGGAGAACCATTGATGCTAGCACAGGGAAGGGTGAACACCAGACCCTCTAGAAGCGGTAAAGCGCCAAACGCGTGATACGAGCGATTCTGGAGAAATCCTGGTCGAGAGTGAACACGCCGGCATTGTGCTCCAAAGCAATGGCCGCGATCACAGTATCAATCGTGGTGGGAGTAACGCCCTTCGCACGCGCTGCCCTGTAAATGGCCGCCGCCTCGCGGTAGGTCTCAAAGCCGCGGGGTTCGAGCATCTCCCACTGCGCCAGGTACTGCCCAATACGTTTCGCGTCCCGGGTGAGGCCCTGCAAGACCTCGGCAACGACGATTCCGGTGAGCGCGAAGGGCTCGGCTTCCTCGATCATACGGCGCAGCTCGGCGCCGGTGCGGTCGGGTGAAGAGCTGAAAAAATCGATCCAGACGGAGCTATCCACCAGGATCAAACGCGATTTCTCCGCGAGGCCTTAAGGTCGCCTTTCCAAACGCCGCTCCCGTAATAGCGAAGGATGCCTTTGCGGCTCTCGGAGCGGACCAGCAACTCCAGGGCTTTGTCCACGATCTGTCGTTTCGTCTTGAGACGAGTGAGTTTGCGCGCTTTGCGGATCAAGGCGTCATCGATATTGATGTTGGTTCGGCCCATCGAAATAGCATACACCATTTTGTTACAAAGTGGTGTATGTGCAGGCTCAGACCTGCGGCAGCAGCGCACGCTTTGAAGGATCCCGCAAGGGCGACATTTGTGTGAGCCCAGCGCGTTAGCGCTGGGGAGGCTGCGTTATCATCTTGGTCGGAGATCCCAACCTGCCTTCGCCTCTCATCTCGCTGGACAACGTGACCGTCCTCCGTGGCGGCCGCGAGGCGCTGGCCAGCGTCTCCATGCGCATCGACGCGGGTGAGCACGTCTGCATTCTCGGCCCCAACGGCTGCGGCAAGTCGACGCTCATCAAGACCATCGCCCGCGAATGCTATCCCGTGGCGCGCGAAGGTTCGGCGCTCTCCATCTATGGCCGCGAGCGCTGGAACATCTTTGAGCTGCGGATGCTGCTGGGGATCGTTTCGCCCGACTTGCTGGCCTCCTGCACCGGCGATGCCACCGGGCGCGACGTGGTGCTATCGGGCTTCTTCAGCAGCACGCGGATTTTTGAGCACCATCAAGTCCGGCCGGAGTTGATCGAGCGTACCGACGCGATCCTGGCGCGGCTGGGGGCGGCGCATTTGGCCGGCCGCCCGGTCGCCGAGATGTCCTCGGGCGAAGCCAAGCGCATCCTGATCGCGCGCGCCCTGGTCCACGCTCCCCAGACCCTGCTCTTCGACGAACCCAGCAACACGCTCGACATCGCCGCGCAATATCAGTTGCGGGAAACCATGCGGCAACTGGCGCGCGAGGGCATCGGGATTCTGCTCGTTACCCACCACCTCGCCGACATCATTCCCGAGATCGAACGTGTGATCCTGCTGCGCCAGGGCCGCATCCTGGCCGACGGCGCCAAAGAGGCTGTCCTTACCCACCAGCGGCTCAGCGAGCTGTTCGGCGTCCCGGTCACCATCACCCGCGACGACGGCTACTTTCATTTGCGGTAGCAAGCCGGCGATCCCGGCGATCCCCCGATGACCCGATCTCCCGATCACCCGATTCTTGCGCTATCCTTCCCCTGCCATGTCCACGCTTGTCGAATGTGTTCCCAATTTTTCCGAAGGCCGCGACCGGGCCAAGGTGGATGCCATCATCGAAGCCATGAAGGCGCCGGGCGTCTACCTGCTCGACCGCGAGATGGATGCCGACCACAACCGCTCGGTCATCACCTTGGTAGGCGACCGGGAAGCCATCGCCGAGGCTGCCATCCGCGGCGTGGGCCGCGCCGCCGAACTCATCGACCTTACTCAACACCAGGGCGCGCACCCGCGCATGGGCGCCGCCGACGTTATTCCGTTCGTGCCCATCGAAGGGGTGGCGCTCGAGGATTGCGTCACCATCGCCCGCCACGTCGGGGAAGAGATCTGGAAGCGCTACCAGATCCCGGTGTATCTCTACGAAGCCGCGGCCGCCACGCCCGAGCGTCAGAACCTGGAAAACATCCGTCGCGGACAATTTGAAGGATTACGTGAAGAAATCGCCACTAACCCTGCCCGCCGTCCTGACTTCGGCGAGCCGCGTATCCACCCCACGGCGGGCGCCACCGTGGTGGGCGCGCGCAAGTTCCTCATCGCCTACAACATTTATCTGAATACCGCCGATGTGGAGATCGCACAAAAGATCGCCAAGGCGGTGCGCTTCTCGAATGGCGGGCTGCGCTACGTCAAGGCGGCCGGCTTTCCGGTGCGCGGGCTGGCGCAGGTCTCGATGAACCTCACCGACTTCGAGCAGACGCCGATCGCGCGCGTCTTCGAATACGTCCGCCGGGAAGCCGCGCGCTACGGGGTGATGCCGGCGTTCAGCGAGATCGTGGGGCTGATCCCGAAGAAGGCCCTGGAGATGGCCTCGGAGTGGTTCCTGCAGATCGAGAACTTCGACTCTTCGCTGATTCTGGAGAACCGCCTGCAGGCGATTATGGGCGGCAAGATGGCGGTGGGCGGACTGCGCGCCGGGGTCGAGCCGTTCGTAGAGCAGCTCGCCGCGCCCACGGCCACGCCGGGCGGGGGCAGCGCTTCGGCGGCGGCCGGCGCCATGGCCGCAGCGCTCGGCTCGATGGTGGCCGGCATGTCGCGCGGCAAGAAGAATTATCTGCAATACGAGCGCGAGCTGAGCGACGCCATCGCTCGATTGAGTACGCTGCGCGAGGAATTCAAGGCCGCCATCGACGCCGACGCGGCGTCCTATGAAGCCGTCATGAAGGCCTACAAAACCAAGTCTCAGAGCGATGGCGCGATTGCCGAAGCTCTCAAGGGCGCGACCAACGTGCCCCTGGGCGTGGCCGAGCGGGCAAGGGAAGTGGCGCGCATCGCCGAAGCGCTCAAGCCCGTCACGAATCCGAAGATGGCCTCGGACCTCGCCGTGGCCAAGGCGCTCGCCCAGGCCGCGCTAACCGGCGCGCTGGCCAACGTCGAGATCAATCTGGAAGATCTGAAGGATGCGGCATTCGTGGGCGAGGTGCGGAGGAAGACGGCGGCGCTGCAGGGCTAGAAATCCGAATGTGGAAATCAAGCTGACCTGAAACCGCGTCACCATTTCTGGTATCTAATTTGGCAGAAGGCGAGCCAACTGTCCCGGGAACTGCTCCCCAAATTTCTCTGGAGAGAAAGAAGGATTCTCTATGACACCCTACAACGTGTTTGTTAGCCACAGCATGAGGCAGGAAGACCTTGGGATCGTCTATACCGCTGCCACGGACGCCCACGCCCGAGGACTCACGTGCTACATAGCTGAGAGGGATTGGCAATTCGGCCATTCCTTGCCCGCCAAGATTGACAATGCAATTCGAGCTTGTGATTGTTTCGTCGCGTTTCTCACCCAAGGCGGTGCTCATTCAAGATTTGTCAATCAAGAGATTGGTCACGCGGTAGGCTGCAAGAAACCCAGAATTTTAGTGGTCGAGCAAGGCGTACAGGTGGAGGGATTCGATGTCGGCAACGAGTACATCAGCCTAGACAGGGCGAATCCGTGGGACGCGATAGGCACACTGAATACTCATTTGTTACGGCTACAGTTGGCGAAGCAACAGCGCAACGCTGGGGTATTCGTGCTGGCCGTTCTTGGGCTCTTAGCCCTCCTTGGTAGCAGCAATTAAGAGCCTGCCGGGCCGAGTCCCGCCAGGGACGGCGGAATCAGCCCCCAAAAACACCGCCCGCCCACCGATTTTCCCCGTTCAGGCTTCCCCAGCCTCCAAGCGCCGAACTAGGCTTTGACAACCCGGCCCGCCTGTCCTAGAATACATACAGAACCAAATTAGTACGGTATGGCTGTAAGCCGCCGCCGGGAGCGAAACCGATGTTCAGGCTGAACAAAATGACCGATTACGGCATCGTCCTGATGACCTCGATCGCCCAGCACCCCGAGCTGCAGAATGCACGGGACTTGGCGGCGGCGAGCCAGGTTCCGCTGCCCACCGTCTGCAAGCTGCTGAAAGAGCTTTCGCACCGCGGGCTGCTGGTTTCGCATCGCGGCTCGAAGGGCGGGTACAGCCTGTCGCGCAGCCCCAAGCAGATTTCCGTGGCCGAGATCATCGGCGCGCTCGAAGGTCCCATCGGCTTCACCGAGTGCAGCGTTGCCGGCGGCAGTTGCGACCTGGAGCCCTCCTGCCTGGTGCGGCGCAACTCCAAGGTCATCAGCCTGGCGCTGCTGGGCGCGCTCGAGAACCTTACCCTGGGCGACCTGATGCAGCCCATGGAACTGGCCGGCCTGAAGCCGCGCAGCAACCTGGTTTCTACCATTCAATTGATCAGCGGGGGAGTGCAATGAACACACCAGCCAACGCCATTCAGGACTTCGCCAACCAGGAGTACAAGTGGGGATTCATCACCGACATCGAGGAAGACCGCATCCCCAAAGGCCTGAATGAGGACGTAATCCGTCTTATTTCTCAGAAGAAGCGCGAGCCCCAGTTCATGCTGGACTGGCGGCTGAAGGCCTATCGCCATTGGGCGAAGCTGGAGCAGTCCGAGGCCGAGCCCAAGTGGGCCAATGTTCACTACGAGCCTATTAACTATCAGGACATCGTCTATTACTCGGCGCCCAAGCAGAAGCCCAGCCTGACGAGCCTGGACGAGCTGGACCCGGAGATCCTGCGCACCTACGAGAAGCTCGGCATTCCTCTGGGAGAGCAGAAGCGGCTGGCGGGCGTCGCCGTGGACGCGGTGTTCGACAGCGTCTCGGTGGCCACTACTTTCAAAGAGAAGCTGGCCGAGGCGGGCGTGATCTTCTGCTCGTTCTCCGAGGCGGTGCAGAACCATCCTGAACTGGTGAAGAAGTATCTGGGCTCGGTGGTGCCGTACAGCGACAACTTTTTCGCGGCGCTGAATGCGGCCGTCTTCAGCGATGGTTCGTTCGTCTTCGTGCCCAAGGGCGTGCGCTGTCCCATGGAGCTTTCGACGTACTTCCGCATCAACGCGGCCGAGACGGGGCAGTTCGAGCGCACGCTGATCGTGGCCGAAGAGGGCGCGTCCGTCAGCTATCTCGAGGGTTGCACCGCGCCTATCCGCGACACCAACCAATTGCATGCGGCGGTGGTGGAGCTGGTGGCGCTCGACAACGCCCAGATCAAGTATTCGACGGTGCAGAACTGGTATCCCGGAGACAAGGAAGGCCGCGGCGGAATCTTCAACTTCGTCACCAAGCGCGGCCTGTGCGCGGGCGTGAATTCGAAGATTTCCTGGACGCAGGTGGAGACCGGCTCGGCCATCACGTGGAAGTATCCGAGCTGCATCCTGAAGGGCGACAACGCGGTGGGCGAGTTCTACTCGGTGGCGCTGACCAACAACTATCAGCAGGCCGATACCGGCACCAAGATGATCCACATCGGGCGCAACACGCGCTCGACCGTGGTGGCCAAGGGCATCTCGGCCGGACGCGGCCAGAACACCTATCGCGGCATGGTGAAGATCCAGAAAAGCGCGGTGGGCGCGCGCAATTACACGCAATGCGATTCGCTGCTGATCGGCGATAAGTGCGGTGCGCACACCTTCCCGTACATCGAGGTGAAGAACGCCAGCGCACGCATGGAGCACGAGGCCTCGACCTCTAAGATCGGCGAAGACCAGTTGTTCTACCTGCGGCAGCGCGGGTTGAAGACTGAAGACGCGGTGTCGATGATCGTGAACGGCTTCTGCAAGCGCGTCTTCCGCGAGCTGCCCATGGAATTTGCGGTCGAGGCGCAGAAGCTGCTGAGCGTGAGTTTGGAAGGCAGCGTGGGGTAACCGCAAGGTCCCTCGACTTGCGCTCGCTAACGCTCGCGCTGTGCTCGGGATGACAAGTTTGATAGCAATTACGGCGCGGCTGAAGCCGCGCCCCTTCAAAGCCGAAAAGAGAAGAGGAACACGAAATAATGAGTCTCCTGGAAATCAAGAACCTGCACGTCAAGGTAGAGAATCACGAGATCCTCAAGGGCGTCGACCTGGTGGTAAATCCCGGCGAGGTGCACTCCATCATGGGGCCGAACGGCTCCGGCAAGAGCACGCTGGCGCAGGTGCTGGCGCGGCGCGAGACCTTCGTCGTCACCGCCGGGGAAGTGCTCTATAACGGCAAGGACCTGCTGGCCATGAAGCCGGAAGAAGCCGCCTGCGAGGGCGTCTTCCTGGCCTTCCAGTATCCGGTGGAGGTCCCTGGGATCTCGAATGCCTATTTCCTGCGGTCCGCCGTCAACGCCGTGCGCAAGTACCACGGCGAAGAGGAAATGGACGCCATGGACTTCATCCCTTATTACAAGGAGCGGATGAAGCTGCTGGAGATGGACGAGCGCTTCATGAACCGCTCGGTCAACGAGGGCTTCTCGGGCGGCGAGAAGAAGCGCAACGAGATTGTGCAGATGGCGGTGCTCGAGCCGAAGCTGGCCATTCTCGATGAGACCGATTCCGGCCTCGATATCGACGCGCTCAAGATTGTGGCCAAGGGCGTGAATGCTATGCGCTCGCCCCATCGCGCCATGATCGTGGTCACACACTACCAGCGCCTGTTGAACTACATCGTGCCGGATTTCGTGCACGTGCTGGTGGATGGACGCATCGTCAAGTCGGGCGGCCCGGAGCTGGCGCTCGAACTCGAAGACAAGGGCTACGTCGGGGTCGAAGGCGAAGCGGTGAGGGCGTAAGGCGATGTCGCTGACCATCACAACTCCGGAATTGCAGGGCTACCTCGACAGCTTCGCGCGCTTCGAGAAGAGCGCGCCGGGCCACAACCTCGGCTGGCTGCGCAAGCTGCGCGCCGACGGCTTTGCGCGCTTCTCCGAGCTCGGCTTCCCGACGACGCACGACGAAGACTGGCGCTTCACCAACATCGCGCCCATCTCGCGCACCGCGTTCCAGTTAGCGGACGGGGCAGGGAAGATTAACCCGCGCGACCTCGATCCATTCCGCATTCCCGGCGCGGCCTGCCAGCTCGTGTTCGTGAATGGCCGCTACGCGCCCGAGCTTTCGTCGCTGGGCAAGCTTCCCAAGGGCGTCCGCGTGAGCGGCCTGGCGGAGGCGATCAAGAACGATGCCGCGAGCCTGGAAGGCCACCTCGGACGCTATGCGAGTTTCGATCGCGATGCCTTCATCGCGCTCAACACCGCATTCCTCGCCGATGGCGGATACGTCCACATCGCGCGCGGAGTTGTGGTCGAAGCGCCCATCTGTCTGCTCTACGTTTCCACCGGCAACGGAGCGCCGGCGATGGCGCATCCGCGCAACCTGATCGTGGCGGAAGACCACAGCCAGGTGACCGTGGTTGAAGACTACGTCTCGGTCGCGAGCGGCGTGATGTTCTCCAACGTTGTCACCGAACTCTATGCCGGGAGCGACGCCGTGGTTGCGCACTACATGATCGAGCGCGAAGACACGCAGGCGCTCAACGTCTCCACCTTGCGCATCGAGCAGGGGCGCAATGCCAACGTGGAGTCGCACTCGCTGCTGCTCGGCGGGGCGCTGGTCCGCAACAACGTACATCCGGTGCTGGCGGGCGAAGGCGGCGAGTGCCTGATCAACGGCCTGTTCATCGGCAGGGGCCGGCAGCACATGGACAACTACATGCTCGTCGAGCACGCCCAGCCGCGCTGCAACAGCCGCCAGTTCTACAACGGCATCCTGGACGAGCAGGCGCACGGCGTCTTCCACGGCCGCATCATCGTGCACAAGGACGCGCAGAAGACCGACGCCAAGCAGACCAACCGCAACCTGCTGCTCTCCGACGACGCGCAGATCGACACCAAGCCGCAGCTCGAGATCTATGCCGACGACGTGAAGTGCACGCACGGCGCGACCATCGGGCAGGTCGAGGAGAACGCGCTCTTCTACCTGCGCTCGCGTGGCCTCGACGAAATCGCGGCGCGGCGGCTTTTGCTCTACGCCTTCGCCAGCGAGTGTCTGGAGCGCATGCGGACCGGCCCGGTACGGAATTACCTCGAAGCCCTGACCCCGAGCTGGCTGCCCGAGGGCACAGCCGTGGTCCAGGCTGCGGACGCGGCGGTGCAGCGGAATTGGGAGGAACTCGGATGAGCAGCGCAACCCATGTCGTTACCGGCAGTCTCCCGCCGGTGGCAGGCCGGCGGAACACGTTTGATGTCGAAAAAGTGCGCCGCGAATTTCCTATCCTGCACCAGAAGGTGAACGGCAAGCCGCTGGTGTATCTGGATAACGCCGCCACGGCGCAGAAGCCCGAGTCCGTGCTCCGCGCGCTCGACAAGTACTATCGCGAGTACAACTCCAACATCCATCGCGGCGTGCACTACCTCTCGGAGCGCGCCACCCAGGCGTACGAGCAGGCGCGCGGAGCGGCACAGCACTTCATCAACGCCGGCGATCCCAGCGAAGTGATCTTCGTGCGCGGCACCACCGAGGCCATCAACCTGGTGGCACAGACCTGGGGCCGCAAGCACGTGGGCGCGGGCGACGAGATCATCATCTCCGCCATGGAGCACCACTCCGGCATCGTGCCCTGGCAGATGCTGTGCGAAGAGAAGGGCGCGAAGTTGCGGGTCATCCCGATCAACGATCAAGGCGAACTGCTGCTCGAGGAATACGAGAAGCTGCTTGGACCGAAGACGAAATTCGTCTCGGTGGCGCACGTTTCGAACGCGCTGGGGACCATCAATCCCGTCGGCCAGATCATCGAGATGGCCCACCGGCGCGGCGTCCCGGTGCTGCTCGACGGCGCGCAGGCCGCGCCGCACGTCAAGGTGGACGTGCGCGCGCTCGACGCTGATTTCTACGCCTTCTCCAGCCACAAGCTCTACGGCCCGACGGGCGTGGGCGTGCTCTACGGCAAGGCCAAGCTGCTGGACGCGATGCCACCGTACCAGGGCGGCGGCGACATGATCAGCTCCGTCACCTTCGAGAAGACGACGTACAACAAGCTGCCCTACAAGTTCGAGGCGGGCACGCCCAACATCGCCGGCGGCATCGGCTTGGGCGCAGCCATCCAATATTTGAATCAGTTCGACTGGGAGCAGGTGGAGGGCCACGAACGCGACGTGCTGGCCTACGCCACCGAGCGCATCTCGGCCGTGCCGGGCGTGCGCCTGATCGGCACAGCGCGTGAGAAGACGGCGGTGATCTCCTTCGTGTTCGAGGGCATCCACCCGCACGACGTGGGCACCATCCTCGACCAGGAAGGGATCGCCATCCGCACCGGCCACCACTGCGCCCAGCCGGTGATGGAGCGTTTCGGCATCCCGGGCACCGCGCGCGCGTCGTTCGGCCTGTACAACACACGGGCGGACGTGGATGCGCTGGTCGCCGGCCTGCACAAGGTGCTGGAGGTGTTCCAGTAATGGCGGACCTGCGCGAGCTCTATCAGGAGGTCATCCTCGAGCACAGCAAGACGCCCCGCAACTATCGCGCGCTTCCGGCAGCCAATCACAAAGCCGAAGGCTTCAACCCGCTGTGCGGCGACCACTTCACGGTTTACTTGAACCTTGAAGGCGATACCATTCGCGACGTGAGCTTTGAAGGCTCGGGCTGCGCCATCTCCAAGGCATCGGCTTCGATGATGACCCAGGCGCTGAAAGGGAAGAGCCGGGCCGAAGCGGAGAAGATCTTCGAGAGATTTCACAAGCTGGTCACCGGGCACGCCGAGTCGAACGGCGCGGAAGCGCTGGGCAAGCTGGCGGCGTTTTCCGGCGTGTCGGAGTTTCCGGTGCGCGTCAAATGCGCGACGCTGGCCTGGCACACGCTGCAAGCCGCGCTCAAGGACCAGCAGGAGCCGGTTTCGACCGAGTAGAAGGCGGCTTCTGATAGGTGATCTGGTGAAGGGGCACCACTTTACAGTCGTGCCGCAATGGAATGCTTTGTGAATTGTCATCCCGAGTGAAGCGCGAGGGAGCCTTGCGACTGAGCATGAGCGAGGGATCTATGGATTTGTATGCGAGCCCATGCTGGTAGAGGCTCACCATTACCTTCGTCGGCCGGGGTAGTAGCACCAAGATCCTTCGTCGCGCTCGGTCGCCAGGGCTCCCTCGCGCTTCCTCAGGATGACAGTTGTGGGGAGTGTTTTGGCACGGCTGAAGCCATGCCCTCCCGAAAACCGGTTGCGAGATAGCTTGTAATCACATGGAAACCGAAATCACAGGACCGATCACGCTCTCCCGCGAAGTCGAGGCCACCCAGATCCCCAACGGCTGGCGCCTGAAGCTGCCCGCCGGCAGCACGGTGCGCATCACGCAGTCGCTGGGCGGCAGCTACACGGTCACCACCGACATCGGCTACATGGTCCGCATCGACGCCAAAGACGCCGACGCCCTCGGCATCACCGCCACTGAGCCGCAGCCCGCGGCGTCCGCCACGCCCGGCGAGTTCAGCGAGCCCGCGGTCTGGGAGCAGATGAAGCAGGTCTACGACCCGGAAATCCCGGTCAACGTCGTGGACCTGGGGCTGATCTACGGCTGCGAGATCAAGGACATTGAAGGCGGCAAGCGCCTGGAAGTTAAGATGTCCATGACCGCGCCCGGCTGCGGCATGGGCGACATCCTCAAAGGCGACGTGCACAACAAGCTGACGCGTCTGCCCGGCGTGAAGGAAGTTCAGGTCGATATCGTGTTCGAGCCGCCGTGGAACCCGGGCATGATGTCCGAGGCCGCCCGCCTGAAGCTCGGCCTCGACCTGGACATGATGGGCGGCGCACCGCCCATGTACCGGTGAACGTCACTCACACTCTCCCTAACCTGTCATCCCGAGTGAAGCGCGACCGAACGGAGTGAGGGAGCGCGAGTCGAGGGACCCCTGCCCACAGCAATAGTCTTTGCCAAGTAGGGGTCCTTCGACTCGCCCTCGCTTCGCACGCGAAGCTCGCGCTTCGCTCAGGATGACAAGCTTTGTTATGATGCTTGGCTTTGCGGAGGACACATGAGCTTAGGCATCGCACGCGTGGTATGCATGTTGTTTCTACTGGGTCTGATGATGTTTGGGGAAACGCAATCGGGCGGCCCGCCACCGGTCACCGGCAAGCCGGTCACAACCGCGGACGGCCTCAAGTACTGGGACGTCAAGGCCGGTACTGGCACCACCGCCACCGCCGGCCACAAGATGAAGGTTCACTACACCGGCTGGCTCACCAACGGCAAGAAATTCGACAGCTCCGTGGGGAAGTCGCCGTTTGAATTCGAGCTCGGCGCCGGCCAGGTGATCAAGGGCTGGGATGAAGGCGTTGCCGGGATGAAGGTCGGCGGCAAGCGCCGGCTGGAGATTCCTTCGGAGCTGGCTTATGGCAACCGTGGCGTCGGTGGCGGACTGATCCCGCCCAATTCCACTTTGCTCTTCGACGTCGAACTGCTGGATGTGAAGTAACTCCTGTTTTCGCCGGGCGGCGGGCGGGTTTTCGCCAGCCGCTCTGCGCCCCATCCTGCAGGGCAAAATCTGCATCCAACCTAAGCGGTTTTTTGTAGCTCCGCCAGCCGCTTATGGGATAAGCTTTCGGCAACTCCCGCCACTTCGTCCACGGCCGGCCCCGGCCAGCCTTGGGGCAGAACGTGAAGTCGTCCGTATTCGCCGCGCCACGCGTCCTGGAGGCATAGCCATGCGAATCCTCGACGTCCACGGTGACAACGCTCCTTTCTTTCAAGAACTGGCCCAGGCCAAGCGGCGGGTCTTGGTGGTGGATTACGACAGCGTGATCGCGCCCTGCAGCTCCGCCCCGAGCGGCGTGCCCTATCCCACCGTCGCTGAACTTCTCGACTGCATCATGATCACCAGCCGCACCCGCGTGGTGGTGATCACCGGAGGCGAGGCGGCGGAACTGGCCTCGCCTTTGTCCGGACCAGCTTTCGACGTTGGGGAAAGCGAAGCATCTCGCGGTCCCGACGCTATGTTTCCCGCCATGCCCGCGGGAGAGGACACCGCCGTGGCCTTCCTCAGCGATCGCGATCGGCTGTTTCCCGCCCTGCCCGAAGCGGCCTGCGTTGGTGGCGGATCCAGCGCCGAGAACGCCGCCTGCCGCCAGGATTTCGTGCAGTTTCTGGTAGACTGGCTGCGCGTCTGCGGTGGCGAGATCTGCTGACCGCATGCACCCCTCCTGTGCCGCCCGCGAATCTAACTGGAAAATGGGGGTTCCGATGCGCGTGAGTCTCAAGCTGTTTGTTCCCGTGCTGCTGGCGGTCATTGCCGTGTCTCTGCTGTTCTCCGGCTATCTGGTCCGGCGGGACCGCCGAATCCAGGAACGCGATCTCTCGCGGCGGACGGAACTGCTTGCCGAAAGTCTGGATGATAGCGTGACCCCGCTGATGGGCTCGCGCCAGGAACTGCAGCGCCTGGTGGAGCGCTGGGGCAACCGCGAACATCTGGCCGGGATTGCCGTGTACGACAGCCACGGGCGCGTGCTGGCCATGAGTTCGGCACTCGCCAAGCGGCTGGTGTCGCCTCCCGTCACGGCGCTGCAGGCCATCGAGAAGGACGCCGGCGCCGGCGGGTTCGTCATCCTGCAGGATAGCCCCGTCTACATCTACGCCACGCCGCTGGAGCGCGACCAGGAGGTCGCCGGCGCGCTCGCCATCGTGCAAGACACCGCCTACATCGCCCGCCAAGGCACCCACTTGTGGCGCTATTTGCTGTTCAGCATCGGGGTGCAGGTGGTGCTGATCATCCTCATCAGCTTCTTCATGGTGCGGCACAGCATCCTGGCTCCGGTGGCGAAGACGGCGCAGTGGATGCGGGCGCTGCGCATGGGCACCGCCACCGCGCCGGCCGCGGGCGGCACCGACCTGCTCAATCCCCTCACCCGCGAGGTGGCCACCTTCGCCGCCAGTCTGGCCGCGGCCCGCGCCTCCGCCGAGAACGAAGCGCAACTGCGCGCCGCCGGCGATTCCTCCTGGACCGCCGAACGCCTGAGCGTCTCCCTGCGCAGCAAGCTGGCGGAGAGCCCTCTGTTCGTGGTGGCCAATCGCGAGCCCTACATGCACGTGCGGCGGGGGAAGGGAATCGAAACCATCGTTCCCGCCAGCGGCCTGGTGACGGCGCTGGAGCCCATCCTGTGCGCCTGCGACGGCACCTGGATCGCGCACGGCAGCGGCGACGCCGATCGCGAGATGGTGGACGAGCGCAACTGCGTCCGCGTCCCGCCCGAGCAGCCGCGCTACAACCTGCGCCGGGTGTGGCTGACCAAGGAAGAGGAAGAGGGATACTACTTCGGCTTCTCCAATGAAGGCTTGTGGCCGTTGTGCCACATCGCGCACACCCGGCCGGTGTTCCGGGAGAGCGATTGGGAATGGTATCGCGCGGTGAACGTCAAATTCGCCGAGGCCGTGCTCGGCGAGATGGCCAGCACCCAGCGCCCGGTGGTCATCGTGCAGGATTACCACTTCGCGCTGCTGCCGCGCCTGATCAAGCAGCAGCGGCCGGACGCGCGGGTCGCCATCTTCTGGCACATCCCCTGGCCGAACCCGGAAGCGTTTGGCATCTGTCCCTGGCAGCGCGAGCTGCTGGATGGCCTGCTGGGCGCGGACCTGATCGGATTCCACATCCAGGCGCACTGCAATAATTTCCTGGAAACCGTGGATGGGGCGCTGGAATCCCGCATCGACTGGGAACACTTTGCCGTGAACCGCCATGACCACCTCACCTCGGTGCGTCCGTTCCCCATCAGCGTGGTGTGGGAGGAGCCGGCTGCGGACAAGAAGCCGAAGCCGGTGTACAAGCAACAATCGGCGCTGCTGAACGAGATGGGCGTGGAGGCGCTTTTCCTGGGCGTGGGCGTGGACCGCGTGGACTACACCAAGGGCATCCCAGAGCGCTTTCTCGCCATCGAGCGTTTTCTGGAAAAATATCCCGCCTACCAGGGCAAGCTGACGTTCGTGCAGATCGGCGCCCCCAGCCGCACCCACATCAAGCGCTATCACGACCTGCTGGCGGAAGTGGAAGCCGAGGCGGACCGCATCAACTGGCGCTTCCAGTCCGGCAAGTGGAAGCCCATCGTCTTCCTCATGCGCCACCACAGCCACGAGCAAATCTCGCACTTCTACCGCGCCGCCGATTTCTGCCTGGTGACTTCGCTGCACGACGGCATGAACCTGGTGGCCAAGGAATTCGTCGCCGCCCGCGACGACGAGCAGGGGGTGCTGCTGCTCAGCATCTTCACCGGGGCTTCCCGCGAGCTGCGCGACGCCCTGATCGTGAATCCTTACGACACCGAGCAGCTCGCCGACGCCATCTTCCGCGCCCTGGAAATGGAGCCCCGCGAGAAGAAGGAGCGCATGCAGCACATGCGCCGCGCGGTGAAGGAGAACAATGTGTATCGCTGGGCCGCCAACCTGATCGGAGAACTGTGCGAGACCCGGCTCGACCCTCGAGAACCCACGCGCGAAGAATCCCGGGAGCTGGCGGCCCAACGATGAAGCTCCCACCCCGTCAAGCCAAAACCGGGCTTGATGGGGGCTCCGGCGTGCGCTGGGCGGCGCTGGCCTGTGACTATGATGGGACGCTGGCGACCGGCGGCCACGTCCGTGCGGCGACCCTGAAAGCGCTCGGTGAGGTGCGGGATTCCCGCCGCAAGCTGCTGCTGGTGACCGGGCGTGAACTCGGCGAACTGCTCGAGGTCTTTCCCCTGATCTCGCTTTTCGATCGCGTGGTGGCGGAGAACGGCGCCGTCATCTATGACCCTGCGAGCGGCAAGCGCCGCCTGCTGGCCGGCCGGCCCTCGCGCAAGCTGGTGGAGGCGCTGCGGGCGCGCAAGCTGTCGCCGCTCTCGGTCGGGCGCGCCATCGTCGCCACCGCGCGCGCGCAACGGCGGGTAGTCTCCCAGGTGATCGACGAATTGGGGCTGCCGCTCGAGGTCATCCTCAACAAGCGCTCGGTGATGGTGCTGCCGCAAGGCGTGAACAAGGCCAGCGGCCTGCTGGGCGCCCTGCGCGAGATCGGCATCGCGCCCAGGGATACCGTGGGTGTCGGGGATGCGGAGAACGACGAAGATTTTCTCGCCCTCTGCGGCTACTCCGCTGCCGTCGCCAATGCGCTGCCCAAGCTCAAGCGCAAGGTGGATGTAGTGACCTCGGCCAGCTACGGCGCTGGCGTCGTCGAACTGGTGAAGGGCCTGCTGGGTTGCAGCGCTAACCGGTTGTAGTCATTAGGGTATCGCGTCGTAGCCGTTAACAGGATGAAAGACCGATGTTTACTATAATACCACTTGACAAACTAACGACTTGCGTCCGGCGTTGCCCGAGTGGCATCATAGATATCGAGAAACTGGTGCGCTACTTAACAGGTGGCGTCGCGGGCTCGTCAGAGCCGCCAGTTTCTGTTTTTATTTCCATTCTCTCAAGGATTCTCTCTTCAACGACATCACCTTGGTCTCCCGAGACAACGGCTAGTGATTCCACTCTCTCGCTTGCGACGCCGACCGCCCTGTCTGGCTTAATCATCGAAAAACCCCACAATGTGAACCCCTCATCTGGGTCTTCATGGTTGTAGGCTAATGCCCTAAACTGCTGGAAAATATCTTCCAAGGACCCACGCCTGCCGCCATATCGCTGATTGACACAATAAGCCAAGACATCAGCAATCTGGACACCCGGTGAAACTTCCGAATCACAGAAGAATGGCGTTGGCAAGACGTTCTTGCTGGTTTGACCGCCGCGGTGCCGATACATGAAGTTGTTAAAGCTAATTGCAATTTTCTTGTTGGTCTGGTGGTCAATGCCGTCGAAGAAAAACACTGCCTGATGTTCGGGGTGTTTGTCCTGCATGAACTGATTCACCCGCCGCACCAGAGAACGGTACAGGTTAGGCAATTTGTCACTCTCACTCGCCAAGGTAAACGTGCCGTCCTGGACGACCGCAAAGAACACCGCTCCCACCTCCTTGCAGAGGGTGATGAATTGCTCGACAAAATCTCTGGTTTTGGGCAGAATCAATGCCCTGTGGTTCAAGAGTTTGCGCCCCTTTAGCTCCATGTCATACGGGTTGGCAACTTTCCAGAAGTGTCGTTTCAGGTCGAAGAGCTTCATGTCGAACTCCCGATAGCGTTTTTCGTGAATGGCAACGGCACTAAAGGTGCTCTTCGCATTTGCTTCGTCCTTCTCGTGATAGCTCTCGTCAACGAATACCAGCATGACTTCACCTCCCCACAACCCGATGAAGGTAGCGCACTACCCCACCCCATCTTAACTTTGCGCTTATGCCATCGTCCATTACGATAGGCAGTCCGGCCTGACCGTGGCCGCCCGGAGGACAACGTGAGACTTCGCCTCGCCGCCTGTGCGGCCATTTTCTTGTTTGCATCTCTTGCCGGCGCCGAGCAGCCCGCCGCGCCCAGCGCCCTGATGGACCGAGTCGGCAATACCGGCTTCGTCCTGCTCCACGCCGAGAGCTTCAAAGCGCTCGACCCCAAACAGCAAGCCCTGGCCTATTGGCTCACGCAGGCTTCCATCGCCATCGATCCCATCATTTATGACCAGTTGTCTCCGTACGGCCTGCGGCAGAAGCGGCTGCTGGAAGAGATTGTCGCCCATCCCGAGGGCATCGACCCGGCGGCGATGGGTAAGATCACCGACTTCGCCAAGCTCTTCTGGGCGAACCGCGGCAATCACAACGAGAACACCGCGCAGAAGTTTCTTCCCACATTCACCTTCGACGAGCTGAAGCAGGCGGCCGTCACGGCGCAGCGCCACGGCGCCATGAAGACCGCCTATGGCGATCTGCCTCCGCTCCCCACGCCCGCGCAACTGAACCGGGAACTCGACGGGCTGAGGGCCTCGCTGTTTGATCCCAGCTTCCAGCCCATGACCACGGCCAAGAGCCCACAAGGCGGCAAGGACATCATCCAGGCCAGTTCGAATAACTTTTATTCCGGCGTGAGCCTGGCCGAACTGAAGGACTTCAAGGATCAGCATCCGCTCAATTCGCGGCTGGTGAAAGGCAAGGACGGCAAGCTCCACGAAGAGGTCTATCGCGCCGGCACGCCCGACGGCCGCATTCCGCCCGGCCTCTACGCCACCTACCTGCGGCGCGCCAACCAGTGCCTGGAAAAAGCGCGCGCGGCAGCGGAGCCCAAGCAGGCGCAGGTGATCGCCGACCTCATCCGCTTCTACCAGACCGGCGACTTCCAGGACTGGCTGAAGTTCGGCGCCGACTGGGTGCAGGACAATTCGCCCGTGGACTTCGCCAACGGCTTCATCGAGATCTACCGCGACGCGCGCGGCGCCAAAGGCAGCTCGCAGAGCTTCGTCTCGGTGACCGACAAGCCGCTCACCGACGCCATGGTGAAGCTGGCCGAGAACGCCCAATACTTCGAGCAGAGAGCGCCCTGGGACGACAAATACAAGAAGATTGGCGTGCAGCCGCCGGTGGTGAAGGCGGTCGAGACCCTGATCGAGACCGGCGACTTCCAGGTCACCACCATCGGCGACAATCTGCCCAACGAGAACGAAATCCGCGAGAAGTACGGCAGCAAGAACTTTCTGTTTACCGGCAGCTCGCGGGCGCTGAACGACGCCGGCGGTTTCAAATCGCTGGAAGAATTCGCGGCCACACCCGAACAGATCGAGCGCGGCAAGAAGTACGGCAACGAAGCCGAAGACTTGATGACCGCGATGCACGAGGTCATCGGCCACGGCTCCGGCAAGCTGAGCGATCGCCTGAAGGGCGGTTCCGAACCCTACTTGAAGGAATATTTCTCCGCGATGGAGGAGGCGCGCGCCGACCTGATGGCGCTGTGGAACGCCTGGGACCCCAAGCTGAAGGAACTCGGCCTGGTCTCCGAGCAGGACGAGGTGGCCAAGGCGATGTACGATCGTCAGACCCTGGCGGCGCTGGTCCAGCTTCGCCGCATCCCCAAGGGCGACACCATCGAGGAAGACCACGCCCGCGACCGGCAACTGATCGCCCGCTACATTCAGGACAAGGTCCCCGGCTCGATCGAGCAGTTTGACCGCAACGGAAAGACCTACATTCGGGTGAAGGACTATCACAAGATGCACGAAGGCGTGGGCATGCTGCTGGCCGAGATCATGCGCATCAAGGCCGAGGGCGATTACGACGCCATCAAGGCGCTGACCGAACGCTACGCCGTTCACTTCGATCCCGCGCTGCGCGACCAGATGGTGGCCCGCTACAAGCAGCTCAACATCCCGACCTATTGGGCGGGGATCTACTCCTCGCTGGACGCGGCCTTCGACGCCAAGGGGAACGTGAAAAGTGTCGCGATCGAATATCCGCACGACGTGGCGCGCCAGTACCTGGGCTACGCCGCCATGTACGACAAGGGCCTGGCGCGGCAGTTCTCCGTGAGGGGCGGGAACTCCGCTGCGAAGGAGCATCACTAGACTGTTTCCAGGATGGTGTAGCCTACCTGCCTTGGAACTGCTCTACCGCGCGGGGCGATCAGCCAGGGTTCAGGCCGCTGGACCTGTCGAAGCAGCGCCGCCAGCGCTGGCGGCGGCCTGCGCGCTCCATCTCACCTCATGGAGGCGGAGGGGGTGGGCGAAGCCCTTCAACTCCACCTCGCCAAGATCCGAAAAGACGACCGGTTTGCCGAGAGACAATTCCCGGATCACATTCGAGGTGAGAATCTGGCCGGGCTGGGCAAAAGCGCACACCCGCGCCGCGAGGTTGACGGTGGCGCCGAACAGGTCACTGTCGTCGGCGACCGGCTCGCCCGCGCTCAAACCGACGCGGACCATGATGGGCTGGGCCTCGGCCTTGAGGTTGTGAGCGGCAAACCCCCTCTGGATCGTCACCGCGCATTCGACTCCCTGCGCGACCGACATAAACGAGGCAAGAATACCGTCGCCCGTGTGCTTGACCTCGATTCCAGCGTGGCGGTTCAACGCTTCTCGGATCACCGCGTTGTGTGTTTTCAGGACGTCATGGAAACGCTGGTCGCCGAGCTGGCCCGACAAGGCGGTCGAGCCGGCGATATCCGTGAACATCACGACGCGGAAGGCGCCGTCGCTGGGATCGGTGCCCGAGTGGGTCGGCTTCTGAGCGCCCAGAAAAGCGTCGACCTGGTCCATCGTCACTTCGATCAACTGATCGGCGACGAGGCCGTGGGCCTCTTTGTGCACCCTGATCGCATCCATGAGGCTGGGCGCTTCTACCAGGCAGTAGACGCAGCCGCTCTCGTGGTTGTGCCAGTAGCGGGTATAGCGTACCCCGTACTTGGTTTGGACCTCGAGGTCCATATCGTGCGCCATGGCAATATCTTCCGGCCGCGCCTGCAGATTCCGATGCACGTCCATGTAGATCGGCATAGCACCTCACCCCCGAACAACCCCTGTGTGTGGGTATCTTACCCCACATATTTGGTGCAGGCAGCCCCTAAGGAGTTGCTGATTTACGCCACCGCACGCTGAATCAGCGCCGCGCTCACGCGTTCCCGATCAGCACCCCGGTAAGGAAGACCAGCGCTCCTCCCAGGCCCACTTGCAGCGCGGCTGAGAATATTGGTGTCTCCATATAGCGCTTGCGGATCCAAGTGATGGTGGCCAGTTCCGCCAGAACCACCACCGCGGCCACGCTCGTGGCCACGGTGAACGCCGGGATGAGGAAGGGAAGGGTGTGGCCGATGCCTCCCAGCGTGGTCATCAAGCCGCAGACCAGGCCGCGCAGCCAGGGATGTCCGCGGCCGGTGAGGCTGCCGTCGTCGGAGAGCGCTTCGGCGAAACCCATGCTGATTCCGGCGCCCAGCGAAGCCGCGAGGCCCACCGCAAACGCCGTCCAACTGTTGCGGGTGGCGAAGGCGGCCGCGAACACCGGCGCCAGCGTAGACACCGAACCATCCATCAGTCCCACCAGCCCGGGCTGCACGATCTGCAGCAGGAACAGTTTTTTGCGTGCTTCCTCTTCCTGATGCTGGGTGTCGGGCTCAAGCGCGGTCTGTTCCAATTGTTCGGCACGGCACTCGTGCATCCGCTCGACCTCGGCAAGATCGTCGAGCAACTGGCGGATGCTGGCGTCGGTGGTGCGCGCCGCCGCCTTCTCATAGAAGCGGCGGACTTCCTCTTCCATGGCCGCGGCCTGGCTGCGGATGGTGTTCAGCCGCAGTGGCCGTGCCAGCCAGAGGGCGCGCCGCTGCACGAAGCCCTTCACGTCCTGCCGCCGGATCAGCGGAATATGCTCCCCGAACTTCTGCCGGTAGAGGTCAAGCAGCCGCCGCCGGTGGCCCGACTCCTCTTCCCGCATGCCCTCAAACACCTTGGCGGTGGATGGATACTTCTCGCGCAGGCCTTCCGCGTAATCGGCGTAGATGCGCTCGTCTTCTTCCTCCAGAGAGATCGCCAGCGCCAGCACTTCCTGTTCCGACAGCGTATCGAAGCTTCTCATCCTGTCTCCTGGCAGCAAAATTGGGTAGCGCCGCCGTCTCGGCGGCTGTCTCGCGGGCGTCCCGCCCGCGCCTGGGGCCGGCGGGACGCCGGCGCTACGTCGGCCGCGGCCCATAATACAAAAGAGGGGACTCGTCGTCCCCTCTGGTGAACCGGTTTTTTCTGGTTCAGGCCGATTTCTTCTGTGCCTGCATCTGGGCCCAGAAAGCCTGGGCTCTCTGCTCGACCTCCTGCGGGGTGAGGATTTCCTTGCGGGTGGCGATCGACCAGTTGTGACCGAACGGGTCCTGCAGTTGCCCGAAGCGGTCTCCCCAGAACATGTCGGCGACGGCCATGGTTTCGCGGCCTCCGGCGGAGGTTGCACGTTTGAAGGCGGCATCGACGTCGGGAACATACAGGTGCAGACTGACCGGTGAGCCGCCCAGCGTCTGCGGCGAAGTGCACGGCCCTCCGGGGAATTCATCGGCCAGGAAGATGATGGAATCGCCGATTTTCAGTTCAGCGTGGCCCACGGTGCCGCCCGGGCCGTCCATCCGCGCCACTACTTCGGCGCCGAACGCGCGCTTGTAAAAATCGATTGCTGCGGCAGCGCCCTTGATCACCAGATGCGGCGTCACCGTGTGGAAACCTTCGGGTACCGGGGTTACAGCCTTAGCCATAGGATCTCTCCTTGAAGTTGTGCTATCGCTTTGACGATGCGCTCCCCATCCACGAGGAACGCCTGCGAATCGCGGGGCCACCATTATACGAGATGCGCGCCACGGGAAAAGGTCAACATCCGGATTTTCCACATTTGCACTAATCACGGGCATTGACGGCAGCCCAGCCTGCATTTAAGGTGACTCGCGTCGACGGTCGAAAGGGTTGGCTTCCTAAACAGCAGCCAGTCCGAAGTAGGCCGGGTGATCAGTCCGGCGGGGTGACCCACACGGACCGCCAGGCCCGAAAAAACCGGCGAGCTTGCGAGAGAACGCTGGGGCTTGGAACTGCGAAAGCAGTGATCGCATCAGGGGCTGTGACGGTGCATGTTTCCACGCCGCTTGACTCCCTCGCAGGAGCCGGCGGCTAGAACATAACCAATGTCACAGCCCTTTCTATTTTGTGCAGGAGTTGGGCGGACGTGAAGGAGCAACTGGAAAGCCTGGTTCTGCAGATGGTCCGCGGCGGCATCCGCTACGGCGAAGCGGTGCGGGAGTTTAAGAAGGCTTTCCTGGCCAAGGTGCTGGTGGAGAACCGCGGCAACCAGTGCCAGGCAGCCAAGATTCTGGGCATGCACCGCAACTCCCTGGGCCGCACGCTAACCGACCTCAAGATGGATGCGCGCGCCCTGCGCACCCAGTTGCGCCGGCCTCCCCGCAGCGAACGTCCCGCACCCCCACGCCGCACTGCTTCCGGACGCTGATCCATTCTCTACCGCGCCAGAACCTTTCGCTGCACGAAACGGGGGAATCACTGCCCATAATGGCGGTTTTCACGCTTGTACGTTTGACAAAGCGGTTTGGGGGCTATACTGGTCCGACTCGGTGAGGGTGGTTGCGCCAGCCAGCGGAGCGCGGCCCGGATAATTCTGTTTCACCAACGACATTTTGTGGGGAGAGCCGATGAATGCTCTGCTTGTTTACCCGGAGTGGCCTGACACCTACTGGAGCTTCAAGCACGCCCTTCCGTTCGAAGGCAAGCGCTCGGCGTATCCGCCGCTCGGTCTGATGACCATTTCTTCGCAGCTTCCCGGGCATTGGAAGAAGCGCCTGGTCGACACCAACGTCAAGCGGCTCACCGACTCCGACCTGAAATGGGCCGACGTGGTGATGCTAAGCGGCATGCTGGTGCACCGCCGCGAGATTCTCGATATCCTGGCGCGCTGCCGCGCCCGCGGGCTGCGCACGGTGATCGGCGGACCCATCACCAGCAGCGTGGAAGAACTGCCGCTGGCGGCGGATCACGTGGTGGTGGGCGAGGCCGAGGAAGTGATGCCCATCCTGGTGGCCGACCTGGAAGCCGGCACCGCCAAGCCGCTCTACAAGGCGCACGCCCTGCCCGACCTGAGCAAGACTCCGCTGCCCGACCTCGACCTGGTCAACCTGAAGCCCTACAGCGCCGTCGGTATCCAGTATTCGCGCGGCTGTCCTTTCAACTGCGAGTTCTGCGACATCATCGAGATCTACGGCCGCCGGCCGCGCACCAAATCGCCCGAGCAGATCGTGGCCGAACTGGAGCTGCTCCACGACCGCAAATGGCGCGGCTCCGTCTTCCTGGTGGACGACAACTTCATCGGCAACAAGAAAAAAGTCAAAGAGCTGCTGCCCGTGCTCGGGGACTGGAACACGCAGCACGGCCGCCCCTTCACCTTCTTCACCGAAGCCTCGCTGAATCTGGCCGACGACTCCGAGCTGCTGGAAATGATGAAGGCCGCCGGCTTTATCCGCGTGTTTCTCGGCATCGAGACCCCGGTCGAGGCCAGCCTGAAGGAAGCGCAGAAGCTGCAGAACACCCGCCGCAGCCTGCTGGATAGCGTGCACCACATCCAGAGCTTCGGCATCGAGGTGATGGCCGGGTTCATCGTGGGCTTCGACAATGATCCCGACGACGTCTTCGACCGCCAGGTGGAATTCATCGATAAGAGCGCCATTCCGCTGGCCATGGTCGGCTTGCTGCAGGCGCTGCCCGGCACCCAGCTCTATCGCCGCCTGGTCAAGGAAAAGCGCCTGGTCACCGAGGGCACCGGCGACAACATGGAGACCCGGCTGAACTTCATCCCCAAGATGGACCCGCAGCGGCTCATCGAGGGCTACCGCTCCATTCTCAAGCGCATCTACGAGCGCGACGCCTACTACGATCGCGTGCGCCGCTTCCTCAGCGAGTATCATCCCGCCAACCACGTGCGCCACCAGGTCTCCGATTACCTGGCCTTCGCGCGTTCCATGTTGAAGCAGGGTGTGCTGGGCAAGCAGCGCAGCACTTACTGGAAGTTCGTCTACGACGCCGCCACCCGCTACCGCCATGCCTTCGGCACGGCCATCACCCTGGCCATCATGGGCTACCACTTCGAGAAGATCACGGAGAAGGTGCTGCTCCGCGATACGGTCGAGGAAAACGTCTCCGTCGGCCTCCTCGAAGCGGGCATGGAACAGAGCGTGACGTAGCGCCGGCGAGGCTGCATTACGGGTGGAGCAGGCCTTTAGGCCTGCATTCTTGGGCGCTTTAGATTGCGGGCTTCAGCCCCTGCGGATCGCTAGCGACAGTGCGTAAAGTACAGCGATCCCTCAGCGGCTAAAGCCGATCAAGATTGATGCCGCAGTTATGCAGGGCTGAAGCCCTGCTCCGCCCAAAACCGGGCGCCTTCAATAATCCCGTCGAGGGTCGCCTATCCCATCTCCATCTCATGCGCCGGCAGGCGATAGCGCACCGCCGCGGCCAGCCCTAGTACCATCCCCACCGCCGCCAGCATGAACGCGGCTGGGATCCCCATGCGTGACGCGACCGCGCCCCACAGCGTGCTGCCGGCAGCCATGCCGCCCTGCAGTACCAGCAGGTACATGGAGAGCGTCCGCGCGCGGATCCAGGCCGGGCACATAACCTGCGCGGTGACGTTCAGCGTCGCGATGATGGCGATCCAGCACATGCCGCCCAGGAACAATACGGCGCACAGCCAGCCGAAGGCCGCGAGCTGCGCCACCGCGAAGGTCACGGCGGCGAACAGCACCGTCGCCATCACCACCAGCATGTCGCAGGAGAACGCCCGCCTGAGCCCGGGCAGCAGCACCGCTCCGGCGAGCGCGCCCAGCCCGAAGAAGCCGAGCAGCAATCCGTAGCCGACGGGACCGTGCGGACGCGCCACCAGCGGCAGCAGCGCCCAGATCACGCTGGCGAAGAGGCTGAAGACGCCCGTCCGCACCAGCACCGCGCGGACCGTCGGCGCGCCGCGCGCGTAGCGGAATCCCGCCGCCAGGGCGTGGCGCAGGCGCGTGGCCGGTTCAGGCACGTGGTGCGGCACCCGCTTCCAGCGATAGAGAAAAATGATGACTCCGAAGAACGATGCGGCGTTCAGCAGGAAGGCGAATCCCGATCCCGCCACGGCGATCACCAGGCCGCCGAGCGCCGGTCCTACGGCGCGCGCCGCGTTGTAGCCGGCGGAATTGAGCGCCACCGCCGAGGCCAGCCGCTGGCCGGAGACGGTTTCCGGCGTGATCGCCTGCCACGCCGGATCGTTCATCACCGCGCCGAACCCGAGCGCGAAGGTCAGCAGCACCAGGCTCCACGGGCTGACCATGCCAAACATGGTCAGGATGCCCAGAGCGGCGGCGGCGACCACCATCCACGCCTGGCTCAGCAGCAGGAAGCGGCGGCGGTCCACCATGTCGGCGAGCGCTCCGGCGGGCAGAATCACCAGAAAGACGGGCAGCGTGGTGGCGGCTTGCACCAGTCCCACCATCATGGGCGACGCGGTCAAGGACGCCATCAGCCAGCCCGTGCCCATGTTCTGCATCCAGGTGCCGACGTAGGAAACCACCGAAGCCGTCCACAGGGTGCGGAAGAGCGGTTCGCGCAGCGGGCTCCACGCCGACTCGGCAGCCCGCGGCGCCGGCGCCACCACGTGCAAGCTGGATTGAGGTTCGGCCATGCTGATGGAAGGGCCCCCGCGCAGGTTCACGATGCTACCTCATCCCTCGAAAGAGTGACTGTTAAAAAGGGAAGTGGTGAGCAGAATTTTTGCGGACGAGCGCCCGCAATTTCAGTTCTGTCAAATCTGCCGCGCAAGCCAGGCTTAGAGGAAGGGGTTCTCGACCTGGAGGGTTTCGAATCGTTGGCCGTGCTGAAAGTCCTCGCTGTAGAGGACGCTACACTGAGCTTCGATCGCCGCGGCTAAGATTAAGGAGTCGTACCAGGACAAGCGGTACCTCTCGCTCAGCCGGAGAGCTTCTGCGTAAAGAGACTGCGAAGAGTGGACAGCCATCAGCGGGCGAAACACGGTGGCCAGGTATTGTTCGGCTTCGGCCACGGCCATGGGTTGCGTAAAGCGCCGCAAGGCAACGTTGAAAAACTCCTGGACCACCTGGTAGCTGACGATGCCCTTGCGCGTGGCTGCTGCCCGTCGAATCAACTGCGTCGCCCGGCGAACCTTGGCGGGCGCGCGCCGGTCGAACGAGTAAACGAAAACGTTCGTATCGAGGAAAAACCTACCGTTCATTCATCTCGTCGCGGGTGAAGTGGCGGCCGGCATTGACGTGGCGCAGCCGCTTCATGAGGGAGTCGACTTCCTGGCCGTTCCCTGACCGCGCTGTAAATTGCAACAGCCATTCCCGAAAAGCTGCATTGAGCGTCTTGCGCTGGGCGCGAGCCACCAGACGAGCTTGCTCGATGAGGTCTTCGTCGGCGCTAAGAGTAACATTCTTCATACAAAATAAGTGTACACGATATCAGTGCACCATTCAAGGTGCACGCGAAGAGCCAATGACTTTGCTGTCAAATGATTGAACCCCGGCGTCCTCCTACTTGAGCGCCCCTGCGGTGGCCGTGGCTTCCGTCAGGGTGGCGTCCGCCAGCGGCCGCTCGGGATGCATGGTGAACGACAGGGCCGAGCCCACCAGGATTACGCCGATCGAAACGATGAATGGCAGCAGCCAGTTGCCCGTCCTTTGGATCAAGTACCCGCCGACTACCGGCGATATGATGGCGGCCAGCGCCGAACCTGTGTTCATCAGACCGCTGGCGGTGCCGGAATACTTGGGCGCGATATCCATGGGGATCGCCCACATGGGGCCGATGGTAAATTCCGCGCAGAAGAATCCAGCGCTCAGCGCCAGCGCGACCACGTTGATGTTGTGGGTGTAAAGAATGGGCAGCAGCGCAATCGCGCACAGGAACATCATCACCGCCACCAGGTTGCAGCGGGCGAATTTCGCGTTGTGCGTCTTCTTGAAAAGTTTGTCGCTGGTGAGGCCGCCCAGGGTATCCCCCACCACCCCCGACAGGAAAACTCCGGAAGCGAACAGCGCCGAGTTCTTCAGGTCAAGGTGGTATTGCCCCTTAAAGAACGATGGGATCCAACTGAGGAACAGCCACAGGATCCAACCGTAGCAGAAGTACACCACGGTTACGGGGACCATGCGCGCGATCAAGCGGCTCCACGGCACCTTCACCCCAATTGACGTCTTGGAGCCGTAGGCAGGCAGGGCAGCGATCTCCTCGGGAGCCACGGCCTTGTGCTGGTTGGGATCGTCGCGGAAATACAGCCCCCAGGCCAGCGCCCAGAACATGCTGACGCAACCAATGATGATGAACGAGGCGCGCCACGAAAGGGTGAGAATCAACACCGCCACCAGCCACGGGGTCAGGGAATTGCCCAGGCGGGAGAAGGCATGGGTAATGCCTTGCGCGAAACCGCGTTTTTCTTTCGGGGTCCAGTACGACATAGCGCGGGTTGCCGTCGGGAACGTGGCGCCTTCGCCAAAGCCGAGAATGACGCGGGCCACCACCAGGCTGATCATGCCGTGTACCAGGCCGGTGGCGATGGTGGCGCCCGCCCAGATGACGCCGCAGACGGCCAGCGCTTTACGCGGGCCGAATTTGTCCGCCACCCAGCCGCCGATCACCTGGAACAGCAGGTACGGATAAGCAAACGCGGAGAAAACGAATCCGGTTTGCACCTTGGTCAGCGGGATTTCCTTCAGGAACTGGTTGGATGCCACTACCGTACTGATGTTCACCCGGTCAATGTAGGTGAGGAAGTACATCAGACAAAGGAGCCCGAGCACAATGTTGGTTGCCTTGACTACGCGAGCCCGCATTGGTTTCCTCCCCGGTGGCAGAATGAGGCCGAGAGCGGCTGGTATGATGAGCTAATGTTTTCCAGCAATCAAGCGCTATTCTGCTAGGCGGGCGCGGATTTCCGCGGACCGGATGTGATAAGTTAGCTTCCTGCGTGGGGTGAGCGTGCCGTGAGAATCAATCCTGACAAGTGTGTGGCCTGTGGCAACTGCACCTACGTCTGCACCATGGGCGCGATTTATATCGATCCGGTGATCAAGCGGGCCTCGGTGGACAACGACGAATGCGTCGAATGTTACGCCTGCTTCAACGGCATGAGCCAGGAGCACCTGAACCCCACACTCGTCCGCATGATGCGCCGGTTGTTTCAAATGATGCGCCTGCGCTTTGACCCGGAGCCGGATGTCTGTCCCACCGCGGCGTTCGAGCCCGAGGAGCTGGTGTGGCCGAGGGTAGTGCGCCGCGCCTTCTCCGATCCTCGCGTGCCCCATGAATCCACCGGCGTCGAGGGCCGGGGCACCGAGGAAGTGAAGACCAATGACGTGAGTGGCCGGGTACAGCGCGGCGAAGCCGGCCTCACCATCGAATTTGGCCGGCCCGGCGTGGGCGTGCGCTTTCATGAAATCCAGCGCATGACGCGGGCTCTGGCCCAGGCCGGCGTGGCGTTCGAGAAAAAGAATCCGGTCACCACCCTGATGAGCGATGTCGCCGCCGGTGAAATTCGCCAGGACATTCTCAACGAAAAAGTTCTCTCGGCCATCGTGGAAATCAAGGTGCCGATCGCACGCATAGAAGAAATCATCGAATTGGTCCATGAGATCGAAGGGCAGATCGACACCGTAGTGGCCATTGGGGTGGGCGCGCGGTGCGAGGAAGACGGAGAAGAGCACGAAGTCTTCGCCGTTCTTGAGCGCATGGGATACAAGCTGGAGCGGGCGAAAACGAACGTCGGGCTTGGCCGCAACACCAACGTAGTGCAGCCTGCCACGAACGCTACGCCGGCAGCATAGAGCAGTTCCAAGGTAGCAGTGTTTTGTGAAGGGGCACGCCTTCAGGCGTGCCGTAAAGGGCAGATAAGAATCGGCTTTAGCCGCTGAGGGGCTGTTACCCAGGGCCTAAAGGCCAGTTCCCCTGAGCGCTTTAGCGGCACGGCTGAAGCCGTGCCCTTTCACCTGCTCAGACACAGCAAACGCTTTAGAAACGGAGCACTCTGCATGACCAACACACTTCATCGTTACGGCAACGCGGAAAGTTTTCGCGACGACTATATCGTCTTCGCCATCCCCGGCCGCGGCCGGAACGACCAGGGCTGCGTGCCCAAGCTGAAGCGTTTTCTGGCCATGGCGGTTCCCTTCAAACCGGTCAATCTGGGCGACTCGCGCCATGGCGGCGCCTTGCGGCCTTCGCGGCACATGAACCCCATCGCGCATTGGCGGCGCAACCTGGTCCCCGATTTCCAGGCCGTAATCGACGGAGTGGACGCCGCCACCACCGTGGCCGCGGTCTTCGACAATCGGGAGGCGGCCCAGAATTTCCTGAAAGCGGTCAAGGACGCCGATCTTGGCCTCTCGATCAACGTTTCAACCTCCATCGAAGGCGCCAAGCAGTGCTGCGGTGGGGCGGCGCAGCCCCGCCACAGTGTGGGCTATTCGCTCGGCTTCGAGGGCAAGACGGAGAAGCTGCCCGACACCCAGGTGCTGACCCTGGCGACCATGTGCGGGCACGGTATGGTCAGCGCCAGTCTGGCCAAGAAGATGATCGATTGGGTGAAAGAGGGCCGGCGCACTCCCGAGCAGGCCGCCATGTACATGGCCCATTTCTGTTCCTGCGGCGCTTATAATCCCAGTCGCGCCAAACGGCTTCTGGAAGAGTCGCGGCACAACACGAAATAGTGGCCGCGGTCTTCCTGCGCAAATTACCTGCACGAATGGAGTCCCCCAATGCGTAACTCAGTGAGAGCGGTAGCGATCGCGATAGGCCTCGTAATCCTGTCGGGGTGGTTCACCTCGGTTGAGAGCAAGACCGGCAGCGTGGTGGTCCTGGAAGGCGCCCGGCTGATCGATGGCAGCGGCGGGCCGCCGCGGGAAAATTCTGCGCTCGTGATTGAGGGCGATCACATCAAGGCGATTGGCACCGCCGGCAAGATGCATTACCCGAAGGGCGCGCGCGTGGTCGACGTGCGGGGGCGCACCATCATTCCCGCGCTCATTAATTCACACGGCCATCTGGGAGTGGTCCTGGGTACCGGCCAGAGTCCCAATGCCTACACTCGGGAGAACGTGCAAAATGCCGTCGTGCAATACGAGCAATATGGCGTGACTTCCGTGCTTGTGCTGGGACTGAACCGGGACTTGGTTTATGAGCTGCGCGACGAGCAGAAGAAGGGAACATTTCCCGGCGCTTCCATCTTTACCGCCGGGCGGGGCATAGGTGTACCCGGCGCGGCGCCTCCCGTTAACGTGGCGGCGGATCAGGTCTACCGGCCCGCAACCGTTGAAGAGGCCCGGGCGGAGGTGCGCGAAATGGCCTCCCACCATGTGGATATGATCAAGATCTGGGTGGATGATGTCTTCGGCCGCTTCTCGAAAATGCAGCCAGAGGTCTATGCGGCGGTCATCGACGAGGCGCACAAGCAGGGAGTTAAAGTCGCGGCGCACGTCTTTTATCTCGCGGACGCCAAGAGCCTGGTGGCCGACGGCGTCGATGTGCTGGCGCACAGCGTTCGCGATCAGAAGGTGGACGCCGAGCTGATTCAGGCGATGAAGTCGCGCGGCGTGTTTTACGTTCCAACCCTTACCGTGGACGAGTCTTTCTATGTCTTTGCCGAGCAGCCGGAGCTGATGGCGAACCCTTTCTTTACTCAGGCCGTAAGTCCGGACCTGCTGAAGATGTTCCAGAGCCCGGAATATCGCGCCAAGTGCGAGGGCGACGCCAACCTTGCCAAGAACAAGGCTGCCCACGCCACGGCCATGCAGAATCTCAAGATTCTGCAGGATGCCGGCGTGCGCGTTGCGTTCGGTACGGATTCGGGGGCATTTTCGGCCCGCATTCCGGGCTGGGCGGAGCACCGCGAACTGGAAATGATGGTCGCTTCCGGATTGACTCCAATGGAGGCCATCGTAGCGGCCACGCGGGTGAGCGCGGCCTTGCTCCATGCCGATGACCGCGGCACCCTGGAGCCGGGCAAGCGGGCCGACCTGATCGTTCTGGCGGCGAATCCGTTGGATGACATCCACAACACCCGCCAGATGGTCGCCATCTGGCATGCCGGTCGCGAGGTCCAGCCCCGGGTACCGGCGGGAAAGCTCGCAGCCGCAGTGGGCGCGGAGCACTGAGTACGGGATGCAACCGCCATTATTCATCAGGGTGGAGCAGGCCTTCAGGCCTGCATTAATGCGACCCTTGAAATGTGGGCTTCAGCCCCTGAGGTAACTATCAGTACCTCAGCGGCTAAAGCCGAATACCATGACGCTGCCATTATGCAGGGCTGAAGCCCTGCTCCACCCAAATCGGTCCGACATCACGACGGAGGCAGGCTATGCGGCGTTCGCCCGCAGCCGCTGCAGCGCCGGATTCAGCAGCCATGCCAGCGGCAGCGTGAGCAGCACCACGCCGGCCACCAGGATCAGGGTGGCCGGCACTCCCAGGGCGTCGGCGAAGAGCCCGTAGATGGCCGGCGAAACCGCGCCGGCACCGATGGTTCCGGTATAGAACATGCCGAAGGCGCGTTGCCGGCGCTCCGCCGACACCAGCTCCGGGACGGTGCCATAGAGCACCGACGAGGTTCCGTTCAAGGCGATGCCGATCAGCGGCAATAGCGCCAGGCCGGGGACAAGACGCAAGGGCAGCAAGGCCAGGATTCCCGCCGCGGTAAGGCCTTCAGTCAGCAGGACGGTGGTCAACACTCCCAGCCGTGCGCCCAGGAAGCCGCAGACCAGCTTTCCCGTGGCTCCTCCGGCAAACACCAGTGACAGCGCCAGTCCGATGGTGGCGACGGGTGCGCCTTTGGCCCGCAGCAGAAACGGCAGATAAGTGAGAAAGCCCATGCGGGTTGCGGTATCGAGAACTCCTATGGCAAAAAGCAGACGAAAACTGCTGAGCGTAATTCCGCCGACACGTACGCCGGCTGCATCTTCCCCGCGTGCGGCGGTCCCCGGCGCTGCGGCGGTAAGTGTGGCCCGAGCCGATCTCCCGGCGCCCGTGCCGCGCAAAAGAAAAGGGATGGCGATGGCCATGGCGAGGCCGGCCAGGCCCACGATTGAGACGGCGGTGCGCCAGGGCAGCCGCGTGATCAGCCACGCCGTGGTGACGGGCAATGCCATCTTCCCCAGGTCGCCGGAGAAGTTATAGGTACCGAGAGCGGCGCGCGATTGCGCTCCATCATAGGCATGCGCCACCACGCTGGAGCCGATCGGGTGCTGGGTGCTCGAACCGATGCCCCCGATGGCCAGTGCCAGCACCAACACCACCAGCCCCGTGCTCGCGCCGGCCAGCAGATACCCGGCCGCCGCCAGTGCCGTCCCGACGGTAAGCATGAGAACGTTGCTGGTGCGCTGCGCGGCCATGCTGGCAGGCACCTGCAATCCGGCCATCAGGCCGACGTAGACGGAGCGCAGCATCCCAACCGCGGCGTAGCCCAAACCGAATTCCGACTGCCACAGCGGCAGCAGGACGTACAAAAGATCGGTGTAACCATCGTGCAGCGCATGCACGCCGCAGCTCACCGCCAGAGCGCGGCGGCGGGTTGTGCCGGCGAGTGCGGCGCGGTTGGTGACCGGCCCGGTGCCGAGGGTTGCCATATCTCGGAGTATGCCGCGAGCAAGACCTTCGCGCAACGGCGCCGGGGGACGGGGAGGGGCCGACCGAGGGGCACCCACTGTGTGGTTTTTGCCAGCGGAATGCTGGGGCCACCCTCTATAAGCGCGTGCCCCACTATACCCCAACGTTGATCTGGCCCCACCCACCCCACCCGCCCCCTACTGCTGAACGCAGTAAAGGTGGGCCGGGACGTTGCATGCCTCTGCAGAATCTGGGGCGATCGAAGTCCAATAGGTTGGGAAATTATTCGTCGGTTCTCCTCCGTCCCCACCGTAGCCGCCGGTATTATCGGTCCACGAATTGCAGTCCCCGGCAAAATCGTTTGAATAGGTTCCGCTGTAGGTCGTTCCGGTCCATACAAAGGGGCTACTAGAGTAGGATTCGGTTGTCCCGTCCGCGTGTTCAGCGATCGCTGTGCTGGGGCTTGCTGTTGCGAACGTGCTCCAGTTGGTGGCAATTTCGGTCGTCCCGTCGGGCTCGTAGTACGGTACGGTGCTATGGGTGAAGGTGTTTAGTGGCTCGTCCTGCAACGCAGCGTCCCCTCCGTAAGTCAGTGTGGTCGACAGCCACGCTCTGTACTTTCCGGGAAGTCCCGCGGCGTCCGCATCGGTCTGGCAAATGGCGGCTGCTCCCGCCGTTCCACCCAGATTGCCGTCAAAAGAGCCCTTCGTCACAAACACCATCTTGTAGAATCCCAGCGATGCAGCGCAGACCGCCGTCGACGAACTTGGGAACAGGGTACTGCATACGGCAGCGACCGTCACCGTTGCATTCGTGCCATTGGTGCCGTTGGTTCCATTCGTTCCATTCGTCCCATTGGTTCCATTCGTGCCATTTGTGCCATTCGTGCCGTTCATGCCCGGCGGTCCTTGCGGCCCCACCGCGCCGATCGTGACATCGATCGTCGCCTGGTCGGCAGGATTAGTGTCACACTGCGTGTGGTTCATTTTGAACAGAACGACGACGGTGTACGAACCCGGATTATTAAAAAAGGGCGACGCAGGAGTAAATGTGGCTGTGATAGCCGTTGCCGTGTTTAACGTCACACTGGTGGCGAGCGTGCCTCCCAGCGTGACCGAGAACACCCCGTAACCCATTTCTCCCTTCAGGTTTGTGCCCGTAAGCGTAAGCGTGAGCACGTGCGGGTGCGTGGGGTTGTCGAACGACGCCGACGCCTCCGTGATCACCGGAGGAGGGTTAGTGCCTGAATTGCCGCCGTATGCGGAAACCGCAAAAATGACCAGCGCGAGGGCAACCACAGTCGCGCGCGCAAACACGTTCATTAGCTGTTTCGGAACCATACGTTCTCCTTAAACTTAAATTTGGTGGCCGAATTTCTTGGGAAACGAACGGCGAGGAACGGGCCTGGGCCTGGTGTGCTGAAGGAGCGGCTCTTGCGCGCGCCCCCGGGGGAATGCAGGGCAGCCTAAGCTTCCTCGATATGTGGGTCAAGCAAAATCCAAGCTGGACGGGTGTTTTGCCGGGGTGTTGAGGAATTCTCCGCCGCGGATTCACGCGGACGGACGCGGATTACAACCAAAACCACAGAGGACGCAAAAGGCAGTAGGGCCGACCGATGGTTGCCCAAGCCTCAGCCCGCGTAGCGGGCGAGAGAGGGTAGCCCACGGCGTAAGCCGTGGGTTGATGGCAATAGGAGTCCAGCCCGCGAAGCGGGCGTAAGACACGGGTCAGGGAAGATACTTAACCAGCACAACCTCGTTTTGAGACTCGTTATAAATAAGGTCGTCGGCGATGGCGCGGACCATCAGGACACCCAACCCGCCGGGCCGTATCCCCTTTTCTTCGCGCACCGCGGATGAAGCCAGAACGCCGTCCGGGTTGGCCGCCGCTGAATGGGTGAGGCCTTCGAACTTGAATCCCGGGCCGGGGTCGGCAATGCGGTAGAAGAGCATGCGCGGAGTGCGCAGGCAGGAGATGCGCACGCGGCGTTGCGGGTCCAGCCCGCCGCCCCACTCCACCGCGTTCATTAGCAGCTCGCGAAAAGCCAGCGCGATCGGGTCCATCAGATCGAGGGAAAGATCGGAGTCGAGCTGGCGCACGAAGTGCTCGATGCGCTCGGCCGCGTCGCGCGTGCACGGGATGGAGAGCTCCAGCCACTCGCGCTTGGCGGAGAGGACTTTGATTTCCGGCTCCGATGCGGTGGTGAGGGCGCGCTCGGCGAGCTGGGCGATCTGCTCCATGGTGAAGGGCTTGCGCAGGTACTCGTAGGTGTTCTGGCGGATGGCGCGGAGTAGGCTCTCGGGGGTATCGTCCGCGGTGATGATGACGATGCGAGTGTTGCTGCCGGCTTGGCGAAGGCGGGCCAGGACGTCCAGCCCATGCAGGTCGGGCAGCCCGAGGTCCAGGAGCAGGAGGTCGAAGGGCTTGGCGTGCAGGGCCGCCAGGCCTTCGGTTGCGGTCCCACACCCGACCACCTGCGCCGTGGTACGCAGGGCAAAAGTAACCAGGTCGTGGATGGCCGGGTCGTCGTCAATCAGGAGCACGCGTTTTTCCGGAGCGGATTGTGGCGTGGCCATCGGCACGGTCCGTTTCGTTTACCACACGGCCTGGCTCAAGTACTATCCCCGGCTTGGAGGAACTCGCGATGCAGTCGGCTGCTGCTTTCCGCCCGGCCAAGCGCGGCCGGTACAAGAGAAAGCCGGGATGTCTTAAGAGTTAGACGACGCTCAACCACGTCTTTCCGATTGGCGGCTGGATTTTCACCAGCATTTGCTCCCGGCAATGCGGCTATCATAACCCAAGACCGCCCTTGGGATTCAAACTGAGAGACGGCCGCGGGCACAAGAAGCCTTGCACTCGCGGTGGGGCAGTATTAGCATTGTCGCCTGCGCTCGCGCAACTTTTCTCCCCAACACCGCACTTTAGGTGTCGCCGGCGCAACGGGCCCCCACCCATCCAGTGAAGACATTTTGGCTGCGGAAGCCGCAGGAAGGCCACCGTTCTTATGGTGAGGAAGAAGGTGCGGACAAGACGTATGAACGATCCCAAGACGAAAGTCGGAAATGCCGTGGAGAATGGCAGCGGCGAGCCGGGCGCCGCCAGCGTCGACAAGATCCGTGACATCCTGTTCGGCTCGCAGATCAAGAACTACGAGTCGAGGTTCGCGCGGCTGGAGGAGACCCTGGCCCGCGAAACCGCGGAATTGAAAGAAACCATGCGCCGGCGCTTCGAGTCGGTGGAGGGCTTCTTCCGCAAGGAAGCGGATTCGCTCTCGGTGCGGCTGAAGGCGGAACGCGAAGAGCGCACCGAGACGCTCAAGAACATCGCCCGCGAATTGAAAACCGCGAGCGATGCCCTGAGCAAGAAGATCCTCGAGCTGGACAACCGCACGGCGGAAGAGCACAGCGGGTTGCGCCAGGAGCTGATGCAGGAATCGCGCAAGCTGCTGGAGGAGATCCGCCACAAGAGCGACAGCCTGAGCGCGCTGGTGGAGCGGCGCGCCGAAGAGCTTCGCGGCCAGAAGGTGGACCGGGCGGCGCTGGCGGCGCTGCTCACCGAGGTGGCGCTCGAACTCAGCGAGGACGGCGCCGCCGGCGGCAAACCGGTGAAGCCGGCCAAGGCCGTGGGACAGTAGCGCGCGGGAGCGAGCATGAGCACGGGGCCCTCAGCGCGCGAGCCGTCGTCCGACCAGGGGGCCAACGGAGACCCTGCCGGATACGCGCGTCTGCGCGAGCTGCTGGTCGGGCCCGAACAGGCGCGCCTGGAGGAGCTGCAGCGGCGGCTGGACGACCGCCAGCTCCGCACCGAAGACCTGAGCCAGGTAATCGCCGAGGCGATCGCGCTGCGCCTGCGCCGCGACCACGCCCTTCAACTGGCGTTGAATCCGCTGGTGGAAGATGCGGTGCGCATCTCCGTCGCCCGTGATCCCAGCATCCTGGCCAACACCCTGTTTCCCATCATCGGCGCCGCGGTGCGCAAATCGGTGGCCCACGCGTTGCGCGGCCTGGTCGAATCCATCAATCAAACGCTGGAACGCAGCTTCTCCCTGGAGTCATTGAAGTGGCGCGTCGAGGCGCTGCGGACGGGGAAGTCGTTCGGCACCATTGTTCTGACGCACAGCTTGCGCTACCGCGTCGAGCAGGTGTTTCTCATCCATCGGGAGACCGGGTTGCTGCTGCAGGACGCGGCCCGCGCCGACCAGATCGTGCAGGATTCTGATCTGGTGTCGGGCATGCTCACCGCTATCCAGGATTTCATGCGCGACTCGTTTACCGGCGCCGGCGGGCAGGAAGTGGAAACCATCGAGCTGGGCGAGTTCAACCTGTGGGTGCAACATGGGCCGGCGGCGACCCTGGCCGCGGTGGTCAGCGGAACCCCGCCGCCGGAACTCCGCACCTTGCTGGAGCGGACACTGGAGCAGATCCACAGCGACTTCGCGGCGGCACTGAGCACGTTCAAGGGGGATACGGCGCCGTTCGCCGAAGCCCAACCGCTGCTGCAGGGCTGCTTGTTGGGACGGGGCGCGCAGACGGCAAAGCGCAGCCGAGGCTTCTTCATCGCCGCGGCCGTCGTCGTTATCGCGTTGATCGCCGCCGGTCTGTTTCTGGTAGTTCGGCACCAGAGCCGGTGGGACAAGCTGCTGCTGAGGCTGCGCTCCGAACCTGGGATCGTGCTGACCAGCGCGGAAGAATCCTGGGGCAGTTACCGGCTGACTGGCCTGCGCGATCCGCTCTCCGCCGATCCGGAAGCCCTGATCCGAGCTTCCGGCGTCAACCCGGCGAAGGTCACGGCGCACTGG
The DNA here is from genome assembly GCA_052145015.1 of Terriglobales bacterium. Lineage (GTDB taxonomy): Bacteria > Acidobacteriota > Terriglobia > Terriglobales > Acidobacteriaceae > JAHFUA01. The sequence continues at coordinate 47,477 of JBKQPN010000012.1, forward strand.
GAGCCCTACGTCTCGCTGCATGCCAAATTCAGATCGGAGCGGCAATTCCGCGCCGAAAGGGAAGCGCTGGAACAGCAGGTACTGCGCTTCCCGCTGAACTCGGCGCAGCTTGGCAGCGAGCAACTGATCCGTCTGGATGACGTCGAGGCGCACTTGGTGAACCTGCAAGAGCACGCGGCGGCGACCGGGCAGAGATTCATCCTCGAAGTTCGCGGGCACACCGACCCCTCCGGCAACGAAGACAAGAACGCATCGCTCAGCGAGGCGCGCGCCGACGCCGTGGTGAAAGCCCTGATCGACCGCGGGATCAGCCGCGACATGCTGCGCATCGTGGCGATGGGCTCACGCGAACCGGTGCGCCGAAACGCAGCCGCGTACCTGACCGACTTGAACCGGCGCGTGAGCTTCCGCGTCGTCGTGGAGGCCGAGGGCGCACGGTGATCCAGAAAAAGATCTGCATGGTGGGCGCGTTTGGGGTAGGCAAAACCAGCCTGGTCGCCCGCTACGTGCGCAGCATATTTTCGGACAAGTACCAGACCACCGTGGGCGTGAAGATCGACAAGAAAGTGGTCCAGAGCCGCGGCGCGGAGGTGACGCTGGTGCTGTGGGACCTGGCGGGTGAGGACGCGCTGACCACGGTGAAGCCTGCGCAGCTTAGGGGCGCTTCGGGATACATCCTGGTGGTGGACGGATTGCGCCGGCAGACGCTGGAGGTCGCGATCGATCTTCAGCGGCGCGTGACCGAGGCGGTCGGGGCCGTGCCGTTCGTATGCGTGCTGAACAAGACCGATGTGCGCGAAACATGGGAAGTCAAACCGACGGAGCTCGAGCCGCTCGCGGCGCAACACTGGACGCTGATCGAGACCAGCGCGAAATCGGGCGCGGGCGTCGAGGAACTGTTCCAGACTCTCACTGACGCCATGATGCAGGAACATAATGCCACCGATTCCACAACCGGGGTCGTCGCAGGCTAGCCGCGGCAACGATGAAACCGCCGCCGCAGTGCTGGCGGCGATGCAGTTCGCCGTCTTCGAGCCGATGCCGAACGGCAGGTTCCGTCTTTTCTCCGCAGCGCCGGAGTGGCTGCGAGAGCTCATGCCCGACATCGCAGAAGCTAGCGAGTGCGACCTGGCAGACCGTTTTCCTCTGCTGGAAGCCTTTCTTCCCGAGGCCGAGGAAGCATGGCAGAAGGGCGCAGAGCGGGCTTCGTCAGAGCTGTGGACCGAGACGCGGCCCCAGGGCGGCGACATTCACCTGCAGGCGTGGGCGGTGCGCGCGGGTGGGCGGCCGATCCTGGCCATCGAGGTAGCGGACGTTCTTTATCGGGAGCGGCAACTCACGCTGCAATACGCGCACGAGACGGCGCTGCAATTCGAGACCATCCAGCGGCTGAACCTGCAGGTCCAGCGCGCCGCCCAGGCCAAGAGCGAATTCCTGGCCATGATGAGCCACGAGATACGCACCCCGATGAACGCCATCCTGGGTATGGCCGACCTGCTGGCGGAAACGCCGCTGAGCGCGGAACAGCAGCGTTACGTGGCCATCTTCCAGCGCGCGGCCGCCAGCCTGCTCGACCTGCTCAATGACATCCTCGACCTGTCGAAGATCGAAGCTGGCGAACTGAAATTGGAAGCCGTGGCTTTCGAGCTGCGGGAGGTGGTGGCTCGCGCGGCCGAACTGGTGGGCATCCGCGCCGCGGAAAAGGGATTGGTGATCGAATCGGAGATTGCGTCCGACGTTCCGCCGTGGCTCACGGGCGACCCGGTGCGGCTCCGCCAGGTGCTGATCAACCTGCTGGGCAATGCGCTGAAATTCACCGAGAAGGGAAAGCTTACGGTGCGCATCGCGCGCGATCCGGAAGGGAGCGATCCGGCTGCGCTGCGAGTCGGAGTTTCGGATACGGGCATCGGTATTCCGCAGGACAAGCTGGAAACCATCTTCGAGAGCTTCTCCCAGGCCGATTCCTCGACCACGCGAAAGTACGGGGGAACGGGGCTGGGGCTCTCGATCAGCAAGAAGCTGGTGGAGGCGATGGGCGGGCGCATCTGGGTGGAGAGCACGGTCGGCAGTGGCAGCACGTTTTACTTCACCGCGAAGCTGGGGGTTGCGGAAGCGCGGCCGGAGGCGGCGGCGGAGCCGAGGGCTGCTGCTGTCGCCGCCCGCGCGCCGCTGCGCATCCTGGTCGCCGACGATTCCGAGGACAACCGCTTCGTGATCCGCGCCTACCTGAAAGGTACGCCGTACGTCCTCGACTTCGCCGAGGACGGCGCGATCGCGCTGGAGAAGCTCAAGACGCGGGCCTACGATCTTGCGCTGGTTGACGTGCACATGCCGGCGATGGACGGTTACACGGTTGTCCGTGAGTTCCGTGATTTCGAAAGCGCGCACGGCCGCCCCGCGTTGCCGGTGCTGGCGCTCACCGCGGACGCATTCAAGGAAGCGATAGAGAAGAGCCTGGCCGCCGGCTTCAACCGGCACCTGGCCAAACCGATCCGCAAGGCGGCGCTGTTGCAGGCGATTGAAGGCCACGCGCAGGCGAGGCCGGAGCCGGCGCCGGCGGGAGAACATGAAGTCGTTGTGGACGAGGAACTCGCGGCCATCGTGCCCCGGTTCCTGAGCAACGTCCGCAAGAATCCGGCGGCAATCGCGGCGGCGCTGGCGCGCGGCGATTACGACACCGTCCGCTCACTCGGACACAACATGAAAGGAACCGGCGCCTCGTTCGGGCTGCCGCAGATCAGCGCCCTGGGAGACCGGCTGGAGCGCGCGGCCAAGGAGCAGAGCGCCGACTCGGTACTTGCGGCCAACAGTGAGTTGGCGCAGTTTCTCGACCGGGTCGAGATCCGGTACCGGTAAGGCAAATCACATGCGAGTGCGTTTCTGGGGAACCCGAGGATCCATCGCCACACCCGGCCCAACCACGCTGCGCTTCGGCGGCAACACGTCGTGCGTCGAAGTGGTCACCAACTCGGGCGCGCGCTTTATTCTCGATTGTGGCACCGGCGCGCGGCTGTTGGGCCTTGACCTCATGGCCCGCGCGCCCAAGCCCATCCGGGCCCGGCTGCTGCTCGGACACACGCATTGGGACCACATCCAGGGCTTCCCGTTCTTCGTGCCGCTGTTCGTGCCGGGGAACGAGTTCACCATCTGCGCGCCCGCGGGCGTGGGACAAAGCCTGGCGGAGGTTCTGGCCGGGCAGATGGAATTCACTTATTTCCCGGTCGCGCTCGACCAGTTGCCGGCGAAGATCGAATACCAAGAGCTGTCCGAGGGCACCTACGAATTCGACGGGGTGCGGG
>JBKQPN010000013.1:0-9975 GCA_052145015.1 Terriglobales bacterium
CCGATGGCCACGAGGCGGCGCGCATCCTCCTCGCTCTGCGCCAGAAACAGATCGAGATTGCCCAACACGCGCCGCCACAGCGCCCGCAGCCGCAGATAGCGGGGCAGTGAGCGATCGGATACGCGTGCATTGACCACCGCGATGCGCGCTCCTGCGCGGCGCGCCAACCGGACGAAGTTGGGCCAGAACTCACTTTCCGCCAGCACCACCAGATCGGGCTGCAAAGCCCGCAGGTACGGGCGGATGGCGAAAGCGAAGTCCGCCGGATAGTAAAAGACGTTGTTCTCGCCGAAGCGCTCGCGCGCCAGGCTTTGTCCGGTTGCGGTGGTGGTGGAGACCACGACGCGGCGATCGGGAAAGCGCGCGCGCAAGCCCGCCACCAGGCCGCTGACCGCCAGCACCTCGCCGACCGAAACCGCATGCACCCAAATGCAGCCCTGGGCTGAGCCCAGCCGCGCCGGCACCCGTCCCAGGCGCTCGCCCAGCCCGGCACGATACTTCCCCTGCGCCAGCATGCGTGCGAGCCACCAGGGCGCGGTCAGCACGACCGTCAGGGCCAGCAGCGCGCTGTAAAGGAAATACATGCAGGGGCATTGTAATTGGGCCATTGCGTCACTGGGTCATTGAGTCATTGATCCCGCGCTGGATGAAACTGCCGCGCCGGAGGATAATCGAGCGGTATGCCGTTGCGTCTGCCAATGCAAGTGGTGGTAGCCGTTGCCGCTGTCGCGATGCTCCTTTCTCCGCGCCTGGCGGCCAAGGATGAGAAGGGCTTCGTCATGCCCAAGCCCGCGGACGCGAAGACCTATCCCGCCCACGATGCCAGCGAAAAGGAGCAGGTGGCGATCGCGGCCGAACCCTACGACCTCCCCGACAAGACCCAGGGGGTGTTTCGCATCAAGTACAAGGACGAAGATCTGCTGCCGGTGCTGCTGGTCATCACCAACGGCGGCGGCGAGCCGGTCACGTTGCCCGGGATGCAGGTGGAGTTGGTGACGCGCAAGCGGGTGAAGATCCAGCCCGCCACCGAGGAGGACATCTATCGCCGCATCGCGCGCCAGCCCATGAAAGGCGACCAGCCCTCGGCCAATCCGCTGCCTTTCCCGCGCAAGATAAGGACGAGCGTGAAAAAGGAAGAGCAACAGGAGATCCAGGATTCGCGTTTCGCCGCCCAAGCCGTTGAGCCGCACGCGACCCGGGGCGGCTTCCTGTTCTTCGACGTCGAGGGAATCGATGATCCTCTGGCGGGCGCCCACCTGTACGTCAGCGGTCTGCGCAACAGCCAGGGCCAGGAGCTGATCTTCTTCGACATCCCGCTCGAAAAATATCTCGAACACGCGCCGGTGAAATAATGTCCCTTAGCGCGCGACCGTTTCGCAGCCTGGCGGCGTTGGCCGAGCTGGTGCCCGAGATCGTTTACGTCATGTGCGGCGCGCGTGGGGAAGTCCGCAACCGCCTGACGGCAGATCTGCCGCGTGCCCGTTTCCTGGGTTTCGAGCCGGATGCGAAGGCGCACCAGCGCCTGGCGCGCAACCCCCCGCCGGGGTACACCTATTACAAAGTGGCTGTGGGAGGGCGCGAAGAAGCGCGCACCCTGTATCTGACGCGCGAGCCCGCCTGCTCCTCGTTGCTCAAGCCCAACGCCGCATTCTTTGCCCAGTTCACGGATTGCGCCGAGCAGATCGAAGTGGTGGAGCAGCAGACGGTCGAAACCGTGTCGCTGAACAATTTTTTGCCGGGAGTGTGCGTCACCAACTTTGACTTCCTGGAGCTCGACACCCAGGGGACGGAACTCGAGATCCTCAAAGGCGCCGATCGCTTTCTCGCGACCAGCGTCATAGGGCTGAAGATCGAGGTGGAGTTCTCACCCATCTACGAAGGCCAGCCGCTGTTCGCGGCCGTGGACGAATACCTGCGGGGCTTCGGCTTCATGCTGTTCGATCTTTCGCGGAGCCGCTATCGCCGCTCCGCCATGCCGCGCGACCTCGTTACCCGCGGGCAACTCCTGTGGGGAGACGCGGTCTATCTGCGGGATTACCATTGGTTCACCGGCAGCGGGGCCAAAGAGCGCGTGTTGAAGCTGTGCATCGTCGCCGGACTGATGGGCTTCCACGATTACGCGTTGGAAGCCTGGGATTTTGTTTTGCGGGAGAGCGCGGTCTCGGAGATCGAGCGCGCAGCCTTAACCAACATCCGCAAGCAGTATCTCGACGAGCTACACAGTCGATCGGCGTCGCTGAGGTTTTTTTCGAAACTCGGTAAGCTCGGGATCAGGCTGTCGCGGCGAGCGCGGACTGCGGCGTTCTCGTGGGTGGACTAGGTTCTATAATCAGCGATTATGGCGACGACGCCGGAAACCGCAGTGGGCGCGCGGGCCAAGTACGAGCCCGTGATCGGGCTCGAGGTCCACGTCCAACTGCTGACCAGGACCAAGATCTTCTGCTCGTGCTCGGCCGCTTTCGGGGCGCCGCCTAACACGAACGTCTGTCCGGTGTGCCTTGGGCTTCCAGGCTCGCTGCCGGTGCTGAACCGCGAGGCAGTCGAGTTCGCTGTGCGCGCCGCCATGGCGCTGAACTGCGAAATCCGCGAGACCTCTATCTTCGCGCGCAAGAATTATTTCTATCCTGACCTGCCCAAGGGATACCAGATTTCGCAATACGACAAGCCGCTGGCCGAGCATGGCTGGATCGACATCACGACGAACGGCGTCGCCAAGCGCATCGGCATTACGCGCCTGCATCTTGAGGAAGACGCCGGCAAGAGCCTGCACGAGGGCTTCGCGGACTCCGCCGACAAGACCTATCTCGACCTGAACCGCTGCGGGACGCCCCTGGCCGAGATTGTCAGCGAGCCTGAGATCGCTTCCCCCGACGAAGCCCACGAATATCTGACGCGGCTGAAGGAGATCATCCTGTTTACCGGCGTGAGCGACTGCAACATGGAGGAAGGCTCGCTGCGCTGCGATGCCAACGTCAGCGTGCGTCCGCGTGGGCAGAAGGAGCTCGGCACCAAGACCGAGGTCAAGAACGTCAACTCGTTCCGCTTCATCCGGCAGGCGCTGGAGTATGAGATCGAGCGGCAGATCGGGGTGCTCGAATCGGGCGGCAAGATCGTGCAGGAGACGCGCCTCTACAACGCCGCCGAGGGCAAGACCTACGGCATGCGCAGCAAGGAGCACGCGCACGACTATCGCTACTTTCCCGAACCCGACCTGCTGCCGCTGGTGGTGGACGCCGAGTGGCAGGCGAAGATTCGGCGCGAGCTGCCCGAGCTTCCCGAGGCCATGCGCAAGCGGTTCGTCGAGCAGTACGGCATCACCGAGTATGACGCGCACGTCCTGACGGCCAGCCGTTCGCTCGCCGAGCAGTTTGAACTCGCGGCCAAGGCGGCGAAGAATCCCAAACGTGTGGCCAACCTGGTGCAGAGCGAGCTTGCAGGACGGCTCAAGTCCAAGGGTCTGGAACTCGAGCTGTCGCCGATCTCGATGAAGGGCGTGGCCATGTCGGCGGACCTGGTGGAGTCGGGCGCGATCACCGGCAAGCAGCTCAAGGAGCTCTACGATCTTAGCTTCGAGCGCAATCAGGACTTTCCCGAGGTGTACGAGAAAGAGAAACCCCAGCAAACCGACGCAGGCGCGATTGAGAAGGCGGTTGATGAGGCGCTGGCAGAGAATCCGAAGCAGGTAGAGCAGTATCGCGCCGGCAAAACCACGCTGAAAGGCTTCTTCGTCGGGCAGGTGATGAAGAAGACCAAAGGCCAGGCGAATCCCGCGCTGGTGAATGAGCTGCTGGACAAGAAGCTGGCGGGGTAAAAGCGCCACGGATCTTCACGGATGAGGACGGATCGAAGATGATCCGTGATCATCCGTGTGGATCCGCGGCTGATTTTCTTAGTTGTGCTTCAGGAACGCGCCCGTCTTTTTGCCGCTCAGATCGTTGTACAAGATCTCGGTGAAGCGGTCGGGATTGACGAATCCCTTGCTCCAGTCCGCGAAACCTGCCAGCACCTTCTCCTGTTTCATCTGATCGAGGGTCTTGCCCTGCTTCATGGCCGCGGCGACCGCCGCCGACGTGCCGCGCAGCATGTCTTCGAACTTTTTCAGATCGTCCAGGGTCGAGAGCGGCCCATGCCCGGGGATGACCTTCACGTCCGGCGGAAGCATGGGGATGATCTGCGCGATGTCGGCGATCAGGCCTTGCACGCTGCCGCCGCTGTCGAGGTCCACGAACGGGAACATGCCGGCGAAGAAATCGTCGCCCATGTGCACCACGTTCGATTGCGGAAAGAAAACGACGATGTCGCCATCGGTGTGGCCTTTGGGGAAGTGGATGGCGCGGATGTCTTCGCCGTTGATATGAATCTTAATCTTGTCGTCAAAGGTGACGACAGGCAGCGCGGCCTTGGGCGCGGGCGGAACGTCCATTTTCAGAAAAGTGATGTTGCCGCCGCTCTCCAGGCGCTTGCGGACGTTCTCGTGCGCGATGATGGGGGCGGTCTCGCCAAAATACGGATTGCCGCCGGTGTGGTCGCCGTGCCAATGGGTGTTGAGGACGAACTTCACCGGCTTGTCGCTGATGCCCTTGAGCGCCGCCTTGATCTTGTCGGCCAGGGGCGCGTATTGGTCATCGACGATGAGAATGCCGTCGTCTCCAACGCAGACGCCGATGTTGCCGCCCATGCCTTGCAGCATGTACACCGTCCCGGCAACCTTGATGACCTTGATCTCGACCTTGGAGAAGTCGGGCTGTTGTTGGGCAGAAGCGGCGATCACAAAGAAGACCACGAACAGGCAAAGCTTGCGCATGAGTTCCATCCTCGCTGGAAGGGGCGCGCCATTGTACCGGAATCGATTCCTCAATGAGTCAATGACCCAATGGCTCAATGACCCAATGAATCAATCATTCTCCCGCGCTGTCGAAGAGCTTTCTCAGCGAGTCAGGACCGACGTGATAGAGCTGGTAGCTGGGTGTGTCGCCGCTCGCGGCACGGAAGAGGAGGTCGCCGCGGCCGGTGCCCTCGGCATCCACGGCATCGATCAGTTCCAGCCGGGGGAAGGCGTCGAGATGGGCACTGTCGGTGACCGAGCTGAACAGTTTGCGCATTTGGCCGTAGAGATCCGTTTGCCCGACCACGGTGACGTAGAAGAAGAAGTCAGGCGCAGGTTGCGGAGGCTTGGTGGTGCGGGTGCGGCTGGTTGGCGGCGGAACCGCGGGAACGCGCGCGGTGAATACGATCTCGGGGGTGTTGTCATAGTGCAGGTCGAAGGCGCGGATCACGACCTGGTCGAAGCTCGTGGCTGGCGCGAAGCGCAGCGCAGGAGTGTTCTTGACGTAGCGTGCGACCTCGGCCGTGGCGATATCGGAGACCGCCTTGGTTAGCTTCGGCTGTTCGTCCGGCGCCCACGCATAGGCATAAGGACGCGGCTCCGGGCCGCCGGCGTCGGAGATCGCAGCAAGCATTTCTCCAGGCTTGGCGTTCCCTGCCGGTGGCGCGGCTTTTGGCGAACTGCCAGTTTTCGCTTTCTCCGCGGGCGGCGGCTCTTCGGCTTGCGGTTGCGGCTGCGGTTTCGGTTTACCGCGCCGCAGCACCGGACGATTGGGATCATCGGGAGGCGGTGGCGGCGGAGCCGGGGCAGCCGCTGGAGGCGAACTCTGCGGAGCTGACGGAGCCTCCGGCTCGGCATGCCGCTTGTGCAACACCGGGCGCTCGTCGTCCTCCGCGCTGCGGGGCTTCGCGGACTTCGCGGCCGCCGGAGGCTTCTCCGACTCCGGCTTATAGTCGCCGAGCCCAATCCAGCGGTCCCTTGCCTGAAGGGCGGCGCCCACGGTGAAGAAACCCACCGGCTTGCCGCTGCGTTCCACTTCATACACGTTGCCGGGATCGAGCGCCATCGGCCGCGGATCAGCCCGGTAGATGGAGGCGTCCCAGAAGCGGCCCTCCACCAGGATGGCGATGGGAATCAGGCGCGGCTTCGATTTTCCATCCGCGGGCATTTCGACCACCGCCAGGGCGCGCGGGCCTTTCTCCTTCTTGCGCGACTGCGCGACCGAGACGCTCGCTGCCAGCGTCAACAGGGCAAGCATGGCGAATCCCGCGCGTTTGCTGTAAAAATGATGGCCTATGGATGTCAAAGAAAAAGCCCCTGAATTCACTCTGCTCGACGAGGACGGCAAGAGCGTCTCCTTAACAGATTACCGCGGAAAGAGCGTGGTGGTGTACTTCTTCCCCAGGGCCGACACGCCGGGGTGAACCATCGGAGGTCGGCCTCCAAGAACCCTTACCGTGCAGGAGGGTGCGAAACAGCAGAACGACAGATCGGGAGAGTCCATCAATGAGCGCCAGAAAATTGACCCTGACGATTGCCGTATTGATAGCCGCATGTGGCGGTGTTCGAGCGCAGCAAAACGGCACGGTAACGGTAATCGACAAGGGCATCAAAGTTGTCGATTTCGAGGAGCTAAAGTATCCGCTTCTCGCGCAATATGCACCACTAGAATCCGAGGGCGTGGTGGTGGTGCGAGTAAACCTCGATGACGAGGGCAAAGTCGTGGAGGCTTTGGCGATTTCGGGGAACGACATCTTGATACCCGATTGCCTCGCCAATGTGAAAAAGTGGCGGTTCCAACCGAATCCAGCAAAAACCGCGGTGATTATCTACAACTTCAGAGTGGCTCAGGGAGAGTGCAAGTCTGCATCCAGCGTGTTTGCATTTCAAAAGCCCAATCTCGTCATGATCGTGGGCTGCGTGCCCGCACTCGAAAGCTCGATCAGGTTTGTTCGATTGCCGCGCGCCGGGACAGTGAGCGATGCGGACATGAAAGTCCTCCACTTTGAGTGGCCTAGATATCCCGCAATTGCGAAGTCAGCCCGTATCTACGGCGTTGTAGTAGTCCAAGTGAGCCTCGACGATAAGGGTAATGTCGTAGAAGCTGCGGCGATTTCGGGGCATCCGATGCTAATGGAAAATTGCCTGGCCAACGCTAAGAAGTGGCGGTTTGAACCCAATGCGCAAAAGTCGGCAGTAATTGTCTACAACTTCAGCCTGGTCCCCTGGGCTGGGTCAGACCAGCTTACTTTTGAACCGCCCAATTTTGTTACGCTTACAGCAGAGCCTCCGTTTGTAAACCCTTCGCGGTGAGATCCGCAGGGTGCGATGCTACAAGGGCAGCGGATCTGCACATGTTGCAGGCGCGACATTTTGGGACGGCAATCCGGTACCTTTACAAGAGAGTGATGACTGATGGACATCAAAGACAAGGCGCCTGAGTTTACCCTGCTCGACGAGAACGGCAAGAGTGTCTCCTTAACAGATTATCGCGGAAAGAGCGTCGTGGTGTACTTCTTCCCCAAGGCCGACACGCCGGGGTGAACCATCGAGGCGTGCGGGTTCCGCGACGCATACAGCAAGATACAGAAAGCCGGTGCCGTGGTGCTGGGCATTTCGCCCGACCAGCCCAAAGCGCAAAAGAAGTTTAAAGAAAAATACGACCTGCCGTTCACGCTGCTCTCCGACCCGGACAAGAAGGTGGCCGAGGCTTTCGATGTGGTCAAAGAGAAGAACATGTACGGCAAGAAAGTGATGGGCATCGAGCGCACTACGTTTCTGATCGACGCCCAAGGCCGCCTTGCACACGTCTTTCCCAAGGTGAAGGCGGACGGACACGCGGAAGAAGTGCTGGCCGAGCTGAAGAAGTGAAGAAGAAGCTCTCCCATTACGACCGCCGGGGCCAGGCGCAGATGGTCGATGTTTCCGCCAAGCGAGCCACGAGGCGCGAGGCTGAGGCGTCTGCGTTCGTCGTGCTCTCGCCGCGCGTGCTCAAGGCTTTGCCACGCAATCCCAAGGGAGACCCGCTGGAGATCGCGCGTTTTGCCGGCATCGCCGCCGCCAAGCGCACGGCCGAGCTGATCCCCATGTGCCACAACGTTCCCCTAAGTCACGTTGATGTGCACACCAAGCTGTGCCAGAATGGCGTCGCGATCACTGCGAGCGCATCCACCACCGCCGTCACCGGGGTGGAGATGGAGGCGCTGGTGGCCGCCAGCGTCGCTGCCCTTACCGTGTACGACATGTGCAAAGCCCTGGACAAGGGGATTGAGATCCGCGAGGTGGTTCTGGAGCGCAAGAGCGGCGGCAAGAGCGGAGACTACCGCCGTCAGAAGTTGAGGCGCTTTGCGGGTGTGAGTCCGCAGCCGAAATCCCGAGCGAGGCGAGGGAACAAGTAGTAACGAGAGTGGTTTTTTGTGGCCAACGTCAAAGTCCTTCTGGTGGACGACAACCCGATGGTGCTCGCCCTGCTCCGCCAAGTGCTGGAACCGCTGGCCACGCTCACTACCGCGAGCGACAGCGCCGATGCCTTGCTGAAGGCCATCGATGACCCTCCCGACCTGCTGATCGCCGACTACAGCATGCCCGGCATGGACGGACGGCAGCTTTTCGAGAAGCTGAAGGGCCGCGCGGCCACGGCGGCCATTCCCATCATCCTCGCCGCCAGCCGGGCCGACATCAACGACAAGCTCAAGCCGCTGGAGGACCGCGCCGAAGACTTCCTGGAGAAGCCGTTCTTCGTCAAAGAAGCCGCCGCCCGGCTGAAAAAAGTGATCGACAAGATCGCGCTGGAGAAGATGGCGCGCGAGGCCGCGGGCGACGGGCAACTGCGTGGCAGCCTGGCGCAGATGAACGTGGTGGACCTGCTGCAGTCCCTCGAAATGGGCCGCAAGACCTGCGCTCTTACCCTCACCCACGACGGCGAGAGTTGCCAGCTCTTCTTCTCCGACGGCCAGATCCACCACGCTCTTTACGGCGACCTTAAGGGCGACAGCGCCGTGTACAAAGTGCTGCTCTGGCCCGAGGGCAACTTCCTGATCGACTTCACCCGGCATAGTCCCGAACAGACCACCACCCGCTCCACCCAGGGCTTGCTGATGGAAGGCCTGCGGCTGCTCGATGAGGCCAACCACGAGGCTGAGCAAGACGTCCTGGAGATCTGAAACTCTCGCCATGACCGCCGCCGTGCTTACCGTCAGCGACTCATCCGCGCACGGACACCGTGCCGACCTGTCGGGGCCGGCCGTCAAGGCGGTGCTCGAACGCCATAAATTCCACGTGATCGCCGCCGCGGTTGTCGCCGACGAACAGGCGGCCATCCAGGAGGCGATCCTGGAGATGGCGTCGCGGGCGCAACTGGTGGTGACCACCGGCGGAACCGGCATCGCCGAGCGCGACGTCACTCCGGAAGCCACCCGCGCCGTGTGCGGCCGGCTGGTGGAAGGGGTGGCCGAGCGCATGCGTGCCGTGGGCGCGCAGACCACTCCGCTGGCGGCGCTGAGCCGCGGCGTGTGCGGCATCTGCGGGCGCGCGCTGGTGCTCAACCTTCCCGGCAGTCCGCAGGCAGCGACGGAATCGCTGACGGCGGTGCTGGACCTGCTGCCGCACGCGCTGGATCTCCTGTCCGGCAACACCGCGCACCCGGGCCGATTCTGAGCTGGGATTCCGCCGCGAAGTCCGCGCCCGCTCGCGTACAATATCCTTGCGCGCGTGCATTTCCTGAAGCACATCCTGTCCCGCTACACCGTCTTCGTCTGGGGATTGCTGAAGCCGCTTGGCGTCTGGGGCGCCTTTGGGATCGCCGCCGTCGATGCGGCTTTTCTGGGCATGCCTCTGGACCCGGTGATAGCCGGCTACGTCTACAACGACCGCTCCCGCTTCTTGCTTTACGCGATCATGGCCTCGGCCGGCTCCGCCTTGGGCAGCCTGATCGTCTACGCCATCGGCTACTCGGGAGGCGAACTGCTGCTGCGCAAGCGCCTCTCCGGGGAACGCTTCGACAAGATCCGCAGCTCGTTCGAGAAGCGCGAATTCTGGGCGCTGATGATTCCTTCCATGCTTCCGCCACCGGCGCCGTTCAAGCTCTTCGTGCTCTCGGCCGGGGTCTTCGAAATGCACTTCATGCATTTCCTGCTGGCCATCTTCTGCGG
>JBKQPN010000014.1:0-9475 GCA_052145015.1 Terriglobales bacterium
ATGCTCGAATCCAAAAATTACACATCGCGGCCTCGTCGCCACCACAGAGAAGAGCTCAACACGGAGGTCGCAGAGGTTTACGGAGACCACCGAGAAGAAAGAAAGACTTGGGCTACGCTTCCGCGGCTGCCGGTTCAGCACCGGTGAGCTTAATCGGCGAGCTCGGGAGTTGAACGCATCCGCACGTCCTTCTCTTTGTCCGCTGTGAGCCCTCTCGGCGATCTCCGTGTGAAGCTCTTATGTTCCCCATGCCCCGAAGAAATCTCCAGCCTACGCGCACCCAACTTCTTCGCGGCTCACGAAGAACCTGGGGATTTGTAGTACAGATTCCGCTGATTAAGAGAAGAAACCGCGTCGCCATCGTAATCTGCAGAATCTGCGTAATCTGTGGATTCGATTGTTTTGCCAAATGACACCAGCCGGCCTGCGGGGTTTGACTAAGTCGACGACAGAACGATATAGTCAAATCAGAAGTCAGAAAGTAGAAATCCGGATGCGCGACGGTCTTTGTTCTGATTTCTACTTTCTTATTTCTGACTTTGTTCGTGAAAAGGTAACCCCGATTGGAACCCGAGATTCCCAAGGTTTATTCACCGGAGGCGATCGAGCCCCGGTGGGCACGCGCCTGGATCGAGCAAAAGCTCTATCGTCCCGCTGATGATGATGTGCCGGGCCGCCCGAACTTTTGCCTTACCATCCCACCGCCCAACATTACCGGCGTCCTCCACATGGGCCACATGCTGGAGCACACCGAAATCGACATCCTGATGCGCTGGCACCGGATGCGCGGCGAGAACGTCCTGTGGCTGCCGGGCACCGACCACGCCGCCATCGCCACGCAGATGATTGTGGAGCGCGAGCTGGGACGAGAGGCGCTTGCCCAAAGGTCCGGCCCCGCCGGGGAAGCCGAGCAGGCCGAAGAGTCCCAGCAGGCCCAACAGGGAAACCCGCAGGCGAAGGCCGCCTGGCAGCGCGAGGGCCAGCGGGTGCGCCTGGCGATGGGTCGCAAGGCCTTCATCGAGCGCTGCTGGAAGTGGAAGGAAGAGAACGGCGGCACCATCCGCCGTCAGATGGAGCGCCTGGGGGCGTCGGTGGATTGGACGCGCGACCGCTTCACCATGGACGAGGCTTATACGCGCGCGGTGGTGGAGGTCTTCGTCCGGCTCTACGAAAAAGGCATGATCTATCGCGGCCAGTACATCGTCAACTGGTGCCCCGACTGCGGCACCGCCGTCTCGGACCTGGAGGTGATCCACGAAGATCGCCCAGGCCACTTGTGGTACATCCGCTATCCTTTTGCAGACGGCTCGGGCTACGTCACCGTCGCCACCACGCGGCCGGAAACCATGCTGGGCGATACCGCCGTGGCGGTGAACCCGGCGGACGAGCGCTATCGCGACGCGGTGGGACGCAACGTAGTCGTGCCGCTGGTGGACCGCGTGGTCCCAGTGATTGCGGACGATTTCGTCGACCCCAAGTTCGGCACCGGCGCCGTCAAGGTGACGCCCGCGCACGATCCCAACGACTACGCCATCGCCGAACGCCACCGCCTGCCCCGCGTGACGGTAATCGACGAGCACGCGCGCATGACCGGCGACGCGGGCGAAGCTTATCAGGGGCTCGACCGCTTCAAAGCGCGCGAGAAGGTGGTACACGATCTCACCCAGCGCGAGCTGCTGGAAAAGACGGAGAACTACGCGCTGAGCGTCGGCACCTGCCAGCGCTCGAAGACGGTCATTGAGCCGCTGCTCTCCACGCAGTGGTTCCTCAAGATGAAGCCGCTGGCCGAGCCTGCCATCCGCGTGGTGGAAGAGGGGCGCGTCCGCATCGTGCCCGAGAACTACAAGAAGATTTACCTCGATTGGATGGGCCGGATCTACGACTGGTGCATTTCGCGCCAGCTCTGGTGGGGCCACCGCATCCCGGCGTGGACGTGCGACGCGTGCGGCGAAATCATCGTCGCGCGCCAGACGCCCTCGGGATGCCCGAAGTGTGGCAACGCCGCCGGGGCCAGCCTGCGTCCGGAGACGGACACGCTCGATACGTGGTTCAGCTCCGGCCTTTGGCCCTTCGCCACGCTCGGCTGGCCGGAGGAAACGCCCGACCTGAAGCGCTTCTATCCCAACGACCTCATGATCATGGGCTTCGACATCCTGTTCTTCTGGGGCGCGCGCATGATCATGCTGGGACTCGAGTTCATGCACGAGGTGCCCTTTCGCGAGCTTTACATCCATGCCCTGGTGCGCGACGCCGAGCGCCAGAAGATGTCGAAGACCAAGGGCAACGTGCTCGATCCGCTGGAGGTGACGGAGAAGTACGGCACCGACGCGGTGCGGTTCGCGCTGGCCATCAGCGCCGCGCCCGGCACCGACATCGCCTTTTCCGTAGAGAAGGTGGAGGCCTATCGCGCCTTCGCCAACAAGATCTGGAACGCGGGCCGCTTCATCCTGATGAACCTGCACAAGCTGCCCGAGCCGATGAAGGACCAGTTGGCAGCGGGACTCGAGCCTGCGGCCAGCCTGGGATTCGATGCGGTGGCCGCGCCCGAGCGGTTGGCGCTGGCCGACCGCTGGATCTTCTCGCGTCTGCTTACCGTGACGCGAGAGATGAACGACGCGCTCGCGAACTTCCGCTTCCACGAGGCGGCTTACACCATCTATCACTTTTTCTGGCACGAGTTCTGCGACTGGTACGTGGAATGGGTGAAGCCGGAGATCACCAAGGCGACGGAAGACTCTGCCCTGAGCGCTGGGCAGCACGACAAGGCGCCGACTGCTTGGCTGAATCTGACGCGCGTTTTCGAGGCGGCGCTCCACTTGCTGCATCCCTTTATGCCGTTTATCACTGAGGAATTGTGGCATCAGCTTCCACACGCCGAGCGGAAGCCGTCGATTTCACTCCAGAGCTTCAGCCTGGTGAGCGATCGCGTGAGCGACCCGGTGGCGGAGCGCGAGTTCCAGAACTTGCAGGAGCTGACGGTGGCGGCGCGCAATGCCAAGGCGGAGATGGGATTGCAGACGCAGCGGCCGAGCGCCCAGGTGGCCTGCGAGAAGCCGCACGATCTGGAGCTTTTCCGTGCTCACCAGGAAACCATCCTGCGCCTGGCGGGGCTGGAGGCGTTAAACTTCACATCCGAACGGCCGGCGGCGGGCACGCCCGACCTGCGTCACGTGAGCGCCTCCACCGATCTGCGCTTGTTCCACGAAACCAAGATCGACGCCCACACTGAGCGGCAGCGCCTGGAGCGCGAGAAGGAAAAGATCGAGAAGGCGCTGGCCTCGGCGAAGGCGCAGATCGAGAACCAGGCGTTCATCAGCCGTGCGCCGCGCGACGTGGTGCGCGGCGTCGAACACCGCCACGCCGAGCTGAGCGAGCAGTACCGGAAAGTGATCGAGGCACTGAGAAGACTAGGGAGTAGGGAGTAGGGAGTAAGAGTCCCGAGCCCCTACTCCCTACTACCTACTCCCTACTCCCTTCTTAAACCCCATGGGTACCGCCACTGATCGCCGCATCGACAAGCTGATCCACCTACTGGTGGCCAACGGCACCGTGGTGGTTCCCGGACCCAAAATTGCGGCGGAGATCGGCGTTACCCGCAAGACAGTCTGGGAATGGATTGAGAAGCTGCGCGAGCTGGGCGTGGAGATCAAAGGACATCGCGGCACCGGCTATCAGCTTCAGAGCATCCCCGACGTCCTTACCCCGAGCCTGCTGCGGGCTGAACTGGGCGGCCTCGAGATCGGGCACAAGATCGTCCACTACTTCCAGGCTGATTCCACCAACTCGATCGCCATGGAGCTTGCCGCCCAGGGTGCGGCTCACGGCACCGTGGTGGTGACGGAAGAGCAGACGGCAGGGCGAGGCCGCTTTGGCCGGACGTGGTACTCCGAAAAGTCGAGCGGCATTTATACGTCGATCGTTTTGCGCCCGCCTTTGCCGCCCTCGTCGGCGCCCATTCTGACCCTCGCGGCGGGTGTGGCCGCGCATGCGGCGGTGAGCGGCGCCACCGGCCTCGCCGTTGACATCCGCTGGCCGAACGATCTGCTGGTGAACGGCAAGAAGATCTGCGGCATCCTCACCGAGATGAGCGCCGAACTCGACCGGCTGCACGCGGTAGTCCTGGGGATCGGGATCAACGTGAACCACCGCCAGATGCCGCCGGAGCTGGCGGAAATCGCGACGTCGCTGCGGATGGAAGGACGCCGGGTTTACCCGCGCGGCAAGATCTTCGTGGCTCTGCTCAAAGAAGTTGAGAAACATTATCGCCTCCTGCTCGAAGAGGGCAACCGCGCCATCGCCACACGTTGGGAAGCCGCTTCCAGCTTCGCGCGAGGCAAGCGGATCACGGTGCGAACCGCCGCCGAGCCCTTCCTCGCCACCACCGCCGGGCTCGACCGCAGCGGCGCGTTGCGCATCCGCAGGGACGATGGGCGGGAAGAACTGTTGGTGTCCGGTGAGGTCGTCGAAGTAAAGTAGTATGTCGGCGCCTCCGAGGTTAAGCGATGAAAGAGCTGCAAGGCAGAATTGCCGTCGTTACGGGTGCCAGCCGCGGAGTGGGTCGCGGTATCGCGGTGGTGCTGGGGGAGCGTGGGGCCACGGTTTATGTCACCGGGCGCAGCGTCCGCGGCGCTCCGACGGCCGACAACATGCCTGGTACCATCGAGGACACCGCTGCAGAGGTAGTGCGACGAGGCGGCTGCGGCATTGCTGTGGCTTGCGACCATCGCGAGCCCAGGCAGGTAGAGGCGCTCTTTACGCGCGTGCGCGACGAGCAGGGAGGGCTCGATCTACTGGTCAACAACGCGTGGGGCGGCTACGAAGGGCAGGTGGGCGGCCTGCGGCCATGCAACTTTTGGGAGGCGCCGCTGACGCTCTGGGACAGCATGATCGAAGGCGGCCTGCGCACTCATTTGCTTGCCACATATTTCGCCATCCCTCTGATGCTGCCGCGCCAGAGCGGGCTGATCCTCAGCACCATCGCATGGGACCACGACAAGTACATCGGCAGCTTTTACGACCTGGCCAAACACAGCATCGTGCGCATGATCTGGGGCCTGGCGCGCGAATTGAAACCGCACCGCATTGCCACGGTTGCGCTCGCACCCGGATTTACGCGCACCGAACGGGTGCTCAGCGCTTTCAAGATCAAAGAAAATGAATGGCGGAGCGTGACCCATCTGAAAAAGACGGAGAGCCCGGAGTACGCGGGCCGCGCCGTTGCTGCCCTGGCCGAGGACAAGCGCGTGTTGCGTCGGTCAGGGAAGGCCTACATGACCGGCGAACTCGCGCGGGAGTACGGCTTCACCGATGTGGATGGACGTCAGCCGCCGCCATTCCACGTACCGTCGTTTGAAGCAGTGCTTGCGCGGATGCGCAGTCCAGGTGCGCGGAAATCGTCGGTAAAATCCAGATGAAGGCAGTCCATCAACCGCCCGCTGTCAGCCATCCACCAAGCGAACACGCTTGGTTTCCTGGCTGAGAGCTGAGGGCTGATGGCTGACGGCTGAACATGCTCCTCGTCATCGATGTCGGCAACACCAACACGGTTCTCGGCGTTTTCGAGGGCAAGGACCTCCGCGTTCAGTGGCGGCTCAGCACCAACCGCGGCCAGACCTCCGACGAATACGGCATCCTGATTCGCAATCTGTTTACGCTCGACGCCGTTCCGTTCGACCGCATAACGGGCATCATGATCGCCAGCGTGGTTCCCACGCTCGACCCGCTGCTGGAGGAAATGGCCGAGACGTACTTCCACATCAAGGCCGTCTTTCTCGGGCCGGGAACGCGCACCGGCATGGCGATCCGCTACGACAATCCGCTGGAGGTGGGCGCGGACCGCATCGCCGACGCTGTGGCGGCCTTTGAGAAGTACGGCGGCCCGTGCATCGTGGTCGATTTCGGCACTGGCATCAACTTCGACGTCGTTTCGGAGAAGGGCGAGTACCTGGGAGGCGCCATCGCGCCCGGCATTGGCATCGCCGCCGAGGCGCTTTTCCAGCGCGCCGCCCGTCTGCCGCGGGTGGAGATCCGAGAGCCGCAGAAAGTGATCGGCACCAACACGGTCGCCAGCATGCAGTCCGGCCTTTTCTATGGCGCGGTGGGCGCCGTGGACGGCATCCTCGACCGGCTGGCGGCGGCGCTGGGCGGCAGGCCCAAGGTGATCGCCACGGGCGGGCAGGCGCCGTTGATTGCCGCCGCTTCCAAATACAAACCTCCGGTGGACCCGTCGCTGACGCTCGACGGTCTGCGCATCATCTATGAGCGCAACCTCGCCGATCCCAAGCGCAAGTGAGCCTGTGGAGAACTACTTCAACTACTTCACCGAAGTCGAGGAGTGCTTCCAGCGGTGCCGGGGCACGCGGACCCTGCTTTCGCCGCTCGACTGGGCGCTGATCGAGTCGTGGAAGGAAGCCGGCCTGCCACTCCAGGCGGTGCTGGTGGGGATCGAGCGCAGCTTTGAGAAATACCGCAAGCGCCCGCCGCGCTTCCAGAAGGTGAACAGCGTAGCCTATTGCTCGCAAGAGGTGTTGCGCGCTGCCGACGAGGCGCGCCTGGCCGCAGTGCAGGGAGGGCCGC
The DNA here is from genome assembly GCA_052145015.1 of Terriglobales bacterium. Classification (GTDB taxonomy): domain Bacteria; phylum Acidobacteriota; class Terriglobia; order Terriglobales; family Acidobacteriaceae; genus JAHFUA01. Next base: position 6,577 of record JBKQPN010000014.1, read on the forward strand.
CACCGGCGAAGCGCGCGGACGAGTCGTCGTCACCGTTCCCGCCGGACGAACTCCTGCGCTTCATCAATCGGAACGCGGAAGCACTCGACCGGGCTTCCCGGCTCGCGCTCGAATCCGGCCAGCCGGTGGTGGCAGAGGACCTCGCCGCGAGTGCGTCCGCGCTCCGCGAAAAGGCCGTCAGCGGCGATTGGTCCGGCGGAACAGACTTTCAGGAGTTGGAGCGGCGACTCACCGCTCTCGAAGAGAGGATCGAGGCGTCGCTGAAGCGGGCGGCTTCGGTGGAGTTGCTAGCCCAAATCAGCCGCGAGGTGGATCGCGGACTGGTGCCGTACCGGCGCAAGATGACCGGGCCGCAGATTGAGTCGCTGGAGCGGCAATTCACCAAGCGTGAGTTGTTCGAACGCCATCAGATCCCGCGACTGAGCCTGTTTTACTTGTAGGCCCATTTGCCGACAGACCTCGGCCCCTTGTCATGAGAACTTGGTCCTCCGGCCCAACGAGCAGCCTAACGGCTCTTCTCACTGACGGCTGATGGCTGATGGCTTGCGACGGACAAACGCCCGGGCCGAACGGCCAACACGATGCCACCAGCTTTTGAGTTCCGCCCGCAGAAGCTCGTTTACGGCGCGGAAGCCCTCGGCTATCACGAGGGCCGCACCGTGCTGGCGCCGCGCGCTCTCCCCGGCGAGCGGCTGGAAGTGGAAGAGGTGCGCGTGGCCAAAGGCGTGGTCCACGCGCGACCGTTGCGCGTGCTGGCGGCGGCGCCGGAGCGAGTCGAGCCTCCTTGCCCGTATTTCGGCCGCTGCGGCGGCTGCCACTATCAGCACCTGCGCTCCGAACTCCAGCCGGTCGCCAAGCGTGAGATTCTGCGCGAAACCTTGCGCCGGATCGGCAAGCTGGCTTGGGAAGCTGAGATTCCCGTTCACGCGGCCCAGCCTTGGAGCTATCGCAACCAGGCACAACTGAGAGTAGCTACGCAGCCCGACGGCAGCGTGGCTCTCGGCTTTTTCGAAGCGGAGTCCCACCGGCTATTCCCGGTAGACGCGTGCCTGATCCTTTCGCCGCGTCTGAACGCGGTTCTGGCCGAGCTTCGCCGGCCTGACATCTTACCGCGCCTGGCTGGCGCCCATGAAATCGAGTTGCTGGCGGACGACCGCGACGAGCAGGTGATGATCACATTCCGCGCCGGCTTCGAGTTCCGCGAGTCGTACGAGATCGACGCCCTGGCCAAGGATCTTCTCGCGCGCCTACCGGGGGCGACGAGCGTAGCCCTTGAGCATGGAGGCGAACTCAAGGTGTATGGACAGCCGTCGCTGGTCTATCGGGTAAGTAGTGAGCGGGTGGGTGACTTCGGCTATCGCGTCAGCCCCGGATCGTTCTTTCAGGCGTCGCGATTTTTGATTCCGCAACTCGTGTCCGCGGTGGCCACGGACGACGCTCCGAATGAACGGGGCCTGGCGCTGGACCTTTACGCCGGCGTCGGCCTGCTAAGCCTGCCGCTGGCGCGAAGCTTCGCCGAAGTGGTCGCGGTGGAGGCCAACCGGACTGCCGCCGCCGACTTGTCGGCCAATGCGCGCGCCCACGGACTTGCCAACCTGCTCGCCGTGAACCAATCGGTCTTTGATTTTCTGCGCCGATTTGCCCGCCGCACGCCGGACCTGGTGGTGCCGGATCTGGTGGTCTTAGACCCGCCGCGGGCGGGCGTCGAAGCGCGCGCGCTCAAACTGCTAGCCGAACTCCGGCCGCGACACGTCACCTACGTGTCCTGCCATCCGCCCACGCTGGCGCGCGACCTCAGTTACCTGGTGGCGCAAGGCTATCGCCTGACTACCGTGGAATTATTCGACTTCTTCGCACAGACTTTCCATATCGAGGCTCTGGCCAAGCTCGACCAAGAAGTGGCTAGTGGCTAGTGGTTAGTGACTAGTGGTTAGTGGCTAGGCCTAGCGAGTAGTCCGCCAGGGCTTGCGGCGCGCCCTGGGGACTCGTCACTAGCCACTAACCACTAGCCACCAGCCACTGCTTCCAGGAGGGTTTATGAACCAAGCCGCCGAAGATCCGCCCCGCACGTCGATGGGCGTGGCGCAGTACTCGTTCCCAGGCAGCCCTTATATTCGATCGTCCTATGGCTTCCTGGAATACTGCCACTCGCTGGGAGCGGGAGGCGTTCAGGTGGAGATCGATTCGCTCGACCCGAACTATCTCGCGAAGCTGCGGCGGCGCACCACTGAGTTGCGCATGTATTTGGAAGTGATCGTCGAGCTTCCGCAACGCGACGCCGCCGATTTCGAGCGCCACGTGATCGCGGCGCGGCAGGCCGGAGCCGACTGCCTGCGCGCACACTGCCTCCTCGGGCGGCGTTACGAGAACTTCACCAGCCTCGACCAGTGGAAGACGTTCGTGGCGGAGTCGGACCGGCGCTTGGCGCTGGCCGTGCCGGTCCTGGAGAAGCATCAACTGGCGCTGGGCCTCGAGAATCACAAGGATTGGACGGCGGAAGAGATGCTGGACTTGCTCGCGCGCCATTCCAGCGAGTACCTGGGCGTGTGCCTCGACACCGGCAACAACCTCGCGCTGCTCGACGATCCGGCGGAGACGATCCGGAAGCTCGCGCCCCACGCGGTGACCACCCATTTCAAAGATGTGGCGGCGAAGGAGTATCCAGAGGGCTTCCTGCTCTCGGAGGTCCCGCTGGGCCGGGGCATTCTGGATCTCGCCTGGGCGGTCGAGTGCATCCGCCAAGCGCGCCCGCGAGCCCGGCTGAACCTGGAGATGATCACTCGCGACCCGCTCCGGATTCCCTGCCTCACCGACCAGTACTGGGTGACGTTCCCGGAGAGAAGCCGTGACGATTTGGCCCGAACGCTCGCGCTTGTGCGCACGCACCCGCCGGCGGAAC
>JBKQPN010000015.1:0-96414 GCA_052145015.1 Terriglobales bacterium
ACATCCGCCAGCGGATCCAAGCGGCGTACCACGAGGCGCGGCGAGCGGCACAGCACTACAACGTCAACCTGCGCCGGGGAGCGTTGCTGGCGGCGGTGGAAAAAGTTGCGGCGGCCTTGCGCCTGCGTTGAACCCTCGGGGCCCTTTAAATCATGAGGGTGCAGCACAGGCGCAAAAGCCGCCGAACGCCGTTGAATTAGCGGTTTTCCGTGGTTGGCTTCTCTTCCACCACCGGCGCTGGAGCCGCCACCGGAGCCGCCTGCGCCGCTACGCCTCCCGAAGCCGGGGCCGCGCTCGACGGCCTGCGGGTGAGGAAGGGCATGAACGGTGTCACTTCGAAGGGCATTTTCTCCCGCGCGGAGGTGACCGCGGTGGGCTTGCTCTTCATCATTTCCACGCGATCGGTCCAGGGATCAACCTTGAGGCGAGCGCCCAGAGGCAGGGCGGCAATCTGATCGGCCTGCGCCAGCTTCAGTTCGGGCGCGGACTGCGCCACGGTCTGCAGGCGCACCACTTGATTGCCCAGAGCCAGCCGGTTGCCGAGGTGCGCGGTCACCAGGTTGGGCAGGTCCTTGCTGCGCACCGCCAGGGCGCGCAGGAACAGCCCGCCTTCATTCAGCTTGCCGGCGTAAGGTGATTTCTGCAGCAGTTCGACAGCCTTCTGGTCGGCGGCCTGTTCTTCCTCCGGGCTGCGGCGGAAGTCGAGCCGGTTGAACGCCTGGTCATCGGAGAAGATCATGCGATCGCTGAAGGCCCAGCGGGTGTCGATGGCGTGCCCGAGGACGACGTGGCCGAGTTCATGCGCCAGGACCATGGCCAGGCTGGCCTCGTCCGGCAGAGTGTCGATCAAGCCCCGGCTGATCACGATGGTGTGGGCCATGGTGAACGACTCCAGCGGGGCGGTGAGCAGCACGCGGCAGCGAACCTCCGGCTGAATGTCGAGGTTGTTGGTGACCAGGAGGTTGTTGACCACGGTGTCGAGCACCTTCTCCACGTCGCCGCGCGGGGCCAGCAGGCCGGCGCGCTCCATTTTGTCGATCACGTTGTCTTCCGACTGGCGCTGCCAGGCGTGCAGGGCCTCCACCGGGCCACGATCCTGGGACTGCTCGCTGTGATCGGCCACGGCGTTGGGCGCCTCCACCAGCACGCTGGTCATCTCATCCTGGCGGTTGGCGTTCCTCAGGTTGTAGCCCCAGAGGCGGGTCTGCGCCTTGAAGCGAGCATGATGGACGCCGCCGAACTCTTTGTCGTTCTCTTCGGTGTAAACGAAGGCGGGCAGCCATACTTCCGGTCCCATGTTCACGCGCCAGCTATCGAAGTGGAAGTAGTAGCGGAATCTGGGCGCGTTCACGCGCACGCCGCTGAAACGCACCACGTGATAGTTCTGGTCTTCCACCCAGATGCGGCCCAGGAAGCGTCCCTGGCCGCTGCCCTGGCGGGGGGTGACGTCGAACACGATGCAGCGCACGTCGCCCAGGAATTCGCGGCGCAGAAGGTCAAACTTGTAATTGCTCTGGTTGAAGCCGCTGGTGTCGAGGATGATCCCCTGCAGGAAGCCGGCCTCGACGAAGTTCATTTTGAAGGGGTTGGAATACAACTTGGAGATGAACTTCAGCCGGTGCTGGCCGGTGGTGGAGGCGCCGCCGATGAAGACGCGGTCGCGGATGCCCTGGCTGAAGTCCGCCTTGGCCAGGAAGTAGTGGTCGCGCTCCGGAACCTGGCCCAGTTCCTTGTCCGCACGCGTCTCCTGGATGTAGGTCTCGACCAGCGGGCTGTAGGCGCGCAGCGAGTCCATGAAAGCGGCCTCCTGCTGCACCACCCGGTCGACGACCTGGTCCACGGTCGAATTCTGCGCGGAAGTAGTCTGGGCCAGCCCCGCCCCCGCCAACAGCAGCACAGCAATTGCAATCTTCATAGCTCGCATAGCTTCCTCACAACCACGAAATGTCAATACGCCAACTGGAATCGGACATGCAGCGTGGCCACCGAGTCATAGGGCTGGCCATCGCGAAGGGCCGGCTTGTAGCGGATCTGCTGCGCGGCGCGAACCGCGGCTTCGTCCAGGCCATGGCCGAGGCCGCGCTGCACCCGCACCACGCGCAGTTGTCCCGCTGCAGCAAACACCACCTCCAGAAGCACTTCGCCTTCCAGCTTCAGGTCGCGCGCTTCCTGGGTGTAAATGGGGTTGGGCTTGGACAGGACCTCCACCGGAATCAGCCTGGACTCGGCCACCAGCGGGCGGGCATGGGGAGTCTCGGGGGCGGCGGTGGTGACGAATCCCGCCGCGCGCACCCCGCCATGGGGACTGCCACCCTGGCCGCCGCCCTGTCCGGGACCGGCGATGCTGTTGCCGAAGCCGCTGCTCTTGACCGTTCCGCGGATGCCGTTGGCCCCGCCCGATCCGTTGCCGTAACCGGCACCGGGTGGCAGATCGAACGACCCGAGACGCGCCATCACCATGCGTCCTTTGCCATCGGACTTGGGCGAGGGGTTCACGCCGTTGTCGTCGCCGAAGCCGCCGGTCTGCACTTTCTGCACCGGGGCCTTGACCGTGGCCGGCGCCGAGCTTCCCGTCAGCACGCCCGTTTTGACCGAGGGCACCAGCCGCGGCATGGTGTTCCTGGCCGCCGGCATCAGCTCCGGACGGGGCCGGTTGAAGGCCACCTGGGGTGCGCGGACTTCGCGCACCACGGTTTTGTGCTGGGGCAGCACGACCTTGGGGTATTCCTTGGCCAGCAGGGGCTTCACCAGCATGGGCTTGGGTTTGGGCAGATCCACTTTCACCGGCGCCGGTTTGTATTCCTGCGGCACGTACAGCGTCACCACTTCGTAGTGGTGCTTCGGCAGCACCATTTCCGGGTGCACGAGGGGGAGCAGGATGGCGAGAATCACGGCGCCGATGTGCAGGACCATGCTGAGCCCAAGGGGACCCTGGTCGCGCTGGCGCTCATTGAGCAAACTGAATTGCATGCTCTTCCCTCACAAACTGCCTTTGGCGAAATTAACCGCCTTGACTGTTTCGGGAAAGTTACGGAAGGAGGCCGGACATGCCCGACCGGTACATGTCCGGGCGGGTGGTTACGGCCGGGTTATCGCTGGCGGATTCCTATAACCACCCGGAACTAAAGATCGAGGACGCCTCTGTGGGCAACGGCACAGCGGGAGTGGTTCCCGGGCACGGTGCAGAAGGGCAACCCTCTGACCCTGCCGGCGATTCCCACCAAAGTAACCGCCGGTACACCGGATAAGCAACAGGGGAGCGGTTCGCAACTTGCTATGCTGGTGAAAATCAGGCGGTGTTTCCATGGGCGCCCTGCATCAAAACGAGTATCCGGAGGATGTGCCGAACAGTGAGCAAAACGTGCGAGTCCGTATTCCACTGGCCGGCCTGGCGATAGCGCTCAGCCTGTTGGTCGGCGCCGTCGCCGGTATCGTGGCCTATCGATATGCGGCCACCGACAGCAAACTACCAGCGGCCAAGCCGGCGCCCGTGGCCACTGCCGCCCCCGCCGTGGAAAAGCCGGCCGCCGTGGAAAAGCCGCCCGCCAGCGAAACACCGGCCAGCAGCAACAGCAACCAGCCGGCGGTGCAGCGGATCGATCCGCAACTCGTCAAAGGCAACCTGCAACTCACCATCACCCTGGATCAAGTCGTTCCCTACGATGCACACCGGCTCGACCATCCCGATCGCATCTATGTTGACCTGCATGGCGTACGCCTGACGCCGGAACTCGCCAGCAAGACGGCGTTCGTAAACAAAGGCGGGGTCTCCGACATCCGGCTGGCGCAAGCCCAGCCGGACACCGTGCGCGTGGTGCTGGACTTGGACAAGCGCTACGATTATTCGGTCACACAGCAGGCCAATCCCCCGGCCGTGGTCTTAAAGCTCATGCCCCGCGCGCCGGCGCACCGCAAACACCGCCCCGCCGCCAGCCCGGCCAAGTAAACTCCCGGCAGTGATAGCGTGAACCGAAAAAGCTAGCGCGGCGCTGGTTCGAGGAGCAGGTTGGGTTTTAGCGAGGCCACGAACTCAGCCAGGTGCTGCAGTAAGGAAACCGCAGCCTCGTCGAAGGCATTCGGCCTGCCGGAAAAAACCTGCAACACTCCCAGCACCGAATCGCCGGCCACGATGGGGGCGATGGCGCTGGACCTGAGGTCCAGGCTCCGGCAGAGGCTGGCATCGACGCGCTCATCCTTCTCCGCATCCCGCCAGATGAGCGACTTCCGGGCAGCGATCGCCTCTCCCGCCACACCACCCGAGACGGAAAAGCGGATACCGGCCAGCGGAGCGATCCCTGCACTGGCGCAGCAGACCATGTCCTCTTCGTCGCGCAAGGCGATGGCGGCGCCGTCCGCATCGGTGAACGCGCGGGCCCGCTCGACCAGCAGGTCCAGCGTCCCCTCGGCCGAAAGAGTGGTGGAGCGTATCTCCTGGTTCAGAGCGGCCAGCAGCGCGACCGGATCGCGGGGAGCCGCTTCCTCGCTCCGCCCCCCACCAGAAGATTGCGGCTCGAGACCGACGCCGAGTTCCTGGGCGAGAAGTTGCACCGCCGCCATCAGCGCTTCCCGGTTTTCCGGCGACACCCCCGCCACGAGATGCTGGCGCTCCCGCGCTAGTAGCCGGCAGAGCTGGGTGCCGAAGCGAACGCGCTCGGAGTTGACGCTTTCAAGGATGGAACTGTGGCCTCGGGGCTCCGGCCCGAGTTCGATCCACTGCTGCACCGCCCAGGCCGTGTTGCGCAAATGGCCGGCGGCGGCATGAAATTCCTGCGCCACGGGCGCCACCATCCCCACAGAGTTCACCAGGCCATCCAGGCTGCGCAGCGAAGCCAGACAAGCCTCCAGCGTGGCCGCCAGTTGGTCGATTCGGGATGGTTGGAGGGCTGGTCCAGAGCCCGCGACCGATCCCGCATCCTGCTGAGCGTGCGCCGGCGGCGGCGCAGCCTCGCTCCCGACCGGGCTGGAATCGGCGCTCGCGGCCGGGGGGCCGGCTGCGGCCGGCGCGGCCGCGGCCTCCGGCACCGGCTCCCAGTCGATGAACTCTTCTTCCGGCAGTTCGATCCAGATGAAGCGCTCGCCCTCGACGTATTGAATCCCGGCCTCGCGGTTCCCGCTCCACACCACGTGGAAGCGAGCTTTGCGCTGCTTGTATCGCACGGCGATGATTTCGCCGGGCTTCAGCGCGGCCATGACGCCCGCCAGTTTCGCCCCGCCCGTGCTGATGTCCAAGGTGTAGGCGAGCTGATGGAAGGCTTTGCCGCTGCCGTCGTTGCCCCAAATGCTGACCGGCAACACCATGCGGAAACGCGGTTTTTGTCGGCGTCCCATTCTGGTCCTTGCGCCGGACCGACGGTGCCCGCACCGGCGATTCGACAGTGCTAGTCTAATCTTGAGCCTTCTGCGCTCTGTTGTTGAGTCGTATACCCGGCGTGGAACTCGCTACTCGTTTCCCGGCAAGCGCGGTTAACTTAGCCATTGAGGGCAGCGGCTTCCACCCGAAACCGCACGACCAGCGCTGCCACGGCGGGAAATGACGGAGGGCAGTCCCACATCTCAGACCATGACGCGGCGCAGCACCCGAGTGCGCGCACGCATCTCCCTCCTGATCACCAGCCTCGACCCGGCCATACCCTTCTCGCTGCTGTGTGAAACCCTGATGGTGAACGCGCATGGCTGTGCGGCGAAGTTGCCCCAGCCGCTGGAGATCGGCATGCCGGTGCGGCTGCGCGTCTCACCACCGCCGGCCAAGAAAGCCGGAGAGCCAGCCGCGCGCGACAGCCGCGAGGCCACCGCCCGGATCGTGCTCTGCCAGCCGATCGGCGGAAGCCGCCCCAGTTGGGTGGCGGGAATTGAGATGGACAACCCCGGCAACATCTGGGGTCTCGCGCCCGCTCCGGAAGACTGGAAGCGCTTCGATGCGGGCGCAACACAGGCCAAGGCGGGCGCCCCCGCAGGCCGTCCAGCGATTGAACTCAAGATGCCGGTGTGGCCGCTGGCCTCGCCCGCGGCAACCAGCGCAGCGCCGGCCCGGGTCAGCGATGATGAGCTCAAGAAGCAGCTCGCGGCGCAGCAGGAGGCGATCGCCAGCCTCGAAAATCGGCTGGCCAAGTCGCTGGCGTCGGTGCCCGGCGTGGTGCGAGAGCAGCTTGCCGCAGCCCAGCAGGAGACGGTGGCGCAAGTGCGCCAGCAACTCGGCGCCATGCTCGCCGAGTCGGTGCGGGAGCATTTGCCGCCGCAGACGGAGGCCATGGCCAAGCTGCAGCAGCGGCTGGCCACGCTCGAATCCTTGCCCAGCACGGTTCGCGAGCAACTGGCCGAGACCCGGGCGGCGCTCGCCTCCGTAACTGGCGCGGTTCGCCAACAGCTTGCCGACGCGCAACAGCAGACCCTGGCGCTGGCGCGCGAGGAACTGTTCGCCATGCTCGCCCAGTCCGTCCAGGAACACCTCACCACCCAGGCCAACGCCGTCGCCCGATTGCAGCAGCGGCTGGCCGCGTTCGAATCCATGCCCGACGAGGTTCGCAAACAGCTTGCCGAGGCGCAGCAGCGGACGCTGGCGCAAGCGCGTGGCGAGCTCGATGCCGCCCTCGCCGAGCACCTCCCTCCGTTGCAGCAGAAATTGGCGGTCTGCCGGAAACAGGCGGAGGAGGGAGCGGAAGTCCGCGCCGCCGTCGCCGAACAGTTCGAACAACTACCCTGGCAGATCCAACGGCACACTGAGGCGGCTTTTCGCGCGCTGCAAGACCAGGCGCGCGCCGAACTGGAACGCATCATCGCTGCGGCCAGGTCGCAAGACGCGCAGGAAGTCGCGCGGAGGCAAGCGCTCGAGACTTCCACTCAGGCTCTGCAGCAGGAACTGGCGCAGGCACGCGAGACGCTGGAGTCCTCGATGCAAGGGGTGCCCCAGCGCATCCAGGAGCCGATCGCGGCCGCCGTCGCAAACGCTCTGGCCCAGGCGGGTGCGGAGATCTCCGCCCAACTCACCCGCGAGATGGAAGCCCTCCACCACCGCGGTCGGATGGTGGCCGACGAACTGGGCGGGGCGTCAGACTTGCTGCGCAGCGAGCGCGATGCCACCAGCGCACAACTCATCGCCAGCGCCGCCAAACGCGAAGAGCTGCAGCTCTGGCTGGCGGAACAGCAAGCCGTCTATACCCAGCAAGCCGGCCGCCAGTTCGAGCACTTGGCCGAACAGCAGGCTGCCTACACCAACGAAGTCCGGCAGAAGCTCGAGCAGTTCGCCAGCGAACTGGCGGCGCGCTGCGCGGCCGCGCTGGAAAAACAGATCAGGTCCGAAGTCGAGAACCAGGCCGAACGCGCCGAAGCCGATCTCGACCAGCGCCTGGGACCGATGCTGGACCGGGCCAGCGACCTGCGCCAGGAAGTACTCTCCCTGCTGGGCACGCTGCAAAGGGAAAGCGAGCGCTGCCAGACTCAGGCGCGCGCGCTGCTGGAAGAGAAGGACAGCGCCGATGACTGGATCAGGGAACGCGCCGCGGAGTTCCAGAAGACATTCCACGATGCTCTGGTCGAAACCACGGGACAGATCCGCGGACGGCTGAACATGGCGGTGGAGATGATCGCGGAGCCGGTGGAGAAACTTCGCGGCCAGGCCGCGCAACAACTGCAGGAGCAGGCCGCGCGGCAAGCGCGACGGTTGCGCGAGGACGCGGATGAGGCGGCGGAACGTCTGCGCGGGGTGCGGCGCGATCTCGAGACCGCGGTGCGGGAATCGCTGCGGGCGCAGGCGGCGGAGACCGTTGCCACGTTCGGGCGGAAAATCGCGCAGGACGCGCAGCGCTCCGTGGAGGAATGGCGCTCCGCCCTGGCCAAGAACCTCGAGTCGATCGCCGGCGCCCTCGCCCAGAAACTTCCCGGTGGGGAAAAATAAGAAACCAGAACAGCGGAGTTTTCCGGTGATCCAGTCCAGCGGGTCTTGATTCACCGCGCCATTCGAGAGACTAAAGGTATCCGTTGAACCGGTTACACCATCTTGGAGCGGGCCAACCCAGGCAAGGAAGCGCAGCGTGGCATGCCGGTTTTCGCTCCAACATGCCACGCCTGCCTTGGGACGGCTGTTCCTGGGCCCTAATCCATCGTGACCTTACCCGCGATACCGGTACCCGACCGAAAGCACCGGGCAGAGCGCTTCGCCGGCGATCTTGTAGGCCACGCCCGCGCCCAGGTGTTTGGTCAAAGCCGCTGGCCGTTTCACGCCCAGCACGATCAGGTCGACATCTTGGGCGCCGATCCTCAGGATGGTCTCTGTGGCTGGCCCAAACTGCACTAGGTACTCCGGCTCATGCCACAGCGTGAGGCCCTCAGGAATCAGGGCACGAAGCTGCTTCTCACCGGTGGCCACCACCTCACTCGGGTCCAGCACGGGCATGGCCCCGGGCACCGGCTCCGGCAGCGCCACCCCGGGTTCGGGCGACACATGCACCAGGGTCAGGCGCGCCCGGTTGCTCTCCGCCAGCGAGAGCGCGTAGGGCAGCGCATGCACCGACTCCGGCCCGAAGTCCGTGGCAAAGAGGATGTGCCGCAGGTTGCCATCGATCTCCCAGTGGGTAACGTGCGGTCCCACCGTGAGCACCGGGCAAGCGGCGGTGCGAAAGACTTCCTCCGCGATTGATCCCAGAAGCAACTTCTCCAGTCCCGTGCGGGCGCCGGTCCCGATCACGATCAGGTCGATGTCATACGTCTCGACCAAACTGGAGAGCACTTCCGGAACCTCGCCTTGTTCGATCAGTTCTTTGTGTTTGATGCCCTTGAGTGGCTCTGTCAGCGCCGCCAGCTTCTGCTTCGCGGCCGCCTTGATTTGCTCGGGATCGGGGTCTGCCGCTTCCACGAAGGGCAGGTGCGGCATTACGTTAACGGTGTACAGCGCCGCACCGTAGCGGCGAGCCAGGTCCACGGCACAAAACAGGGCTGCTTGCGCCGACACGTCCAGATCAGTGGCAAACAGGATGTTACGAAGTCCAATGCGGGATGGTGCAACAATCGTTGGCATCACAAAACCTCCTTCGAAACGCGAAGCGCAGGCGCCGGCGGCGAGTTCGGACGCCGCATTCGGTCACGTTTGCCTCGATTAGTCCCCCGCGCCAACCTCGGGATTTCGCTTGGCGCTGGGGCGGATTTCACCAAATGCCGGCGGAGACGCAGGGTCTTACTCCTCGAGCACTTCCTCCAGCTCCTCGGTGACCATGTGATTGAACTCGGACACCGGCAAGTGCTGAGCGACGAACTCGGTCCCGCACACCGTGCAACGCACGCCAGTCTCGAGAATTTGCCAAGTTTGATTTCCACAACTGCAGGTGTACACGTCAGCCATAACCTCCTCCTTGAACAAGGTAGTGCGGCACACGGGCGAAGCCGCGCCATCGCGGAATTTCCGGTGAGCGCCAGCTCCTGCGGGCCGGCCAGGAGCAAGGGGGCGCGCTCGCAATCCGCACGTGTGCCTGACCCGAAAATGGATGAGTGACTAGAGCACCCATACCTCCCCCTCTAAGGTCGATTTAACCTGAAGTGAAGTGTGGGGGCCGCGGAGACGCGCGGCCAGCGCAGCAGTGTCTTTTCGCTGCTGCAGTGCTCAGGCGGGACAGTATCTTTTCGCCGCTCGCTGGATTGATCGTCCTCCATCGCGGGGATGAATGCCGTGACACGCGTCACCGCGTGTTGTGAGCCGCCGGTTAATTGAAACCGGCAGAGGTTGCGGCCACGGCAGCACGCCGCCCCGCCAATTTCTGCCGGCGCCGGGAGAGGCTTCTCTCCAGCCGCTCCAGGCGCTGCCGGCCTTCCGTTGTCCGCAGGATCACCTTCTCCACGGTGAGCAGAAAATAAGGCAGCTTCTGGCGAATCTCGGGCAGGAAGGGCCTGAATTTCGCATAGACGCAATACATCTCCCCGCTGGCGTCGAAGAACAGTCCTTCATGCAGCGCGCCGCGCAGCACGAACGACGCCGCCATCTCCCAGTAACTGGTCACCTGGCGCAGCCACGTGTTTTCCGCGCTGGGATACGATCGTGCGATACGCAGCGTGTCCTCGGCCGCTTCCGGCCAAAACTCGGCGGAGATGAAGTTCCGGGCCTTGCGCATTTCTGTCTCGCGCCGCAATTCGTATAACTGCAGGATGATCTGGGCGTCTAAGGCCGTGGCAGGGCTTGAGAGGTTCGCCGGTGCTTTCCTGGACGGCCGCTTGGTGGGCATGGCTCTGCTCCTTGGCAAAGTGGTCTGAGCCTGAATCGAGCGCAGATTATTACGACTGGCCCCGCCGCGCAACTTGAGGCGATTGGCGGGCCCATTCGACAACTTCGCTTCGCTCAGTTGCTCAGGGCAGGCTAGCCCGCCGCCGAAATCCCGAGCGGAGCGAGGGATCTGGGGGTGCGGCGGCGACTGGTTTTCGCTGGCGCGCGCAAGTGGGCTATGATGCGCTTTTCCCACGCAGGACGGTGAATCTATGCGATCCAGGCTATTGCCGGTGGTCATCGCGGTGCTTCTGGCCGCGGCGGCTGTCGGCCTTTGGAGATCATCCCACCGCGCGCCGGGGGAAGTCCGGATTGCCTACCTGCCGATCATTCCCAGCCTGCCCGTGTTCGTGGTCCAGGAGCAACACCTGTTCGAGAAAGAGAACCTGAAAGTCGCGATGCTGTCGCTGAACAGCAGCAACGACCTGGTGAACGCGCTGGTCGCCGGCCAAGCGGACCTCTTGCCGGGAGTCTCCATCATCCCCATCATTCACCTGGAGATCCAGCACCCGGGCCTGGTGCGTGTGTTCTCGCACAGCCGCATGAATCAGAACAATGCGCTGGACAGGATCATCGTGAAAGAGAATTCGAGTCTCCACAGCGTGCAGGACCTGCAAGGCAAAAAGATGGGAGTGTTTCCGGGCACGGCGCCGCAGAAGATGCTGGTCACGTTCCTGAAGAAGCATGGCGTGAATACGGAAACCATGTCGTTCGTGCAACTGGCGCCGCAAATCCAGCTTTCCAGCCTGGAATCGGGCGCGGTGGACGCGCTGTTCTCCTACGAGCCGGTTACCACTACTGCCCTGGTGCACGGCGGGTATCGCGCGCTGTTCGGCTCGGTTTACGCCGACCTACTGAACCCGTGTCCGATCGGCGTGTCGGTGATCTCGCGCGAGTTTGAGCGGTCGAAGCCGGAAGCGGCGCGGCGCTCGGTCGAGGCCCTGCAGGAGGGCATTGCTTACATGGCGGCCAACCCGAAGTTTGCCCGCTCGCTGCTGCCCAAGTTCACCAAGCTGCCGCCGGAGATTGCGGAGCGGGTCAACATCGCGGACGTGACTCTGCAAAACCAGGTGGACGTCGCCAACCTGCAGGCCTTCATCGATCTGCTCTACGCGAGTGGTGAGATACCGGAGAAGATCGACGCCCATCGTCTGGTGGACCCCACCCGATGAGCGCCCCCGCTCCATCGGCCGCCCCTGCAGTAGAAGTCGAGCGCGTCGCGTTTTCCTATCCCGCCCGCTCCGACAACGACGACGGCACGCTCTACGATGATTTTTCGCTCGAGGTCGAGCTGGGTTCCAGGTTTGTGCTGATGGGTCCCAGCGGGTCCGGCAAAAGCACGCTGGGACGAATGCTGGCCAGGATCATGACGCCGCAAGCCGGCGAAGTGCGCTGGTCACCGCAGTTCACCCACCGCTGGGACGTGGTTTACCTGGATCAGCACCCCATCAACAGCGTTTTTCCCTGGCTCACGGTGGCCAGCAATATCAAGTACCCGATGAAGAAGCTGGGATGGGAGCGGTCGAGGCGCCAGGACCGCATGTGCTACCTGATGTCGTTGTTCCGCATGGGAGCGCTGGCGGACGCCTATCCCGCGTCGCTTTCGGGGGGCGAGTTGCAACGGCTGGCCCTGGCGCGGTGCCTCTCGTGGAAGCCGCAACTGGTCATCCTGGACGAACCGTTCTCGGCGCTCGACCGCAAGGTGAAGGCGGAGATCATCGCCGCGCTGGGAGAATTGGCGGCACGAGACCGCATGACCCTGGTGCTGATCACACATAACGTTTCCGACGCGCTGGCGCTGGGCACGCGCTGTGTCGTCATCGGCAGGCGGCCGGTGCGCATTATCTCCGACCTGGAATTCAGGGCGACGTTTCCGCGGGAAGCCGCCACACCTGACTACGACACTATGCAGCAGGCGTTGATCGCCGGAATCCGCGATGGGCTGGTCTAAACAAAATTCGCGCGCGTTGCTGTTTCTGGTCGCCCTGGTGGTGGTCTGGGCCGCGGTTGCCGCGCTGCAGATCGTGCCCACGATCGTGCTGCCTACCCCGGCCAGCGTAGTTCGCGCCGTCCCCAAGATGCTGCAGGAGCGATTGCTCGCCGACATCGGACTGACGCTGGCGCGGGTGCTGGGAGCGCTGGCGATAGCCTGCGTTTTCGGCATCCCGCTTGGGCTTTACCTCGGCTGCCGCAAAGGCGTGTACCAGGTGATCGAGAGCCCGCTGCACGCCCTGCGCTCGGTGCCCGCCTCGGCGCTGTTTCCGCTGTTCCTGATCGTAATCGGCGTGGGAGAAAAGTCCATCGTCGCCCTGGCGGCGTATCCCAGCCTGCTGGTGATCCTGGCCAACACGGTTTCCGGTGCCACCCTGGCCAACAAGCGCCGGCTTTACCAGGCGCGGCTGCTCGGCCTGGACACCTTCGACACCATTACCGAAGTGCTGGCCTACGAGGCGCTGCCCAACATTCTTGACGGCATCCGCACCGCCGTGTCGTATGCGCTCATGCTGGTGATCGCGGTGGAGATGTTCATCGGCCTCAGCGAGCGCGGACTGGGCCGCAGCATCTACGAGTATCAATCCACCTACCGCATCCCCGAGACCTACGGCGCCATCATCATCGCCGGCATTATCGGCATCCTGTTGAACGCGGTGGTCAGCCAGATGGAGCGCCGCATGCTGCGCTGGCTGCCCAATGTGCAGGAAGACTAGCAGGCTGCTGAAAAACTGGTTCGTGAGCCGTCACGTGTCAGGGCACGACTTCAGTCGTGCCGTTGGGGAACTTTATTGTATTGTCATTCCGAGCCCGCCCGAGCGAGCTTTGCGAGTGAGGGCGAGGCGAGGACTCTTGGTGTTATCTGGCGCGACCTCAAGAAACGGCAGAAGATATGGCCTCCCGACACAACCCCAAGATCCCTCGACTCGCGCTCCGCTCGCAGAGCTCGCCTCGCGCTTCGCTCGGGATGACATTCTTAGAGTGACCGTGGCGGCACGACTGAAAGTCGTGCCCTGACACGTGACCTCGCACGGAAGATCACGAAGGCGCAATGCCGCCGTGATCCCGAACCGCACGGGAACCCACCAGCTAGTGTCCGCTGTATTCGGTGAAGTAGGCCTGGTCGCCTTCCCATTCGGCGATGTGGGCGCGAATTTCGCCGAGGCAGCGGAACTCGGCGTCAAATTCGTACGCCACCACGCGCTGGTCCTGGGCATCGAGGTAACGGACGACAAAGCGGTCCGGCAGTTCGAGGGCGTCGATGGGTTTGGCGTCGTCGAACTCGACGCCGATCTGGGAAAGTAAAGCGCGGAGATCGTAATCGATCCCGGCGATGGTCACCCGCTGAGCGCCCGCGCCCAAGGGTCCGAAGCGAGCTTCGATCAAGGCGCGGCCGTGAAGCTCAGGCATACGCGGTCAGCTCAAAAGTCGTCCCCGGGGACGAGCGGGCAACGGAAGGCTGCGCTGCTGATCCACTCATAGTATTTGTCGTCGCCGATCCATTCAGCGATGTGGCCGCGGGTCTCCTGGACGAAGCGGAACTCGCCATCGAATTCGTGGGCGACGACGCGCTGGTCCTGGCCATCGTAGTAGCGCACGCAATAGAGGTTTTCGGCGACGACGACGATGTCAATCGGCCAGGTATCCTCGAGCTTCAGGTCCATGCGGGCCAGCAGGGTGTCGAGATCGTACTCGGCGTCGTTGATGACGACCGCATCGAGCCCCTTGCCCAGACGCCCAAAGCGGCTCTCGATCAGGGCGCGCCCGTGCAATTCCGGCATGCAACACCTCACCCTGCCGCTTCGGCCACGGGACGCTTGAATACCAGGTGCGTGCCAATGGTGCCATAGGCGATGCCGTCCTTGTTGGGAGCGATCAGCGGCACGGCGCTCACCAGTTCCCATCCTTCGGCGCCGGCGCCGTTGATCCACGAATCCAGCCCGCTGACCATGCCCTGCTCGCTGTCCTCGAAGACGATCATGCGATCATAGTATTCCCATTTCATATGGCTCCCATCCGCCTCCCGGCTCAACCCAGAGGACTTGTCAGGCGTGCTGCGCCTGCAGCAACCGCGCTGCGGCCCATTCCGCGGCTACTTCGGCGCACTCGGCATTGAACTTCAACTCCCCATGATTGAACCAGCGCGGCAAGTAACGAACCAGGCCGTTCTCGTGCTTGATATCGGGACGGATGTCCCTGGTGACGAAACGCAACTCCGCTCCGGAGAGGCCGGCCTTCAGCCCGGCAGCGCCTTCCAGGATCATGGGAATGTCGCGCTCGGCATAGAGCAGCAGGCACGGACGCGCGTGTTGCGGGACGGGACCGAGCTTATCCAACAGTTCGGTCACGTATCCGGAGTAAGGCTCGCGCACGGCAGGGCTGGGAAAATTTTCGAACATCCACTTGCCCTGCGCCGAGATCTCGGCCACCACCGCCGGCGAGATGGCCACCATGCAATCGGCGGAAGACATCAGGGCTATGCGCCCGCCCAGGCTGATGCCCACGGCAGTGGTTGGACCAAAGCGGCGCGTGTACTGAATGCCGCTCTCCATCTCCTGCAACATGCCCACTCCGATCTCGGCGTGGTTCTCGCCATGACCACAGAAATCCGGCAGCAGGCAGGCAATTCCCTTCTCCACCAGGGCGAGAGCGACGCCCAGCATCTGCTCCTTGGTGCCACCGTAGGGATGCATCACCAGGGCGCCGCCGCGGGGAGGGACGTCCGGGGCAAGCAGCAATGCGGGAATGGCGTGGCCGTCCGCCGCCTTGAGATCCTTCACGTGAACCAGGTTCATGATTGCCTCATGGAGTCGGAACCCGCCGCATTGTACCTAAAGTCACTCCGGAACTGCCGACTTTATCCAGCCCAGCACGCGCTCCGCCAAGACGGACTGCTGCTGGCCGAAACCGTGATCGGCGCCCTCGACGTAGACCACCGTCACCTTGGGATTGTCCGCGGCGGCCTTATGGAGGCGCTCCGCGATGTCGGGCTCGATCAGCTTGTCGGCCTTGCCTTGCAAGATCAGCACGGGATTCTTCACCTTGGAGATGTTCTGGTAAGGGTCAGACTTGGCCTCGGGACCGCGCAGGCTGAGCAAGTAGCGCGGGGTGTAGAGCGCCTTTCCCAGCGGGCCAAGGTCCACGAGCATGAGATCGCGGTCGTGGCCGGCCGCGCGCAAGCGTAGCGCCTCGTCCACCGATTCCTTGGCCTTCTCCCGGCCGAACTGCCACACGTTCCATTGGAAGAGATTGCCGGGCCCGCTCACCAACACGGTGGCGGCGATGATGGGGTCGGCTGCAGCCGCCTCGTAATAGAGCACGCGGTTGGTGCCCATGCTCTGGCCCAGGAGCACGATCTTGCGAATGCCCAGGCTGCGCAAGTGAGCGACACCGGTGGCGATGTCAGTCTGGTTGTCGGTGAAGTCGGACGCCTTGGGACCGTTGTCGTGGTCGCGCATGTTGAGCGCCAGCGTGGTGATGCCCTGCTCCG
The DNA here is from genome assembly GCA_052145015.1 of Terriglobales bacterium. Taxonomy (GTDB): domain Bacteria; phylum Acidobacteriota; class Terriglobia; order Terriglobales; family Acidobacteriaceae; genus JAHFUA01. The sequence goes on from JBKQPN010000015.1 coordinate 15,726, forward strand.
CAGCGGCTTGCCCGAGTTGGCGAAAATATGCCCCGTAGAAAGTGCCTCCGTAACCGTGCACCAGCATCAGTCCAACTGGTCCAGGTTTCAGGGACTGGTAGAGGACGCCATCGAGCCGAACCGAATCGCTGGTGTGCAGCGCGATGAGCTGAACACATACCGCCGGCTTCTCGACGGGGCGCGTCTGGGCGGGAGCGACGACCGCGAGAATGCAGATGATCCCAGCGACCACGGATTGACGGCAGCGCTCGATCATCAAGGTTGGGGTCCGAGCTGCAATCGCTGAGACCGTATGGGTCTGGTCGTGAAATGGGACTGTTGTTGGTACATGTGTAGGAATTCTGACCACCGACGAAGCGGTTCGGATCTTCTTTGATAAACCTGCCGATCTGGGGATCGGGGTATCTGGCGCGGTAATCACACGTGCTTCTGAAACAGTTTTCCACCGCATCATGGGCATAGGTGACTGCGTCATACCGTACATAAATCTAGCTATGGTTCATCGCTGATTGCATGGAACCCGCACCCACTTGTCACCGTTCTGAATCACGAAGCACGGCTCCTCCGGAGGGTTTTTGACCCACCGGGGGCTTCCATTCGCCATCTCGAAATAGCGATGCACCAGGTAGTCTGCCACATAATAAACCTGACCCGGCTCCAAGGCGGCCGGACGCACATCGTTCTCTGGAAACGTTTGCCTGTAACCATCCGGCACCACTCCATACTTGATTGTGCCAATCTCCCACGCCTCTTTACCGCTGGTATTAGGCTTCGCGGGTTCGATTTGCCACAACACAAAGCGCCGATCATTCGGCTCTTGTGCATCCGCTGAATACCTGCCCACACCGAAAGAGATTATCGTAACCGTCCCCGAGAGCTTAAACACTACGCCTTCAGACCTGCTACCTTTTAGGCTGATTTCGTTGTGCTGTTCAAACTCTGGAACCAACAGTAGGAGAAAGGCCGGAAAGAGCAGCGCAAGGAACCACCATCGTGCTCCACACACCCCTGCAATTACCGCTGAGAGCACTCCAAGAATTGGCAGACCCACAACCCCAAACCAAAAAAGGCCCGGAGAATAGGGCAAGTACCAGCAGATGAGTCCCCCGGCACTCAACAACAGGCTGCATGGACCAAATAGATTCTTGCGCTGCTTCTTGATTGAGTTATGCATAAGCCTTTTGTCGAAATCATCGCGAAAGCCTGGGCCCGCGGCGACTTCGATTTTTGCCGCCTGCTCTGCATCCCTAGGGCGTTATTGGTAGCGCATCGGGGTCTTAGTTTGGACCGGACAGACCCAAACTCCACGGGCGCCTACGGGACTGTGGTCTTGGCTTCAGTCGCCCCGCCGAGCGCCTTGACCTTGGCTTCCAGCTCCGCCATGCGCGCCCGCAGAGTTTTTTCCTTTTCCCAGCGCGCGGTGACGTCGCTGATGGTGGCAGCGGCGCCAATCACCTGGCCGGCATCGTCGCGGAGCAGCGCGATATTGAACTCGATCGAGATGCGCTGGCCGCTCTTGGTGAGCGCGGGAACGGCGAGGGCGTCGCGGCCATATTTGGTCACGCCGGTCTGCATGACGCGGTCGTACCCTTCCCAGTGCTTGGCGCGGTGCTTCTCGGGGACGATGATGTCCATGGACTGCCCGACGGCTTCCTGAGCGGTGTAGCCGAACATGGTCTGCGCGCCGGAGTTCCACAGACGGATGATGCCTTCGCGATCGCCGAAAACTACCGCGACCGGCGTGTGGTCGATGATGTTGCGGCAAAGCCGGTCAGGATCGAGATTGGCGGGCATAGGTGGGAGATGATACTCGCCGTCGAGCATTGATGTCACGGCCGCCATTCGCGATAGTAGCGCCGGCATCTTGCCGGCTGTCGCGTGGGCGAGACGCCCACACGCACAGCCGCCGAGACGGCGGCGCTACTTCCCCAGGTTACGACGCGGCTTTGGCGTGCTCGACCTCGCGCTGCCGCAGCACGCGCCGCAGCAGCTTGCCGGTGGGCGTGCGCGGAAGTTCGCTGACGATCTCGATCTCACGCGGCAGCTTGTAGGTGGCGATCTTGTTCTTACAGAACTCCAGCAACTCCTGCGGGGTAGCGGAGACACCCGGCTTGAGCACCACGAAGGCCTTGGCGATCTGGCCGCGAATCTCGTCGGGGACACCGATCACGCCCACATCGAGCACCGCGGGGTGAGTGGCGAGTTCGACCTCGATCTCTTCCGGTCCAATGCGGTAGGCCGAACTCTTGATGATGTCGTCCTCGCGCGAAACGAACCAGAAATAGCCGTCGTCATCCACATACACGAAATCGCCGGCGCGGTTCCAGCCGTCCTGGGTGATGGCATGGCGCTGCTTGTCGGGATCGCGCCAGTAGATGGTCCCGGTCGGTCCCCGGGCCATGAAGTGGCCAATGTTGCCGGCCGCCACCGGATTGCCGTTCTCGTCCACCACCTTGAGTTCGTAGCCGGGCACGGCCTGGCCGAAGGAGCCGGCCTTGGCCTTGCGGCTGACCACGTTGGAGGCGAAGACGTACATCATCTCCGTGGTGCCCAGCCCCTCATAAATATCCAGGCCGAACTTTTCCTTCCAGGCGTGGTAAGTGGGAGCGGTGAGGCTCTCGCCGCCACCGGTGCACACCTTCAAACTGCTGAGGTCGTACTTCTTGTTGGCGTCCGGGACTTGCAGCATTTTGCGGTACGCGGTGGGGGCCAGCGTCAGGATGGAAATGTGGTGCTTCTGGATAGTCTCGAACATCTTTTCCGGTTCGAACTTGGCGATGAGCGAAGCCGCCGCGCCGAATCGGAAAGGAATGGTCGCGTAGCTGGAGTATCCGGCGCCGAAGGCCAGCGGAGCCGAACCGCCGATGACGTCGTTCTCCGTCACCTTCCAGCCATACTTGCCAAAGCTGTCGGGGATGACGAGCAATTCCTCCACGAAATGCACCGTGCCCTTGGGCCGGCCGGTAGTGCCGGAAGTGTATAAGAGCAAGCCGACGTCCTGGCGATTGCGAAGCACGGGGTCGAGTTCCGCAGATCCGCCCTGCACGAGTTCCGCATAAGGGAGAAATCCCTTGGCCTTGATTTCCGCGGGGTCGCCGCCCACCACAATGATGTTGCTGACGGTCTTGAAGTTCTCCCTGGCGGCCTCCACTTCGCCGAGCAGCATGGCGCTGACCACGATCGCCACCGCCTCGGAATCGTTGGCGACGTGCGCGATCTCGGTGCGGGAGAACAGGGGTGAGGTGGGAGTGACCACCGCTCCCAGCTTGAGGGTGGCGAAGTTGGCCACCAGCGCTGGAGGGATGTTGGGCATGCGCAGGATGACGCGATCGCCCTCCGTCACTCCAAGCTCGCGCAGCGAGTTGCCGAACTTGTTGGCCTGAGTCAGCAGTTGGCCGTAGGTGATGGTCTGGTCATCGAAGAGAACCGCCGCCCGACTGCCGCGGCCGGCCGCCACCGCCTTGCCCAGCAACTCCTCCGTGGGGTTGAAGCGCTCGGCATAAGACTGGAACTCCGGCAGCGTGTAAATGCGCGCCGGCCAGGTTTCGCGTGGAGGCAGATATTCCGCCATAAGATGTCCCTCCTTGATTATCGCGCCACGGCCTTGGCGGGGGTTCCGCACTCGGCGAGCAGGTCCTCGAGCGCTTGCTCCACACGAATGGTCCCGCGCTTCTGGTCGGTGCGGGGGAACGCCATCGTCGGATAGCGGTCGCCCTCGAACACCAGCAGCGCCGGGACCGTGGTCCCGAAGTCCTCCACCAGAGCGCCCTTGAAGCCAAACACCGGGCGCACCGAGGCATCCGGACCGCTCACCGACTTGTGATAGATCGGGAAACGATCCTTGACGCCGGACACATCCACCGCCTTGGCCTCGACCCCGCCGGCCTGCAACTTCTTCACCAGCTCCAGCGCGCGGTTGTTATCGCAGGGGAAGGTCTCGCCGGACTTCTGCGCGCTGGAGTAGTAAAACTCGACGCGCTTCGGCCCTTTGGCGGCAGCCGCCGCGACCGCGGCCTTGGCCATCGCGGGGTCGGGCGGCACGTACTTCTGTCCGCTCTCCTCGAACACATCGCATTCGGTCCAGCCCTGAAGGGTGATGGCCAGGGTAAACGGCCATTCGCGTTTCGTGCATTTTCCCAGGTACGCCTTCTGGATGTTGGAATCCAATGCCGGGCGCATGTGCTTGCAATGGACGCACAGGCTGTTCGCGTTGTAGTGGGCCATATTGCCTCCAGTTCTAATGAGTTCCGGCAACCATGAACTTCGCCGTGCTGCCGATGAGTTCGTCCTTCTTTAAGGGATGACCGCTGATGGGGTTGCCACGCACGTTCTTGCTCATGGGGATGGGCTTGCACACCGAGTCCTTGCGTGCGCGGGGCGCCGGGCGGGTCAGCCCCGGTCCGTCGATCCCGCTGTAATCCTGCTTCTCAGCGAAGCCAGGCAGCAGATCCACTTTGCCATCCGCAGCGTCCGGGCCGGCCACACAAGCGCCGTTCGAGGTCTGCAGGCGGTACACGGTAGCGCACCCGGCGCACTTGGTCGTCCCTTTGAAGTTCCAGAAGGGATAAGGATCGAGGAAATTCTTCGTCTTGCACTTCGGACATGTGAGCAGCATAGTTGGTCTCCTAGATGCACTCCTGTTCTTCCAGGCGCTTGATCTCTTCCGCGCTCAAGCCGGCCAGTTTGCCGAGGATGTACTCGTTGTCGGCGCCCACCGGCTTCAAGGCCCACTTCAGGCGCGCCGGAGTGTGCGACAAGTGGTAGGCCGGCCCCTGGTGCAGCAGATCGCCGTAGATAGGATCGTCGAGCCAGCGCACCGCGCCGCGCTGCTGGAAGTGGGGCTGGTTGGCGACCTCCTTGGAGTTCCAGACCGGCTGGTTGATGATGTTGGCGGCGTCCAGGATCTGCGCCACCTGTTCCTTGGTCTTGTCCGCCGCCCACTTCTCCAGGGCGGGATAGATTTCCATCTGGCTTTGGGCCTTGATGCGGACGTCGGCTTTGGCGTACTTGGTGGCCAGGCTGCTATCCCCGATGGTGTGGCAGAGGCGGGCGAAGTCCTGATCCGCATAAGCGCTGATCATGATGTAGCCCTCTTCTGCTTCCTGCGGGTTTTCGGATTTGGGATACGAAGACTTGCCGCACATGATGATGCCGTGCACGCAGAGTTGCGTGTCCCAGTTGCCCCAGCGCTCGCGGGTAATGCCGTGACGGCCGTAGAGCGGGAGAGCGTATTCCAGTTGACGGGTGACGCCGTGCACCTGGGAATACTCGGTGAAGGTGCCCTCACCGGAAATCTTGTCGCGGTAATACAGCGCCGCCAGAACTTGCGTGGCGCCCATCATGCCGCCCCAATAATCGGCCAACCAGATGGTGTGCTTGGAAGGCGCGCCGCCGTAGATCTCCTGCTTGCCGGTCATGCCGAAGTTGCCGCCCTGGGACTGGCCCAGGATGTCGTAGGAAGCCCGCACACGCCCCGGTCCCCAGCCCCCGAAACCGCCCAGCCAGCAGTACACCAGCCGGGGATTGATTTCCTTGAGCTGCCGGTATCCGATGCCCCAGCGGTCGAACGTGCCCGGCCGATAGTTCTCGACGAACACGTCAGACTTGGCGGCCAGCTTCTTCAGAATCGCTTGCGCCTCGGGGCGGTGGAAATCGAGCGACATGAAGTACTCGTTCGGGTTCGCACCTACAAACCCCAGGCCCGTCCCGCGCTCCGGAACCCAACGGGAAAGAGGATAGAGGAAGGGCTCGTTGAAGGGGGTGGTGTGGCGCATCGCTTCGCCGCGCCGCGGGGCTTCGATCTTGATCACCTCGGCGCCCAACTCAGCCAGGTAGGAAGCGCAGCAGGGGCCAAGGATGTACTGCGTGCATGACAGGACGCGATACCCCTTCAGGGCTTCCGGCTTGGTGAATTCCTTCTTGGGGTTGAACGTCTCCTGGCAGAACTCCTCGAAGCTCTGCCCATTCTTGGTTGCAGTCGTTGCCATGAATTTCCTCCTGCGTCAGATTACCTTGGCCTGCTGGAGCCGGGCGAAATCATCGCGGGTGAAGCCCAGCAGCCGGCGATAGATGTCCTGGTTGTCGTAGCCGGTGGGACGGCCCAGCCACTTCAGGCGGCCGGGCGTCTTATGCTGCTGGTACGGAGTCGTGCCGTAGAGGATCTTCCCGTAATGCGGCGAATCGGTTTCGGCGACGTGGCCGCGATACTTGAAGTGCGGATACTCGGCCACTTCATTGACATAGAGCACGCCGCCCGAGGCTACCTGCTGCTTGCCCAGTTTGGCCTCGGCCTCGCTGCGGGAGTTATCCTTCAACCACTCGCACAGCATGGTGTAGGTCTTGACCTGCTGGTTGTAGGCGAGCCGATCGGCCACCTCCCGCAAATGGGGATCGCCCAGGATGTCTTCTTCGACCTCCGGATTGGCGTCGCCCACCGTGCGCCAGATGCGGTACCAAAGGCGGTCGTGGCCGCCGCCCACCATCATGTACCCGTCCTTGCAGGGGTTGACGGCATAGATGTTGATGGCCAGGTCCCAATTCCCGAAGCGCGGGCGGATGCTGCCATCCATCGAATACCACGCCCAACTGTAATCCAGGATACGGATGATGGCCTCGGCGGAAGTCGCCTCCACGAACTGGCCTTCGCCGCTGACGTTCTCGCGATATAGCAGGGCCGCCAGGATTCCCATGGCCGCCGCACTGCCGCCCACGTGGTCAGCCATCCACAGCGCCGAACGCGTCGGCTGCCCGCCGAATTCCTTGGGATCGCCGGTGCCGTGCACGAACCCGCAAGCCGATTGGGCCACCGGATCCAGCATGCCGGGCTTGTCCTTGAGCGGGCCCCACTGGCCGCGCTGGCCCACCCAGCAGTAGATGAGCCTGGGGTTCAGTTCGCGGAGCTGACGGTAGCCGATACCCCAACTGTCCCATTGTCCGGGCGGGGCATTCTCGATGATCACGTCCACCTGCACGGCGAGCTGCTTGAGCAGTTCACGGCCTTGCTCGGTCTCCAGGTTCATGGTCACGGAGAACTTGTTGCGCATTTCATGCAGGAATTGCGCTCCGCACTCTTCGCCCGACTCCTTGTCCTTGAACATGTACTCCTTGCGGCCGAAGGGAGTCAGTTTGCGAAGCGGGTCACCGCCCGGAGGTTCCACCTGGATCACCTCCGCGCCCAGCTCGGAAAGCTGCGAGGAGCACCAGTGGCCGATCATCATGCTGGTGGTGCAATCGAGAACGCGGACGCGGGAAAGCGCCTCCGGCTTTTCGAAGTTGTGTTCCTGGCGACAAATCGATTCCAGGAAGAGCGGATACTCCTTGGCCTGGTCGCTCAGCCCGGCATAAACTTCCTCGGGCTTGAGGATGGGTACCGCCGGCCAAGGTAGGACTTTGGTATCTGCCATGTCTAGCCTCCTAAGTGCCGTCAGAAAAATCGAACCGTGGTGCGCAGTTTGGATCCGTTTGCTGCAGGGCGCGTACACGAGCGCCAGGCCGTGACCGCGAACACATGAGAGTAAACCTGGAAGCCGGAATAGTGCTGGCCCCAATTCATACCCTTACCCGCCGGCCATCATACGCGCGGGCACAGGAAATGTCTCTTGCAACGATCCCTTTTAAATTTAAACGCGATAGCGGGTTCCTGGGGGCGGATAAGGTCCCGGGATGCAAAGCCCGGATATTTTCCTCGGGCGATACCGGGCTGTCTGTGACCGCTGTCACAAAGGTTTGTGACTGCGCGCGGAGTTCCCGGCGGGCGTGGGAACGGTTGGAGGATGGGACCCCGGAAGCGGGCAGCAGCGCCTCCGCTGCGGGGCCAGGGAAGGGTCGTCACAATTGCTTGTGACGGCGGTCACTGCACAAATGTCTGTTCTTCTAAACAATCCCGAATCCCAGCTCTAGATTACGAACGCGCGACCCGGATTCGAGGGCTCATGGGCCAAGCCGGCCTTTTAGATGGTGGTGGATTCGTTTTTATGCGGTCCGAGGTCCCGGGTGCGCACCCGCGGAGGGGTTAGCTGGTGCGTCCGGCGTTGATGATGATGTCAGGCCCGTTCCAGTGCCAAATTCCAAAGCGCGAAGGAGAGTGACCATGGCGAGTACCGCACAATCATTCCAGTCCGGAACGTCCATCAGCCGCTGGTGGCGGGTGGTGGGCGGTTTGTCGATGAACCTGGCTTTAGGGTCGTTGTACGCGTGGAGCGTCTTCGTAGCCCCGCTGGAGAAAGAGTTCCACTGGAAGCGAGCGGAGACTTCGATGGTCTTCACCATCGCGGTGGTGGTTTTCGCGCTGACATTTATCGTCGCGGGAAGACTGCAGGATAAATTGGGACCTTTCGGGGTTTCCATCGTGGGCGCCATTCTGGTGAGCCTGGGATTCTTTCTCTGCGCCTACGCCGACAGTGTGACCAAGTTCTTCATCTTCTTCGGCGTGCTGGGAGGCTTGGGCAACGGCTTTGGCTATGCAACCCCGATCCCTGTCATGTCCAAGTGGTTTCCCGACAAACGCGGGTTGGCCGTAGGCTTGGCGGTCGCCGGTTATGGCGGTGGTTCGGCCATCTTCGGCCCGCTGGCGGCCAGCTACTTGCTGCCGCACTTTGGCTGGCGCTCCACCTTTCAGGTCCTGGGCGTGATCTTCTTCGTGATGACGATGATCGGCGCCTTCCTGCTGAAGAACCCGCCGGCCGGGTACAAGGTCCCGGGTTGGACGCCGAAGCCGGCGGCCAAGGCTGTGGCGACGGCCTATGAATTCACACCCGGCGAGGCGCTGCGTACCCCCACGATGTACTTCATGTGGATAGCATACGCCTGTGGCTGCGCGGCCGGCCTGATGGTCATCAGCCAACTGGTGCCCTTCGCCAAGAGCGTGGGAATCCCCAGCACTACCCTGGCTGCCTTTGGCCTGGTGGTGGGCGCGGCCGGCAACGCCAGCGGACGTATCCTATCCGGCTGGATGTCGGACCACCTGGGCCGCATCAACGTGCTGCGCCTGATGATTGCCATCTCCATGGTCGCCATGCCCATCCTGTACAAGGTGGGTGGCAACGTGGTGGCCCTGTTCGTCATGCTGTTTGTTGTGTACTGGTGTTACGGCACCCAGCTTTCGGTCAACGCATCTACGGCGGCCGACTTCTGGGGCACCAAGAACGTGGGCATCAACTACGGCCTGCTGTTCACCGCCTGGGGCGTGGCTGGTCTTCTGGGCGGCCGCATCGGCGGCAAGCTGTACGACAAGTACCACAACTACCAGATGGCCTTCTACGTCGCGGCTGGCCTGGCTGCTGTCGCGCTGATCGCCGAGCTGCTGGCCCGGCGGCCGGCGGCGCCGGCCCACGTCGCGGCTGCAGTACGAGTGCCTGCCTAGTCACAAATGGGCTGAGCGTCTGCCACGGCACGGGGACCACCACCCCGTCCCGTGGCAGAGCAGTCCGCCTCATCCTGGCTGACATCCCATCAGCCCCACATCCCCAGGAATCCCCTTGCCCAGATTGTGAAACCGAATTAGGCCCGGCGCGGCACCGGTTGGCGAGCTTCGTTCAGCAGCACCAGGGTGGTGTTGGCGCGGCGGGCGTCGCGCTCCGCCTGGATGGCTTCGAGTCGCGCGCGCCACGGCCCGAGGTCGAAGGCCCGGTCCGACGGCTTGCTGACGCAGGCATCGATCAGCTCGCGATAGAAGCGCACGATCTCGGCTACCAGGGGCACGGGATACTCTCGCCCCTGGATCTTCAGGCAGTGCACGCCCAAGTCGATGAGCGGCGGGATGTCATCCAGGTAGAAGAACGCGTCGTTCTTGAGAGCGATCCGTGGTTCCAGCAGCTCCTGGCCGGCGAAGAGTTGCCATTGCTCCAGACAGACGCGGTAATCCAGTCCGCCGCGGTTGGGGCTGCCGCGGAACAGGTCCTTGCCAAAATCATCGGTGGCGCGCTCCAGCCGGTGATAGGGCGACATCCAGCACTTTCCCAGGTAGGTGTAGCACATGTTGGCATGGATGAGGACCTCGATGCCGACCTCGCCCTGGGCCTTGCGCGCAACCAGTTCGCGCAGCGTGAGCTTGGTGTCCGCCACGACTTGGGAAACGCCGATGGCCTGGTAGAACTTCACGTCCTCGTTATTCAGGATATTGGCGCCGATGCTGGCGTGAATGACCAGATGCGGAAAGCGCCGGTGCACCTGGGCGATGGCGCCCACGTCCGTCATGATGGCCCCGTCCACGCCCCAGCCGACGAACCTTTCCATCTTCTCCAGCAGCGCGGGAATCTCCGACGACTGCATGTTGGTGTTGATGGCCACGCGCAGCTTGGCGCCGCCCGCGTGGGCGATGGCGATGGCCTCGTTTATTTGGCCGTCGGAGAGTTCGTAGGCGTCGCGCCGGCGGCTCCAGCCCCGGGCCCCGACATAGACGGCGTTGGCGCCGTTTTCCACCACCGCCTTCAGCATCTCCAGATTACCCGCAGGTGCCAGTAGCTCCACCATCACTCACCTCGTAGCCACCCAGCAAACCTCGGCCGCGTCGCCTTGGCTGCCGACATATTCGCCACCCGTGCGTCCGAAGTAGAACCCATTGCACAACCCGACCGCCGTGTGCTGGCGGACCGTATGCCATGCCAGCTCATCCACCGTGCCGTCGCCGGCGGCCGTGCGCTCCAGCGCCGAGCGGTAAATGTTGGCGATGCTGCCGCGGTAGGCGGGCGTCTCATAGGCGGCTTCGATGCGAAATATGCTGCAGCCAGCGGCCAGCAGTGCGGGCAGGTGCTCGAGCATGCACACATCCTTGCCGCTCAGCACGCCCTTGCCCACGGACCGCATGGCCCAGTCCTCCTGCCGGAGGAACAGGCTCTTCTGACACACGGTCGGACACTTCTCGGCCCACTTATGTTCATACTCCAGCAGAAAACAGTAATCGGAGATTCCCAGCGGCATCTTGCCGTGGATCACGATCTCCGCCGGCAGCCCGACGCCATCCGCGATGGCTTTGACTTCTTCCAGGCTGATCTCGTAATTGGGGGTGAAGCGAACCGCGCCATACTCCTTCAACACCACTGCGCCCGCGTCAGTGTAGACGTTGGCGAAGCCGCCGATGTGTACCGGCATGCCGGGAAACTGTTCATGGACCATGCGCAACACGCCCAGATTGTGCGCTTCGATGGCGTCCGCGCCGGCCTCGACCGCGGTCTCCAGAGCCTTCTGCATTTTCGGCAGCGAATCGTTGCGCGGCGCACCGTAGGAGGTTACATAGGCTCGCAAGCCGTGATCTTTCACGCGGGCAATGCCTTCCCGGAGGTCGTCCAGGCGCTCCAGGAAGTTGTCCTGGAAGGTGCGGCAATAGATGTTGCCGAGGTAAACCGCGTCATACGCGCTCAGGTCGGTTTCGCGCAGACTGCGCAGGTTGGAGATTGTGGTATTCAGCTCGAAGGTTTGCATTCAGCGTCCTTGTACAGTCCACATTGGGGGCAGCACGGCAGCATCCCAATTCAGCCTGCCGCCGCATTTCCAGGCGTCCAGGGCGGAACGATACTTGCCCGTCAGCGCGCCCACTGTCTCCGCAGAAAGGCTGCGGCCCTGGATCTTGACTACGTCCACACCCGCCTCGAGGAACTCCCCGAGTTCCGCCAGGCGGCTGATTTGCCGGCTGGGCAAGACCCGGCAATCAACTTCCACGCCTCCGTGCAGGAGCTTCCACGGCTGCTGGCAGATGCGAAAACACGTGCCCACTCCCCCGCGTTTCACGCTGCCGGCCAGGCGCGGCGCCAGTTGTATCCGCTCCGCCGCGGCGAAATGGTAATAGCTTGGCATCCAGCACTTGCCCAACTGGGTGAACTCCTCGACCATGTGCAGCATCACCTCGACGGCGATCGAGCTCTTCGCCTTGATCGCCGCGATCTCGCGCGGTTCCAGGTATCCCGGCAGCACCACAGCGCTCGCGCCCAGGTCCTGGTAAAACAGCACGTCATCCAGGTTCAGCGCGCCGCAACCGATACTGACGGTGATGGCCAGCTCCGGCAGCTTGCGCCGGATGTCGCGCAACACGCCGAGGTCGTTGACGATGACGGCGTGCAGCCCCCAACCCGCCGCCTCGCCCAGCTCTTCGAGAAGCCGCTCGCGCTCCGCAGGCCTGGGAATGATGTTCAGCGCAAGCTGGACTTTCCTTCCCATCCCGTGAGCCATCTCGATGCACTGGCGCAACTGCTCGCGGTCCAGTTCACCCCGGGCCCCGCCGCGGCTCCAGCCCTTCAATCCCGCATAAACCGCATCCGCGCCGGCCGCGAACGCCTGGGCCGCCGCGTCCAGACTGCCGGCAGGAGCGAGGAGGGTGGCCTGCCGCTCCGCCCGACCGATAGTCGCGACCGCCTGTGAATGAGGCGTCAATGTGCCCGGCCCGTCCTCACCCCGAATCAATGGCCACGCTGATCCCCGGCTCAAGACGGCAGTGCGGGGTGAACGCATCATTATCTTGCTGCCCGCAAGATCGCTCTGTGACGATGATCACGGGATGCTGTGACCGCCGTCATCTCGCGCGAGCCCCGGCAGCGGAACGGGGCCGGGGCCAGGCACAATGCACCGATTGCTGTCACAGCCGGTGTGACGCAGAGCGGCGCGCACCCCTGCGAATCCCCGTCTCCGCCAGGGAGAGGCTGAACTAAGTCATTGACTCGGCGAAACTTTTGTCGTGCGCGGGAGCAAAAAAAAGTCTCGGCCGCGGTCACAAACGTGTTACCTTACGCGGCACTACCACTCTGGTCGGTCTGTGGAAAACCCCGAAATGAGTGGGGGGAGGAGGCGCCACATGAGTTCCCCTCATGACTCTGAGGCTCCTAGCGATTGCCTGGCCAGGCAGTTGGAGGCCGAAGGATTTGTCTGTTCCCTGCCGTCGCGCGCCATATTGTTCATGGAAGGCGATGTGCCCCGCGGGATTCACCTGATCTCTCAAGGCCACATCAAACTCACCGTCTGCTCCCGCGAAGGACGGGTGCTGATTGTCAAGATCATCGACCCCGGCGAGATTCTGGGCCTGCACAACTGCATCACCGGCGCGCCTTACGAAATGACGGCGCAGACCCTGCAGGCCAGCCGCGTGAGCTTTGTAAAGCGTGAGGATCTGCTGCGCCTGATGCGCAATAGTCCGGAAGCTTGCGTGGCGGCGACGCAGCGGCTGAGCCGCACCTGCCACGAAGCTTACAGCCAGGTCGGTTCCGTCCGGTTCTCGCACTCCGCCAGCGAGAAACTGGCCCGGTTCCTGCTGACGCTTTCCACGGAGAATGGCTCCGAGAAAGACGGCTGCGACACCCTGCGAGTGGATCTGGATTTGACGCACGACGAGATTGCGCAGGCCATTGGCTCGTCACGCGAGACGGTCACGCGCGCTCTGGCCAACTTCCGCAAGAAGCAACTGGCGAATCTGACCCGCACCATGCTGTTGGTGAAGAACCGGGCAGAATTGGAGAAGATCGCCGGCATGGCTCCCTCCACAACCGAGCCTGTCGGAGTACCACCGGTTCCTGGCAAGCACGGTTCCGTCTCAGCCTTGCGGTCGGCTGCGTTTGGGACTGGCCGGCAAGCTTCTTGATCACCGACTGCCACATCCACATCCAGCCGTTCGAACTCTTGCTGAACCCGCCTTCTCTGGCCTTGATGAGGAAGCATCAGCCCGATTTCGAGCAGGTGCTGGAATTCACGCGCTCGCCCAAGGCGTTCCTGAAATACATGGACGGCTCCGGACTCGATCGCGCCGTGCTGATCAATGCGGCCGCGCCCGAGGTCACCGGCTATCCGCCGGGGCTCAACGCCATGGCCGCCAATTATGCCAAGGAGGACCCGCGGCGGCTCATCTCCTGCGGCAGCTTGCACCCGCGGCATTCGCTCAACGTGACGGCGGACATCGAGGAGATCGTCCGGCTGCGGCTACGGCTGATCAAGATCCATCCTCCCCACCAGCTTTTCTATCCCAACGACTACCTCCACGGGATGAAAGAGCTGGAACTGCTGTACCGGGCAGCGGAGAGCAACGGCATCCCGGTCATGTTCCACACTGGCACCTCAATCTTTCCCGGCGCGCGCAACAAGTACGGGGATCCCATGTATGTGGATGATGTGGCGGTTGATTTTCCGCAATTGAAGATTGTGCTGGCGCACGGCGGACGCCCGTTGTGGATGGACACTGCCTTCTTCCTGGTGCGCCGCCATCCCAACGTCTACCTGGATATCAGCAGCATTCCCCCGGCTTCCCTGCTCAGCTATTTTCCACGGCTGCCGGAGATCGCGCACAAGACGTTGTTCGGCACCGATTGGCCCGGCCCCGGCGTCCGCGACCTCAAGCAAGGGTTGGATGCTTTCCGGGCATTGCCGTTGCCGGAGGAAACCAAGCGGCGCATCCTCAGCGACACCGCGCTTACGATCTGGCCGGAGTAGGCTCAGGCCGCCTGGCCCTTGGTGATCTTATGGCTGGTCGAGGTCTCCACGTCGTAGGCGTGGATCCTGGGTTTGCTGTGGACCAGATGCTGGATCAGCTCGCTGACCTGGCCATAGTCCTGACGGCTGTACCGCTCGGCATCATCCTTGGTTTTCCAGAAACTGAGCGCCAGGATGCCTTCCGCTTCCGACACCAGGACAACCTCATCCACAAAACCCGGCTGCGCCTTTAGAGTCGACAGGATTTTCTCATGCAAGGTATCGCAAACCTCGCGGGCCTTTCCCGGCTTGGTTTTCACTTCGACAACGCGGACGAACATGGCAGATACTCCTTTCCGCAATAGTTTGAGTGCGACAAAATACGCTACGCTTGCCCGCGCGTAAGGTCAATGCCAAGTTGCAGCATGGCCGGTTTGACTGCCCACTTCCCGCAGTGATAGATTGCGCGAACTCAACACCAAAGGGGGTGTGGTCATGTTAGAAGTTCGGCAGATAAGCGACGAGCAGGTTGAACAGCAGGTCGGCTCGGCGCCGCTGGGTTCCATGAGCGGCCTGTACATCGACGATGTGCTGGCGGTGGTGGAGCGCGGCGCCAAGAAACTTCCTTCCTACCTGGATCTTTACCGAAAATCGGTGGAGCAAGCCTGGTCGCCGTATGAACTGGATTTTTCGCCGGACCGTGAGGAATGGCAGCGCTTGTCGCCGGAAACCAAGAAGCGACGCATCTGGAGCCTGCGTATGTTCTTCGCCGGCGAAGAACGGGTAGCCAGCCTGTTGGCGCCG
Source organism: Terriglobales bacterium (assembly GCA_052145015.1). Classification (GTDB taxonomy): domain Bacteria; phylum Acidobacteriota; class Terriglobia; order Terriglobales; family Acidobacteriaceae; genus JAHFUA01. The sequence goes on from JBKQPN010000015.1 coordinate 30,912, forward strand.
CTGGTGTGGGCATCTCCCAGCAAAGATGTGGAGGCGTTCGTGGCTACCCAGCTCACGGACGAGGTCCGCCACACCATGCTGTTCGACCGCTATTGGCGCGAGGTGGTGGGCACCGACGCCAAAGATCTGCACCAACTGGTAAGCCAGATTGGCATCACCGAGGAAGAGAATCCCGCCTATCGTTACCTCTTCTACGACTGGCTCCCCGGGCAATCGCAGCGGCTGGCCTCGCACCCGGATGATGTTGACGCCACGGTGCAGTTCGTGACCGTCTATCACCTGATTGTGGAAGGCGCCATGTTCCTGACGGGGATGCGCTACCAGCTCGAGGGCGCCCGCCGCTGGGGCCGCACCTGGGGCTTCTATCAGGGCTTCACCGCGGCCACCCGCGATGAATCGCGGCACGTGCTGTTTGGCGTGAAGTACCTGCGGGACCGCGTCACGGAAAATCCCGGCCGCTACGTGCCTCTGGTTCGGGACACCATCCGGGAATTCCGCCCCTTGATACCGAGCGTGATGCGCCCGCCACAGAGCGACATGAATTTCTACGGCGGCAAACACCTGGAGTCCGCCTGGCCCGGGCTCACCCCGGAGGGATTGCGGGATGAGATGGTGGACTACGCCCTGAGCGCCCTGGGGCGCCGGTTACATGCTGTGGGAGTCTGATCTGGATTCGCGGCAACGGGACGGCGGGAAGGCACTCGCCGTCCCATCACATCACCCCGTAATAGGATTCCTTAGCGCGAAAACGCAGCCGCTGGCCACATCCTTCACAGAGGCTCGTCCACGGGTCTTGCATGTCCGCGAGAGCTTTGTTGCAGTGGGCGCAGGCGGTGATGACCGGGGCGGCGCACGCCGGGCAGAAAGCCGGCGGCTGCGCCAAGCCGGATAGCTGGTGGTGGCAATCGGCATTGCTGCACACTGCTCTTTCAGTGCCCATCTTGGGAAGCTCACTCAGCCAGTGCTGGCTTCGGCCTCTCCAGCCTTCCCGGCCACCTTCTTATGGTTGGAAGTCATCACCCGCTTTCGTATCAGCTTCATTTCATCATTGATGACGGCTACCGCCTGTAGCCAGAAATCGGTGCGTCGGTCCAGCAGGCTCATGACGCGGAGCCGGTCAACGGAGGAGAACTCGCAATCCGCCACCGCCTCGGCCGTCTTCAGGTAGGGCTGATCGGACACGGTGGCCAGCAAGCCGAGAATGTGTCCTGCGCCCACGGTTCGGGAAGTGCGTTGTCCGTCAGGGCCGATGCGCGAGAGCCGCACTTTCCCTTTACGCACCACAAATACGCCGCTCGGCGGCTGTCCTTGCTGGAACAAAATCGTCCCGCGCGGGCTCACCATCGCGGTCCCCAGTTGTTCTAAAGCCGGCGCCAGCTCCGATTGTGACTCGGGCGGCGGTTGATAGGCGAGTTGTGCTGACATGCTGCACCCCGTTCTGCAGGTTCCCAGGTTTCATCCATGGCGTGCCGGGACCGCGCACGCAAAATAAGGAGAGATTTCGGCTCGGGCCGACGGCTGCCGTCATGCTGCCCGCACCACGATTACATGTAAACGCCTCCGTTGACATTCAGTTCCTGGCCGGTGATGTAATCGCCGTCGGCAGCGAGAAAAACCGCGGCTTTGGCCACTTCTTCGGGCTCCGCAAATCGCCCCAACGGAATTTTGGACTTGATCTTCGCGGCCACGTCCTCGGGAATAGCAGCCACCATTTCGGTGGAGGTATATCCCGGCGCGATGGCATTGGCGGTGATGTTGTGGCGCGCCAGCTCGAGAGCCAGAGTTTTGGTGAAGGCGATGATGCCGCCCTTGCTGGCGGAGTAGTTGGCTTGTCCGAAGGCGCCGGCCTGGCCCACCACCGAGGCAATGTTGATGATGCGACCGAACTTCTGGTTCATCATCGCCGGCACCGCCGCGCTGGTGCAATAGAAGGTGCCGTTCAGGTTGACGGAGATCACTTCCGTCCAATCGTCCTCGGTCATCTTTCGCATGGACCGGTCGCGCGTGATCCCGGCGTTGTTCACCAGAACGTCGAGGCGCTTCCATTTGTCCAGAACCTCCTGGACGATGCGGTGCGCTTCTTCCTTCTTGGAGACGTCGCCCTGGGCCAGCAGGCACTCGCCGCCTAACTCCTCAATTTCCTTGGCCACGGCGTCGGCATGGACAGCATCGGTGCGAAAGTTGATGGCGACCGCGGCGCCGCGGCGAGCCAGTTCGATGGCGATGGCGCGTCCGATGCCGCGCGACGCGCCGGTGACCAGGGCCACCTTGCCCTTCAGTGAGCTTGCTCCGTGTCCATTGGCGTCCTGCATACGCTTGCTCCTGTCCGCACCTGAGCGAACCTCTACATGTGAAAACCACCGTTCACGTTCAGTTCTTGTCCCGTGATGTAGTCGGCGTCCCCAGCCAGGAATGCGGCCGCCTTGGCTACTTCTTCCGGCTCCGCGAACCGCCCCAGCGGGATGGTCTCTTTGACCTTGTCCGCAATCAGCTTGGGAATGGCCTGCACCATCTCGGTGGAGGTGTATCCCGGGGCGATCACGTTGGCGGTGATGTTGTACCTGGCGGTCTCCAGCGCCAGCGTCTTGGTGAAGGCAATGATTCCGCCTTTGCTGGCCGAATAGTTGGCCTGGCCAAAGGCGCCCGACTGGCCCACCACCGAGCTGATATTGATGATGCGCCCGAACCTCTGGTTCATCATCGCCGGCAGGGCGGCGCTGGTGGTGTAGAAGGTGCCATTCAGGTTGACGGCAATAACTTCCGCCCAGTCATCATCACTCATCCTCTTCATGGTCCGGTCGCGGGTGATGCCGGCGTTGTTCACCAGGATGTCGAGCCGCAGCCACTGGTCGAGAACTTCCTTGACGATGCGGCGGGCCTCTTCCTTCTTGGAGACATCCCCCTGGACCAGCATGCACTCGCCGCCCATCTCGCGGATCTCCTTGGCGGCGGACTCGGCGTGCCCTTGGTCGGAGCGGAAGTTGATGGCAATGGCGGCGCCCCGGTAGGCCAGTTCGAGCGCGATGGCGCGGCCAATGCCCCGCGACGCACCCGTGACCAGCGCCACCTTGCCCTTCAGCGAGGCCACTCCGTTGCGATGCTCCTCCGCGGCCTGGCTGGGTTGGGCGCTGCAACTCACGATGGCCGGGTCCACCCGCATGACCAGGTAGCCGCCCACCGCACCCGCTCCGAACCCGGGCGCGAACACCCGCATGGGGCGGTTGATCCGGCCGTCGCGTACGGCATCGTGAATGGCCATGAGAATACTGGCGGCCGAGGTGTTGCCGACGTGCTGAATGTTGAAGTACAGCCGCTCTTCCGCCACCCCAGCGGCCTCGGCTAGGGCCACCACCATGTTCTTATTGGCTTGGTGGGGGACCACCAGTTCGATGGCATCCAGCAGGGTACCGGCGGCCTCTCCGTCGGGGTGTGGCTGCGCAATGAGCTCGCCGATCATCTGCGTCAGGTAACGCCCCGCCAGGGCCTTCACCTCGGGCCCATACACGGTAATGTTATTGTCGAATTCCGGGTTGGGCCAGATGATGGAGTTCACCTCCGACCAGGGGCCGCTGGCGTAGGTCTGCATCACTTCGATATCGGGCGGGGCGCCGGCGGGAGCGGGGCCCACCACCACGGCGGCCGCGCCATCCCCGAAGAGCATGCGCGAGGTGCGGATGGTCCCGATCTTGTCGGAGAACTTCTCCGCGCACACCACCAGAATGGGCCGCTCGACCTCCTGCAGCAGGCGCACCGCCTCGGAGAAGCCGTAGGACATCCCCGCACAGGCGGCCACGATGTCGCAGGAAGCGTGGGTCTGCATCAATCCCAGCTCCCCGGAAAGCCAGCAGGCGACCGAGGGAATGATGCGGGTGCTGGTGCAACTGCAAAACAGGACCGCACCGATTTCCGCGGGCCGGCGCTTGGACTTGGCCAGCGCCGCCCGGGCGGCCAGCAGCGCCATTTCCTCCAGCCTCAGCTCGGTGTAGCAGCGCCGCTCGATGCCGGTCTTCTCGAAGATCTCGGATTCGCTCATGCGCGACCAGCAGTAGGCGTGATTGCGGATCAGGTCAGCATTGGTGCAGGGGATCTCGCCTTCATAGCTGGCAATGGCTTCCAGGCGAGGCATGATCTTGAAGTGCTGGCGGACATTAATCGGAGGGTAGGGCCGTATCGGCTGACTCAGCGCCAGCGTCGGAGGCTTGCACGGCTTGAGCCGCGCCGGCCCTGGCTGCCCACTCTTCAGGCTTTTCACCCGGTGGATGAACTCCAGCACGTCCTGGTTCCGCGGGTAGAAGGCGATCACGTAATCATCGCGCTTAAGTTTTCCCACTTCGATGCAGTGGCTGGTGGCCGGATCCCAGCGGTAGCGGTTATGGAGGGTCATCGCCTGCCGCGTCAGCGCTTCCAGCTCCGGGACCGCATGCGCGTAATCGATTACATCGTCGTAGCCATAGCCGGGGTAGTCGGGGTCGTAGCTCCGCAAATGGTAGGTCAGGCTCTCCGGAAGGGCCAGAATTTCTGGGATGGTGGGCTTGATGGCATGAACCAATCCCCCGGCGCTCAGCTTATTGCGGAAGACGTTCAGCAGGATGCGGAAGCTCTCGTCCTCCACCTCCGCGTCCCACAGCGGCGGCAGGGCCTGATAGGCCTCCTCGATGGCTTTGGTGATCGCGGCTTTGTCCCAGGGTTTGAACACCGGCAGGAAGATGTCTTCGCGGCGCCGCGGCAGATCTCCCCAGCGCGTGGGACGCTTGTCGTACATGGTCAAGGCATAGCGATTCACCCAGAAGAGGTCCAACGCCAGATCGCGGCAGACCTCGTAGCGGTTCTGGTAGTGGCCGGCTCGTATGCGGGTCACCAGGTCGGCCTCGCTAGGCGCCTTGTCTCCGAAGTCGCGCGTGATCACAGCCGTGAACTGCTCGAGCGTGTCAAACACGGAGAAGTCCAGCTCCGGATAGAAGTTGCCGGGGAAGACGATCCGGCCGTGGCGATTGATCACAAAAGGTTTCATGACCTTGATCCTCCTCCTTGCACCGAATCCCGACAGCCGAGACGCCGTCGGGGGACGGATTATTGCCGAGGCCTGAATTCGCGGCCGGCCCAGATGTCGGGTCGAACTCCCCCAGATTGTCGGGCAAGGATGGAGGCAGAGATGCTCCTGCAACGCGACCAACTTGTCAAGGAGCGAGGCCGTCGTCGGCCCGGGCATGGTGCCGGCCGCCTCTCTCCACTGGATCTGTTTGCGAGCTGAAAGTCCTGCAGGGCAGAAGACAGTCCCATGAACCGATACGGACTGCTTCTCGACCACATGGCTGGGAGCCCAGCTAGCTATGCTACGCCTGTCGCGCCCATGTCGCTCGACTAAATACCGGGGGACTGTGACGACGATCACGCTGCGGTGCAGCAACAATCACGGCACGCGGAAAGCGGTAACATATCCAGCCGCATGAGGTTGAACGAAGTACCTCGCTACACCGACTCCTATTTCACCCGCACCCGGATCACCTGCGCGCACGCGGGCAACAATCGCCGGGTGGTGTACCAGGTCTTCCAGCGCGGAGACGCGGTGCTCTGCGGGCTCAAGTACGCCATGGAACTGCTGGGGCAGACCGGCCCTGAGGTCGAAGTCCAGGGACTGGCGGACGGCGATCGCATCGCGCCGCTCGAAAGCGTGCTGCACCTCCACGGACCGGTCCAGGAGTTGGTCGAACTGGAGACGGTTTACCTCGGGCTGCTATCGCGCATGACCCGGGTAGCGACCAACGTGCGCGCGGTAGTCGAGGCCGCCAGCGGCAAGCCCGTGCTCTTCTTCCCTGCCCGCTTCGACGCGCCCGAGGTGCAGGAATACGATGGCTATGCGGCCAAGGTCGGGGGCGCGATGGGGGCTTCGACTCCCGCCGGCGCCGCCGCCTTCGGTGCAGCCGCGGTCGGCACCATGCCGCACGCGCTGATCGCCGCCTTCAAGGGAGACACGGTAGCCGCCACGCTGGCGCTCGCCGAAGCCACTCCCGACCAGCCGATCTGGTCGCTGGTGGATTTCGAAAACGACTCCGCGCGGACCGCCGTCGAAGTCTACCAGGCGCTCAAAGAGCGCGGGCTCGCGCTCGCGGGCGTGCGCCTGGACACCGCGGCCACGCTGGTGGATCAAGCCGTCGAGCAGGCGGGTCACCAGCTCACGGGCGTCAATCCTGTGCTGGTCGAGATCGTGCGGCTGCGCCTCGACGAAGCCGGCGGCAAGGACGTGAAGATCGCCGTCAGTGGCGGCTTCAATCCCGAGAAGATCCGCGCGTTCGAACGCGCCGGCGCCCGAGTCGACGCGTATGGCGTGGGCGAGAATGCCTTGCAGGGCAGCACGCCGTTCACTTCCGACGTGGTCGGCTATCACGAGAGCGGCCGTTTCGTCCCCTGCGCCAAAGTCGGGCGCGAATACCGGCCTAACCCCCGCTTGCGCCGGTTGAAATAGAGGAACCTGCCTTCTTCCCGCATTCGGCTCGCCGGCAATGCAGCACTCTTCCGCGTCTGCGAGTACATGAACCATCGACTGCCGGGGTCACGAGGAAGTGTGGTGGCACGCCCAGTCGCGGGATGACAATGTCCTTATCAGGCTGCGACCGCAACAAGTTTGCCGCCCGAGGACCTTCCCATCCGCAAAGCCGCCACAACTGAACAGGTGGAGATCGAAGCGGCGACGCCGTATGAGACCGCCTGGCGAACCGTACGGGTGCGAACCGCGTCTCCGCGCCTGCACGAAGGGATTTCGCAGTATCGCTATCTCCTCCTGCTGGCGCTGACGATCGCCGGAGCTGCAGCTCTTCGCTTCCACCTGCTTGCCCATAGGAGTTTCTGGTTTGACGAGGGAATCAGCGTCGAGACGGCGCGTCTCGACTGGCCCAACCTCCTGCACCTGCTGTGGGGGTTTGATATCAACATGGGGCTGTATTTCGTGCTCCTGAAGTTCTGGTTGAAGATGGGGATGAGCGAGTTCTTCGTTCGCAGCCTGTCGGTCGTCTTCGGCCTGGCAGCGATCCCCGTGGTGTATGCCCTGGGAGCCCGTCTCTTTCGGCCACGCGCGGGCCTTATCGCGGCGCTGCTTCTCGCGGTCAACGCATTCCACGTGCGGCACTCGCAGGACGCGCGCGGTTACACTCTGCTGGTCTTCCTGAGCGCATTGTGCTCGTTGCTCTTCCTTCGGTGCGTCGAGGAGCCCCGAACCCGAAATTGGAACCTCTACACCGCCGCCAGCGTGCTGCTCGTCTATGTCCACGTTTATGGCGTGCTGGTAGTCGTGGCGCACGCACTGTCGCTGGCAGCGCTACCACGGCAGCACAGGGACGGCGCCGGCTGGTTTCGTTCGTTCCGTTTCTTTGCCTACTGTGCGTCGCCGATCGCCATGTACGTATTGAGAGCAGGCACACAGCGGATGGACTGGCTGCCTCGCCCCAATGCGGCTATCGTGGGCCACTTCTTCCGGGCGCTCGCCGGCAATGGCGGATACCCGCTTCTGGCGCTCTATATCTTCGCCTGGATATTGGCCGCCTGGGCCCGGTGGCGAACAAAAGCAGATGGAGCTTCTCGGATACGCCCCTGGGGCTATGACTTCCTGCTCATCTGGCTGGCGTTTCCGATTGCGGCGGTGCTGGTGGCGTCACCGTTCAAGTCGCTTTTCCTCGCGCGCTACCTTATCCCGTGTCTTCCGGCATCGGTCCTGCTCGCCGCCGCAGGAGTTTCGCGCTTGCGTTCCAGCGTCTTGAGATTCGGGATGCTTCTCGTGATGGGGGCGCTGTCGGTTGGCGGAGTGCTCGCCTACTACCAGCACGATTTTGACTTCGGGCGCGATGACTGGCGTACCGCCAGCCAGTACGTCCTGAGCCATGCCGAACCGGGCGACGGGGTGTTCTTTTATAACGCTCCAGGCAGGATGACCTTTGAGTACTACCGCTCGCTGGCCGGCAAGAGCATCCATGATCCGGAGGTCCTGTACCCTTCCTCGGGCGATCGGATCACTTACCGGGATTTCCTGGTGACTCCTCTGGCGGAAGTTCTCCAGGATCCGCCGCCTCGGCGCAAACGCGTTTGGCTCTTCCTGAACCAGCACCGCATCTCGGGACACATGGACCTGGGCAGCGAGGTCCTGTGCGCCTGGCATGCGCAGCGCTACAAGTTGCTCAGCCAGCACAGTGTCGACGGCTTCGACCTGTTGCTCTACGGCCAGGACGCAGACCAGCACGACCACCGCGGCAACTGACGCCATCCTGCCGTTGCCGGTCCTGAACGGCTCGCGGTCCATCCCCGCCCCATTTACACTCTTACGGTCCGCCAAGGAGAGGGGAGAACCAAGATGAAAGTCGGGTTCGTCGGACTGGGATCCATGGGACGCGGCATGGCGCGCAATCTGCTCAAGGCCGGGCACGAGGTCACGGTGTACAACCGCACGCGCGCGCGTGCCGAGGATCTGGCGCGCGAAGGAGCCAGGGTCGCCTCGTCGCCAGCGGAAACCGCATCGGGCGAGATCGTGATCACCATGCTGGCCGACGACCACGCGCTGGAAGAGGTGCTGCTCGGTCGCGGCGATCTGCTCGCGAAGCTTCGCCCGGAGCAGATCCACGTCTCCATGAGTACCATCAGTGTGGAACTCTCACGCAACCTGGTGGAAGCGCATAGTCGCCATGGGACGGCTTACGTTTCCGCGCCGGTGTTCGGGCGCCCGGAGGCCGCCGAAGCCGCCAAGCTGTTCATCGTGGCGGCAGGGCCGAAACCGGCGGTCGCAAAATGCGACCCCCTGTTCAGCGCCATGGGACAGAAGACGTTCGTCCTGGGCGAAGATGCGCCCGCGGCCAACGTGTTCAAGCTGAGCGGCAACTTCCTGATCGCCTCAACCCTTGAGTGCATGGCAGAAGCGTTTGCCCTGGTGCGCAAGTACGGCATCGATCCGCAGCAATACCTGGACATTCTCACCAACAGCTTCTTCACTGCGCCCTTCCAGAAGAATTACGGCAGCATCATCGCGCAGGAGAAGTACGAGCCTGCGGGCTTCAGTCTGCGGCTGGCAGCGAAGGACGTGCGGCTGATCCTGGCCGCCGCCGACGCTGCCAACGTGCCCATGCCCGTCGCCGGCGTGCTTCACGACCGCTTCCTGACCGGGATCTCGCGCGGGCTGGGAGAGAAAGACTGGTCGGCGATCGCGCAGTTGGCGGCGGAGAGCGCAGGGCTGAAGTGATTCCAAGCGAGCTACCGCTTGCGGTATGAACGACCTGCTCACAGTCGTTGCTGTGGTCGTAATCTGCGTCTATTTCGCGGTCACGTGGTGGCGGGTCGGTCGCGTTTCAAGGCGGGGCGTGTTGGTCGCGCGCTACGAGCCGCCAGGAGGTCTTTCTCCTGCGATGCTACGTTATGTTTGGAAGGAAGCGTTCGACGACCGAACATTCTGGGCGGCGGTGCTAAGTCTTGTATCCAAAGGTTTAGCGAGCCTGGAAGCTTCGGATGGCGGCACATGCCTGCGACCCACCGCAACGACGACACATACCATGATCGTCCCAGATGAAGAACGAATCCTATTGAATAGGCTTCTATTACATCATGGGCACAAAGGCACGGCCATCGATATGCTCGATCCTGAAACCGAGTACGCCGCCACCAGCATGGCCGCAACCCTCCGCCGGCAAGCCATTGGCAAATGGTTCCGTGACAATCGCGAGTATGTGATCCCGGGAGCTCTGTTCTCTTTGGTGCCGGTATGCCTTGCCGCCGGCCCGCAGAATTTGCAGCAGTGGATCGCTCTCGTCGCCGCATTCGGCATCATGGCTCCTGGTGGCTTTTATCTCCCGTTCGTGTTATTGCGGATGGGTGACCTGCTGCGAGCCGCTCGCTCGGACAAGCTGCGAGTGGCTTCACGCGGTGCGCTGATTCTGTTCGCGGTTATGATCCCTTGTGTAGCCGCGCTAGTTGCAGGCTGCGTCGTGCTTCTAGGTGCGTTCGGTTGGCGGGTATTGGCAGTCGCCGCGGTGATGGTAGTGCTGGACCTCGCATTTGTCCACGTTATGAAAGCTCCCACAACCGAGGGCAGGAAGTTGCTGGATGAGATCGCCGGTTTCCGCGAGTTTCTCCGGACTGTAGAGGAGCTTCCGATGGATCGCGGGGAGGCTCCTAGTAAAGACATCGGCGCGTATGAGAAGTATCTACCTTACGCGGTAGCTCTCGACGTGGAACAGCAATGGAGCGACAGCTTCGTTGCCATGGCGTCCACGTTTCATCGTGCTGCATTTGCGCCAAATACACATGCATTCTATTTAGGAATGTGGAACGACAAACCGGTCGAAGTGCTCTACCGTGCAGAGCCGAATCGCTACGGGCGACCGTGGTGATTGTGGCTAACCTGCAAGAGCGAGAGAGTCCGAAAATCGCTATGCCCGCCGGAACGCCAGCACCGCATTCAGTCCCCCGAACGCGAACGCGTTCGACAGCGCGTACTCCACCTCGGCGGGGCGTGACTGGTTGGGCACCACGTCGAGATCGCACTCCGGGTCGGGGGTGGTGAAGTTGGCGGTGGGAGGCAGCATCGCGTGGCGCAGCGCGAGGACGGTGGCGACTGCTTCCAGCGCGCTGGCCGCACCGAGCGCGTGCCCGTGCATGGATTTGGTGGAGCTGACCGCCAGTTTGCCGGCGTGCGCGCCGAACACCTGGCGGATGGCCCGGGTTTCCGTGGGATCGTTGCTGGGCGTGCCGGTGCCGTGCGCGCTGATGTAGCCCACAGCTTCCGCGCTGATTTGAGCGTCCTCTAAAGCCGCGGTCATGGCGCGAGCCGGACCGTCGGTGGAAGGCGTGGTGATGTGGCCGGCGTCGGACGACATGCCGAATCCGATGACCTCGGCATACACGGGCGCCCCGCGGGCCTGCGCGCGCTCCAGCGGCTCCAGCACCAGCATGGCTCCGCCTTCGCCCAGGATCAAGCCGCGGCGGTCGCGCGAAAACGGGCGGCAGGTGTCGGGAGCGACCACGCGCATGGCTTCCCACGCTTTCAGAAAGCCGAAGCTGAACGGGGTCTCGCTGCCGCCGGCGACCGCCAGATCCGCCGCGCCCGAGCGCACCATCCAGAACGCCTGCCCAATGGCGTGATTCGAGGAAGCGCAAGCGGTCGAGACGGTGTAGGCCGGCCCCGAGATTCCGAACTCCATCGAGATGTGGCTGGCGCCGGCATTGGGCATGATCCGTGGAATGGTCAGAGGGTGGACGCGCGGGGAGTGGTTGCGGTACACCGCCCAGAACTGCGTATCTTGTGTGCATTGCCCGCCCACCGACGATCCGGTGATGATGGCCGCCCGCGGCCGCAACTCAGGAGTCAAGACGATCCCGGAATCGCGGATCGCCTGGCGGGCGGCGATCAGCGCGAACTGGGCGAAGCGGTCGAGCAAGTCGGCCTGCGCGCTCTCGAAGTGCTGCGCCGGATCGTAATTGCGCACCTCGGCGCCGTTCTGAAAGCGCAGCGCGCTCATGTCCACGGATTCAATGCGCGCGATCCCGGGGCGGCCGGCGCAGAGGGCATTCCAGAATGAAGGCACGTCGTGGCCGAGAGCGCAGATCACCCCCAGCCCCGTGACCGCCACTCGGCGCGGCGCCATGGCCTACGCCACCGAGGCGGCGGACTGTCCGGAGGCGCCGGCTGCGGCCAGCTTCCTTACTCCCTCGACCATCTCGCGCACGGTGCGAATGGACTTGGCTTCGTCGTCAGGAATGGAAATGTTGAAGTCGCTCTCCAGCGCGAACAGAAGATTGAGCTGGTCGAGCGAGTCCAGGCCGAGATCTTCGAGCGTGCTTTCCAGCGAGACCTGCTCGCGGGGAATGCGCTTGCTGGTGGCGATCACCGATACGACTTTTTCCGCCAGTTCATCGGACATGCTTCCCTGCCTCCGCCGGATGGCCCCGGGCGCGGGCCCGCCGAGGCTGGCGGTATTGTACATGGCAAGCCCGGCATTTCGCGCCGGCAAAGCGCCTCGGTAGTGGTACAGTTTTAGCACCACTACCAGCGCATCCCTACTGCCTTACCAGCAGCGCCAGCCGCGGGAAGGTGAAGCGTCCGGCGGCGTCATCGATCACGTTCACCTGGCAGGTGTAGAACCCGGGCTTGAGCGACGTGAGCGGAACGTCGAGCTGAAAGACCGCGGCTTTGCGGTCGGGAGCATTCAGTTGCTGGGCTTCGACCAGCGGGGTCTCATAGGTCTTTACTTTGCCGGAAAAGAAGGCGACGTTGGTCAGCACGCGGATGTCCTGCTGCTTCTCCGCGGTTTTGCCGGCCGTCTGCCGCGCCGGATCGTACACCTCGTAATAGAGATAAAGGTGCTGCCCGGAGGAAAACACGTGGGTCACGTTGGGGATGAGTTCGGAGCCGTCGCGGATGAGCGGGCTTTCGTTGCGGCGCTTGGCCGCAGCGGGCTGGAGCTGGCTGGCGAGCACGACCGAACTCATCTTGAGCGGCACGGTCTTGAGTTCAGGGACGATGAGGTCGGTCTCGAATGATCCCAGGCGGCCGCTCTGGTTCTCACGTACCACGAACTTCAGGTGGTATTTGCCGGCGGGCAGCACGAAGCCGCTGTTGTACTGCACGTTCTTGCGGCGCACCTCCTGCGCTCCCGCCACGTTGAACTTGACGGTGTCGCGCAGCGAACTAATCGGACGCCGATTGCTGCCATCCGTGACCGCTCCGATGACGTCCAGGGTGGCTTTGTCCTGGTCCCCGCCACGCGTGAATGGAATCTCCGAACCGGGAACCACGAGCGAAATCGGCACGAAGAACTTGTTGTCCGCCAGGCGGAAGTAGCCGGTCGCAAGATAGACGGGCAGATCGGTGGTGGGCAGGTCAGACGCCAGTTCCTCATCCAATTGAAGCTCGCGGTCCGCGCGCGTGGCGTGCTGGAAATCGGCGGGCGCGTAATATCCGCGGCGGTACTCGAGCTTGAGCCCGGGACGTTTCACCTGCACCACGATGCGGCGGAACCTGCCATCGCGCGCGGGATTGCTGCTGTGGTAGCCCAGCATGTAGTAGGTGGCGGTGTCTTCCTGCACTCGTTTGAAGACCTGGCCGAAATCGTTGCTATCGAGGAAGGCGCGGCCGCCGGTGTCGCCTGCCAGCGTGACCAGGGTCTCCTGGGTGGTGAAATTGGAATTCAGCGCGTTCTGGGTGGCGCGGCCGGAGTAGGGCGCGGTGCCGCGCAGGCTGGCCGACTGCGCCTCGCCGCCCGGGACCAGCGCCTGCAGCCCGCGGATGTCCAGGGTGTAGATGGCGAGGTTGGAGCGCACGGCGGCGTTGATGGCGGCGCGCAACTGCGACTGGTTCTCGATCCCGGTGCGGTCCATCCCGCTGGAAAAATAAATCAGCGATTTCTTCTGGTCGATGCGGGAGACGGCGGCGGCGACCGTACGCAAGGCTTCCAGGCGGCGATCGGTGTTGAAGATGTTGTACTCAGTATCGTCGGCGGTAAAAGGCGCGCCGGTATCGGGCGTGCCTTCGGTGGTGCCGGTCGAGCCCTCTTCGAAACCCGCGCCGGACGAGGGATTCAGCCGGCCCAGCGCCTGCTTGAGCAGCGCCCGATCGCTGGTGAAGTCCTGCTCCAGGCGCACCGTGCTGCCCAGCGAGACCACCGACACCAGATCGGCCGGAGCCATCTGCTGATCGATGTACTTCTGGGCGGCGGTGAGGGAGCGATCGATTTCGTCGGGCTGCATTGCGCTCAGATCGAAGAACAGGATGAGCAGGCGGCGGTCCTTGAGCGCGGATGGCTGCTGCGGCTGGACTTCCGCCGGTTTCGCTTCGGCGAGGGGCTTGGGCAGGGTGAGCACGGTGGTCTGTTCAGGACCGGCGGCGGTCTCAGGCGCGGCGTCGGTGTTCTCGAGGTCGAACGACGTGACCTTCTGCTGCTTACCGTCCTCGGTGACGGTGAAATCGTCGGCAGTGAGGTCGCGGACGAGAGCTCCCTTCTTGTCGCGCGCGGTGACGTTGACCAGCACGACCTCGCTGCGGGCTTTAAGGGTGTAGGGGGTCTGCGCGGGCTGCTGCGCGGGCAACGCGGATGCCAGAAGAACGAAACAAAGCACGGCGGCTAGAGCGCATCTGCTGTTGACGCGTCCAGGTTGTGAAGGGGCACGGCTTCCAGCCGTGCCGTTAACGTCCGTACACAGGGACGGGCCTTTAGGCCCCGAGGGATATTCCCTCAGCGGCTGAAGCCGAGTTCTTACCCGCCCCTTACGGCACGCCTCAAGGCGTGCCCCTTCACAAGCCCGCATGTACGTATTGTGGATCGGCTCTAGCATTGTCCGCAGCAATCGAATTGGAGCGAACTGCTTCATATCAGAACCTGAACCGCGCCTGCATCTGGATCTTGCGCATGGAGCCGGCGCTGATCACCTGGCCGAAGCTGGGCGAGTTGGCGTTGGTGTCGATGCCGGTGAACTGCGGAGTGTTGAAGATGTTGGTCATCTGGGCGCGGAACTCGAGCACGCGCACGTCGCCCATGGGGATCACCCTGGTGAAGGCCATGTCGAAGACCAGGCTCCCCGGGCCTTCGATGCTGTTGCGTCCGGCATCGCCGAAGCTTCCCGCTGGCGGAGCAATGAAGGCGGCAGTGTTGAACCACTCCGCGACAGAGGGGTTGGGCAAGGCGATAGGCTGCCCGGGAACGAGGTCGGGACGCAGCGTGCCGTTGGTGCCGCTGTTGACCTCGCTGAAATTGCCGATCACCTGCGGGCTGAACGGGAGGCCGGAGGCAATGGTCCAATCGCCGCTCCACTGCCAATCCCCGAAGACATCGCGCAGCACACTCTTGTTGGAAAGCCAGCGCTTGTCGTGGCCGAAGGGGAGTTCCATGAGATAGTCGGCGACGAAGCGGTGGCGCTGGTCGAAGCTGGAAAGGCCGCGCTCGCCCGACAGGTTGAAGGGGTTCTGGGCGACGACCGTCGCGCCTCCACCGATCGTAGAAGCGTCGTCGATGGACTTGGAATAGGTATACGTGCCGCCGATAGAGACGCCGTGGCGCAGCCGCTTGCGCACTCGCACCGTCCCGGCGTGAGCTGTGGAATCAGCCTGCGAGGTCTGAAAGTTGAAGATGGGCACTTCGTCGTTGAGGAGTCCCCCGCTCATGTTGCGGTTGGGGGCTTCCAGAACGTCCAGGCGTGTGCCTTTGGTGCCGGTGTAATCAACGTTCAGCAGGAGGTCCGCCTTCAGCTCGCGCTGGATGTTGAGATTCCAGATCTGGACGTATCCCATGCGATAGTTGGGGTCCACGCCATAATTGTTGGTGATGGCGGACGACGCCGGCGAAAACCCCAGCTTGAGCTGTGCGGCCGGGATGCAACTCGCAGAGGACCCCGTCGGCAGGCATTCCGGGTTGGTCTGGGTGAATGTGAACGGCGGCTGGAACGCAAGCTGCTGGACGATGGTCGAGTAGGCGCTGGTGTTGTAATTGATCCCGTAGCCGGCGCGCACCACAGTCTTGGCGAACGGTTTCCAGGCGATACCCACGCGGGGCGCAAAACCGGCGCGATCGGGATGAACAAGGGATGCGGGTACGCCGGGGGTGCCAGGCAAAACGCGGACTACGTTGATCGAGTTGGTATTCAGGCTGGTGATCAGCAGATTCGCGATGAGGTTGTTGATCTCAGTGAAGGGCGAGACGTACTCATAGCGCAGGCCGAGGTTCAGGGTCAGATTGCCGCGCACGCGCCACTCATCCTGTGCGAACAGGTCCCAGGAATTGCCGCGGAAATGATAGTTGTTCGCCCCAAACTGCGCGGAACTCAACTGCGGCAGTCCCAGCAGAAAATCGGCAAAGTCAAAACCTGTGTTGAGCCCGGTGAAGGTAAAGCTTCCGCGCGGGTTGTTGTCGGTCTCGGGGTTGATCTGGATACGCCGGAAGTCGCCTCCCCAGCGCCAGGTGTGCTTGCCGTGGCTCCAGATCATGGAGTCGGAGAGGGTGAATGTCTGGTCGCGACGCAGCAGCGGATTGAAGTCATTCAGACCCGACAAGTCTCTGAAGGAGAGATTGGGGATGCCAAAGTCGAAGGGATTGGTGGAGACGCCGGTGACTCCGGCAAGGCCTGCCACGTTGGTGTTGAAGGCGTACAGATTCTGGGTGTGGATGCGGTTGCGATTGAAATCGAAGCGCAGGTTGTTGGTGAGCTTGCCGAAGGAGCGCACGTAGCCGACGGGAATATCGAAGCTGCGCACCGAGGTGCTGCCGCCGACCGAGGGAAAGGGATTGGTCAGGTTGTTTCCCGTCGCGTGATAGTGGAAGCCCACGTTCAAGTTGTTGCGTCCGCCTCCGCCCGCACCCCTCCCGCCGCCACCGCCCCTCCGCTGTCCCGGCGTGGCCTTGCCGAAGGAGCGGATGATGCGGAGGTTCAGGTCATCCAAATTGCTGGCCGCCGTGGTAATGAAGTGGAAGTTCTTGACCGTGCCCGGCAGGTTGGGCAGGGGGATGAAATTCAACAACGCCTGGGCTGAGGTATTGATGGCGAGTACATGGTTATTTTGCACGCACGGAGGGTTGGGAGGCTGGCACTGGGGGACATTGGACGGGTTCTGCAGCGTGATCGGCAAACTAGTGAAATCACCCGCGCGCTCGTTCGCCGTACCGATGCTGCCGTCGGTGGGCACAGTGGAAAAGGCGTCGAACGGATTCTCGGAACGCGCTCCGTTGTAGTTGACGAAGAAGAAGGTCTTCTGTCCGCCGTTGTAGATCTTGGGAATATTGAGGGGTCCGCCGAGCGAGCCACCGAAGTTGTTCTGCTGGTAGGACGGTTTGGCCTGAGGGACTCCGGTCAGCGAGAAGGGGGAAGCGTCCAGCGCGGAATCATCGGTCCGGTAGTAGATAGATCCGTGCGGCTGATGGAAGTTGTAACGGCCGCGGCCGCCGCCGAGGGTGAACGGACCGCCGCCGAAACCACCGCGACCGCCGCCCGGACCTCCGCCGAAACCGCCGGTGCCGCCGCCGAACAATCCGCCTGGCTGATCGCGCATCTCCTGCACGCGCTGGCGGAGTTCCTCGCTGCTGAGGGTCGACCATCCGGAGTTGGCGGTGTTGCCGGTGATGGAGACGGATTCCGTCGCCGCTTCCGCCGACATGCCGGGCACTTGCAGGCCGGCAGGCGCACCCTGGTCGGCTGCGTTGAAGCCGCCGTTCTCGGTATCGCCCAGCCCCGACTGCATGACCGGCAGGCTCTGGAAGCCGCGGTTGGGAGGCGCCGCGGCCGCGCGCTGCTGCTGCTTTTCCGCCGCTTGCTGGGCGCGGGAGAGAAGCGCCAACTCCAGGTCCACACGCGCGTTGCAGTTTTCGGCGTTGATCACCACTTCGTGAGTAACGGCGGCGAAGGCGGCCATCTCCGCGCGCACCACGTAGCGGCCGTTGGCCGAAAGGTGCAGCGCGTAGCTGCCGTCATCCCCCGTGGACGTCACCGCCTTCTGGCCGGTCAAGGTGTTGGCCGCGGAAACCGTCACGCCCGGCAGAAGCATGCCTCCCGATTTCACGACGCCGCTAAGGTTGCCGCCGGCCGCGGGCGGAGTCTGCGCTGCCGCCGATGCGCAGGCCAGCATCAGCGCAACGGCAGCGGCCATCCTGCAGGCACTTGCCCGGGGGCATCGAGGATGGTTCGGGCGGGAGTTTCGCGTCGAGGACATCAAAGGGCGCTGTCAGAGTTAGACGAATTCCCCGGCATCCGGATGACCTCAGCGCCGGTCGGACGAACCCTGGGGGCGAGGCATCTCCATCGGCTTGAAGTCACCCCAATTCAGCACGGCGGCAACGAAAGTCCCATTCTTGAGCTCGCCGCGGCCAAACACGTGATCGCCGGGCTTGAAATCGGCGAGCGTGATGCTCTGCTCCTGCTTGCGAAACGAGGTGTTCTCATCCACCAGAATGGTTTGGGTCTGGCCATCGACGCGCAGGATAGCCAGGCTGGCGCCGTCGATCGCCTTGATTTCGCCGGCGATGAAGCGCTTGCCCAGGCCCTCACCAAACTGCTGGCCGATCGAGCGCATAGTGACGAAGCGTGCGTTCCAGGCGTTCTCCCCGGCGGGGGCGCCGGCCACCGTTACCGTGTCGCCGACTTTGAAGTCCACCAGCGCGGCCGGCTGCCGGTCTTTGCGATACTGGGTGTCGGCCGACACAGTGACGGTCACGGCCTTGCCCTCCGTGGTTTTTAAGGAGAGTTGATTGCCTTCGATGGCGGTGATGGTACCCGCTACTCCCTGGAAGCGCCCGCCCCCGGGCCGGTTCGGATGAGCTTGCGTCTGGCCCTCGGCAGGTTTCGGCGGTGGGTTATCCTGCGCCATCGCCAGCGCAGGAGCCACAATTATGACGATGATTGCCCAACGCTTTAGCACGACAACCTCCAGGGTGGTCCAACACCCGCCAGCCTGCACCCTATTTTAACCAAGCGCCGCCGGGCAGGCGGGTAAAGACTTCGTAAAGAAACGTCAAAAGGAACTCAGGCGGTAATGGCGATGCGCCCGCCCGCGCGGTGGAATGAGGATCAGCGCAGCAGGCCGATGGCATAGTTCAAGGCTGCCGTTTTGGCGCCGTAGTCGTACTTGGCGCTGGCCTGGTCGATGGCAGCCTGGGTTTCATTGAGCTGGGCCTGCTGCAACTCGACGATCGAACTCAAGCCCAGCTTGTAGCGAGCATCGGCCAAATCGAGCGCCTGCTGGGCCTGGGCAAGGATCTGCGCGGTGAGATCGAGGCGCTGATAGGCGGTGATCACATCCAGCCAGGCCACGCGTACTTCACGGGCAACGTTGTTTTCCAGATCTAGCAGCCGCTGGTCTTCCGCTTTCGCGCGCAGGTTGGCCTCGGCGTAGCGTGCGGAAAACAGCTTACCGTTGAAAACAGGGATGCTGACGTCGAAACCGCCGGCGGCGTAAGAACTGCGCAAGGTGGTATCTCCCACCGGGACCAGCCCGAAATTTCCCGCCGCGCTGATGGTCGGGAACCGGAGATCGCGTTCGGCGGTGGCGAAGGCTTGTGCCGATTGCACCGCAAGGCGCTGGCGAACCAGCTCGGGCCGCTCGCGGAAGGCGTCGGCAACCAGGGGAAGGGCGTCGGAGGGAGGCGCCGGAGGCAGTGGCTCTTCCACCAGCTCGAACTCACGCTGATCGGGAAAGCCAAGGGTGAGAGCCAGCTCCGCGTACGCTGCCTTGATCTCGTTCTGCGCCTGCACCAACAGGAGCTTGGCTTGCCCGAGATTAACCTCCGCAAAGCTGACGTCGAGCCCGGACTTCAGTTTAGCGTTGGCCAGGGCTTGGACGCGGTCGGTAACGGTCTGCCGCTCCTTCACCGTCTCCTGGGCGACGGTCAGTACCGCCTGCGCTTTCAGGGTGCGGAAGTAAGCCTGGTCCACCAGCAGCAGGACGTCCGCGCGGGTGACCACCACGCCTTCGCGCTCGGCGCCCGCGTGGAGTCCGGCGGACTGGCTGAGCCGGTGGGTGCGGCCGAAATCGGTGAGGAGCTGGCCGACCGCGAGGCCGCTGGCGAAGCGGTCGAGGATCAGGGGATTATTCAGCGCTCCGGCCGCCAGGCGCGTTCCCGTCTCCGCCTGCACGCCGGTGAGGTTGCCATATACGGAGGGATAGTAAGCCGAGCGGATTTCGGTGGTCACTTGTTCGGCGGCAGCGGCGGTCAGCGACGCCGCCTTGATCTGCGGATGATTGGCGATGGCAATGGTCTCCGCCTGTTTGATCGTCAACCTCTGCGGGGCGGCCGAAGGAACTTGCGCGAACGCCGCGCAGGAAAACAAAGCCACGGCGAACAGGTGTCTTTGCCTCATTTATTGTGCCTCCTCGGCGGCTTCCGCCTCTTCGCCGCGGTGCATGAGCAGGTAGGCCGACGGAACCAGGAACAGGGTGACCAGGAACGAGAGGCTGAGCCCGCCGATGATGGCGCGGGCCAGGGGGGCGTATTGCTCGCTGCCGGGTTCCAGAGCCAGGGCCAAGGGCAGCAGGCCCAGCAGCGTCGCCAGAGTGGTCATCGTGATAGGACGCAGCCGGACGTGGCAGGCGTTTTTGAGCGCCTCCGTCAGAGGTTCACCACGCCTCCGCAGTTCGCGGGCGAACTCCACGATCAAAATCGAGTCCGACACCACGATGCCGACCATCATCATCACCCCCATCAGGGACATGATGTTCACCGTCGTCCGGGTGATCAGCAGCAGCAGGATCACGCCCGTGAATCCGGGCGGGATCGCCAGCAGAATGATGAAGGGATCTTTGAACGAGGCGAACTGCGCCATGAGGATCAGGTAAACCAGAATGATGGACAGGATCAGTCCGACGGTGAAACTGCGGAAGGACTGCCGCATGCCTTGTACCGAACCGTGCAGGGCCACCCGCACATTAGCCGGCAGCTTGGTGGAATCGATCACCTTCTGGACCCGCTTGGCCAAACTACCCAAGTCCTGGCCCGACGGCGAAACGTAGATGTCGAACACGCGCTGGAGCTGATAGTGATCCACCTCCGTAGGCGTGTTTATGGTCCTGACATTGGAGACAGCCTCGAGCTCGGTGGGGTTCAGGTTGCCGGCGGCGCGCAGGGGTATTTCCTTCAGGTCGGTCAGCGAGTGCACCTGCGTGTCCTTATACTGAACGGTCAACATGTAGTTGTTGCCATTCTTGGGATCGACCCAGTAGCTGGGCGCGATCATGCCGTTCGAGGAGAGGGCGGTGATGACGTTATCCACCACTTCCTGCGACGACAGTCCCAGGCGCGCCGCCATCTCGCGATCCACGTCGAGCTGGATGCCGGGATAATCCAGATCTTGCGGAATGAGGACATCGCTCACCCCCGGCAGATGCCGCACCTGCTGCGCAATCTCGTCGGCGGTGTTCAAGACTTTGGGCATGTCGTTGCCGCTGACCTGGATGTCGATGGGCGCCGGCAGGCCCAGGTTCACGATCGAGTCCACCAGACCGCCGGTCTGGAAGTAGGTCGAGAGCTCGGGCAAATCGTTCGCCAGCTTCTTCCGCACCCGGTCCATGTACTCGTAACTTCCACCCTTATGCTCCTCCTTCAGGTTCACTTGTACGAAGGCGGTATGCTGGCCGGAGTTGCTGGTGTACATGGCGGAAAAATCCGGGGTGATGCCGATGTTGGAGACGATCATCTGCAGGTCACGCGCCGGTACTACCTCGCGGATATCGTTCTCCACCGCCTTGATGTACTGGTTGGTGAGTTCGATGCGGGTTCCTGTCGGGGCCTTAACATTGATGACGAACTGCCCCGGGTCGGTGCGGGGGAAGAAGGAAACCCCCAGCAGCGGCGACAGGGCCAGGCTCACAAAAAAGACTCCCATGATGCAGGCCACTGTGAACTTGGGACGGGCCAGGCTCTTCACAATGGCGCGGTCATACGCCGCCAGCAGCCGGTCGTAGAGCCGGTTAAACGGGCCGACGACCCGCTGCAGCAGCCCCGGATCTCCTGCGTGGCCGTGCGCATGAATGAACTTGCAGCAGAACAGCGGCACCACACTCATGGCGACGAAATAGGAAGCTGCCAGCGACAGCACCACTCCCACGGCCAGCGCGGTGAACAGGAAGCGGCTCACGCCGTAGAGGAACACCACCGGGAAGAAGACGATGGCGGTGGTGATGGTGGCGGCCAGCACCGCCAGCGCCACCTCGCGGCCGCCAAACTCCGCTGCCTCCTTGGGGTCGTCGCCCAGTTCCAGGTGGCGAAAGATGTTCTCCAGCACCACCACCGAGTTGTCGATCAATCGCGAGAGCACCAGCGCCATGCCCCCCAGCACCATGGTGTTGATGGTCCCGCCCACCATGGCCAGCGCCAGGAAGGTGGCCAGGCAGGAAAGCGGGATCGAGAGCATGACTGAAAACGTACCGCGAATGCTGCCCAGGAAGATGAGGATCATCACCGCGGTCAGCAGCAGTCCGATGCCGCCTTCCCGCAGCACGTTCCAGATAGCGGTCTTGACGTAGATGGACTGGTCGAACACCACATTGGCAACCAGCGTCTTGGGGACATCCAGAAGATCTTTAATGCGGTCCTTGACGCCGTTGACGATGGCGATGGTGTTGCTGTTGCCCCCCTGCTTGAGGATGGGCAGGTACACGGATCTCTGCCCGTCCACGCGCACGATGTTGGTCTGGATGGCGGCCGCATCCGCGGCGTGCCCCACGTCGGCCACCATCAGCACGCTGTTGCCCTCCACCTTCAGCGGCAGCCGGTTGATTTCTTCCGTGGTGGGGAGCTGGCTGTTGGTGTAGATGTTGTAGTCCTTGGGCCCGATGCGCACGTCGCCCGCCGGCAGGATGGTGTTGGCGCTGTTGACGGTGCGCACCACATCCATCAGGCTCAACTGGTGCGCCTCCAGCTTCACCGGGTCCACATAGACTTGGATCTGCCGGTACTTGCCGCCGAACGGCTGCGGGATTGAGGCCCCCGGGACGTTCGCAATCTGGTTGCGCACTGTGAACTGCCCGAGATCGTGCAACTCCGTCTCGTTCAGCCCCTGTCCTTTGAGCGTGATCAGGCAGACGGGAAGACTCGAGGCATCGAACTTCAGCACCACCGGAGGCAAGGTGCCGGGCGGAAGCCGGCGCAACTGCGCCATAGCCAAATTTGAGATGGTGCTAACCGCGGCGTCGGGATTGCTGCCAGGCTGGAAGTACACCTTGATCAGACTCACGCCGGTCAGCGAGCGCGATTCGATGTGGTCAATGCCGCTGCCCAGGGTGAAGAAGCGCTCGAAGGGATTGGTAATGTTGGCTTCGATCTCCTCCGGCGGCATGCCGGAATAGAACGTGGCCACCACCACCACCGGAATATCGATGGAAGGAAACAGGTCCACCGGCATGCGCGCCATGGTGACCACGCCCACTACGGCGATGATCAGGCACATCATGATGATGAAGTAGGGGTACTTAATGGCAAAACTCGACATTAGTCCGGGCCCCCTTCATCCACCTTGGCGTTGGCCATCCGGCTGGGCCTGGGATCAACGCGCTGTCCCGGCTGAAAGGCGCCCAGATTACCCACGATCACGCGATCCCCCGGGTCCAATCCCGCCAGCACCTCGACGCGGTTGGGATCTTCGATCCCGGTGCGGATCTCGCGTACCTGCACGCGGTTGTTGGCATCCACCAGCAGTACCGTCTTCTTGTCATTGTTGTACGAGATCGCTTGCACCGGGACGGTGATGGCATCGGCCCGCTTCTGGATCTCCAGCACCACGTCGGCGTACATGCCCGGAGACAGTTTGTAGTCCGTGTTGGGTACGTCGAACTCCACCTGCATGGTGCGCGTGGAGCGGTCGAAGGAGCTGGTGAAGCGCGTCACCTTGGCGGTGAAGCGCTCGCCGGTCGCCTGCACGCGGACGTTCCCCATCGTTCCGATATGCACTCCCTCGGCCATGGATTCCGGCAGGGGAATGCGCAGGCGTAGCAGGTTCACTTGCGCCAGCTTGACTACCGGCGCCGAGTTCGCGTTGGAGGTGCCCGACTGGATCAGCGCCCCAGTATCGGAATAACGCCAAGTCACAACACCATCGAAGGGAGCGACGATGCGTGAATAGTCCTGCATAGCGGCGACCTGCGTGTGCGCGGCCTTGGAAACGTCGAGCTGTTGCTCGGCCGCCGCCAGCGCAGACTTTGCCATCTCCACCTGCGCTTCCGCGGCGAGGTCCCTGGCCTCGACATCGTCGATCTCCTGCTGCGCGATCAACTCCGGCCGCTGTTTCGCCACTTGCTCCAAACGCGTGGCCTGCGCGTGCAGGGCGTCGCGGGTGGCCTTTGCCCGGGCGACCTCGTTCTTTGCCCTCTGGATCTCTTCCCCGCTGTGGCGCACGCCGGCGTCGGCGCCCTCCACCTGCGCATTCAGCTCCGGCACTTCCAGCACCGCCAGCACCTGCCCGGTCTTCACCCGGTCTCCGATATCGACGTTGATCTTGCGGATGTATCCCGAGACCTTGGCGTGGAGTTCGACTTCCTGGTAAGGGGTAAACTCGCCGGCGATGGAGAGCGTGTTGGTAACCGCCTCCCGCTTCACCACCGCGATGGCGGCACGCGGGGCGGCGTTGGCGCTGCCGGACTCGCGGGCGGGATCGGCTTGTACGCGGCGGAGGACTAGCGCGCCAATCGCGACGCAAGCCAGAGCTCCTCCGGCCACGAGCAGAGCGTGTTTCATGCGAATCTGCATGGACCTTCTCATTAGGAATTGTACGACTCCGCTCGTCGGCCCGATGAATGGCGGGCACGGCGAGGAATCAGGACGACAACCACACGAGGGAACGCGAGAATGAAATTAGAAAGCCGGCGGCGGTCGGAGGAAACGAAAGAGTTCGAGCCGGTCGAGATGCCGCGATGCGAGCGGCCTTTCAGGCGCTAAGGCTAGAATGCGGCGCACTGGGAAAACAGAGAACAGCAAAGGCGCGAGCCAGAGGACCGGCAGTGTGCCCGCCGGCACCATCCTGGCCTTTTCGCCATTCACCCACAACTTGGCGGCGGCAGCGGCACTGATCTTCCCCGGTTGCAGCGGGTCATAGAGAGAGAGCTTGGCCCGCAGAGCCAGGGCAAACACAAACACAGCGAGCGCGGCCACAAGCCATCGTCGGCGAGCTTTTTGCCTGGAATCCGCCCACATAACTGGTAGATATGTTACACGAATTCAGGTTGGAAGCGCCTACGATCCAAAGCACGATGGATTTAGCCCCTTTAGCCGTGATCCAGGCCACCCGGCACCGGTGGCGGGTGAAAGCATCCCAACCGGCGCCGGGATGTGATATACATCACAGCCCCCGGCAGCGTCACCGTATATCGTTTGCCGAGTCCGGCCCGTGACTCCGCCGTCGAAGCGCACTGCGATCCGCAGTCGAACCAGGAAGGAGCGCTTACATGAATCCCGTAACTACCTCACCCGCAGCCAAGCCGCCAGCCACATCCCAAGGCTTCTGGTTTACCCAGCTCTCGGGGCCCGAACGCAGCACCTTGTTCGCTACCTTTGGCGGCTGGGCGCTCGACGGCATGGACGTGATGGTGTATAGCTTCGTCATCCCCAGCCTGATTGCGGCGTGGCACATCAGCAAGGGCCAGGCCGGCCTGCTGGGCACGGCCGCGCTGCTGATCTCCGCCATTGGCGGCTGGCTGGCAGGCACGCTCGCCGATCGCTACGGGCGCGCGCGCATCCTGCAGCTCACCATCATCTGGTTCGCCTTCTTCACCTTCCTGAGCGGCTTCACGCACTCCTTCACGCAACTGCTGGTGACCCGCGGCCTGCAAGGTCTGGGGTTCGGCGGTGAATGGGCGGTGGGATCGGTGCTGATGGGCGAGGCCATCCGTTCCCAGCATCGTGGCAAAGCCGTGGGAACCGTGCAAGGCGGCTGGGCAATCGGCTGGGGCCTGGCTGCCATCTGTTACCAGGTGCTCTTCAGGGCGCTGCCCGAAGCGACGGCATGGCGTGCCATGTTCTGGATCGGCATCCTTCCCGCCTTTCTGGTGTTCTATATCCGCCGCAGAGTGCCCGAGCCAAAGGTCTTTGCGGAGACCCGCAAGAAGGTTGCCGCTTCCGGCGAGGGTGGTTCATTCCTGCACATCTTCTCGCCGGACATCCTGAAGGTCACGCTGCTGACCGCGCTGCTCGCCGTGGGGGCACAGGGCGGCTACTACGCCATCACTACCTGGTTGCCGACCTTCCTGAAGACCCAGCGCAAGCTGTCGGTGATGAACACGGGGTGGTATCTGCTCGTGATCATTCTAGGGTCGTTAATCGGGTACATGACTAGCGCCTATCTCACAGACCGCCTCGGGCGCAAGAAAACCCTCATCCTGTTCGCTGTCTGCTCCTTCCTGGCCGTGGTCGCCTATACCTACCTGCCGATTAGCAATTCGGTGATGCTGGTGCTGGGATTCCCGCTGGGATTCTTCGCCTCCGGCGTGTTCAGCCCCATCGGTGCATTCTTCACCGAACTCTTCCCCAGCCGTCTGCGCGGATCGGGACAGGGGTTCTCCTATAACTTCGGTCGCGGCGTCGGGGCGCTGTTCCCGACGCTGGTGGGATTCCTCAGCGTCAGCGTGACGCTGGGCCACGCCATCGCCATCTTCGCCGCCGGCGCGTACCTCGTGATGATCCTGGGCACCGCGCTGTTGCCGGAGACACGCGGGAAAGAACTGCACGTGTATGAGTGATCGCGAGGAAACCGGAGCGATCCCGGGCTGCCAGGGGTACAACCCTGATCCTGGAAAGCCCCGGCTTGCCATCCCGGCGGGCAGCTCGGATTGCCACGCGCACATCTTTGGACCGCAGGACCGGTATCCCTACACGCCGAACCGCAGCTACACGCCGCCGGAAGCCAGCATCGAGGCTTACCGTCGGATGCTCGGCGCGCTGGGATTCGAGCGCGCAGTGATCGTGCAGCCCAGCGTGTACGGTACCGACAACCGTTGTACGCGCGATGCCGTCGTCGCCTCGGGCGGTAAGTGGCGCGGCATCGCGGTGGTCGAGCCCGGGGTCAGCGACTCCCTGCTTGCCGAATTGCACGCGGCCGGCTTCCGTGGCGTGCGCATCAACCTATTGTTCAAGGGTGGATTGCAACTCGATGTGCTTGAACGGATTGCGCGTGCCATAAAGCCCGTGGGCTGGCACGTGCAATTGCTGCTGGATGGAAGAGACCTGCCGGAGCTCGCCAGCCGGCTCGGGCGTTTGCCGGTGGATATCGTGGTCGATCACATGGGGCACATGCCGGCGTCGCTGGGCATCGGGCACGCGGGATTTCAAACCCTGTTGCAGTTGTTGCGCGGCGGGCGCTGCTGGGTAAAGCTCTCGGGCGCATACCGCATCTCCGCCAAACCGCAGCCCTACGACGACGCCGTCCCCTTTGCGCGGGCACTGGTGGAAACTGCAGCGGACAAGTTGGTGTTCGGCACCGACTGGCCGCATCCCTCGATCACTGTCCCCATGCCGCAGGACGCTAGCCTGCTCGACCTGCTGCCGGCATGGGCGCCGGATGAAGCCACGCGGCGGCTGATCCTGGTGGAGAATCCGGCGCGACTCTACGACTTCCCGCCCGCGCGGAGCGGGACCAGAGAAGCGCAACCGGTTCACAGCGTCCGCGGTTAGAGCAACTCGTGAAGCGGCCGGCTAGCGTGATACTGGTGAAGGGGCACGCCTTCAGGCGTGCCGTACCGGCCAAGGAAGAGTTCGGCTTTTAGCCGCTGAGGGGAAATTTCCTCAGGGCCTGAAGGCCAGCATTATTTAATCAGCATTATCGGCACGGCTAAAAGCCGTGCCCCTTCACCTGTGTTGTTCAGGGGTGAACAATGGCAAAGATCGATATCTTATTGGGCGGCTTTCCCGGCCGCAGCGAGCGCGGATACCTGGGCTGGAGCGGCTGCTATCTTCTGACCACCGGCAAAGGGCACAAGGTCCTGTTCGATACCGGTGGCTACAACGAGCGTGCCGTGGTGGTGGCGAAGCTCGCCGAGCGCGGCATCTCGCCCGAGTCGCTCGACCTGGTGATCCTCAGCCACCTGCACTTTGACCATGCCGCGAACTGGGATGTGTTCCCCAAGGCGGAGATCGTGGTGCACGAGCGGGAGCTGGCGTATGCGGCGTCGCCCGAGGCGGACGGCGCGGTGTTGCGCTTCCACGCGCAGGCGTTGCGGGCGGAACGCCGGGTGCGCGTGGTTTCGGGTGACGAGATCGCGCTCACGCCCGAACTGACGCTGCTTCACGTGCCCGGACACACGCCGGGCGCGATCGCGCTCGCCGCCGAAGGAGCAATCCTATGCGGAGACGCGCTCAAGAGCCGCTGGGACCTCCAAGGGAAGCTTTCGCCGCCGTGGTGGAACGAGGCGGAGGCGATGCGCTCAATCGAGCGGCTGAGGGCATCGGGCGCTGTGCTCTATCCCGGGCACGACGTTCCGCTCGAGCGCGTCGGCGGCGAGATCAAGCCGCGTGGCACGCCCAGCGTACGTATCTTCTTTCCCGATAAGAGCGAGCACGTAGTCGCGGCGCCGTAGACCGAGAAGGTGTACGCGTAACTTGACTCATCCCTGATCGAGCACTTGCGCCAGGTGCATCACGCGCGCATCCGGACAGAAATGCCGCACCTGCGAGCGGCAGGAGAATCCGTCGCTGATCACGATCGTTCCCGTCTCGCTGCGCTGGATCGCAGGGACCAACACGCGCTCGGCCAGGGTCTTCGAGATCTCGTAGTGGTCGGCTTCGTAGCCAAAGGCGCCGGCCATCCCGCAGCAACCCGCATCCAGGATTTCCAGCTTTAGTCCGCTGACCCGCCCCAGCAGCGCGGTTTCGTGCTTCAGGCCGGAGATTGCCTTCTGGTGGCAGTGGCCGTGGAGCAACGCATTCCCCTTGTACGATGGGGGCGCGTATCCGGGCGCTTTGCGCGCCAGGAATTCATCGAGCATGAAGGTGCCTTCCGCTAAGGCCTGCGCCACCGGGTCGCCGGGGAACAGCTTGGGCAGCTCGTCGCGGAAGGTGAGGATGCATCCCGGCTCGAGCCCCACGATCGGCACTCCGCGCTCGGCGTAGGGGCCAAGCACGCGCATCGCTTCCCGCAGGCGCTGCTTGGCGAGGTCCAGCATTCCCTGGTCGTAGAGCGGACGGCCACAGCAAATCTGCGACTGCGGAATGGTCACCCGGAAGCCGGCGCTTTCGAGCACGTGTGTTCCTGCGATGGCGACTTCTGGGTCGTAGAAGTTGTTGAACGTGTCCGGAAACAGCACGACTTCGGGTCGTGAATCGGGAGCGCCATTACGTGCGCCGAACCAGGCGCGGAAGGTCTGCTTGGCGAAGCGCGGCAGATCGCGTTTCGGATGAATTCCCAGCGCACGCTTCATCGGGCGCGCCAGGAACGATCGCGAAAGCGAATTCACCAGGCCGGGCGCGTGCGAGGCCAGCGCTGCCCACTCGTTGATGCGTCCGAGCGCGTGCGCGATCAGCGGACGCCGATGCTGCTGGTGGTAGTGGGAGAGAAACTCGGCTTTGTACATCGCCATATCGACCGCTGCCGGGCATTCCGTCTTGCAGCTCTTGCAGGAAAGACAGAGGTCGAGCGCGCCGTGCAGCGCTTCATCGGTAAAACCGCCCGGCAGCGCGCCGTTCAGCGCTTCGAACAGCACGCGGGCACGGCCGCGGGTGGAATGCAGCTCCTCGCGCGTCGCCATGTAGGAGGGGCACATGGTGCCGGCATCGGTCTTGCGGCACTTGCCGACGCCCACGCAGCGCAGGGCGGCCCCGACGAGACCACCATCGGCGCTGAAATCGAAGTGAGTCGGGATCTGCAGCGGGTGATAATTCGGCCCCAGCTTCAGATGCGAGTCCAGCGGGTGCGGCTGGACGATGCTGCCGGGATTCATGCGCCCATCGGGGTCAAACGCGCGCTTAAATTCGCCGAACGCCGGGATCAGCTCGGCGCCGAACATTCTGGGCAGCAGCTCGGAGCGGCCGATGCCGTCGCCGTGTTCGCCGGAGATGGAGCCACCGAATTCGCCGACCAGGTCGCCGAGTTCTTCCATGGTTGCGCGAAAAACGGCGACGCCTTCCGGGCTCATCATGTCGAAGGTGACGCGGCAGTGGACACAGCCTTGTCCGAAGTGTCCGTAATAGATGGAGACGCGCAGTTGCCGCTTTTCCAGAAGCTGGTTGAAGCGGCGCAGATAAGCGCCCAGCTTGGCGGGCGCGACGGCCACATCTTCGGCGCCGGGCCAGGTGCGCGGGAATCCAGGGCGGGGAGCGCCCGAGCCGAGTCCGGATTCGCGCAGCCGCCAAACCGAGTCGCGTTCAATGGGATCGATGAGCAGCGTCGAGCCAGTGCAGGCGGGCTCGCGCTTGGCTTGTTGCATCAGCGCGTCGCCGCGTCCACGAGCTTCATCGAGCGTAGCGCCGCCGAGCTCGACCACCAAAAAGGCGCAACCCGCCGGCAACAGCCGCACGGCATCCAACCCCTTGGTCTTGCCGAAATCGACGAGTTGCTGGTCGAATCCTTCCAGCGCCTCGGGATGATGTTCGAGAATCCACGGCACGGCATCGGCAGCAACATAGACGTCCGCAAACCCGAGCGTCACCAGCACCAGTTGCTTGGGACGCGGCACCGCCCGCACGGTGGCGCTCAGCGTGATGCCGAGCGTTCCCTCAGAGCCGACCAGCGCCCGCGCCAGATTGAAGCCGTTCTCCGGCAGCAGTTCGTCGAGGTTGTAACCGGAAACGCGGCGAGGAATCTTGGGGAACCGCGACCGCACCAGGTCGCCGTAACGGGTGGTGATCCCGCGGAGTTGCTGATAGAGCTCCCCGGTGCGGCCGCCGGCGGCGACGGTGGCATCGAAATCCGCATCAGTAACCGGCCCCAGCTTCAGCCGCGTGCCGTCGTAGAGCAGAACGTCGAGCGCCAGCAGATTCTCCGAAGTCTTGCCGTGGGCGGCGGAATGCGCGCCGCAGGAGTTGTTGCCGATCATCCCGCCGACGGTGCAGCGGTCTTTGGTCGAGGGATCGGGAGCGAAGAACAGCCCATAGGGCGCGAGCGCCGTGTTCAGGTGCGCCTGCACCACCCCGGGCTGAACCACCGCCAGACCGAGGTTGCGATCGACGTGATGGATGGCGTTCATGTACTTGGAAAAGTCCAGGACCAGCGCGGTGTTGCAGGTCTGTCCGGCCAGGCTGGTGCCGCCGCCGCGCGCCAGGATGGGAACGGAATTCTCGCGCGCCAAATGCATCGCGCGCACCACGTCTTCCTCGTGCCGCGGGATCACGACGCCGACCGGCACCTGGCGATAGTTGGAGGCGTCCGTGGAATAGATAGCGGCGGTGCCGCGGTCGAAGCGCACCTCGCCCTCGATGACCCGGCGCAACTCCCGTTCGAGGCTGGCGTGCGAAACCATGGCAGCAGAATCCGAGCCCGGCAGTATAAATCGGAATCGACGCCGGCGTTACAATCCAGGTATGGCTTCGATGGGAGTTCCGACGCCGGCAGAGCCGAACATCTTCTCGCGCGAGCCGAAGATGAGCGAGATCCCTGCCGGCTGGTTTGGGATGGGCTCTGATGCCGGCCAGGATGTGGAGCGGCCGGTGCATCGCGTGTGGGTGGATTCGTTCGCGCTGGCGGAAACCCAGGTCACGGTCGCGGAGTACGCAAGATTCCTCGCCGCGACCCGCCGTCCGCCGCCGCCCACCTGGAATGACCCCAACTTCAGCCATCCCGAGCAGCCGGCGACGGCGGTCTCGTGGTTCGAGGCGGTGGCGTATTGTGAGTGGCTCTCCGAGATCACGGGCGCGCATTTCCGCTTGCCCACCGAAGCCGAGTGGGAGCGCGCCGCGCGCGGAGGAGCCGACGGCAAGCTGTTTCCCTGGGGTAACGACCCGCCGCAGTCACGCCCACGCTACGAAAACCTCTGGCTGCACGGGCCGGAGCCGGTTTGGCGCTCGGAGCCGAACGCCTACAGCTTATTCGAGATGTGCGAGAACGTTCACGAGTGGTGCAGCGACTGGTTCCAGGCGGATTACTACTCGCTCTCGCCGGAGCGCAATCCGCAAGGGCCGGCCAGCGGCGACAGAAAGTCCTCGCGCGGAGGCTCGTGGCGGCACCACATCAAGATGTCGCGCTGCTCCGCGCGCTCCAGCATTCCTCCGCAGTTCCAGTACGCGGACTATGGCTTCCGAGTGGCGCGCGATTTGGGCTGAGCCGGTCTGGCTGGTTTCTATTTGCTCAACGCCCGGCGCATGCAACGCACGCAAGGGTTGTAGCCGCGCCGAACAGCTTCTTCAGCCGTCATCATCTCCGCCTTGCCGTGGATGTATTTGCAGCTCGGATCGTGAAAGGTGTTGCCCACAGCGGCCACCGCCACCGTAACCGCCGGGATGCTGGCCGCGGGCTCGGCGTGCTGCTGACGCAAGGGGGCGACGTGCCGCTCCGCCGTAAAACTTAGGCCCAGCGCGGCGAACAGCAGAATCGAGGCCAGCAACGAGAGTCCCCACACTCGGATAGACATTTACAACCTCCGATATTCGTGCGCAGCAATCACCTGAGATACTCCGGATCCTTTTTCCACCCCACGAGCATGGAGGCAAAGTTCGACCACCCGTGCAGCACCACCATCACGAGGTGGCCGGGAAGGAACGCCAGAAACCCGCACATGGCCACGAAGTGCCACAACCGCGCCAGGTGAAATCCGCCCATCGGCCAAGCCAGCCAGGAGAACTGCACCGGCTTATAGAGCACCAGGCCGGTCAGCGCCGAAGCGATGCCGAACAGTATGGTCGAGGTGTACGCCAATTTCTGCAGCGGATTGTATTGCCCGGTCACAGTCGGCTTCGGTCCAAAAAGGAAGTAATGACGCGCCATCGGCCAGACGCCGCGTATGTCGCGCGGCATGAACAACACCGTCTTGTAATGCCCACTCAGGAACTGGTACAGCAGGTAGAGAACGCCGGCCCCAAGAAATATCCACATAAAAGTGAAGTGCCACTGCAAGGCGCCACCGAGCCAACCTCCGAGCGTGAGCGCCCTGGGCACGTCGATCAGGTCGTGTTGCGGGATCTTGGGTCCGAAGCTGGGGAAAGCGCGGAAGATGCGCAGCCCGCTGGTGACCATGACGAAGATGGTCGCGGCACTGAACCAGTGGGTGATGCGCACGACCCACGGGTGTTCGTACGTGGCGGCCACTCGCCGCTCGATCGGTTTCGCCCTTTCCGGGGCGGGCTCAGGTGCGGCGTCTTCCATCGCTTCTCCCATCACAAGCCCCCGAACCAGCTATAGCCCTGGTCCTCCCAGTAGCCGCGCTTCGGTTTCAACAGGTTGGTGACGCGCAGGGTCACCAGATACTTCGCCTGCTTGTAGCCCAGCTTGGTGGGCAAGCTGAGCCGCAGCGGGGCGCCGTGTCCGCGGTCGAGCGGCTGGCCGTACATCTCATAGCAGAGCAACGACTGCGGGTGCAGGGCGGTGTCCATGTCGATGGATTCGTAGTAGTCGTCAGCGCACTCGACTTCCACGAAACGTGAGCGGGTATCGGCTCCGGCTAGCGCCAGAAAATCGGCCAGACGAGCTCCGCCAAAAGCGCCAACGACGTCCCAACCTTCCACACAAACGTGGCGCGTGTTCTGATTCACCTTGGGCAGCGCCTGGACCTGCGCCAGCGTGTACGGGCCGGGCTTCTTGACGTCGCCCTCGACGCTAAGGCTCCAGCGGTCAAGGTCCACCCCGGGATCGAGGACGTCATAGCCGTTGTAGGGGAACTTTTCGAAGGGCACGACGTCAGAGTCGGAGAAGGTAGTCGCCAGATGCCGGCCTCGAAACAGCTTTCCCGAGGCCCAGTCACTGAACCCGACTCCACGCTCCACCAGTTTCGGCGCCAGGCCGGGCCAGGCAAACGCGCCCAGCAGCGCCAGCGGGGCCAGCTTGATCAATTCGCGCCGGCTCAGTTG
This sequence comes from Terriglobales bacterium, assembly GCA_052145015.1. Classification (GTDB taxonomy): domain Bacteria; phylum Acidobacteriota; class Terriglobia; order Terriglobales; family Acidobacteriaceae; genus JAHFUA01. The sequence goes on from JBKQPN010000015.1 coordinate 64,331, forward strand.
CTTCAGTCGCCGTTCGTTAAGGCCATCCTTCATAAATCCTGTTTCCTGAGATCAGAGATAGGATTCGCCTGCCTTCCAGAAAGTTCCGCAAGTGCGTATCTTAATTTCTTGGATTCCTGCACATCCAATCGCGATGGGTCGCGCGTACGTCATTGTGGCCCATAGAATAGGTACGGAGGAAACAATGCGCCGGATTCTACTACCGCTGGTGCTGCTGCTGATGGCGGTCCCGCTCTGGGGCGCCGAAAACCTCAAACTCAATTCCCACCTGGACTACTCCAGCGACAGCCAGGACGGCCCGCTGATCACCGGCGATCACATGGAGGACGGCGCCGCCGCCGGAAAGCCCAACTACATCATCATGTACGGCGAGGGTTGATTCAATTCCAAGCGGCAGGCTCGCCGCTCCGTGAATCTCTATCAGAAGTATAAGGACCGGGTGCAATTCGTGGTGATCGATCTGGATCAGAAGTTGTCCGCCGCCCAGCAGGAACTGGCGAAGAAGTATTTTACTGGCTCCATCCCGCACGTGGTGGTGCTGGACCGATCCGGCAACGCCGTCTACAACTCTGCCGGAGAGGTGGAGGAAAGCACGATCGCCGCGATCCTGGATAAAGCGCTCAAGTAAGACGCCAGGATGTTGGAGACCGCCGAAAGTGAGGCCGCGACAGCGCAGCCCGAGTCAGGCGTGCGGAAGCGCGCTCTCCGCCTCGGCAACCGAAGGATAAACCTGGAAGAATGAAAAGACCCTGGTGACCTCCAGCGCATCCTTGACCCGCTTGTTGACGCCCACCAGCGCCAGCGCGCGTCCGTCCTTTTGACGCGCCACGTGCGCTCCCATCAGCGATCCGATTCCCGCCGAATCGACGTAGGGAACGTTGGTCATGTCGATAATGACCACCGGCGCTTTTTCCGCCCGCACCAGGGCTTGAAACTCGAAAAGGTTCGATAAGGTCAGCGGCCCGGTCAAACGCAGAATGCGGCGCCCATCCCGCGAACCCTCAAGATTTTCCACGAGCAAAGGGTCATCTGGCATGAGCGGGATTGTACGCGGCACTCCGGCTGGCTTTGTTAATGGCGTGTTAATTTCCTCGACCGGTGAGCTCTTCGCAGCCCCGCATGGGAACTGCCACCGCGTAGAATAAAGGGGCAGCCCAAGACGCGCACGGTCGTCCCCGGGCTGCCTTGCTTTCCGGCGGGAAAGCATTCCAATAGGGCGTCAGGTTACGCGCGGAATGTTGCAGGAGCATGTCAGGAATGTGAATATGTGGTGAATCGCGGCTCGTGCAGAATCACACGAGTTTTTAACAATGCATTAACAACACTCCGCTAGCATAGGGCGGGTCCTCCCGATGGCAGGCCTTTCCGTTGACAAGCCGGCTTACTTCCTGAACCGCGAAACCTCGTGGCTCGCCTTCAACCGCCGTGTGCTGGAAGAGGCCCAGGACGAGCGCAATCCCCTGCTGGAGCGGGTCAAGTTCCTGGCCATCACCGCCAGCAACCTGGATGAGTTCTTTGAGGTGCGGGTGGCCGGCCTGCTGCAGCGAATTGAAGACGGCCACGCCGAGCCCGGCCCCGACGGCCTGACGCCGCAGGAGGAGTGCAGCGAACTGGCGCGGGAGACGCACGAGTTCGTCGCCCAGCAATCGCACTGCTGGGACCAGCAGCTCCGTCCTGCGCTGGCGGAGAACGGCATCCGGGTCTTGAAACTCGATGAGCTGGACGGCCCGGCCAGCGACTTCGTCCGCGACTACTGCGAACGGGAACTGGACCCGCTGCTGACGCCTGTAACCGTCGATCCGGCGCATCCTTTCCCGCGGGTGATCAACAAGGCGCTCTGCCAGGCGGTGCTGCTCAAGCGGCGGCGCCGGTCCGCCGTCACCTACATGGGGGTAATCACGGTTCCGCGGGCGCTGCCCCGGCTGGTGCGCCTGCCCTCGCAGAACGGCACTTTGGATTACATCGCGCTGCCGGACCTGGTGGCGGCGCATGCCGCCCAGATGTACCGCGGCTACGACATTCTTTCGGGATCGGCGTTTCGCATCACCCGCAACAGCAATCTTTACCTGCAGGAGGAAGAGTCGCGCAACGTGCTGGAGTCGGTGCGCACGGAGCTGCACAACCGGCGCAAGGGCGACGCGGTGCGGCTGGAGATCCAGGCCGAGGCCAGCGCCGAGATCTCCGAGCGCCTGCGCGTCAACTTCGACCTCCAGGAATGGCAGGTGTTCCGCACCGAGGCTCCCGTCAATCTCTCGCGCCTGATGCACCTGTACGACGAGAGCGATCGCCCCGACCTGAAGTTCAGGCCCTTTACCCCGCGCGAACTGCACCTGTCGCGGGCGTCGCGCGACCTGTTCGACGAGATCCGCCGCGCTGACATCCTGCTGCATCACCCCTACGATTCCTACGATTCGGTGGTTTCCTTCATCGAAGCCGCCGCCGAGGACCCCAGAGTCCTCTCCATCAAGCAGACTCTGTACCGCACCAGCGAGCACTCGTCCGTCATGCAGGCGCTGATAACCGCCGCCGGGAAGAAGGAAGTCACGGTGGTGGTCGAACTGAAGGCGCGCTTCGACGAGGCTCCCAACATCCGTTGGGCCCGGAGCCTGGAGGATGCCGGTGTGCAGGTCTTCTATGGGCTGGTCGGCCTGAAGACGCACTGCAAGCTGGCGCTGCTGGTGCGCAAGGACCCCGATGACGTGGTCCGCCAGTACGCTCACCTGGGCACCGGCAACTACAACCCCTCCACCGCGGCTTTCTACACCGACCTGAGCCTGCTGACCGCCGACCCCGAGGTGACCGGCGCGGTCCACGACGTCTTCAATTTCCTGACCGCCTACACCGACAACGCGGATTACGGCCCGCTGCTGGTCTCGCCCCTGGGCTTCGCCGAAAAGAGCCTGGGGTGGATCGCGCGGGAGGCGGAACACGCCCGCCACGGGCGTCCGGCGCGCATCATCATCAAGCTCAACTCGCTGCTCGACAAAACTATCATCCAGGAGCTGTACCGGGCCTCGCAGGCGGGGGTGGAGATCGACTTGATCGTGCGTGGCATCTGCGGCCTGCGGCCCGGGGTTCGCGGCGTCAGCAGCCGCATACGGGTGCGCAGCATCGTGGGCCGCTTCCTGGAGCACAGCCGCATCTTGTATTTCGCCAATGGCGGCGAGGAAGAGGTTTATTTGGGCAGCGCCGACTGGATGCCGCGCAACCTTTATGAGCGCGTAGAAGTGACCTTTCCGGTGAAGGAGGCGATGCTACGCCAGCGCATCCGCACCGAGATCCTGGAAGCCTATCTGCGCGATACCGCCAAGGCCCGCTTGCTGCGCGCCGACGGTAGCTACGGGCGGCCAAAACTGCCGGCCGCCGGCGGCTTCAACGCGCAGGAATTCCTCATCGCGGTGGCCGAAGGCCGCCAGAACGCGGGCGATATCCCCGCCGTTTCGCGCCCCAGCGTTCGCACCCGCAGAAAGGCCGGTAAGCTGGCATGATCGTGTACTTCTTGCGCCACGCAAGCGCAGGGCATCACCTCGCCAATCCCACGCAGGACGAAAAACGGCCGCTGGACGAGCAGGGCATCGAGCAATGCACACAGGTAGGCCGCGCCCTGGCGGCCATGGATGTCCGCGTGGACGCCGTCATCTCCAGCCCGCTCAAGCGCGCCACCCAGACCGCTTCCCTGGTGGCCAACGAGATCGGGTTTGATGGCAAGTTGCAGCGCACCCCAGCCCTGCGCCCCACCGCGCAGATGGAAGCCTTCCGCGAGTTGCTCGAGCGGAATCGCAACCTGGAGGCGGTAGCGGTGGTCGGACACAACCCCAGCCTCAGCCAGTTCTTGAGCCTGCTCATCAGCGAAGGCGCCAGCGAAAGTTCCGTCGACCTGAAGAAAGGCGCGGTAGCGCGCGTGGACCTCTCGGGCGGGATGGGCATCCTCAAGTGGGTCCTGACCCCAAAGATGGTTCAGACCCTTTCCGCCGCCACCGCCACCGCCAAGAGCTCGCGTCCGAATATATTGCGGAAGTAGCTGCGTTCCTTTTCCAGCGCCCACAACTCCAGGTCGGCGCCGCCGCGCTTGGTCTTCAGGCGCAGGATGACGCGCTCGCCCTCGATCTGCACCCGAACGCCGTTCACCGCGCCCCGGCGCCCGTGGTCCAGGGCCCGTGCCAGCCTTAGCAGCGCCACCGCCTTGGGCACCAGCTCCCGGTCCCCGACGAGCAACGGCTTGAGAGCGCGGTCGGCGGGCGCAGGGCGCGATTTGCCCATGTAGCGCGCGATGGCGGCAATCAGCCGCCGCTGCTGGGCGGTGTATCCGAAGATCTCCGAATTGGAGATGATGTAATAGCTGTGGCGATGCCGGCCGGTGCGGTTCAGGTAGGAACCGACTTCGTGCAGCATGGCCGCCGCCGCCAGCCAATCCTGGTATTCCGGTGGAAGGCGGTGGACCTTCTTCAGCCCGGCGAAGAGCGTGATGGCCAAATTGCGCACGCGGGTGGCAAACCGCAGGCCCGCACCGTAATGTCTGCATGCGGCCAGCAGCGCGTTCCATCGCTCCGATTCGATCTGCCGCCGGGCCTGCGCGCCGTATCCGTAATCGGCGACCATTTGCGCCAGCAGGCCGTCCCGCAATCCCAGCGGGGAGTAGCGGAAGCCGGAGACCCCGTGGTTCATCAGTTCGGCGAACACCATGGCGCCGGCGATGATGATCTCGGCGCGGCGCGGACCGATGCCGGGGAGCGCGATCCTCTGCTCCAGTGAATCGCTCTGCAGCTCGGCCGCCAGAGCGTGAACCGCCCGCTGTGACACCATCCCCGGGTGGTTGTTGCCGGCGCCTCGCCGCCGTGCCGCCACCACGCTGGCCAGCGCCGCGGCCGTGCCCGAGGTGGCGATGGCGAGTTGGACGCGCGCCGCCGCGATGCGGCGCTCGATGCGCAGCAATTCCTCCACGATGAACTCTCGCAATTGCTTGAGTTCGCTCTTCCGGGGAGGATCGTGGTGCAGGAATTCCTGGGTCAGGCGCACCGCTCCCACCGGCAGGCTGAACATGCTGCGGATCTGGCCATCGACGGAGAGCGTCAGCTCGCAACTGCCGCCGCCCAGGTCGATGAGCAGCAGCCGCGAGACCCCGATGCGGGTGCCGGAGATCACTCCAAAGTGGATCAGCCGGCCCTCTTCCAGGCCGGAGACCACCTCCACCCGCCAGCCGGTGACCGCGCGCACCCAATCCACGAAGGCGCGCGAGTTGCGGGAATCGCGCAGCGCGCTAGTGGCGACCACGCGCACGAAGTCCACGCCGTGGCCCTGGCAGGCGCGGTGGAACCGTCGCAGCACCTTGATGGTGTGCTCCATGGCGTGGGGGTCGAGCGCGCCGGTGCGGAAGACCGATTCGCCCAGCCGCGTGACCTCGCGGTCTTCGTGGACCAGCTTCAGGCGCTGGCGTACCAGGCGTGCGATCTTCAGGCGGACCGAGTTGGCGCCGATGTCAACCGCGGCGAATGTCGGCATGAGATTAAGTTAGGGATGTTATCGCAGAAGTGGCTAGCCAGGTTTCCAGCTTCAGTCGCAGCTTGTCAGGCGGTGGCTGCTCTGGCCGCCGGACTGGCCGCCACCGGCGCCGAGCGTGAAACCGGTTTGCCGGCCGTGCCCTTCGACTCCTGCAGCTCCAGCAGCGCGCGCTTGGCGTCGGCCGTGATACGCAGCGCTTCCAGGTATTTGGAGCGAGTGCTGGCGCGCAGCGCCGCAAGCAGCGGCGCTTGTCCCGAGGGCGTCAGGACGCTTTCCGCGGTGGCGGTGAGCGTCAGCCAGTCGTGCCAGACCCCGATCGCATCCTGGATCCGCTTTAACGGCTCGATGACCGCGGCCACCCTGTGCCCCTCACCGGCCATCTCCGCCAGGTAGCGCACCCGTTTCGAGGCCATGCGGAAGCCGTGGAGGTTGCCCTCGCTCAGCGACGGATGCTGCTTCACCACGGCCGCGAACTTATCCAGCGCGGCCGCCAGGAAGCGTTGCTCATCCGCGTCCGGCTGGGCAGGCTTCGAGAACTCCCGCTGCAAGCGCGTGGCGGTACGCCTCAGCCGCTTGTGCAGGCCGCCGTCCACTTCGTTCTGGAAGTCCCGCAATAGCTTGCTTTCCCGTTTGGCGCGCGCTTTCTCCAGGAACGCCATCACTCGCGCCCGGTCGCGGGTGATCGACTCCAGCCGCAAGCTACCCAGGGCTTGGATCTGTACATCCAGGTCGCGAACCTTGCCGGCGCGGCGGCGCAGCCGGTCGAGCTGCTTGAGGAGCTTCTGTTCCTTCCGTCCAAGGGTGGGCAGGGTGGTGGCTAGAAGCGTCTCGACTCGGCGGATGGTGGTGCGGAGCTGGTGGACGGTTTCGGGCTTAGCGCCGGACGAGCGCCGGGAAATGCGCAGGAGCTTATCGAAGAGAGCTTGAGTTCGGTTAGAATCGGGAGCCATCGCACCGCTCGAACGGGGGGTGAAGAATACCTGACCCTCCGAGGAAATGCAACGCTGCTGCCACGCGCCTAGCACAGTTCCCGGTGGCCAAATATTAAAAGTTCATGAAATTCAATGAGTTGGAGGTTTGACCCTCAGAGGGTACCCCGGCTGGTGCATAATGTTGCGGCATTGTGGCGACGCCGCTTCCCCCACGAAGGAGAGCACCATGACGTCAGCCGGACCCGAAACGATCTGGTTCAATCCCCCAAAATTCTGGGCGGCCACCAAAGACATGTCTCCGCAGCAGGTCGATTCCTTGATGGATACCTTGTTCTTCCTGGCGGAAATCCGCAATCTGGACGCTCTGCGCAAGTTCGATTTCATCGGTATCGGTCATGCTTATCTGCGGAGCCATCGGGCAAAGCGCGCCGGCGAAGACGCGTAGCCCGGCGACTCTCAGCCTTCCATCGATCGCCGAACATCGGGTTTAAAAAAGAAAAGCCCTCCCTGGGGGAGGGCCACTGGGCTTCAGTATAGCTATAGGGGACTCCGGTTACGGCACCGCCTGATAGACGGCCGCAGACGTAGCCGCTTCCAACAGTGCGGGCGTACGCATGAGAAGCGACTTGGCGGTGCTGGGCGGGATGTAGACGATGTCTTCGGGCTGGAGTTCCGGGTCGGCCGCGCCACCCTCGAGGACCCGCTTGAGATCCAGGATGGTTTCGTCGACGCCGGAAGTGGTCTTGCGGAGGAGCCTGGTGTGCTTACGAGCGGCGGTGCGATTGACACCCTGCGCCATGGCGACCGCCTGCAGCAGCGAGATTCTCCCATTGTTCTGCATGATGTAGCCGCCGGGGCGGCCGACGTCGCCGAGCACATAGACAATCCCGGCCTTGGGAATAATGACGGTATCGCCCGGCCGCAGCTCCACGTCGTGCGCGAGCAATTGGGCGGGATCGTTCGAAAGGCTTGCCGTGAACTTCTCCGGGCTGGCGCGGCGCTTGACGGTTGCCTCCGGCGCGGCGAAGGGCGTGGTCCCTCCCGCCTCGGAGATGATGTCCAGCAGATTGCGCGTGCCCAGCACCTGATAAACACCGGGCTTCCTCACCTCGCCGAGCACCGACACGCCTTGCGTCCCGTACTCGCTGATGATTACGGACACATGTGGATCGAGGATCAAATTGCCTTTTTGCAGGCGGTCTTCGATCAGCGCTTGTGCTTCGGCGGCGGTCAGGCCGGCCAGGTGAAGCGAGCCCAGCAATATCAGCGTCGCATCGCCGGTGTCGCTCACGCGGACTCCCTGCGTGAGTTCAGGCACGTCGAACACCTCAAGATGCAGCAGATCCCCCGGGCCGATGCGGATTCGCGCACTGTCAACCGCGCGAGTTCCGGGTCCGGCGTGGCTTCCGTCACGCGCTACCGTCTCCTGCGCGCTGCAAAAACAGGCGAGCGCCAAGCTGAGCATCGCGAACACGCTCACCCGCCGCTGGCTAAGGCAGGAATGTTTCTCAATTCTTGAGGCCATAGTAGCGTTCTCCAAATCTGTTGCCGAGATAACCGTAGGAATCGTAGTAGTCGGAGGAATGGAGGTTGGCGCGGTTGACCAGCACTCCCGCGATCTTGGCGTTCACCCGCAGCAGCAGATCTCGCGCGCGCAGCAGCGACTGTTCGCTGGTTTGCGCCGAGCGCACCACCAGCAGCACGCCGTCGGCGCTCTTGGAGAGCACCACGGCGTCGGTGACCGCCAGCACCGGAGGCGTGTCGATGACCACGAAATCGAAGCGCGCCCGGCAGTTGTTGAGCAAATCGCGCATCCGCACAGAACCGAGGGCCTCGGCCGGGCGCAGGCGATGGCGGCCGGCGGGCAGAACGAAAAGGTTCGGCACCTGGGGACAGGCCGCCGCCTGGGCGGGCAACTCGGCCTCGCCGGATAGCAGCTCGCCCAGTCCGGGCTCGGCCGGGACACCCAGGCAGGCGTGCGCCTCGGGACGCCGCAGGTCGGCATCGATCAGCAACACCTTGGCGCCCTGGTACGCCAGCGCAATCGCCGAGTTCAGGCTGACGGTGGTCTTGCCTTCCTGGGGCAGGGCGCTGGTCACCAGAATCACCTTGGGAGGAATATCGCCGTTGGAGAACAGCAGCGCGGTCCGCACCGCCCGGTACGATTCCGCCAACTGCGAGTCAGGAGAATCGAGGATGTTGCAATCGAATTTTGGCAAGTTCGCCGGGCGCCGCCGTGCGCGGCTTGCCGTCAGTTCGGGAATGATGCCCACGGCCGGCAGACCTGCCACCGCCTCTACCTGCTCCGGAGTGCGCAGGGTGCTGTCAAAGCCCTCGCGCGCGAACGCCAGGCCGATGCCGCCCAGCAGTCCCACGACCAGTGCCAACCCCAGATTGATGGGATAGCTCGGGCGCGCGGGCTTGGCGCTGCTGCGAGCGGGATCGACCACCACCAGGTTGGTGGAACGCAGACCGGCGAGCACTCCGGCTTCTTTCAGCTTCTTCAACAACCCGTCATAGAGTTCGCGGCTCGATTCCGCCTCGCGCTTCATAATGGTGTAACGCACGGCGCTGTCGTTCAGCTTGTTGGCTTCTTCCTTCTGCCGCTCGAAGGAAGCGCGCAGCATGTCTTCCGCATTCCTGGCGGCGATGAAATCGTTCTCGGCGCGAGCCGCCACTTTCTCGATCTCCGCCTGGATCGCGCTCTCGAGTTCCTGCGATTGGTTACTTATCTGGATGAGCCTGGGGTAGGCAGGACCGTACTTCGCCGCCGCTTGGGCGTACTGCACCTTCAGTTCCGCCTGTTGCGCGCGCAGGCTCTGGATGAGGGCCAGCGGATTGCTGTTCACGCCGGCCAGGCTGCCCAGCAGAGTGCTGCTGCCGACAGTCGAAATCAGTTCGGCGTTGCCGGTCTTGGCGATCCGATAGCCCGTCTGCTTGAGCATGCGGTTGGCTTCGGCGGCGGTGAGTTGCCTGTTCAGCTCCTCCAGCTTGGACATGACCAGGTTGTGCGCTTCATCCGTGCCCAGGATGCCCTTCTCCTTCTGGTATTGGACGACCTTCTCCTGCGCTTCCTCGACTTGCGATTTCAACTCCGCCAGTTGTTTCGACAGCCACTCGGAAGCCTGCGCGGTGGCGTTGTAGCGCGTGCGGAAATACTGTTCCAGGTAATCGCCCACCAGGGTGTTGACCACATCGGCGGCAAGCTGCGGGTCGCGATGCAGGAAGTGCACCTCGATCATGCGCGTGCCGGGAAGGGTTTTCACCTTCAAGGATTTCTGGAAGGCTTTCGAGATAAGCCGCCGGCGCAGCGGCGCCTTCTCCAGCGGCAGATTCTGCTCGGTTTGGGCGCGGTCGGCGTCGAACCAGGCGCTGAGGAGCGAAGGTTCCATGCGCTTTTCCAGTCCCAGTTGTTCGGCGACCTGGAAGGCGAGCGAGTCGCTACGCAGCACGTTGGCCTGCGTCTCCAGCGTGATGGTGTAGTCCAGGCTGTCGCTCACCCCGGTTTGCAACGCGTCCAGCCCCAAAATGTCCGAGTTCTCCTTGTTGACCTCGATGATGGAGACGGATTCATACTTGGGCGTCATCGCGAGCGAAGCCAACAGGGCCAGCAGCAAACACGCCGCAATCGAGACGACAACGGTTCGCCTGCGCCGCTTGAGGATGCGCCAGAAGTCGCGCAACGAAAGGTCGGGTTGGCCGGCCAGTCGCGGGTCGACCGCCCCGTTCGGGCGTGCTGGCGGAAAGAATCGCGCTTCCATTGGATTTACTCCTTACCCATCGCCGGTGCTTGGAGCGGACGCTCATCGCGCGGGGTGTGCAGCGATCTGTCCAGATCGGTCTTGAGCCGTGCGGCGGCCTGGCGCAGAACAATGCCTAGAAAGCGGCAATTTCCGATGAGATACCGTTTCCAGAGACGGCCGGGCTCGAGCAGCAGTCGGTACAGCCATTCGCAGCCCATGCGCTGCATGAAGCGGGGCGAGCGCCGGAGGACCCCGCCCAACATTTCGAAGCTGCCTCCCACGCCGACCAGCACCGGAACACCCAAGCGGCGTCCATGGCGGTGCATCCAGAATTCCTGCTTGGGCGCGCCCAAGGCGACAAATACGAGGTCGGGCCGGGCGGCGCGGATGGCATCGCCGATGGCCTGCAGCTCCCGCTCGTCCCGCTCGAAGCCCCGCGCCGGACAGCAGGCGCCGGCGACGGTAAGACGTGGGAACCGTTGCCTCAGCTTCTCCGCCGCCAGTTGGGCGGAACCGGGACGCCCGCCGAGCAGAAACACGCGCAGCCCGAACTCCGCCGCCTTGCCGCAGAGTTGCTCCACCAGATCGACGCCGGCGACCCTCCCGTGCAGCTTCTCTCCCAGCAGCAGCGACGCCAGCACCAGCGAGGCACCATCCGCCACCACCAGGTCGGCGTTGGCATAGGCTTCACGCAGGCCGGCATCGGACTCCAGCAGCACGATGTGCTGGGCATTGGGAGTGACGACGCAGGCAGGCAGCCCACCCAGCGCAGCGTGACGCGCGATCGCATCCACCGCTTCCGCAGAGGAACAACCATCCACCAGCGCGCATCCGATGCGAGCGCGTGGGAACCGGAATCGCAAAGCGTTTTGTTCAACGGGAGGCATCAAGAATTGCGGTGCGGAGCATGATCGAAGGCGCGCGCCATCGACTGCCAGGCCGGCGACGGTTCGAAGTCGTTATCAAAGGGCAGCGGCCGCGAGGGCAAGCGGTCGGCGCGCCGGCTGCCATCGTGATGGTTGATCCATGTGTAGCGGTCGGAGAGACCCCAGGTGATGATCGCGACCACCGCCGGGCTGGCCAGTACCGCGGAAAGAAACTCGTAGTACTTGCCGGCCACCATCCTGTCTCGCGGTGGGAGGGCTGGGGGCGCGCTCCGGTCGCGCACGTCGAGTTCGGTGACCAGCACTTTCAAACCTAAATCGGCAACGCGCTCGACGAATTGCGGCAGCTCGGGCGACACTTGGTCGTCGGTTAACAAGTGCGCTTGCAATCCGAGCGCCTGGACGGGAACGTTGCGCCGCTTCCATTCCGCAAGCAGCGCCAGCACCCGCTGCCGCTTGGCGCGAGAGGATTCCCGGTCCGATTCCAGCCAGTTCTCGTTATAGACCAGCAAGGCGTTGGGATCGGCCTCATGCGCCGTGTGGAACGCCAGTTCGACCCAATCCGCACCCAGCAGGTCCAGCCAGAGCGAGTTGCGAAACATGTCCGCGCGGCCGTCGGCGGGCTCGAGGATCTCGTTGACCACATCCCAGGAATGCATCTTCCCCTTGTAGTGCGAGACGACGGTGCGGATGTGGTCGGTGAGCATCTGCCTTGCGTTCTGCCGCGTCGCCGCCTTGCGAACCCAGTCGGGCGTGGAGGGCTCCCACAGCAGCGCATGGCCGCGAAACAGCAGCCCGTGGCTTTCCGCGAACCGCAGCATCCAGTCGGCGGGCGCGAAGTCGTATTCGCCGGGCTTGGGTTGGAGCATGTCCCACTTCAGTTCGTTCGCAGGCAGCACGAGCTGACACTGTTCGGCCACCAGCCGGGCGTAAGCCTCATCCTGCGCGAGATGGCGCCGAACGGCGGCGCAGCCAAAGACGATGCCCTTAGCGCCGGCATGCTGCCGCAAGCTGTCACGCGGCGGCGGAGACGCGCCTGCACGAGCGCCGGCGGCCAGCGCGCTTGCTGCCAGGACGCATAGGAAATCACGCCGGTTCAAAAGCCGTGTCCGGAAGCTCCGCTGCATCCCACAACTGGCGTCGTATGCGGCGAACGCGCTGCGGGTCTTCTCCGCGGCGCACCATCGCCTCTCGACCGAAGGGATAACTGACGCGCCGAAGAAAGCGGAGAGGCGAATGCACGGCCGCCATCACCAGGTGCGGCACCGCCTGGCGATATCCCTGCGCGCTCAGGTGAGCCGCGGCTCGCCACATCTGTTCCCGGTATGCGAGCCGGCGCGCATCCACCATGCCGCTCAGGGTGCCGATCACAGCTCCGTACGGCCGTGGTTCCAAACACCACAGATTGGAAAGCAGCAGGTACTGCGCGAACAATGTGTTCGCCAACAACCTCTGGAGGTTGTTGATGCAGACGCTGTCGTTGTTCAGGCGATACTGCACCGTCACCTGAGGGATGAATACGATGTCGTGCCGCAGCGCCATCCGCCACCACAAGTCGAGGTCTTCGATGTGAAGATCGAAGCGATACCCGCCGAGCGCGCGCGTCCTGGCCACGTTCAGCACCACGCTGGAGTGAACGAGCGAGAGCAGGTATCCGGCGCGGGTCAATTCCCGCAGTTTGGCGGGAGTGCCTTCGGTCGAACGCGCGGCCGCCATCGCGCTGACGTGTCCATAGTGCTTGGCGCGGGAGTAGAGCATGCCGGCCGCGGGATGGCGTTCGAGCCCGCCGGCGACCAGCGCCAGCCGCTCTGGAGAGGCCACGTCGTCGGCATCCAGCCGCACTAGCCAGGGCGCACGTGCTTCCTCCAGCATGCGGTTCAGAGTGGCCGTGAGCCCGCGGTTCTCCTGGGAAACGATGCGGATTCGCGGGTCCTGCAAGCTGCGCAGGTACTCGAGCGACCCATCGCGCGAGCCATCATTGATGATCAGCAACTCGAAGTGCGGATACGTCTGCCGTAGTACGCTCTCTACCGCTTCCGGCAGGTAGGGCATGGCGTTGTAAACCGGCATCCCGATCGTGAACAGCGGTGGCATGTGCCTGAGCCCTTATGACGCCAGACGATGGAGCCAGCGACGAGTGGCCACGGGCACCATCCAGAACCCGAGGTAGCGGAGTACGTCGGCAGGACGCAGGGAGCCATGGCGCCATGCGTCGCCGAGCAAAGGAAGAAAAGCCCTCCAGTCGCGCTGCGCGGCCGCCTGCCAGGCCACGTGGGTGGTGATGAAGCCGGAGTAAGCGCGTCGCGTCACCAGTTGCGCGTTCTCCTGGATCCACCCCAGCGAGAAGCGCCAGTCGGCGCGGCGGCTGGTCGTAGCAGGCGTGCGCATTTCGCACTTGGCCAGCACCTCGGGACAAAAGAACACGCGCGCACCTTCCTGGGTGGCGCGCAGGATCCAGTCCCAATCCTGGTGCTTCTTGAGGCCGCTGCGGAACGGCACCCGGCACAGCAAGGAACGGCGCGTCAGAATGGTGGGCGTCGCCACGAATCCATCGCTGCCGCCGCGCCGTGCCAGCAGATACTCGCAAAGCGGTTCGGAAGGCTGCGGCAAGCGTTCGGGCCAGACGCGATCGCCGGCCGTGGTACGGGCGAGAAACCGGCACGACACGATGGGATCGCCGTTGCCGCTCGCCTGCGGCAACATCGCCAACTGCCGCTCGATCTTGTTGGGCAGCCACTCGTCATCATCGTCGAGGAAGGCGATCCATTCGCCGCGGGCGGCGGCGACGCCGGCGTTGCGCGCCTCCGAACCACCCACCGGCGCCGGCAAGGCGACCACATGCACTCGCGGGTGATTGACCGCTTGCAGCATGGATTCCGTCGCCGGATCAGGCCCGTCGATCACCACCACGACTTCCGCGACTGCATAGGTTTGCGCCAGCACGCTCTCCACCGCTTGCAGGAGCGATCCCGGCCGGTGCCGCGTGGGAATCACGGCGCTGACCAGCGGACCCTTTGTGGTGGGCACGTTCATCAGGCTTAGGCTGCAGCTACATCGCGATGTAACACCGCGCGGTAAATATCTTCGAGCGCCGCGGTCTGGCGGCGGATGTCGAACAACTCGCGCGCCCGGCGCCGCCCGGCGTCACTGAAGCGCTCCCACATCGAACCATCGCTCAGCAGGGCGATGATGTTTTGAGCCAGCCCTGCAGTATCGCGCTCGCGCGCCAGCAGGCCAGTCTCGCCGTGGAGAACCGCTTCGGGAATGCCGCCGGTCTCAAAGCTGGCGACCGGCAGCCCCATGGCCTGGGCCTCGGCAAACACCATCCCGAACCCTTCGGAAGCCCCCGAATCGACGGTCACGCTGGGCACGCAGAACACGCGAGCCCGGTTCATCCAGTACCGGACCACACCGGCGGGCTGGGTGGAGAGGAAGCTCACATCGCGCAGCGCCAGCTCGCGGGCGATTTGCTCGAGGCGGGGCCGCAGCGGCCCATCTCCGATGATCACCAGCCGGCATTCGGGATGCGAGCGCTGCACCAATCGCATGGCGTGCAGCAACTGCTCACATCCTTTGTTCTCGACCAGCCTGCCCACGAACAGCACGGTGTCGCAACGCGCGACCGACGGATTCGGGGTAAAGCAGGCAGTGTCGATCCCAATGTAGTGAACTAGCGTCTTGTGCGGCGGAGCGCCTTTTCGCACGGCCTTTTCGCGCACAAAGTGTGAAACACAGAGCACGAGCGCAGCCGCCTGGTAGAGGCGAGTGCGACGCTTGAGGTAGAAGCGCAGCCACGGCGAACGCGCGAGCGCATGGTCTTCGGTCGTGACGTCGTAACCGTGATGCGTCACCAGCAGGGGCACGGCGAGAGCACGCGCCAGAGGCATGGCATGGGTGGCATCCGGACCGAAGTGAGCGTGGATGAGCGCCGGAGAGAGGGCGCGCACGCGAGCCGCCTGACGCTCACTCGGCCCGAACACTTCGCAGAAAAGCCGCCGCGCCCGGTTCAGCCGGCCGGGCTCGACCAGCAGTTCGCAGCGTTCGGCCGGAACGCGCAAGCCTTCGACGGTGCGCAATCCCACGTAGACCGGGCGGAACTCACGCAGCGCTTCGGCCTGCCTCAGGATGAACGTCTCCGAGGCGCCCAGGAGTTCGTCGCGATAGATCACCAGATTGTTGTTCAAGAGGCTCCAGCGGAACGTTGGCCTGACTCAATGCTTGGCCGCTGCGCGCCGCCTGCGCCGCCGATACCACAACGGCCACGTACAAGGCCCAATAAAGGTTGTTCTGACGCAGGATCGGTCCTTCGGCCAGATCGTACAGCAACATGAACGCGAGATACTGCAGCGGCCAGGTGGCGAGCCGATCATGGCTCATCCGCACCAGCTTCCCTCCATTGCTCACCGCCTGGAGATACCCCGCGACAAACAGCAGCAGTCCTGCGATCCCAAGTTCCAGCCACAGGTCGAGGAAGCCGTTGTGGGCATGGCGAGCGACAAACCCCAGCCTGGCCGCGACCCGCGCCGATTCGCCGTGGATTCCCGCCCAAAAACCGCTGAACCCATACCCCAGCGCCATGTGGCTGGAGATGGCGCTCCACACCGCGGCCCAGATCTCCGTTCTTCGGGTGAGGGTGGCATCGCGGCCGAGGAAGGCCAGCAGGAGAGAGCTGTTGCCGGCGGCCAGGAACACGAGGCCCGCACCCATCGCCAGGAAAACGATGGCCAGCGGAATCAGCGTCGGCGGGCGGGTGCGCAGTATGCGATAACCCGGAACCAGCAGCAGCAGAGCGGCCAGGACGACCGGCGCAGCCCGCGATCCCGACATCAGCATGACCAGCGCGCACAGAGATAATCCCGCCATTCGCACTACGCGCGGCAGCACGCCCTTCGCCGACCACAGCACGATCATCCCGACCGCCATGGCTTTGCCCAGCAGATTTTTCTGGCCGAGAATCCCCTGCCAATCGCCCCGGTGAAGTTGATTGTCGATGCCGTACTGGGGCAGCCATAGGGCACAAGCCGCGCTGAGCACCGCCAGGACGATGAACGTCCATCCCAGCAGCCGCACCTGCCGATGAAGCTGGTAACGCGAACCGAAATAAACGCCAAACACCGTGGTGGCAATCACCACCAGGCTGCGGCGGAAGGTGAAGTCCGGGTCGCTCGACCACAGCGTCGAAGCCAGGGCGAGCAGGGCCAGAGCCAGCACCCAGCCGCCGGCTCGCAGAGCGCTCATGAACTTCCGCCAATGCAGAACCACGAACCCGAGCGTGATGGCGTACATCACCGTCTGGATTGCCAACAACAGGGGATTGTCTTCAACGCGCCACACGTTCAACGGAGAGTCTCCGGCCAGAAAGCCGGTGAGGCCGCTGCTGAGATAAAGCAGCATCAGCAAGACAAATGACTTTTCGATGAGGTTCAGCATTCAGTTTGCGGCGCGAGTTCTGCGGTGGGGGCGCTGTGGGCGTGTGCCGCACGAGTTTGCAGCCACAGCGCGCAGCTCCACAGCGCCATCGCCAGCAGGCCATCAGAGGCCAAGCTGCTCCAGGCGGCGCCGTGCCAGGAGTACGCGGGAATAAGCCACAGATTAACCAGCACGTTGAACCCGGCAACCGCGGCCTGCATCAGCGTGCGCAGCGCCTGATGTCCGGCGCCGGTGAGCGCATCGGCGGCGAAATAATGCAAGGTCTTCAGCAATGGCAACAGCGACAGCCAGCGTAGCGCCTCGGTGGTGCGGGCATACTCGGCGCCGAGAATATGCGGCACGAGCGGCGCTGCCAGGATCATGCCGACGGCGGCCGCGGCGGAATACATGAGCGGCTTGGGCAGGAGCCGCCGGGCGAAGCGGAGACTGCCGGCGATGCCATCCTCCCCATGCCGGAAGAAACCGGGATAGGCCGCCGCCAGCAGGGCGCGGATGGGCAAGAAGGCGATGTCGATCAGCCGATACGCTGCCGCGTAGATGCCGGCAGCGTCCAGCGTGGCCAGGCGCGCCAGCATAGTTTTGTCCACGTCGTTGTAGATGGTCTGGGCCGAGAGGCTGGTGGAAAACCAGAAGCCTTCGCGCAATTCCCCGCGGATCCGGCCCAGGCCGCTGAACGCCGGCCGAGCCAGCCGGGTGAGCACACAATAAATCGCCACCAGCGCACATACCGCCGAGGTCGCCAGATACGCGACACACCAGGCGACGACCGTCGGGCGCGCCACCAGCAAGACCACCACGATCCCAGCTAGCCGCATCAGGCTGGAGAACACGTTCAGGTTCGCCGTCCAGTCCAGCCTTTCGACCGATTGGAATGCCAGGCACGCCACATCCACAAAGCGGCACACCACGAGGTCCGACGCCACGACCAGCAGGATTACGGACAGCGGAATAACGGGAGGAAGCACCACCAGGCACGCCGGCGCCACCAGAACACTCAACAGCAAGCCGGAAGCCAGCGTCATCAACAAGGCGTTTGCCAGGGACTCAGGGAGGAGCCGCCGGTCGCGCGCCACGTTCTTGACCATCAGGTTGGCGCTGCCGTTGCCCACGAAGGGATACGCAATGGCGACGGCAGCGACCACGGCCACGAACGCGCCATACTGCCGCGGCCCCAGGCCACGGGCCATAAGGAAGAAATAGAACGCCTGCACCACCAGCCGCACCGCCTGCGCCGCCACCATGTAGGCGGTGTTCTTGCGAAGCGAGGGTGAACCTGGACTATTCATGACGCGTGGAATACTCATCGCGTCGGAGCGCTCGGGGTGTAGCAGGCTTCACCTTCAGGCCTACCTTGGCAAATCTGTCTCGTGCGCGATCAGGTGTCAGGGCACGAGTTCACTCGTGCCGTTACCGGCCTCACTGAGTCCGGGCTTTTAGCCCCTGGAATTGCGGGCTGCCACTGGGGCTGTGGGCCAGTCGATTCTTGAAGCCAGAACTGGAGAGGCCCTCGTTTCCCGCAGGGGCTAAAGCCCGCTTTAGTGGCCCGGGTCGGCACGGCTGAAGCCGTGCCCTGACACGTGATCGTTCACGAATACCTTTTCCGAATGCTGAACTGACGCTTCGTATCGTGTCGGCCGGCTTCCCTCTCGCGAATAATCCAAGTCAAGGCCTGCTTAACCCACGCGGTTCTTAGATCATCCCCAGGTGAAGAAACGGCCCGCTCTCGCGTCATCACTGTCCCGTTCCCGCGAGCACGACCGCTATCGTCTTCAGCAGGATCCTGGCGTCCAGCCAGGGATTCCAGTGCTCCACGTAATCGACATCCAGGGAAACGTAGCGGGCGAATGAAGGATTGGTTCGCGCCTCCACCTGCCACAAGCCGGTGATGCCCGGCAACGCATCGAGCCGGCGCAGATGCTCGCACTGATACTGCTTGACCTCGCTGGCCAGGGGCGGACGCGGACCTACCAGGCTCATGTCGCCCTTGAGCACGTTCCACAACTGCGGCAGTTCATCCAGGCTGTATTTGCGGAGGAAGCGGCCTGTGCGCGTCACCCGCGGATCGTTGGCGATCTTGAACAGCACCTTGTCGCGCTGGTTGAGGTGTTGGAGCGAAGCTTTGAGCGCCTCAGCGTTGGCTACCATGGTGCGGAACTTGTAACAGCGGAAGATCCGTCCTCGTCTGCCGACACGCTCTGAAGCATAGATCACAGGGCCGGGTGAACTCAGTCTGACAGCGGTCGCAACCAGCAGGAGAAGCGGCGATAACCCAGCCAGAGCAGCCGCTGACAGCAACACATCGGTCGAGCGCTTCAGGAACAGGGCCGCCACCGGTCGGGGTCGGGGCCGCTGCTGCAGCGTGAGCACCGGCAGGTTGCTGATATAGCAAGCCTCCTGTATTGGCTTCTCGGGCCGCTGGTTCATTTCGCGTATGTGACCAGATTCAGGATGTTGCTCAGCGCCGGGCTGCTTGCTGGCTGGCGCCGGCTCCGCGGCCAGCGACCAAAGACGTGCAGTCAGACCATCTCAACGTCATAGCCTTCGATACGAACCGCCAGCGACCGCTGGATCAGTTCGATCGAGATTACCAAGCAGCTTTCCCCCTTGCGTGCCAGCAGGGTGCCTTCCACCCCGTCCAGCGCTCCGCCGCGAATGCGTACCCGCTGACCCACCTCCAGAAAGGGGTGATTCACGCAGGGTATGTTGTGGGACAAGAGGCGGTGTACGACCGCGATCTCCTCGTCCGGGATGGGTGACCCGCCGTGGACGCCTACGATGCGAACCGCGCTGGGGACCTGCGCTACCGTGGCCATGGTCTCGGCGGAATCACACGCGTGGATGAACGCATATCCGGGAAAAAGAGGAACCTGAACCCGCTTTCGCCGGTCGCTCCAGCGGTGGATCTCCTCCACCAGCGGCAGATAGGTGTCGACACCATGACCGCGCAGTTGGGCCGCCACTACTTTTTCATGCCGCGAGCGCGTATGTACCGCATACCACTTCTTGTCGGCGGCTGCGGGCGGCAGATCGCAGGTGTCTCCCGTTCGCCGGCCCCAGATAGCTTCGCCCTCTGACTCCCAGCGGTACTTGTGGAAAACGCAGATTCCTGCCAAACGTTCCCCCCCAGCGGCGGTTAGCGAAGGCTGGACAATACGGTGATTCTGCGACCACCGGCAAGGGAGCGGATGCCCCGGCGAAAGGCTTCTCCGTTTCTCGAACTGCTCTAGGAAGTGTGCACCGGGGCAAGGTGCCCCCATGGGGCCTGGCAAGGCAGTCTTTCCTAATTGGGAAATGAGTCAGTTTTCCCTAATCGGGAATGGAGAACATCAGCCCTAGCCCCGACCCATCCCCCAACTCACGGTCAAAGTTCTGTAAATTCCTTGCCGGCAACGGTGATTGGGACGGTGAGCGTCTAGAATCCTCGGCCTCCAAGCTCCGGTCCGAGGGCTGAGAACCTTGCAGCCAGGTGGAGGAAGACCTTGGGCGACGCCAGAGAAAAGTTGTTGCAGGCGGCGGTCCGAGTCTTCTCCGAAAAGGGCTACAGGGCCGCTTCCACGCGCGATATTGCCCGGCAAGCCAAAGTGAATCCGGTGACGTTGTTCCGGCTGTTCGGAGGGAAAGCCCCCCTCCATGCTGCTGTCGTGAAGCATTTGTTCGCGACCAGCACTCTCCGAGCGGAACTGGAGAGCCGCCTCGCCCCGCCCCTGGAGGGTCGCAATCTCATCGAAGCCGCCATCGAGGCAATCTCGAACGCGATGTTCCAAGCTCCAATGTCCAGCAGGATCATCCTCTACTCTGTCCTCGAGGGCGACACCAGGGCGATTCGGGCCATCTGGCGCGATCTGGAGCGCGTCTATGCGCTACTGGCCGGACACATCGATAGCGGCATACGACGCCGGCGGCTGCGCCGGGTCGATTGCGTTGCCGCAGCCCGCCTCATCGTCGCCGCCGCCGTCCACCATTACCAGGTGTACGAGCTCTATCGCGGGAAGAAGCGGCCCGGGTTCGGGACCAGGGATCTAAGCCGACACTACGCCGATATCATCCACCACGGCCTCAAGGCGGAGTAAGCCGTGGTCCCCACCGGCGCGTCTAAACGATTTCTGCTGTTGCACTATCATTGGTGCAATTTCCAGATTCAGAACAAGATCTGCTCCAATCAGGGAAAAAGCGACCTTCTGTGATTGTTGTGTCGGAAGGGACGCCAGACCCTGGCACCCAAGGCCGCGGCGGGCCAGGTTGCCCTATGGACGGGGCATTCGGTCCTTTGGATAGCACTAACTATCAACTACTATCCGCACCGCGATTGGAACCTTGTTCCGAATTCAGAACAAACTGCACTGATTGTGGCGCACATCCGCCGAGTTTGTACCATTCCTAACGATCCGCCGTTCTGGGGACATGCAAGCGAGCGCTTTCATGGGTGCAACCTGACGCTGACGCTTGCATGTTGCTATCGATGGAGGCGCCGCCATCGCATATGCCATTGTCGCTCAAGTCTCACTCTGGCCCGATCACCGTGCTGGTTGCCGACGCCGACGTGATGGCGTGCCGGTTGCTGGCCAGCGGTCTGCGGCGATACCGCCAGTTGCGCGTGGTTGAATGTCACCTTCCTGCCGCTGACGTCTTGAAACACGTTTCCGAGATCCGCCCCGACATTCTGCTGGTGGGAACTAGTCTTGCCGACGGTCCGATGAGCGGGTTTGCCGTGACGCGAGAAGTCCGCAGAAGTGGCCCCGAAATCCATGTGGTCGTGCTGCTGGAGAGTTCGCAACGCGCGCTAGTGGTGGAAGCATTCCGCGCGGGCGCCAAGGGCGTGTTCTGCCGGTCTGATTTCGAGTTCAAGGCGCTGTGGAAGTGTGTCTCCTCGGTGATCGGCGGGCAGATCTGGGCCAACAGCGAGCAACTGCGCTTCCTGGTGGAGACTCTCAGTGAGTCGGCGCCGCTGCACCTGGTCAACTCCGAGGGAGTGGGACTGCTGACCCGGCGCGAGGAAGACGTGGTGCGGCTGGTGGCAGACGGCCTCATCAACCGCGAGATCGCCGGGCAGCTCCACTTGAGCGAACACACGGTAAAGAACTACCTGTTCCGCATCTTCGAGAAACTGGGCATCTCCAGCCGGGTCGAACTGGTGACGTACGCCATCGCCAACATCGAAAGGAGACTGGCCCTCCCGGCGGCCTCCTTTGCGGAAGTCAGTGCCGCTAATCGCTCCCGCGACGGGTCGGCCTAGGCGGCGGGTTCGGGCACCGCGAGCACAACCCGGCCTATGACCTGGCCACGATCCAAGTCCTCCAGCGCGCGGTTGGCCTCCGGCAAGGGGCGGGTCGTGATCCGGCAGCGCACCTTGCAGAGTTCAGCCAGGGCCAGCACCGCCCGCAAGTCCTGGCGAGTGCCCACGGCGGAAGCGCGGATGCGGACTTCGCCAGCCGCCATCATGATGGGCGGGAAGCAGATGTTCTCGGCGGGCAATCCCACCACCAGCAGCGTGCCCGTTGGGCGGAGGCAGCGGAAGGCGGTGTCGTAGGCTGCTTTCGCCGCCGAGGTCACCAGCGCCACGTGCACGCCGCCTTTCTTGCGCAGTTCGCGCACCACGTCGCTGGCGCCGGCATTGAGCACGCTCACCGCCCCCAGGAAGGTTGCCAGCGCAAGCTTCTCATCCGCGATGTCGATGGCAATCACCTCCGCGCCCATGCTGCGGCCGATCTGCACCGCGAGGTGTCCCAACCCGCCGATGCCGAAGACGGCCAGCCGCTGGCCCGGCAGGATGCCGCTTTGCTTCAGGGCGCGGTAAGCCGTGAGTCCCGCGCACAACAGGGGCGCAGCCTCAACCGAGGAAATGCCGAGGGGAATCTTCACCACGTGGCTGGCCGGGGCTTTAAGAAATTCCGCAAAGCCGCCATCGACAGTCACGCCGGTGATCTTCTGCTTGGCACAGAGGTTCTCGTTGCCCTCGCGGCAGGGCTCGCAGGCGCCACAGGTCCAGTGGAGCCAGGGCACGCCGACGCGGTCGCCGAGCTCGAATTCGCCGGCCGCGCTTCCCTTCTCCACCACGCGGCCGACGACTTCATGGCCAAGAATGAGCGGCCGCTTCACGATCCCGTCAAACTGCTTCCAGTCGCCGCCGGCCACATGCAGATCGGAATGGCACACCCCACAGGCCTCAACCTGTATGAGGACCTCATCGCCCGCGGGTTCCGGACGGGGAACCTCCTCGATTACAAGAGGCGTCTTGAACTCATGCAGGACGGCGGCCTTCATGCCTCTTTCCCCGAGATCATCAGCGCACCAGGAACTCGGTGAACTGGTGTACGCGGGCGAGCACCCACATGTAGGCGAGGCCTGCAGCCACGGCGCCGATGAGCGACGCCGGCACCGCGATGGGACGCAGCCGCCGCTGCGGTCGCGCGCGCGGCGTCCATGCCAGGAGCCGTTCGACACGAGCCGTCACCGCGCCAGGAGCGCCGGAAACCAAGTCCATGGTCAATTCCGGTCCGGGGACGCGCGGGGTAAGGCGTGACGCTTTGAGGAGAGCGGAGGCCAGGTCGAGCGCCGACCGTTCATCCTGCACCGCCTCGTCATCGGCGTTGATTTCGGCGGCCTCGAGCCAGCCGCGATCGAGAGCGTCCAGGAACGGAAAGGCGCAAGCTCGCAGCAGGAGTTTCTTGAGATTGTCGCGGCGCCGTGCGTGGGCCAGCTCGTGGCGGATGGCCACCTCGAGTTCGCCGGGATCGAGCAATTGGCGGGCGCAGCCGGAGACCAGCAATTTCGGCCGGCAAAGGCCGGCAACCGCTAGCAGCGGAGCGGACTCGGGTGTCTGAAACGCGGGCACCGCGGTTTCCAAATTCAGCCTGCGCGAATCCGAGGTCCAGGAAGACACCGAGCGAGCGGTCCGCATCCAGGCCCGCAGGGCATTGATGGTTCCGAAGACAAGGATCACTGCGCCGGCAGAGGCAAGCGCAAGAACTGCGGTCCCGATGGGCTCGTCCTCCCACCGCGGCTCGAAGCGGAGGAAGGACGGAACCGTGAACAGGGCCACCGCCAGGAGAGCTGCGACCAGCGGCAACATACGGAAGGCATAGGCCGGGGCGGAGCTGACGCGCCGCCGGTCGCGGCGCAACGCTCTCCAGCCGACGCCCACCAGAAGCGAAAGCGCCACGTACACGAGAAAGAAAACGCCGAGCGCGATGACCCCTCCGCGGATGAAGTACATCAGCTCTTCTCCCTTTCCCGCAGTTCGCGGCGTTTGCGCTCCACCGCCCGTTCCAATTCCGGGAGCAGCGCGGCATCGTGCTCGGTGACGGCATCGACCAGGAAGGAAAGCGGCGCGGTGGACGGCGCGGAACTGCCGAGCAAGCGCTGGATCGCGCCCGCCAGCAGCAGGCGGTTGTATTCCGCCTCCGTGTGCCGGGGCGAATAGCGATAGGCGCGGCCGTCGGGAGCGCGGTCCAGCAGGCCTTTCTTGTGCAGGCGGTCGAGCGTGGTCATCACGGTGGTGTAGGCAGCACTGGCGTGACCGTCGGCAAGCAATTCCCGGACGGTGGCATGGCCGCGCTTCCACAAAGCGCGCAGCAACTCGGTCTCCAGCGGCCCCAGCTTGCTGGCTGATGCCGACGGTGTCTTCCACCAGCGCGACATACCGATTCTTCTCGTCCTCCGCTTGAGGTTTTTGCGAAGCGTCAGCTTAGATGTGGCATCGCAAAACATCAAGCACTGTTATCAGAAGCTGACTCTGACACCAAGCTGTGCCGCGAACGGAATGCCCACCGTGGTTCCCGGCCCGAAGAAATCTCCCAGGGCGCCGGCCGGCACCTCAAGCTGTTTCAGCGAAGTGATGCCGGTTACACCGCCCGGCACGATTTGGCCGCCCGCCGGCAACGGCAGCGCCGCCACGTTGGTCACGTAGTTCGCTCCCGGATTGTTGCGGTTGAGCAGATTAAAGAACTCGATGAACGGCATCACCGTCCAGCTTTCCCGGAACTTGACCGGCCGCGCCACCCGCAGATCCACCTGGATGTAAGGCGTGCCGCGGAACTCATCGAGGCTGGTCGGAACCCCGTTGACGGTGATGCGCTGGCTGTTGTCGGCAGTCGTGATGGTAAACGGGCGCGCGCTCTCCGCCTGGGTGAGCGTGCTCACTTCGAAGCCGGCTGGGGCATGAAAGATTCCCGAAAAAACGAACCGGTGCGTCACATCTTCACCCGAAGGACCGTAGTCCCCAGGCGCGAAGGGGTGTAGCGGATCGCAAACGCCGTTCACGTAATCAAACAACTCGCCCAGCACGCAACCCCAGGTCTTCGCGCTCGAAAGCGTGTAGTTGGCAATCAGGTTGAAGCGGTGGGTATTTCCCTGGAGGTGAATCATCAATGCGTCATAGCTGCTGCGGTTGTCCGACTTGTACACGTCGAGGTTGGGGACCAGATCGCCTTGCCCGGGATCGCTCTGCGCCAGCAGCGGGGTGAACAGATTCACTCCGCCGGTGTAGGAATACGCGCGGAATCCATGCATTCCCGTCTCGTGAGTGTAGTCCGCACCCAGGATCCAGTGATCGTTGAATGCATGCAGGATTCCCGCCGTGGCGTGAATGGCGTAAGGAGTGTGGTAGTGCGGATCGATGATTGCTCCCGCGCCCCCCTGGTTCGCTCCCATAATGCATCCCGAGTCTCCCGGATTCACACATGGTCCGGGAAGCGCATTCACGGCTTGCAGCGCCGCCACCCATCCGTTCTGTGCCAGATCGCTGTAATAGAGCCCAAACCCGGCGCGGAGCACAGTCTCTTCACCGTGGCCCGGTGCGTAGGCAATGCCGAGGCGCGGCGCAAAAGCCTTGCGATAATCGTGCGGAGCCCCGTTGATCAGCGGAATCTGCAGCGCCTGCAGCGTCAGGTACGCCGGATTCAGCGTCTGATCCCGCCCCGACGCCGTGAGCAACCCGAATGTCGTGTCCCAGCGCAGCCCGTAATTCAGCGTCAGGTTTCGCGACACGCGCCAGGAATCCTGGGCGTAGAATCCCAGCCGCTGCACGTTTTGCGTGAAGCTGCCGTTTCCCGTCGGGGTTTGCGTGCAGCCCAGCACGTCTGCGGGAGGACTAGCGCAAGTCAGATCGAAATAAAACTGAGAAGGGTTGGCAGCATAAAAGCTTGGGTCATTCGCGTATTGCAGAAAAGTCTCCGCCGTCCCCGATAGCGCCCCGCTCAGCACCGGCTCGTGAATGAAATCGATGCCGAACTTAGTCGCGTGCTTTCCTGCCGAATGGCTCAGGTCGTAGCGGAACTGGTATTTCTCCTGGTTGCGCAGCACGGGAAAAGCGGTGATTGCCGTCTGGAACTGGTTGTCCCCAAAAGTCTCGAACCCGGAAATCGTCTGGAAGGTCGAACTAAACGGGAAAGCCAGCGCAAAGCCGAGGTATTGGTTCCGCGCTTCGGTGTGGTGCAGCGTGCTCGCGCCCATGGTGAAACTCCCCAGCCAGTTGGGACTGAAGGCATAGGTGTTATTGATCACCAGGTTCCCATACTTCGATCCAGAAGTGGTTCCGGTTGAGGGCAGGGTGGCCTGCTGCACGTAGTTGTTTTCCGTGGTGTAGTTGTCGAGGGAGCCGCGCAGGAACCACTGCGACTTCTGGCTCTGCGCCCAGTCAAACCGCAGCGAGCCGATGGCATCGCGAAATGGAATCGGGGTGTTCTGGGGAACCGGAATCGAATTCACCCCCGGAATCAGACCTTGCGCCGCCAGCGACGCCAGCGCCGTAAATTCCGCCTGGCTGTTGGGGCTGTAGGCGATGCTCGCGTCCTCGTGCACGTACTCGAATGACGTGAACATCCACAGTTTGTCTTTCTTGAGCGGGCCACCCAGCGTGCCCACGTAATTCTGCCGCGAGAAGGGCTGCTTGGGATCGGGCGCGGGATTCTCGATCGGGTACCTCGCCGTCAATGCCGCCGCGCGCTCATAAAACGCCCCGCTGCCGTGCCAATCGTTGGTTCCGTGCTTGGTGGTGATCACCACCGATCCCGCGGTAGTGCGCCCGGTATCCGCATCCTCCTGCGCCGTGCGGAAAGCGAATTCCTCGATCGCATCCGGCGAGATGTTCTGCAGAAAGCCGCCGATGTAGTCGTCCGAGTCATCCATCCCGTCGACGGAGAGCACGTTGTTCAGCCCGGAGCTGCCGCCCGTCGAGACCGCCGTGATTCTTGCCTTGGTCGGATCCGAAGGTTCCACCGGCTCGGTCCCAGGCACCAGATACGCGATGTTGGCGAAGCTGCGATTCGCCAGCGGAATCGTCGTCAGGTCTCGGGAGCTGACCGCACCCTGGTGCACGGCGCTGGCCGTGTCAATGGGCTCCGTGGTGATGGAAGACGCCTGGCCCTGCACATTCACCGTCTGCGGCACGGCCGCTGGCTTCAGCGTCACTAAGAGGTCGCGCACGAAACTCACTACGACATCCACGTCCGAACTCGCTTCGGCGAAGCCTTGGGCGCGCGCCACCACGTGATAAGGGCCGGGTAATATATCGTTTACCCGGAACTCGCCACGGTCGTCGCTCTTGACTTCGCGCTTCCATGCCGATCCCCGGGCTTCGACCACGATCGTGGCAGCGGCAACTCGTCCGCCGTTACTGTCTTGCACCTCCCCGCGCAACGAACCACTCGGCGTCTGCGCCTGCGAGAACTGCCAGAAAGCCGAAATGATCAGGAACAGGAGGATCAGGGGGAAAAACCGTGCCAGAGTAGGCTGCTTTCGCATGACGATGGGAGTCTCCGCTGCGCACCCAGGTGCGGAATCGCACGGTACCTCGGAGCCGATACCTACTACCAGCGGTAGTAGGCACCCGCGGCGAAAGTGCCACCCTTAATAATGCGGAGAAAGCAGCGGCAGGTGTCTCAAAGGGGTACAAATAAAAACGGGGAACGGGAGTGGTTTCTCCCGTTCCCCGCATCAAGAAGTGAATTCCCTCAGATCAGGTTGGATCGGGTCAGGTTCAGGACCTGGAAAGCCCAGGTCCTGACCCCATAGTTCACTACTAGATCGGGTTGGTGCTCGTCCCGCAGGTCGTGATCGTCGTTGTGCCGTACTGAATCACGCCCGAACTGTCGCTGCAAAAGTAGCGCTGTCCGGTGGTGCCCAGGGTAACCGGGGCCGCGTAGGTCGAATAGGCGGGCGCGGGTGTTCCGGTGCAGGAAGACCCCAGGAACGAGAAGCTGTACCCGCTCTTCACGCCGCTAGCCAGGTTGGCATCGATCAGACCGGCTGCGCCCGAGGTCGCTGTGCCGCTGCCGCTGCCACCCAACTGACCCAGACTGCAGGCAAAGCCCACATTGGGATAAGTGGTGTTGTAGGTGATTTCAGCCGTGTTCAACGTACGCAGCGAACCCACCGCGGAAGCCTCGTTGGCCGCGATGCGCGAGCGTAGCAAGTTAGGAATGGCGATTGCCGCGATGATCAAGATGATCGCAACCACGATCAACAACTCGATCAGTGAGAATCCTCTCTTCTTATTCTGTTTCTTGTGCTTCTTCATTTCTCCCTGTCTCCCTCGTGTTTTGACGGAACTGCTTTGCAGCCTTCCACCGCCTCCCGATTGCAGCCCTGGTGCCACTCGCTTCCATTGCCGCACCCAGTGGATTCAGCAGGTTACAGGCGGTCAGGCGACCGGAGGCTGGGAAAGGCTCGCCGGCTTGGCAGTTTTTGTCATTCCGGCCGACAAAATCTGGCAACCTGGAAACCCCCGGGAGGACGACTGCTGATCTCGGCGTGATACTTTGTTATCCGGCCACCGATGCATGATCGCGTTTTTGACCCGTCGCAAGTTCACAAGCTGGAAGCTCCTGAGCGGCTTCGCTGGCTGCCGCCCGGCGAGGTACTCGGCCGGCTCGCATTGCGCCCAGGCATGACCGTGGCCGACATTGGGGCCGGCACAGGGTACTTCGCCATTCCCGTCGCCCGGGCGATTGCGCCCACGGGCCGGGTATGGGCTGTGGACCTGCAACCGGAGCTGCTCGAGATGCTGCAAGGCAAATTGGCCAAGCCCGATGCGCCCGCAAACATCGTGACCCTGGAGGGCACCGCCAGTTCGACGGGGTTGGCGAACAGCAGTTGCGAGGTAGCGCTGCTGGCCAACGTCTGGCATGAATTGGACGACCCTGCCGCCACCCTCGCTGAACTGGCGCGCATTCTCAAGCCGGGTGGAAGAATCGCCGTTCTGGACTGGCGCCCAGACGTTGAGCGTCCGCCTGGCCCGCCCTTGGAACACCGGCTGTCCGCACCCGAGGTGCAGCGCTTCTTCGAGGACCATGGCCAACGAGTGGACGCGGTGCAGAACGTAGGGCAATACAGCTACCTGGTTCTGGCGAGCTAGCCGCCCGCATCTAGATTGACTCCTTCGGTAGGCACATGTATGTTGGCGGCCAATGCCCGCCGCCTTGCCCAAGCACCCCGGCCAGGAGAAGAAACCATGAGCAATGCCGCTTCCGTCGAGAGTTTATCCCGGCCCTGGCATGCGGGGCTGACCGCCAAGCACTGGCGAGTCCTTATCGCCAGCTTCATGGGATGGGTGTTTGACGGCTACGAGGCCTACGCCCTCATCGTGGCGCTTCCCTTCGCGCTTCGCGCGCTGCTGCCGCCGGCGGAGTTGAAGTCGGCGCCGGTATGGGCGGGCATCGCCATCGGCATCACGCTTTTGGGATGGGGCATCGGCGGGGTGATTGGCGGCACCATGGCGGATTACATCGGCCGCAAGCGCATGATGGTGTACTCCGTGCTGCTGTACGGGATCCTCAGCGGCCTCACAGCCTTGAGCACGACCTTCTGGATGCTGGCCGGATTGCGTTTCCTCACCGGGCTGGCCTTGGGCAGCGAGTGGAGCACTGGGGTCTCGATGGTGGCGGAGACCTGGCCCGACCGCGCGCGTCCCAAGGGCGCCGGGCTGCTGCAGTCGGGTTTCGGCTGGGGCACTTTGCTGGCGGCGTTGATCTGGTGGGAGCTGAGCCGCTTCAATTTCCTCGGACCTCAGACCTGGCGGCTGATGTTCGTGGTGGGCGCCATCCCGGCGTTCTTTACCCTGTACATCCGCCGCGCCATCGACGAGTCGGAGCGCTGGCAGAAGGCGGTGCGCGAACAGCGTTGGGCGGCCACCGAGCAGGCCAGCGACATGGTCAAGAAACCGTCGCGCCGTCCGTTCAGCCTGGCCGAGATCTTCCGCGAGCGCGAGAGCCGCAAGCGCGTTCTGCTGGCCTTCCTGATGTCGCTCGCCACTATGGTCGGCTGGTGGGCAATTTCAAGCTGGCTGCCGGTGTACACGCAGGGCCTGGCCCGGGCCCAGGGATACGCCAATCCCGTGGCGTGGGGGGCGCGCGCCGCCTTGTTCTACACCAGCGGCGCGGTAGTCGCTTATTTGATCTCGGGGTTCGTGGCGGATGCTATCGGACGCAGGATGTTTTTGTTTCTAACCTACGCCGGCTGTCTGGTGACGACGCCGATCACCTATTTGTGGACGCACTCCGTCGAGCGGATGATGATCGTCGCCGCCATCAACGGGTTCTTCACCCTGGGCTGCGCCTATTCCTGGATGGCGATCTACCCGGTAGAACTGTTTTCGAGTTCCGTACGTTCCACCGCCTCGGCGTTCGTGTTTAACGCCACCCGCCTGATTGCGTGGGTGTTTCCCATCATCGCCGGAACCATCATCCAGCGCTTCGGCGGAATCCCTCGAGCAGCTATGACTCTCGGGCTGATCTATGTTCTGGGCTTGGTCGTCCCCTGGTTTGTCCCGGAGACCACGGGTAAACCCCTGCCGGATTGAACACCTACTTCGCCGCTCTTTTTTCCAAAGGATGGGCGGCATCCAGATCCAGATTCAGTTCCAGGACGTTGACCCTGGGCTCGCCGAGAAAGCCGAGTTGCCTGCCTTCGGTGTGCTTGGCCAGCAGGCGCCGCAGTTCGTCCTGGCTTACGCCCCGCTCGCGGGCCACACGCGCGACCTGGAAGTCCGCCGCCGCCGGAGAGACGTCCGGATCGAGACCGGATGCGGAAGTGGTGATGAGGTCGATGGGCACGGGCGTTCCAGGGTTCTCCGCCTGCAAAGACGCAGCGTCCTGCTTCACCCGATCGATCAGTTTCTGGTTGGTGGGGCCAAGATTGGAGCCGCCGGAATTCCCGGCATCGTAGCCGTTGCCGGCGGCAGACGGCCGCGAATGGAAGTACCCTGGGCCCGTGAAGGCCTGCCCGATGATGCGCGAGCCGACCACCTTTCCGTTGCGCTCGATGAGCTGGCCGTTAGCTTGGCGCGGGAACAACACCTTCGCCAATCCGGTCACAACCAGGGGATAAATGATCCCCAGCAGAACCGTGGTCACGATGGTCATCAATACGGCAGTAACAAGATTCTTCTTCATTGCGGACTCCCTTATGCCAAGCCGACGCGCGTGATCAGCATGTCGATGAGCTTGATCCCGATGAAGGGCACGATGATGCCGCCCACGCCGTAAACCCAGAGATTGCGCCGCAGCAGCGCCGCCGCTCCCATGGGACGGTACTTCACGCCGCGCAGCGCCAGCGGAATGAGAGCGATGATGATGAGCGCGTTGAAGATCACCGCCGACAGGATCGCCGACGACGGCGTCTGCAAATGCATGACGTTGAGCGCGTTCAGCACCGGGAACGTGCCCGCAAACATGGCGGGAATGATGGCGAAATACTTGGCCACGTCGTTGGCGATGGAGAAGGTGGTCAGCGAGCCGCGCGTCATCAGCAGTTGCTTGCCGATCTCCACCACCTCGATCAGCTTGGTGGGGTTGGAATCCAGGTCCACCATGTTGCCGGCTTCCTTGGCGGCCTGGGTGCCGGTGTTCATGGCCACGCCGACGTCGGCCTGAGCCAGGGCAGGAGCGTCGTTGGTGCCGTCACCGGTCATCGCCACCAGCTTGCCGGCGGCCTGCTCGCGCTTGATCAGGTCCATCTTCTCTTTGGGGGTGGCCTGGGCCAGGAAGTCATCCACGCCCGCTTCGCGCGCGATGGCCGCGGCGGTGAGAGGATTATCGCCGGTGATCATCACGGTGCGGATCCCCATGGCGCGGAGCTGATCGAAGCGCTCGCGCATGCCACCCTTGACGATATCCTTGAGCTCAATCACTCCCAGCGCCCCGCGGCGCTTCTCCGCCACCACCAGCGGGGTGCTGCCGGCACTGGCGATGCGGTCGACCGTCGCCTGCATCTCCTTGTGCAGTTCGCCTCCGTTCTGGCGGATGTAATTGGCGATGGCATCGGCGGCGCCTTTGCGTATCTCGAAGCCGTTCATGTTCACGCCAGACATGCGGGTCTGGGCCGTGAACGGCACGAACACCGCCTGGTGCGACGCGAGGTCGCGGCCGCGAATGCCGTACCGCTCCTTGGCCAGCACGACAATCGAGCGGCCCTCGGGAGTCTCATCCGCCAGCGAAGAGAGCTGAGCCGCATCGGCCAGTTCCATTTCCGTGACCCCCGGCGCGGGAATGAATTGCGAGGCCTGCCGGTTGCCCAGCGTGATGGTGCCGGTCTTGTCCAGGAGCAAGGTGTTGACGTCGCCGGCCGCTTCCACGGCGCGGCCGGACATAGCCAGGACGTTG
>JBKQPN010000016.1:0-17573 GCA_052145015.1 Terriglobales bacterium
CGCCACTTACAGCGCACCGAAGTGCGCGAAGCGGAAGAGTTTTTCAGCGAGAAGCAAAAAGGTTCTTCCGCCATGCCGCACAAGCGGAATCCCATCACTTGCGAACAGATCAGCGGCCTGGCGCGAGTGGTGCGCTCGAACGCCCAGGCCGGGTTTGAGAATGTCGCCCTCTGGCATGAGCGCGATATTTCCCACTCTTCGGCTGAGCGGGTCATCATTCCCGATTCCACCACCCTGGTCGACTACCTTCTGCAGAAGACAACCAATCTGATCGACACAATGTTCGTCTATCCCGAGCGCATGCAAGCCAACCTGGAAAGCACCGGAGGCCTGGTATTCAGCGGGCAGCTGCTGCTCGATCTGGTGGAACACGGCGTGGCGCGCGAAGATGCCTACCGCCTGGTGCAGAGCCACGCCATGCGCGCCTGGAAGGATGGGCTGAACTTCCGCGAGCAGGTCTTGAAGGATAAAGAGATCACGTTGCGCATCCCGCGCAGCAAGCTGGAGCGCGCCTTCGATCTCACGCGCCAGTTGCGGAATGTGGACAAGATATTCGCGCGGGTCTTCGGGAAAGTTGAAAGACGCAAACGACGAATCAAGGTCATGAATTAGCCTTATTTTGATCCGCGTTCATCCGCGTGCATCCGCGGCGGCGAATCTGGGGTTTGTTCGCCCCGCCAATCCTCCCTGCTGATTCCGTACATGTTCAGCTCCGGGTACGCTCCCTTGATCATCTCGCTGCGATCCGTTCCCTCGAGCTTCATGCCCAGCTTTTCGATGACACGCTGGCCGGCGCGGTTCTCGACGAAACACTTGGCTTCGACCCGCTCCAGATTCATCTGCTCGAAGCCGAAGTGCACCAGCGTCCGCGCCGCCTCCACAGCGTAGCCTTTGCCCCAATACGGCTTGCCCAGCCAGTAGCCGATCTCAGCCGACTTCTTCTCGCCGGCTTGGCTGACGAAGCCGCAACTACCGATCAGCCGCTCATCCTCGCGCCGCACGATGCCCCAGGCAAACGGCTCTCCGCGGCGATAATACCGCTCGACCAATTCAAGGAAGGCGCGGGTTTCGGCAGGGGTGCGATGCGCATCGAAGCGCACGAAGTGCGCGATCTCGGGATCGGAAACCAGCGCAAACACCGCCGCCTCGTCGTCGAACGTGAAGGGACGCAAGCGCAGGCGTTCGGTCTCAAGCACCGGGATGGGCGCGGCCGGCTTCACAGGCGGTTAATCAGCGCGGCGACGTAGCCCGCGCCGAATCCGTTATCGATGTTGACCACGCTGACGTTGGAGGCGCAAGAGTTCATCATGCCCAGCAGCGCCGCAAGACCTTTGAATGCGGCGCCATAGCCGACGCTGGTCGGCACAGCGATGACCGGCACACTCACCATGCCGCCCACCACGCTGGGCAGCGCGCCTTCCATGCCGGCGCAGACGATCACCACCCGCGCGTCGAACAACACATTGCGGTGTGCCAGCAGGCGATGGATGCCGGCCACGCCGACGTCGTACAGGTGCTCGACGTCGTTGCCCATGACTTCGGCAGTGACCACCGCTTCCTCGGCCACCGGAATATCGCCCGTCCCCGCCGAGACCACGACGATCTTACCCTTGCCGTATTTCGTGTGGTCTCGCTGGAGCACGATGGCCCGCGCCAGCTCGCGGTATTCCGCCTTCTTGACCGCCCGGCGCACGGCGGCGAATTGTTCTGGGGTGGCGCGCGTGGCCAGGACGCTGGCCTGGTGCCGCGCCAGCCGCGCAAAGATCGCCGCCACCTGTTTCGCGGTCTTACCTTCGGCCAGCACCACCTCGGTGAAGCCGGCGCGCAGCGCACGGTGGTGGTCTACCTTGGCGAAATCCAGGTCTTCGAATGGCAGGTGCCGCAGGCGGGCGACGGCATCGTCAGGCGTGAGCTTCCCCCGGCGCACGTTCTCGAAGAGTTCGCGGATCGCGTCAGGATTCAAGGGAGCAATCAGCACTCAGCAGTCAGCTAAACCAGAGCATCAGGTTACATTCACAATCATGGGTGCGGCAACCAACTGGGCGAAAGACTAACCGCAGAGGCACGGAGGCACGCAGGACTCAAACTAACTTGAAGGTGTCATCCCTCGCGAGCCGAAGGCGAGCGGAGGAACTGGCGACTGCTCCTGCACGACCTTATACGGCTTCGCGGACGGTATCGCCAGATTCCCCCGTCTCCTCCGGTCGGCAGAAGAATGACAGGACGCACGACTGAATGCTTACCGCTTCCTACTCGATCCGCACCAGCCTGCCGGCATCCGGGGCGGAGCCGGCGGGGGGAGCGGGGACGCGCTCCTGCGGTCCGCGGAAGAAGTCGAGGTACGACACCTGGTGCACGCACGAGACAGTGCAATGCGGCGCGCAGCCCTTTTCGGTCAGGTATTCGCGGCGGATGTCCGCAACCGTGTACTCTTCGAGCGGCTTGGCCGGATATCCGCGCTGCTGCGAGCAGTAGTGCACCAGGCCGTCCTCGCAGATGTAGAGATAGCGCGCGCCGGCGCGGCAGCGCCAGTTATTCGGCCGGCCGTCAGCGATGTTGTCCTGGAAGCGGTTGACGCGGGCGTAGCTGCCCTTCTCCATGGCCTTCATCTGGCGGTAGATGGCGCGCTCTTGCTCGCCGAGCGGAAGCAGTTGGCCGTCGCCCGCGTGGATGATGCCAATCGTCGAAGTGAACCCCAACTCCAACACGCGGCGGCCGATGACCACGGCATCCTGCGGATTCTTGATCCCGCCGCCCACCACCGAATTGATGTTGACGTGGAACTCGGCGTGTTCAGCCAGCAGTTGAAGTTTTTTGTCGAGCACCTTGAGGCTTTTCTTCGAGACCTCATCCGGCATGACGTTATCGATGGAAATCTGCAAGTGCTCGAGACCGGAGCGGTTCAGGCGCTGGACGCGCTCAGCGGTCAAGAGATACCCGTTGGTGATCAAGCCGCACAAGGCGCCGGTGGAACGGATGCAACTGAGGATGGCGTCCAGGTCGGGATGCAGCAGCGGCTCCCCGCCCGAGACGGTCATGATGGTGGTGCCCAGCTCGGCCAGCTTCTCGATGCGGCGGAACATCGTCTCCATCGGCACTGGCTTCGAGACCGCGTCGAACTCGTTGCAGTAAGCGCAGGCCAAGTTGCAACGCCGCATGGGGATCAGGTGCGCCAGGACAGGATGGTCCGTCGAGAGCAGGCCTTTGGCGATCATCTTCCACTCGCGGAAGCGGCGGTGGGTCGCGTTGAGGTAGCGCCGGGCTCTTACGGCGGGAGTCGGCATATCTTCAAATCCTATTAGAACATCGACTCCCGGGGCAGAGTTAAGGATTCCCTTTATTTTGCTTAATTTAGGGCCTGAACGGCGTCGGACGAGCAGCTACCTGCGCCTCAGGAAAATACCAGCGCCATTACCAGGGTCAAGGCCGCGTACCACCCGAACACTACCGCGAAATCGGGCGGCGAAGAAACGACGACTGGCAGGCGAGCAGGGGTTACGTTTTCAGTTCCGGGGTGGCTTCCAGCAAGCTCCGCGTATAGGGATGCTGCGGGCGGGTGGTCACCTGCTCGGCGGGCCCGATCTCCACGATTTTTCCCCGATACATTACGGCGATGCGCGTGGCCAGGTATCGCACCACGGGCATGGAGTGCGAGATGAACAGGTAGGTGAGCCGAAACTGGCGCTGCAACTCGGCCAGCAGGTTGACGATCTGCGCGCCGACGCTCACGTCCAGCGCCGAGACGGGCTCGTCGGCGACGATGAACCTGGGCTTGAGCGCCAGGGCGCGGGCGATGCCGATCCGCTGCCGCTGTCCGCCGGAGAACTCGTGGGCGTAGCGGCCGAGCGCCGATGGGTCGAGGCCGACGGCACGGATCAACTCCGCGGCGGTCTCCAGGCGCGCGCTGCGGTCGGCGCCATTGTGGATGACCAGCGGCTCGGTGACGATGTCGGCCACGGTCATGCGCGGGTCGAGCGAGCCGAAGGGGTCTTGGAAGACGATCTGCATGTCGCGGCGGAGGCGGCGCATCTGGCTGCGGCCGCCGGCGAGCACGTCCTGGCCGTCGAAGCGAATGCTGCCCGAGGTGGGTTCGATCAGCCGCAGGATGAGCCGGCCGAGGGTGCTCTTGCCGCTGCCTGACTCGCCCACCAGGCCCAGAGTCTCGCCGGCGGCGATGTCGAGCGAGATCCCGTCCACGGCGCGCACCTCGCCCTGGGCGCGTCCGCCGAACGCGGATTCACCCAGCGGGAACACCTTTACCAGATCGCGAACTTCCAGCAGCGCCACTGGCCGGATAGTACAACATTCGCCGATGGTCAGGAGATTAGAGCTTGGAGCTTAAGCAAACGAAAGGGCGCTCAGTTTTGTGGCGGTCGCTGGAGCGCCTGGCGCAGCGCGGCGCGATAGGGCTCGGCATCCGGCCTCATCTGGACGGCGCGTTCCAGATCCGCGATTCCGGCGTCGACGTGGCCGGACTCGACGCGGGTTGCGCCGCGCACGAAGTACTGGTCCGCGTCACTGGGATTTAAGACGATCGCCCGGCTGAGGTATTGCTCAGCATCCTCAAACTTGTGCAGACGGTAGGAGACGTAGCCCAGATTGTAGGTGGCCATCCAGAAGTTCGGGTCCTGCTTCAGAACCTGCTGGTAGACGGCCACAGCGTCAGGATACTGGCCACGCTCCAGCAGGGCGTTCCCGAGATTGTTGCGGGCCACCGAATTCCCCGGCGCTATGCTGACACCGCGCGTGTAGAGCAACAAATCGCTGGCCCAGTTGAGTTGCTGGGTGAGGGTTCCGGCCAGCAGGATAGCGGCCGCCACTCCCGCCGTCGCGACCTGCAATTTCACTGGGCGTAGCTGCCGGATCGCCAGCGCGCACAGGATCACGAATCCCACCGAGGGCAGGTAAAGGTAGCGATCGTGAGCATAGTCGCTGTAATTGAAAACTCGGATGTAGAGCGCCGGCAGCAGCGGGAGCATTAGCAGAGCGCAGGCATAGGAAATGGTGCGCGACCGCGCGGGTGAGCGTCGCGCCCAAAACCAAATCAGGCCAGCCGCCGCAAGCACTCCGGCTAGAGGCAAAACAAAACCCTGCAGCCCGGGCCGGGTCACGTACCGCGCGTCGTAGAACGGGCTCAGGCGCGCCGGATACACCAGCAGCTTCAGGTAGAACCAAAGCAGCGAGGGCCAGGTCAGAATCATGGTCTTGACGCTGATGGGGGTGATGGTGCGCACCATCCCGTGGAGCGCCCGGGAGCGAGCCAGCAGGTACAGAGCGGTCAGGGCAAGAAACGGCAAGACGGCCACCACCGCGGAACAAAGCTTCAGCCCCCAGCGCTCGTCCCGGGGCGCAAACAGGACCACGTAGGTAAACACCAGTGCGGGCAGCACGATCGCCACTTCCTTCTGCAGCAGGGCCATGGCGTAGAGCAACAGGGAAGCAGCCAGCCATGCCGCGGATCCGCCCGGCTGGCGACGCCTAAGGTAGGCCAGCAGAGATCCCAGGAAGAACACCGCCAACAGTGGATCGGCCACCCCGGAGATCCATGCCACCGACTCCACATGCACGGGATGCAGCCCGTAGAGCAGGGCTGCGATCCAGGCCGTCCAGCGGTCGCCGGTCAGGCGCCACGCCAGCAGGAAGACCAGGTAGGTCACAGCAACGTGTACGCAAACGCTGCTCAGGTGCCACAGTGCCGGGTGCAGGCCGGCCAACGAGTGGATCAACCGGAACCACAGCAGAAAAACCGGGCGGTAATAAGTGGCGTTGGCCTCGGCAAGCTGGCTGCCGAAATGGGTGCTGAAATAAGAAGGCACGTAGCGCCAGGCGTGGACCAGAGGATTGTCGACGAACACCGGGCGGTCGTCGTACACAAACCCGAAGGCCAGAGTGCCGGAATAGACGATGAAGACCAGCGCCAGGAGAATGGTTTCCAGCACGCCAGGCTGGCTGAGCGCCTCAACCACGCTGACGCGGTTCTCAGGTTGTACTGCCATGGTTCGGATCGAGGCCCATCGTTTCCCCTAGTTTTGACAGTTTGCCGCCGCGATTGCAAGCGGGAATTCGGTCGGAAAAGGCGAAGAGCAAACAACCGTGGAAAGGAGCGGGAACCCAGGCGCGACACCGCTGCATGTTACAATTTGCGCATCCTCGTCTCTCGAGAGTCCTGTTTTGATTGAGCTGGCACCCTCGATATTGTCCGCGGATTTTGCACGCCTGGCGGACGAAGTGACCCTGGCGGTGGAGGGTGGGGCGACCGTTCTGCACGTGGACGTAATGGACGGTCATTTCGTCCCCAACATCACCATCGGGCCGCCGGTGGTGGCTTCGCTGCGCAAGGCCACGGACCTGCCGCTCGACGTCCACCTGATGATCGAGAACCCTGACCTGTACATCCCGGCATTTGCGGACGCGGGCGCGGACTGGATCTCGGTGCACCAGGAGGCCACGCGCCACCTGAACCGCAGCCTCAGCCTGGTGCGCCAGCACGGCTGCAAAGCCGGCGTGGTGATCAACCCTGCCACCCCGGTGCAGACGCTGGGCGAGGTGCTGGACATGGTGGACTTCGTCCTGGTGATGTCGGTAAACCCCGGGTTTGGGGGGCAGAAGTTCATTCCCGGATCGGTGGAGAAGATCCGCAAGCTGGTGACCATGCGCAACGCCAAGGGCGTGAACTTCCGCATCGAGGTGGATGGCGGCATCGCGCTGGACAACGTTAGCGACGTGGTGCGCGCCGGGGCCGAAATCCTGGTGGCGGGCAACGCGGTCTTCGGCAGGGGCAATCCTAAAGAGAACGCGGAGAAGCTTCTGAAGGCCGCGCACGAAGCTACGCTGCAGAGAGTGTGAAAGAACGGGCTTTTCGCTGTTGGCTCTTGGCTTTTGGCCAAGGGCTAATAGCTAATAGCCAAGAGCGCTTTTGAGGTTTTCATGATCCGACGGGTTTTATCCCTAACTCTGCTGCTGGCCTTGGTGCTGTCGGCGGTTTCCTGTTCCCGCAAGAACAAGAACGTCACCAACCCCATCGCCAACGTGAACTCGGCCCAGCCCGACAAGGTGCTGTTCGACCGTGCCATGGACGCGATGCAGCACAACCGCTACGACGTGGCCCGGCTTTCG
Source organism: Terriglobales bacterium (assembly GCA_052145015.1). Taxonomy (GTDB): domain Bacteria; phylum Acidobacteriota; class Terriglobia; order Terriglobales; family Acidobacteriaceae; genus JAHFUA01. Next base: position 7,117 of record JBKQPN010000016.1, read on the forward strand.
CTGCAGACCATGATCAATACCTATCCCGACTCGGAGTACGTGGCCCGCGCCAAGCTGGCGGTGGGCGACTCCTGGTACGCGGAAGGCGGCTCGGCCGGTCTGGCGCAGGCTGAGATTGAATACAAGGACTTCATCACCTTCTTTCCCAACCTGCCGGAAGCGGCCGAAGCGCAGTTGAAGGTAGCCAACATCCATTACCGCCAGATGGAGAAACCGGACCGCGACTTCACCCACGCCAAGCGCGCCGAGGAGGAGTACAAGCAACTCATCCAGCAGTTCCCCGACAGCAAGCTGGTGCCGGAGGGCAAGCAGCGCTTGCGCGAGGTGCAGGAGGTGCTGGCGGAGCGCGAATACCGCATTGGGCGCTTCTACTATGTCAAGGAATCGTGGCCGGCGGCGATCGCACGCTTCAAGTCGCTGACTGACGCCTATCCCCTCTACAGCGGCGCCGACGACGCCCTCTACCTGCTGGGGCAGTCCTACGAACAAGAAGCCGCGCGCACGCGCACGGCGCCGAACTTGAACGAAGCTGATCGTGCCAAGCTGGTGAAGGGATTCGATGACCAGGCTGCGGCCGCCTATGACAGGATCCTGACCCGCTATCCCGTGATGGGGCGTGCCAAGGAAGCACGGGCGCGCCTGGAAGCGCTGCACCGGCCCGTCCCCAAGGCCACAGCGGCGGCCATTGCGCTGAACAACCAGGAAGAGGAGAGCCGTCGCGAGACGGGACACATTAGCCGCCTGATGATCAGCTTCCACCACCGCCCAGATACTTCCCAGGCGGCGAAGGTGGGCGAGCCGACGCTGGTACCGCCGCCGGAGACCAGTGCGCTCGAAGTGACACGTCAGGCGCAGCAGGCCTTGATGGGTCCGTCCGCCGGGGGAACCAATTCCCTGACGGTCCAGCCGGTCGGCGGCGGTGGGCCGCCTCCAGCCAACCAGCCGGTTCCCCACTCGGCGAACGGCGATAGTTCCGTCCCGGCTGCCAACAGCTCCATCCCCGAACTGAAGCCAATCGGCGACGCGGCCTTGCCTGTGATCCAAGTCCCCCAGCCGGCTCCCGCGCAGGTCAACGAAGCCGCCGGCGATTCGCAGAGTTCCAGCAGCACCAGCTCCCAGCAGGGGTCCTCCAGTTCCTCGGCTCAGGGGTCGAACGACGCACAATCCTCCAGCAAGACCAAGAAGAAGAAGAGGAAGCTGTGGCCGTTCTGAGGGCGTAGAGTCAGGCGTCGGGGCTTGGTTCAGGGCAGGCTTGCGGACCATTTTTTCTTTCGGCAGTGCCGGTTACCGGACGTAATCCCAACAAAATACGGCTTGGGCAGGCCCCAAAGGTCACGTTACCGAGGTGCATGTTTCGTTGACTTGCGCGGCCAATGAAAGTACTTTGGGGCGAGACTCCTCCCCCAAAGGAAACTTCGTGTCCCTGAAGATCGTGTTGGCCGATGACAGCTTAACCGCGCAGAACATGGGGAAAAAGATCCTCGCCGAGGCTGGATACGAGGTGATCGCGGTCAGCAACGGCGCGCAGGCGATGAAGAAGATCGTCTCCGAGAAGCCGGATCTGGTGGTGCTTGACGTTTACATGCCCGGCTACTCTGGCCTGGAGCTGTGTGAGCGCATGCGCAACAGCCGCGAAACCGCCCGGACTCCCATCGTGCTCACCGTGGGAAAGATGGAAGCGTTCCGGCCCGAGGAAGCGACTCGGGTGGGCGCCGACGGGTTGATCATCAAGCCCTTCGAGGCCACGGAGCTGGTTGCGGTGGTGAAAAAGCTGGCGGAGAACCTCGCGCCCGTGCCCCGGCCGAAACGCCAGCCGCAGCCGGAGAGCGTGCCGCAGATGGCCGCCGCACCCACGCCCGTCCCGGTTGAAGCCGAGTTTGAGATCCAGCATCACGCCGTCCAAGTTCCGCAGGAAATCGCCTCCGACCCCGTGATCGGGATGGATTTCATCCCCGTGGAAGCGCCCGAACCAGCGGCAGCCCAGCCATCGGCAGTCGCCCATTCTTCAGCTCCGCCTATCGAATTCGAAGTGGAACGTGACGCGGCGCCAGCGGAGATCGATCCGGGACCGCGCATGTCTTCCGCCGCCGGCCTTTCCGGCGTGTTCGAGATGGAGCCGGCCGCCCATCCGGCGGTTGAAACCCCCGCCGAGCCCGAGCCGGTGCAGGAGTTCGAAAGGTTTTCCGCCGCAGTTCACGGCGAACCTCAGCCGGAGCACGAAGCGGCTACTGACGCCGGAGCCATGACCATCGCTCACGACTTCAACACCACCGAAGAGCCCCTGGAATTCGTGGACGAGCTGGCGCCCGATCACCATACCGTGCCTGCGGTCGAGACGTGGCCCGCGCCGGCCGAGCAGTTTGACCAGGCGCAGCCTGAGGCCGGCGCCGAGAGCGTTTCTCTCCCGCCGGCGGACGTCCTCCCTGAGCTCGCATCCTGGGATGAGCCCCTTCCTGCAAGTCCAAGCCGCAATTCCTGGGAAACCGAGGAGCTCTCGCCGGAACTCCCGGCGGAGACCCCGCACCTGTCCGCCGACCCGGTGCTGGACAGCTCCGCGGCACAGTTCGCGACGACAGGGACGGTGTGGGTCGCGGAAGAGACTGAGATCGAGCCCCACGAGTCTGCCATCTCCCTGCACCAGCAGATGCAGCGCGGAGGGTTAGTCGACGAGCTGCTTGACTCCGAGCCGGCAACAAGTCCAGCCGCGAGCGCGGAAGCCTCTCAGAGTTGGGAGGTGCCGGAGCCGTTTGCAGCAGATCCCGCCCAGCCGGAACCCGAGAGCTCCAGGCTGAGTGAAGAGGAAATCCTGCCGGAGTTCGAACCTAATCCCTACGCTCCCCCGGTGCAGCCGGCCGAGATGGGGAGCCCGGATCCCTATGACAGCCCCGATTTTCCCGCGGATCCTGCGGCGGTAACCGATGCGCAACCCGCCGCGGAGCCAGTGCCCACGCCCGATCTCGAACCCTACGACGTCTCCGAGTTCGTGCCGCGAATCGCCGTTCCGACCGTGACCGAGATCCCGGCTGATCCGGTGCGCATCGCCCGCATCGTGGAAGAGGCGCTGCAGCGGCTGAAGCCGGAACTGATCGCCGCCATCACCCGCGAACTGGAAAACAAGAACCAGTAGCCGCGTCCCCCGGCCGATATGCGCCTCGCAGTCTATTGCTGAGTGGGCGGGGGCGTGTCCGGCTGCTTGGTGAACTCAAAGGTGCAGGGACGGCCTAACACCCCGGCGCCTTCATTCCTGGCGCCTGTGCCCTTCGTGTCGGTGAATTCGGCCTTGATGGCGTAGCTGTAGTTGTTGCCTTTCATGGCGAAGATTCCATGCGCCTGGCTATGGCTGACTGTGCCCTTGGCAGACAGCTTGGCGGTGCCGTCGTCCGCTATTTTGCCTTCGATCAGCAGGTAGCCGGGTCCTCCGGGTTCGCCGTGCACTCCGTGAAAGTTGTTGTCTTTGATTTCGCTGGGGAACTCCCACTTGTAGCCTTCCATCTGTCCATGAGCTTCGCAGGCGAGGTGCGTAGTCCAATTGCCGTCGAAGCGTCCTCCGGCAACCGAAGCCACGGGCAGGAGCATCGCGCCGCAAACCACCACCAGCCACACCGCTTTCCGCATTTCCATGAAGCACCTCCTTCGGAAGCCGGTCACTATACTCTACTAACTGACCCGTCTGCACATGGGACACATGCTCAACCACACGCAGATGGACATCCTGGCGCGCTGACATCGCATGCGCGGCTTCGCCACCGAATGGCTGCCGGGCACCGACCACGCCGGCATCGCTACCCAGATGATGGTGGAGCGCCAACTCCCGAAGCGAGCAGGCGCCCGCTTTCTCACATTGACGGAGTCGGTTCCCAGTGATGTATCCTCGGGGCCTTTCCAGGAGGAGCAGGCGTGGCGGGTCAGCACCGCATTGTCGTATCGGCGGAAAACAACGGCTATGTCGGCTGGCAGTGCAAGCTCTTCTACTATTCCTGCGTTACCCGCACCTCGTTCCAACCGCTGTTCGTAGTGCACGGCCTGGGCAGCGAGTGGCACCCTGATTTTCACGAGTTGGTGAAGGCCGGCGCCCTGGTGCGCTCCGCTCCCAGTTATATCCGCACTCCGTACGATTTGTATGTCCCCAAGAATACCGCCGGGACGCTGCTGCATGCCGTCGAATACTGCGACCCCGATGATCTCATCGTGCTCTGTGATCCGGACATGATCTTCGTCCGCTCACCGGCATTTCCGGACTGCTTGTCTGGGGATTATTACTCTTATCTGGACTACGACCATCCCCGGGTGCGCACCGCCGCCGATCGCCTGGCAATCGCCTGGGACGCCATTCTCGAGCGGCACGACAGCCTATGCTGCGGGGTGCCTTACGTCGTCCCGGTTCAGCAAGCGCGCGCCCTGGCCCATGCCTGGCTGGCGGCCGTGGACGCCTTTCCGCCGCGTCATTGGGTAGACGTGATGTACGCCTTCGGCCTGGCGAGCGTTCGCCTGGGGCTTCCTGTCACGCTTACCCGAATCATGGAACAAAACCAGTTTCCCGAAGCGCGGCTCAGCTCCGACATGATCCACTATTGCCTGGGCGACTCTCTCTGGGACAAACGCCACTTCTTCTTGGAAGAAGAAACGACCAAAGTCTGGGATTCTGCCGTTCGCACCGAGCGCGATACCATCCTGGGCGAACTCCTCGCCCAAATCGAGGAGACGCGCCAGTTCTTCGCGGGCGCAACTCCGCACACTGCGATCAACCGATAATCAGGACTTGTATGGTTCTCAGATCCACCGCACTGGAACCGGCCCGCACACCCATGTAATCAGCACGTACTTCTCGCCCCGGGTTACAGGCTCGGCGCAGTGGTGGTAGGTGGAAGGGAAAAAGACCGCCTTCCCGGTTTCCGGACGAGTAACGTGGGGCAGGGTGGGGAAGCTGGTGTGACCGCCGTCAAAGTCCGCATTGAGGTAAGAGACGACGGTAAAGTAACGGTTGGCGAATGCTCCACCGGCGTCCTGGTGCGCACTGTAGTGTCCGCCCGGCTCGTAATGCACGAGCTGCGTCCCGATCAACTCTCGCAGGTCGACATCCCAGATCTCCCGTATGGCGGGAAGAACTTCGCGCCGCACCCGAGCTTCAAACTCGTCCAGGATTACCGCGCCCTGCGCGCGGTGCAGAATGCGGGCGCTGCGGGTGGAGACATCCTGCAGACTCTCGGAGCTGCCGTCATCATTTTCGACGGTGACTTCTGCCGCATTCCAGGCATCGATCGCGCGCGCTTTCGCCAACACCGCCGCGCATTCCTCGGCGCCATAAAGCGTGCACGCGTATACGCCGTTGCACTCCTGCGCCCACGCCCTCGGCATGGCTATGGCTTCGTTCATAGGGAGGCAAGCACCGCCACTTGATCCCCGGTTGGCCGACACCTTATCTTATTTTTTCCCCGGCGGAGGTATCGACGGCCGGCCCGGCTCTCGTCCGGGCGGGGGTATGGAGGGACGGCCCGGCTCTCGAACGGGAGGCGGTATCGACGGGCGTCCCGGCATCGGCTCATGCCCAGGAGTGGTCGGCTTGCCATGGGCACGCACTTCACTATTGCCGTTGTCCGGCGGGGCTTCTCCCAGCAATTCGTGGGGGACGGCAAACACCAGAGACCCCAGTAATTCGTCGTGAATGGGTTCGCCATGCTCGCGAAAAACCCTGGACAGCGCCGCCAGCGTTTCCAGCCGCAGCCGGCCGTTGACGTGCATCTTGAGCCGCAACCGCGCCGCTTCTCGGACTGATTCCTGGGCTGTCATATTCCACCTCTGTGCTTGAGATGAAGCCTAAATAAAATTGCCACGAACCTCACCCCCCGAGGAGGACGAATTGTAATGGCCGTGGCGCTCACCTGCAAGATAAATCGGGGCGCGCTCTTACTGCGTCAACCCGCGCGCCAGGTACAGCTCCGAGAGGTGGCGCTCGGACTGGTAGACGTAGCTGTTGCCGTCGGCGGAGACGTACACCCGCGAAGATCCAAGGATTCCGGCCGGGTCTGCGGGCGTGATCTGGCGGATGAGTTCCCGGCGTCCGCTCCAGGGATCAACCCGATGGATGGTGATCGGCAACTGCTTTCCCTGATACACGTAGAGCCAGTGGCTATCGGCGCTCCAGCGTATGACCCATTCCCTCTGGTCCAGGCCGCGAGGTTCTTGCACCTCGCCGGTTTTCAAAGAAACGACTGCCGGCTTGCCATCGGCGCTGGCGCCGAAGAGCATGGTTCCGTCCGGGGAGACCAGAGAGCCAGTCACTCCGGGCGGGGTGATCGGGCGCGGGCTGCCGCCATCGATCTCCTGCACATAGGTTCTTGGGGGCTTGCCCGCTTCCTGGCCGGTGAAGACTATGCTGCGGGACTCGGCGGTCCAGCGATAGTCACCCTGACGCTGCACTGGCTGGTGATCAAGCTTGCGGATTTCGCCCGCTCCGGTGGGCAACAGCACACTCTGCCAGGGGTCGCTCCCGACTGTCGCGGCCCATTTGCCGTCTGGCGAGAGGGCCACAGCAGTGCCGTCTCCCAGCCGCACCGCCGGCGAGCCGTCAGTCTTTCGCACGTACGACGAATAGCCTTCCCCGCTGTTTTCTCCGTAGTACTGGAACAAGAACGTGCGGCCGTCGGGAGAAAGGTCGAAAACGCCGACGTTCTCCAGCCAGCTCAGGTCACGTTCCTTCTGCTCACCCGGCGCCAGACCCATCACCGGCGTCTCAGTGTGATAGTTGGTGAGCAGCACGGAACCGTCGCGCGCGATGTCATGCAGCATAAGGTCGCCGGGGATGCGCGCTACCACGCGCTCTTTTCCTCCCAGGGTCACGGCATAGAGCGCCGTGCTTCCCGCGCCCTTGGCGCCGGTGAACCAGACCTCGTCGCCGCTCGGAGACCAGGCCAGTCCCTGGATTTCCATCCATTCCTCAGACAGGCGGGTGCGCTTGCCCTGAAGGTCGACGATGGTCACCCAGCCGCCGTCCAACCAGCCCGGTTGGTGCTCGATCAAGGCGATGCGATCACCCTTGGGCGAGACCCGAGGGCAGCCGATCCACCCGGCCGTCTCGAACAGCAATTTGCCCACGGGATATTCCAGACGCGCTTTGCCGCCCAGGTAGCGAACCACCGCTAATTGGGAGCCATCGGGCGACCAGTCGGCCCGCATTACATTGTCGAGAACCTCACGCGGTGCGCCTCCGCCCAGCGGAAGGCGGGCCAGCGTGCCGATGGGGAAAAAAGTCTGCGAACTGCGGCGCAACAGCACCGCCATCTCCCCGCTGGATGAGATGGCCAGCAAATCGGCATTTTCTAACTTGAAGGCTCGCGCCTCGGGACTACCGGGACGGGTGGAAAAAACGTCCGAAGGCTGCCCATTGAAGGATGCGCTATAGACAATGGTATTGGCGTCCGGGCTGAAGCGCGCCGCCCATACCGTTCCTCGCCGCGCCGTGAGTTGCTGGTAAGAGGGCGCCTGTTTACCCATCATGCGGCGGCCGACGAGGGCGCCACCTGCCAGCACCGCGGCCAGCGCCAGCACACCCAGCAGCGCCCACAGCAGGCGCTTGCCGGGCCGCCACGGCCGCCTGCCGGCTGCGGCTACCAGTTCGCTCATCCCGGCAAGGGTTTCCAGCTCGAACACCAGGTCGCGCGCCGACTGGCAACGTTGTTCCGGCTCCTTCTCCAGACAGTGGTGCAGGATGCGCTGCATGGCGAAGGGCACCTTGTGGTCAAGCGCGGGCAGTTCCGGGGGCTCCTCTTTGAGGATAGCGGTGATGGTGTCGGCAACGGTTTCGCCGCGGAACGCGCGCTCGCCGCAGAGCATCTCGTAGAGGATGGAGCCGAAGCTGAAGATGTCGCTGCGGTGGTCCACCGGCTTGCCACGCACCTGCTCCGGCGACATGTAGCCGGTCGTGCCCAGCACCGTTCCCGCGGCGGTGGCGCCGGTCATGGTGTGGGCGTCGCTGGCACCCAACTCATCCCCGCGGGTCAGCTTGGCCACGCCAAAATCCAGGATCTTCACCCGGCCTTCGCGGGTGATAAACAGGTTCTCCGGCTTGAGATCGCGATGCACGATGTGCTTCTCGTGCGCCGCCACCAAGCCGCGCGCGATCTGCCCCGCAAAATCAACCGTGGCGCGTATCGACAGCGCCCCCCCGGCTTGCAGGCGCTGCCGTAGCGTCATGCCTTCCAGCAGTTCGGAAACAATGTAGGGCGAGCCCTCATGCCGGCCGATGTCGTAGATGGCCAGAATGTTGGGGTGATTGAGCTTGGCCGTGGCGCGGGCTTCCTGCTCGAAGCGCCGCAGCCGCTCCTCGTCGGCGGAAAAAACCGGAGGCAGGATCTTGACGGCAACATCGCGTCCCAGGCGCGAGTCATGCGCCCGGAAGACCACCCCCATGCCTCCGGCGCCAATCTTGCCCAGCACTTGGTAGTGCCCAAGCGTCTGGCCGACGATCGCGGGCGCCTCCACGGGGGCCGATGTTACGTGACGCTCAAAGGGCAAGTCAATGAAGCGGATCGCGCTGCGATGCTCATACCACCCAATCAAATTCGTCAATATAACTGCGGCTTTTTCTTCCAGTTAGAACCATCTGAGAATGATGCGCGGGCACCAGGGGAGGGCAGTTTTGCAGCGCGCTGTCTCCCATCCCTCGGTAGTGTCCTAATTTAGGACACTACCCATCCCTCTCTCGCATTGACCCCCTTTTCCCCGCGCCTGTAATATCGAGGTTTGTCCTCACATCACGAATCGACACTGATGCCCCACGAACTTCCCAAGGCTTACGATCCGGGCGCCATTGAGGCGCGCTGGGCCGAGTACTGGGTCAAAGAACGCCTGTTCGAGGTTCCCACCTCAGCGGTCGGGCCGGGACGCCCGGTCTTCAGCATGCTCTTGCCGCCGCCCAACGTGACCGGCCGTCTGCACATGGGGCACATGCTCAACCACACGCAGATGGACATCATGGCGCGCTGGCACCGCATGCGCGGCTTCGTCACCGAGTGGCTGCCGGGCACCGACCACGCCGGCATCGCCACCCAGATGATGGTCGAGCGCCAGCTTGCCAGCGAGGGCAAGCAGCGGCGGCAGATGGGGCGCGAGGCGTTCGTCGAGCGGGTGTGGGAGTGGAAGCGGCACTACGGCGGGGCCATCGTCGAGCAGATGAAGCGCGTCGGCGATTCGGTGGACTGGTCGCGCGAGTACTTCACCATGGACGAGAACCTCTCTCGCGCGGTGCGCGAAGTCTTCGTCCGCCTCTACGAAGAAGGGCTGATCTATCGCGGGAAGTACATCGTCAACTGGTGTCCGGGATGCCTGACCGCGATCTCCGATCTGGAAGTCATACACGAGGAGACGCCGGGCAAGCTGTACGAGATCAAGTATCCGGTGATCGGGACGAGTGAGTTCATCACCGTCGCGACCACGCGTCCGGAGACGATGCTGGGCGACACTGCGGTAGCCGTCAATCCGCGCGACGCGCGCTACACCCACCTGCACGGCAAGCACCTGATGCTGCCGCTAATGGAGCGCGAGATTCCCATCATCCTCGACGAGCTGGCGCAGCCGGAGTTCGGCACCGGGGCGGTAAAGGTGACGCCGGCGCACGATCCCAACGACTTCCAGGCCGGCCTGCGGCACGACCTGCCGCAGATCGACATCATGGACGAGACCGCGCACATGAACCAGAACGCCGGGCCGTATGTCGGACTTGACCGCTTCGCGGCGCGCGAGCGCGTGCTCGCCGACCTCAAGCAGCGCGGGCTGCTCGTGGGCACGAAGGATTACGTGGTGCCGGTGGGGAAGTGCGACCGCAGCAAGGACATCGTCGAGCCGCGGCTTTCGACGCAGTGGTTCATGGCGATGACCAAAGCGGGCAAGCACGGCGAGCCCAGCCTGGCCGGACGCGCGCGCGAGGTGGTCGAGCGCGGCGAAGTGCGCTTCACGCCGGAAAACTACAAGACCATCTATCAGCAGTGGATGGATAACATCCACGACTGGTGCATTTCGCGGCAGCTGTGGTGGGGGCATCGCATCCCGGCGTGGTATTGCGGCGAGCACCAGCACATCACGGTGGCGCGCGAGACGCCGGCGAAGTGCACGACCTGCGGCAGCACGAGCCTGACGCAGGAATCCGACGTGCTCGACACCTGGTTCTCCTCCGGGCTGCTGCCCTTCACCTCGCTGGGCTGGCCGGAGAAGACGCGCGACCAGGAGATCTTCTATCCTTCGACGCTCCTGATCACCGCGTACGAGATCCTGTTCTTCTGGGTGGCGCGCATGATCATGTTTGGCTGCCACTTCATGCGCGATCACAAGCAGGATTCGTCGATCAAGAAGGCCAGCGGTTTCGCCGGCCGCGCCGACGATTCCGTGCCCTTTCGCGAGGTGTACATCCACGCCCTGGTGCGCGACGCCGAACGGCAGAAGATGTCGAAGACCAAGGGCAACGT
>JBKQPN010000017.1:0-17815 GCA_052145015.1 Terriglobales bacterium
GCGGGAGTGGCCACCGCCATCGGCATCGCCGTGGTGTACTGGGTGACCGCCGGCCTGTTCGAGGCCATGGGCAACGTCAGCCAGTTGCCCGCCGCGCTCGCCGCCTGGGCCCCGGACGTGATCTTCGCCTTCGCCGGCGGGTACATGATTCTTAAGGTGCCGACGTAGTACGAAGTACCAAGTTGCAAGTACCAAGCAGCAGCCATTACTTGGTACTGGGTACTTGGTACTTCCTGCGTCCGGGCTTGCTAGAATCTCATCCAATCCCCAATGACAGCGGCCACCGCGCAGCCCCGAATTTTGGCTCCTCCCGAAAAGCAGAGCGTCCGCCGGAACCTGCGCCCGCTGCTGCCCTACTTCCGGAAATACTGGCGCGGGCTGGTCTTCGGGACCGTCTCCGTGCTGCTGGACAACGGCACATGGATCATCTTCCCGCTGGTGCTGGGCCGGGCCATCAACGGCCTGCGCGAAGGCGTCACCTCGCAGAAGCTTGCCTCGTATGCGGCAATGCTGGTGGGGATCGCCCTGGTGAAGGGCATCTTCCGCTTCCTCACCCGCTGGGTGGTGATCGGCATCTCGCGCGACATCGAGTTCGATCTGCGCAACGACCTCTTCCGCCACCTGGAGGGCCTCGCCTGGTCGTATTACCAGCGCACCCGCACCGGCGACATCATGGCCCGCGCCACCAACGACCTGAACGCCGTGCGCATGCTGCTGGGGCCGGCCATCATGTACACCGCCAACACCGTCGTGTACACGCTGGGCGCGCTCTACTTCATGTACCGCATCAGTCCCAGCCTGACGATGTGGGCCTTCCTGCCGCTGCCGATAGTTTCCGTGGTGGTGCAGTACTTCGGGAGCAGGATCCACGAGCGCTTCGAGCGCATCCAGGCCATGTTCTCCGACATCTCGGCCCGCGCTCAGGAGAACTTTTCCGGCGCCCGCGTGGTGCGCGCCTTCGTGCAGGAAGAAGCCGAGATCGAGGCCTTCGAGAGCGCCAACCGCGAGTACATTCGCCGCAGCCTGAAGCTGGTCCGGCTGATGGGCATGCTGTGGCCGACGCTCGAGACCCTGCTCGGCCTGGCGGTGGTGCTGGTGCTGTGGCTGGGCGGCCGGCAGGTGCTCCAGGGCAAGATCGACGTGGGAATGTTCGTCGCCTTCAATACTTACCTGGTGCAGCTTACCTGGCCGATGATTTCCATCGGCTGGGTGCTGAACCTGTTCCAGCGCGGCAGCGCCTCCATGGGCAGGATCAACGAGATTTTTGCGGAGCGGCCGGAGATCGCCGATCGCATCCCGCCGGAGCGTCCGCCCGAGGCCATTCGCGGCGAAGTCGAGTTCCGCAACCTCAGCTTCGCCTACAACGGCGTGCCGGTGCTCAACGACGTCAGCCTGAAGATTCCCGCCGGATCGAGCCTGGCCGTGGTGGGAGCGACCGGGGCGGGGAAGTCTACGCTGGTGAGCCTGGTTCCGCGCATCTACGACGCGCCCGCAAACAGCGTGCTGATCGACGGCCGGCCCATCACCGACTATCCGCTGGCCACGCTGCGCCGCGCCATCGGCTTCGTGCCGCAGGAGACCTTCCTGTTCAGCGACACCGTGCGCGAGAACATCGCGCTGGGCGCCGAGAGCGCCAGCGACGACGACGTGCGACGCGCCGCCGAAGCCGCCAATATCGCCAGCGACATCGCCGACTTCCCGGAGAAGTATCAGACCATGGTGGGCGAGCGCGGTATCACGCTCTCGGGCGGGCAGAAACAGCGCACGGCCATCGCCCGCGCTCTCATCCGCGACCCGCGCATCCTGGTGCTCGACGACGCGCTCTCCAGCGTCGATACTGACACCGAGGAGAAAATCCTCAACCACCTGCGCGAGGTGATGCAGGGGCGGACGACCATCTTCATCTCTCACCGCGTGTCCACGGTGCGCAACGCCGACCGCATTGCCGTGCTGCACGGCGGGCGCATCGTCGAACTCGGCACCCACGACGAACTCATCGCCCGCAACGGGTACTATACGGACCTGTACAACAAGCAACTTTTGGAAGAGGAGCTGGAGACGGTTTGATGGATTGAGCCATTGATTCATTGAGCCATTAAGTCATTGGGACTGCTTTTCAATGACTCAATGACTCAATCGCTCAATGACCCAATCCTCATGAAGCGTACCATCATCCCCGAGCTCCTGGACTCCGATTCCGGCACCGCGGCCGAGATCGCCGCCGCGCTCGCCGACCTGCGCATGGTCAACCGCTGGTTTGGCGGGGCCGCGACCATGTGCCGCCTGGTGCGCCTGGTTGCCCGGCGCACCGGAAAAAGGGAACTGTCGCTGCTCGACGTGGGCGGCGCTTCCGGCGACATCCCCGCGCGGGTCGCTCGCCAGCTCGCGCGCGAGGGCGTACGCCTGGATTTCGTGGTCCTCGACCGTTCAGCGGGCCACCTGAACGGCACTCGGCGGGCGGTCTCCGGAGACGCGCTGGCCTTGCCGTTCGGCGACTGCAGTTTCGACCTGGTGGGCTCGTCGCTGTTCACGCATCATCTGGAGCCCGGCGAGCTGGTGCGCTTCATCAATGAATCGCTGCGGGTGGCGCGAGTGGCGGCGCTGGTCAACGATCTGCGGCGCAGTCCGGCTCACCTGGCGCTCATCTATGCCGGCTTTCCCTTGTATCGCAGCCGGCTGGCGCGGCACGACGGGCCCGCCTCGGTGCGCCGCGCCTACACGCCCGGCGAACTGCGCGAGCTGCTGCAGGCTACGCGCGCCGGGGCCGTCGAGGTCGGCAACCATTATTTGTGCCGCATGGGGGCAATCGCGTGGAGAGAGCCGCCGCGTTCGACCTGATCATCATCGGCGGCGGGCCGGCGGGGAGTGCGGCGGCCATCACCGCGGCGCGGGCGGGCGGGCGCGTGCTGCTGCTCGAACGCGGACGCTTTCCCCGCCACAAGGTCTGCGGCGAATTCATCTCGCCGGAAGGCGTGGCGCTGCTTGCAGGCCTGGGGGTCGACGATCTCGTCCGCCGCGCGCCCCGCATCGCCCACGCCCGCATCTTCGCCGAAACGTCGGTGGCGGAGGCCGCGCTTTCTCCGTCAGCGGCGGCTATCTCGCGCTACGACCTGGACCAGGCGCTGTGGCGCCGGGCGGCGGAATGTAGGGCCGATTGCCGCGAGTTGCTGGAAGCGCGCGCCATCACCGGTAGCGGACCCTTCACCGTCGCAACCTCGGCGGGCGACTTCACCGCGCGCGCGGTAATCAATGCCAGCGGACGCTGGTCGAACCTGCGCCGCAGCCGGCTTGTCCAACCGCAGCGGGAAAAATGCGTGGGATGGAAGGCGCACTTCCGCGAGCCGGATTCGCCGCGGTCGGTGGACCTGTACTTCTTCGCCGGCGGCTATTGCGGGGTGCAGCCGCTGATGGACGGACAGGTGAATGCGTGCGCCATGGTGCAAGCCGCGGCCGCGAATTCGATGGAGCAGGTGCTGGCGCTCCATCCCAGGCTCGCCGAGCGCAGCCGCGAGTGGCAGCAGGTGTCGGAAACGGTGGCCACGTCGCCGCTGGTCTTCGCGCCTCCCCAGGCGGAAGAGGGCGGGGTGTTGTTCGCGGGCGATGCCGCCGGGTTCATCGATCCCTTTGTGGGCGACGGCATCTCGCTGGCGCTGCGCAGCGGTGCGATGGCGGCTGAGGCGCTGGCGGAAGTCTGGGAAGGGAAGAGGCCGGTGGCAGAGGCGGCGGCGATTTATCGCGGCCAGTATGAGCGCGAGCTGCGTCCGCTGTTCCGCAACGCGGGATGGTTGCGGCGGCTCGCGTCCGTACCGCGCGCGCTGCGCCGGCCGGTGATGGCGGTGCTGCGCTCGCCGCGAGTGACGCGGTTTCTGGTGGGCAGGACGCGAGGAGAAGAGGGATGCGGGACGAGATCGTGATCCGGGAGGCGCAGCCAGAGGACGTGGCCGAGATCGTGCGCCACCGGCGGCGGATGTACGAAGACATGGGCGAGCGCGACGCGGCCGCGTTGGAAGCGATGCAGGCAAGCACAGCGGCGTTCCTGGAAAAGGCCATCCCCGCGGGTCTGTTTCGCGGCTGGCTGGCGGAAACGCGCGGCGGACGCGTTGTGGCCGGCGGCGGCATGATGATCGTCCCCTGGCTGAGCCGACCCGCCGACCCCGAACCGCGGCGGGCGTGGATCCTGAACGTCTACACCTACCCGGAATACCGCCGGCAGGGGATCGCGCGCCGGCTGATGCAGACCATGATCGAGTGGTGCCAGCAGGCGGGGTTCCAGTCGGTGTCGCTTCACACGAGCGACGACGGCCGTCCGCTGTATGAGTCCTTGGGCTTCAAAGCGACGGAGGAGATGAAGCTGGTGCTGACGTGAGAGCCGCACCTGTCTTCCGCTTCACCCAAAGCATCTTCTCTACCTCGGCCACCACGTCTCCGGCCTCGTCCTTCACCTGCACCACGAAAGTTGGTTCCGTCTTCCCGTCAGCCGCCGCTCGCCTGATCTCGTCGATCTGCTCGTCGGAGAGCCGGAACTCTGCGCGCACTTTTCCTCGTCCCGGCTTCTTGAAGCGGATGGTCGCGGCTTTGTCCCACACCAGGTACTCCGGCCCCAGGTTGTCGAGCAGCATCAGCATGAAGAACGGGTCGGTCATGGAGTACAGCGAGCCGCCGAAATGCGTGCCCACATAATTCCTGTTCCAGAAGCGCAGCTTCATCTCGACATCAATCGCTTTCGAGCTCATGCGCGTGACGCGTATGCCGGCTCCCAGGAACGGCGGCCAGGCATTGATGGAGCGCAGCAGCAGTCGTTTCTTCATTTGCGGGAATCTATTTTGCGCGCCCGTTGCGGACCAGCTTCAGAAACTCGGCGTGCACGCGCGTGTCGTCCGACAGTTCGGGATGGAACGTCGCCGCCATGATCTTGCCCTGGCGTACCAGCACGGGATCATTCTTCTCGCGCGCCAAAACTTCGACCTTCGGGCCGACGCGCTCGATCTTCGGCGCGCGAATGAAGACCATCTCGAGCGGCCCTCCCGGCAACTGCGTGTCGCCTTCGCCGATGAAGCTGTCGAGCTGGCGTCCGTAGGCGTTGCGGCGGACGGAGATGTCGAGCGCGCCCAGGCTCGGCTGCGGCGGGTCGGCGACCTCGCTGGCCAGCAGGATGGCGCCGGCGCACGTACCAAACGCCGGCTTGGCGCGCACGAACTCGCGCAGCTTGTCCAGGAAACCGCCCTTTTCGAGAAATTTCAGGAAGGTGGTGGACTCGCCCCCGGGGATGACCAGCGCATCGACCGCGTCAAGCTGCTCGGGCTTTTTGACCAGCACGACCTCGGCGCCGAGCTGCTCGAGCCGGCGGCGGTGCGCGTCGAAGTCGCCTTGGATTGCGAGAACGCCGATGGGCATGGCTTTTGGCTCTTGGCTTTTAGCTCTTGGCTCTTAGCCTTTAGCTCTCGGTTTGGGTGGAGGGGGAAAAGCTAAGAGCCAAGAGCCAAGAGCCCCCTCACCAGCCGCGTTTCTGCAGCAGTTCTGATTCGGCCAAGGTGCTGATGGCCAGCCCCTTCATCGTCCCGGTGAGTTCTTCGCTGGCTTCGAGCAAAATCTTGGGATCGTCGAAGTGCGTGGTGGCCTTGACGATCGCGCGGGCGCGGCGCTCGGCCTCGTCGCGCTCTTGCGGGTTCGCAAGGTCGAGCGGCGTGGCCCTTTCCTTCATGAAAATTCCCGAGCCGACGAACACTGCCTCCGCGCCCAGTTGCATCACCAGCGCGGCGTCGGCGGGCGTGGCGATGCCGCCGGCGGAGAAATTCGGCACCGGCAGCTTGCCTTCACGCGCCACCAGGCGCACCAGTTCGAACGGCGCGCCCCATTCCTTGGCTTTGGCCATCAGCTCGTCTTCGCGCAGGATGGTGAGCAGCTTCATCTCGTGGACGATTTGGCGGATGTGCTTGACCGCGTGTACCACGTCGCCAGTGCCGGCTTCGCCCTTGGTGCGGATCATGGCTGCGCCTTCGGCGATGCGCCGCAGCGCCTCGCCCAGGTTGCGCGCGCCGCACACGAACGGCACCTTGAAGGCGTGCTTGTCGACGTGGTGCTCTTCGTCGGCGGGGGTGAGCACTTCGGATTCGTCGATGTAGTCCACGCCCAGCGCTTCCAGAACCTGCGCCTCGGCGAAGTGGCCGATGCGGACCTTGGCCATCACGGGGACGGATACGGTGGCCATGATCTCGCGGATCGTGCGCGGCGACGCCATGCGCGCCACCCCGCCCTCGGCGCGGATCTGCGCCGGCACCCGTTCCAGCGCCATCACCGACGTGGCGCCCGCCTTCTCCGCCACCGCCGCCTGCGCGGCGTTGGTGACGTCCATGATCACGCCGCCCTTGAGCATCTCGGCCAGGCCGGTCTTCAGACGCAGCCCGCCGCTACCGTTGGTCTCCGACATACGCTTCCTCTTCGGGGGAACAACTCTATTCTACAGCTTGCACCGCTCCAGCGACACCTGCCACGGAGGCACGGAGACACGGAGGTTTATGAAATCAATTCCTCCGTGCCTCGGTGTCTCCGTGGTTAGCTTTTTCCGGTCAAATCTCGTCGGTGCTGCGCGCCCGCCGTCGGCCGTCGGGTGCGGCCCCGGACTGCTTCAGCAGGGCCGCCTGCTGCGCCTTGGTCAGGTACTTGGCGAACATGCGATGGGGATCGATGGCGATGAATGTCCCCTGGCTGCGCGCCAGCACTTCGCCCGCCTGATTGCGGACTTCGCCCACGTTGATGTGCCGGCGCCCGCGCACGCTCTTCTCCCAGCCTACGGCAACCAGCGGCTTGCCCAGCGGCACCGGCTTCAGGTACTCGACTGTCATCTTCGAGGTCACGGCGATGACGTGGCGGAGCTTGTTCACCTTGCCCATGGCCTCGTCGAGGATGGTGGCGATGATGCCGCCGTGGGCGTGCTTGGGAGGTCCCCAGAAGCGGTCGGACAAGCGGAAGCGGCAGACGAAGTGCCGGCCGTCGTCGTCCAAAAAAAACTTCAGGTGCATGCCGTGCGGGTTGTCTTTGCCGCAAGCGAAGCAGAAGTTGCGATGGGCGCGGAAGTGCTTGGTGTCGTGTCCGTGAGCGCTGGTTCGTTTCGCCATGTCTAGAATGTAGATGGCATCGGCGGGACGGTGGCTGAAATATGTTTCGGGAAGAACACGGCGTTGCAGGGCGCGGAAAAATCCCCTTGGGGCAAGATCACGTGTCAGGGCGCGACTTCAGTCGTGCCGATCAGAGGCCGATCGAATCCGGGCTTTAGCCCCTGCGCATTCGCCGGCTGACAGAGTGTGCAGACAAAATCGATTCGCGAAAATCAAGGCCGGCCATCGCCTTTGCCTCAGTGGCTAAAGCCCGCTCATTACTGCGCCGTACGGCACGGCTGAAGCCGGGCCCTGACACGTGGTGTCTCACGAGGCAGTTTTAGTGGCGCACACCCGCGAGTCCTCATGAATAATCCAGGTAAACTCGTGCCTTGACACGTGTTCCCACCTGAGCGTGTTTGTTGAGTTTCTGAAGCCGTGCTCCTGCATGTTGCGCGAAATTCAGAGTTTTCCTGTATAAATGACCGTTTCTTGAAACGGTTCATGCTGGAGAAAACCTTGAAGACGACTTGCGCCTTTTTCCTCTGCCTGATCGCACTCACCTCCTTCACCGCCGCGCAGTCCAAGAAGTCCGCGGCCAAGCCGGCGGAAGAGAATAAGGACGAGAAGCCCGCGCCCATGTCGTCCGAGACCTTCAGCGGCTTGAAGCTGCGGCTCATCGGTCCGGCGCTGACCTCCGGCCGCGTCAACGCGCTGGCGGTGGATCCGCGCAATCCGTCGCATTTCTATGCCGGCGTGGCCTCGGGCGGAGTGTGGAAGACCGACAACGATGGCACCACCTGGACCCCGGTCTTCGACAAGGAAGCCTCGTACTCGATCGGCGCGGCGGCGCTCGATCCCAAGGACCCCTCCATCGTGTGGGTGGGCACGGGCGAATCGAACAGCCAGCGCAGCGTGGCCTACGGCGACGGCGTCTATCGCTCCGAGGACGGCGGCAAGAGCTGGAAGAACGTGGGTCTCAAGAAGTCGGAGCACATCGGGCGCATTGTCATCCATCCCAAGGACACCAGCACGGTGTACGTGGCGGCGCAAGGCCCGCTGTGGGCGGCGGGCGGCGACCGCGGCCTCTACAAGACCACCGATGCCGGCGCGACCTGGAAGAAGGTTCTGGAGATCAGCGAGAACACCGGCGTCACCGACGTGGTGCTCGATCCCGAGAATCCTGATGTCATCTACGCCGCCGCTTATCAGCGCCGCCGCCACGTCTTCACCATGATCGATGGCGGCCCCGAGAGCGCCATCTACAAATCCACCGACGCCGGCGCCACGTGGAACAAGCTCAAAAGCGGCCTGCCCACCGAAGACATGGGGCGCATCGGCCTGGCGGTTTCGCCGGTCGACCGCAACGTGGTCTTTGCCGAGATCGAGGCGGCCAACGGCGCCGGCGGCATCTTCCGCTCCTCGGACCGCGGCGCCACCTGGGAGCGCCGCAATCCTTACGACTCTACCGCCATGTACTACTCGCAGATCATCGCCGACCCGCGCAACGTGGACCGCATCTACGTGATGGCCACTTTCCTGCAGGTGTCGGATGACGGCGGCAAGACCCTGCGCCGGCTGGGCGAGCGCGACAAGCACGTGGACAATCACGCCTTCTGGCCCGATCCCGCCAACCCCGACCATTATCTCGACGGCTGCGACGGCGGCGTCTATGAAACCTGGGACCGCGCCGCCCACTGGCAGTTCAAGGCCAACCTGCCGGTCAGCCAGTTCTACGACGTCGCTGCGGACAATTCGCAGCCGTTCTATTACGTGTACGGCGGCATGCAGGACAACAACTCCTATGGCGTGCCCTCGCGCACGCGCAACGTGAACGGCATCATGAATTCGGATTGGTTCGTCACCTGGGGCGGCGACGGCTTCCGCACCGTGGTCGATCCCGACGATCCCGACACCGTCTATTCCGAGCTGCAATACGGCACGCTGGTCCGCTACGACCGGCGCACCGGCGAACGCACCGGCATTTCACCCATGGAAGCTAAGGGCGCCGAGCCCTATCGCTGGAACTGGGATTCTCCGCTGATCATCAGCCCGCACGCGCACACGCGGCTCTACTTCGGCGCCAACCAGCTCTTCCGCAGCGACGATCGCGGCGACTCCTGGCGCGCCATCAGTCCTGACATTACCCGCCAGATCGACCGCAACAAGCTGCCAGTGATGGGCAAGGTCTGGGGCGCGGACGCGGTCGCGAAGAATGCCTCGACTTCGTTCTACGGCAACACGGTGGCGCTCGCCGAATCGCCGCAGAAAGAAGGGCTGATCTACATCGGCACCGACGACGGCCTCATCCAGGTGAGCGAGGACGGCGGCGAGCACTGGACCAAGTACGAAAAATTTCCCGGCGTGCCCGACAACACCTACGTCAGCCGGCTGGCAGCATCGCGCTACGATGCGAACACGGTCTACGCCGCCTTCGACAACCACAAGAACGGCGACTTCAAACCCTATCTCTTGAAGAGCACCGACGCGGGGAAGAGCTGGGCGTCGATCGCCGCCAACCTGCCGGAGAACGGCCCGGTGCTGGCGTTTGTCGAAGATCCGGTGAATCCCAAGCTGCTCTTTGCCGGCACCGAATTCGGCCTGTGGTTCACCATCGATGGCGGCGGCAAATGGATCCAGCTCAAAGGCAGCTTCCCGACCATCTCGGTGCACGACATCGCGATCCAGGCGCGCGAAGGTGACCTGGTGGTTGGTACTTTCGGCCGCGGCATCTACATCCTCGACGACCTCAGGCCCCTGCGCGTGCTCAGGCCCGAGGCGCTCGACGGGCAGGCACTGCTTTATCCGGTGAAGAAAGCGCTGCTCTACGTGCAGGCGCAGCCGCTGGGCGGACGCGGCAAGGCGTCGCAGGGATCGGCGTTCTATCTCGCGGAGAATCCGCCGTTCGGCGCCGTCTTCACCTATTACTTGAAGGATAAGCTGAAGACGCTTAAGGAGAAGCGTCAAGAGGCGGAGAAAGAAGCCGCCAAGAAGAATGCTACCGTGCCTTATCCCACCCCCGACCAGTTGCGCGCCGAAGCCCAGGAGCCGGCGCCGGCCGTGTTCCTCACCGTGGCGGACGCGAGCGGCAAGCCGGTGCGGCGCATCAGCGCCACCAATGCTCAGGGCATGAACCGCGTTGCCTGGGACCTGCATTATCCCGCGCCGCAGTTGCCCCACGAGGGAGAGAAGACGGAGCAGGAAGAAGACTGGTCTCCCTTGCCGACGGGCCCGCTGGTGATGCCGGGCCAATACCAGGTGACGCTCGAGACCCGCATCAACGGCGTGTACACGCAGGTGGGCGGGCCGGAGAAGTTTGCCGTCGAGCCGCTGGGCGCGCGCAACATGGCGCCGGAGGACCGCGCCGCGCTCACCGCCTTCCAGGAGAAAGTGGATGGACTCTACCGCGCCGTGGCCGGTGCGCTGAACACCGCCGACGACCTCAAGGCGCGTCTGGGCAAGATCCAGACGGCTTTGCAGCAGACCCCGACCGCCGACAATCAGCTTAGCCAGACCGCCGAGCAGCTCCAGCAGCGGAATCTCGACATCCTGCGCAAGCTGCGCGGCGACATCGTGCTGCGCGATCGCAACGAAAACACTCCGCCCTCGATCGACGACCGCGTGGAGACGATTATGCAGAATGAGCGCATGTCCAGCTCGCCTCCGCCGCGCACCGATCTGGATGGCTACGCCATCGCCTCGGAGGAGTTCACCGAGGAGCTGGGCAAGCTGCGCACCATCCTGGAGCAGGACTTGCCCAAGCTGGAGAAGGCCATGGAGCAGGCCGGCGCGCCCTGGACGCCGGGAAGGATTCCGGAGTGGAAATGATGGGAGATCGGGTGATCGGGAGATCGGGTCATCGGGCGATTGACGGCTGGCAACGGGGTGGAGCAGGCCTTCAGGCCTGCATTAGGGTCCGTCACTAAACCGCCGGCTTTAGCCGCTGAGGGACATTGTCCAAGCCAAAGCTGGGATTGGCCGAGCTGTAGGGATACTCCTCAGCACGCGCGACCAGTCCCCGCCGCACAGGGTTCTGGTGGATGTAAGTCCGGAACCTCTGATACTCCACCGCGTCTCGCACGCGGCGGTCGCAGAAGCTGGTCTGCCATCTCTCGCCGGCCAGCCCCAATTCCTTCTTCGCTCGAAATGAGAGCCCGCCTTTGATGAACTGCATGGCGCGTTCCAGCGCGACTTCCGGGCCCGGAGTGATCAGCAGGTGGAAGTGGTCGGGCATTACCACAAATTCGTGAAGCAGGTACTTGCCCTCTCCCCGATAGTGATAGAGCACGTCAATAAACAACAGCGCCGTACGCTCGGACTGGAGCAGGTGCTGCTTGAGATAGGTTGATGCCGTGATGAAATAGGTCCATTGGCCGGTGCGACCGCGCAGGGGAATAGCCATAGCGGGTCAAGTAACACAATTCAGCGGCTCTCGCCAGGAGAGGAAAATCCCTCAGCGGCTAAAGCCAGGATCCCCAGAATGCCGTTAATGCAGGCCTGAAGGCCTGCTCCACCCCGGCTGCTCCATAATCCAGGTGAAGGCCTGCTCCACCCAGCCGCTCTTCGCCGCCCTCGCTTCGCCCGCAGTTCGCTGTAAAGAAATGACACTACGCTGGCAAGTCACGCATTCTAATGATTTTTTGCTGTACCACCCAGCGCTGAAGTATTTACTCTAACCAGTCTAGTAGGGGGAGGATGGTACCCGCTCGGACTCCGTCCGTGGCCGGGGTGTTCAATCGCAACCAAGGAGGCTGGATGCCGGAGTTAGAAACCCGCAGCTATCACGCGAACAACTTTGTACGCGCTTTTCGCCGCTGGCTGGTGCCTTACATGCAGTCGCGCGTGATGGCGGATCAGTTCCGCCCGCTGCTTTCCTACCTGTTTACCGAGTGGAAGTGCAACGTCGATTGCCACTACTGCTGGGCCTTCAACAACAAGGTGAAGGGGATGACGGAAGAGACCGCCATCCGCTCCATCGACTGGCTGAAGTCGGTGGGCTGCCGCGTGATCGCCATCATGGGCGGCGAGCCCCTGCTGCGGCGCGACTTCATCCTGAAAGTGGTGGATTACGGGACCAAGAACGGGTTCTTCGTCTACCTGCCGACCAACGGCATCCTGATGAACGAAGACTTCATCGACCGCGTCGGCGACCTGGGCGTGGCCGCCATCAATCTGGCCGTCGATTCGCTCGACGAAAAGCCCGGCCTGGCCAAGAACTTCAAGCGCATCGAGAAGCAGTTCCGCTACCTGGTGAAGCAGCAGCGGCAGTACGGCTACATGATCGTCTTCAACACCAACATCTGCCGCAACAATATCGAAGACGTGTACGCGCTCACCGAGATTGCCCACGACAACGGCATCTCCACCGACGTGCACATCAACGAGCCGCCCTACCTCGAGCAGCCCCACTTCCAGCACCTGGAGAACAACGTCACCTACATCCTGGAGCAAGACTGGCCGAAGGTGGATGCCATTCTGGACTGGCTGATCGAGAAAAATTCGCAAGGTTACATCATGGTCAACTCCAAGGACCACCTGCGCAAGATGAAGGACTTCCTGCGCGGCAAAACCTATCCCTGGAACTGCCGCGCCGGGCACAACTCCTGCGTCATCCGCACCGACGGCACGCTCTCACCGTGCTTCCCCATGTATTCGGCGCACACCGACTGGGGCAAGATCGGGGAGCCCAAGTTCGATAACCAGCAACTGGACGAGATGAAGAAGGTGTGCAACTCGCACTGCCTCTCCACCTGCCAGTACGTGCTGGGCTACTACTACAACAACTCCAACGTCATGCGCTGGATCATGAAGCAGGGGCTGCACGGCTGGACTGGCCGGGTCACCGCCGAAGCGTAGATTATTGACTGCACATCAAAGCCCTGCCGCGAGCGGCAGGGCTTTCTTTTTGCAATCAGTGCCTGACGCCAAACATTCATTGTGCCAGGTCAGACTGCTTCTTGCCGCCCGTAGGGAGCAGGTAGAAGGGTTGGCAAAGGCTGATGCCGGATATTTGAAGGCAGGAAAACGGAGAAGGTAGTGCCGACGCCGGGCGTGCTGCGGACGCGCAGGCTGCCGTCCTGCTTCTCGACCAGGCTTTTCGTGACCCACAGCCCCAGCCCGGTGCCCTTCTCCCCTTTGGTGGTGAAGAAGGGTTCGAAGAGCTTGTGGCGGACTTCGCGGGGGATGCCGCAGCCGTTGTCGGCGATGGTGATGCGGACGCCTCTCCGTCCCGCGCCGCGCCAGTCCAGCGAGTCATAGACGTGGATCAGGAGTTTATCGCCCTTCTTGGCCAGTGCCTCGGCTGCGTTCACGATCAGGTTCGAGAGCACTTGCCGAAGCTCGCCCGCATCAGCGACCAACGCCCCGGCGCTGTCGTAGCGCTTCTCGATGGCGACTCCCAGGGACTGGATGCGGTGCCCATAAAGGGCTAGGATGCCGTCGATCAGGTCGCTGGCCCGCAACTCGGCCTCCCCACGCACACCCTCGCGATGGAAGCCGAGCGTCAGCTTGGTGATCTGCCCGATCCGCTTGACCTCGTCCTGCGCGGCGTGGATGAACTCGTGGGCGGTGTGGCTCAACTCGGCGCGGTCGAGGAGGAATAGGATGTTGCCCACCGCCTCCAACGGGCCGTTGATCTCGTGCGCCACCGTGGCCGCCAGCCTTCCTGCTACGGCCAGTTTCTCGGAGTTGCGCAGGGCTTGCTCGGCCATCTTCACCTGCGTGAGGTCCCGCGCTATGGTCGAGGCGCCAGTGACCGCCCCGTGGTCGTCGTAGATGGGCGAGATGGTCACGCCGACGCTCAACACCCGGCCATCCTTGGCCACACGGGTACTGTCATGTAACGACATCCCCTCGCCGCGCCTGATCCGGCTGAGGATGTAACTCTCCTCTTGCAACCGATCCGGAGGCAGCAAAATAGCAGCCGGCTTCCCAACGATTTCCTCGGCGGTGTAGCCAAACATCCGCTCCGCCCCCTTGTTCCAAGCCGTCACGATGCCGTCGAGGGTCTTGCCGATGATGGCGTCGCTCGACGACTCCACAATGGCGGCTAACTGGGCATGTTCTCTTTCCGCCTGCCGGCGCTCGCTAATGTCACGGATGATGCCCACAAACATGCGCGTGCCATCCTTGGCATATTCGCCGAAGGAGATTTCGAGGGGTATCTCATGGCCGTCCTGGTGCAGCCCTACCGGCTTGAAGCCTTGCCATGCCACATGCTTTTCGCCGGTTGTAAGGTAGCGTTGCAACGACTCCCGATAGCGCTGGCGCAGGTAGTGAGGCATTAGCATCGTCAACTCCCCGCCCAGCAACTCATGGCTGTCATAGCCAAATATCTTTTTAGTAGCGTGATTGGCGAACAAAATCCGGCTGTGCTGGTCGATGGCGATCACCGCATCGGACATCGTCTCCATGATGACGCGGTAGCGATCTTCGCCTTCGAAGGACCATTCGGCGGCGGGCGGGGGTTCGACCCGCTGGTGCGGCAGCAGGGCTGAGATGCGGCCCAGCAGCGCCTCCGGCCCATCGCCCTTGCACACATAGGCGTCCGCATTCTCCGCGCCCTCGGGTGGGCGCTTCATGGCCGCCGCCATCTCCGTGCCCATGGTTCGTGCCATCAAGTGGTCGGTAACCACAAGGTCAACCGGGTTAGAGCGGAAGACTTCCATCCCTTCCTCGGCGGAGGTTGCCAGAAGAACCCTGTAGCCCTTGGCTTCGAGCATGAGCTGGCGGAAACCCAGCCCGGTCGCGTCATCGTCCACGCAAAGGATGACCGAGGCTCTAGTGAGGATGATCGGGGTTTTCGGAAGGGTTACCATTCTCCCCCCTCCTGCTGCGGGACAGGCAGCTTGCGTTAGCTAATCTTAGCACGGCCAGCTTCCGAACCCGGTCTGATGTCAAGGGGAAAGTCACTGACAAGGTAATGGGGCAGTAGGCGTGATAAGGGCATGGCATGAAAGCAATTGGCATTCTCCGCTAGCGCCCGCGCCATCAATTTTCCTGTGGAAATTTGGGTGGAAATGTGGACTGTCGCCCATCCGGGAACCACTGTCATAGTCCAGCTCAATTCCCGGCGGGTCACAACCCGTTCCGCCTCCTACCTGGCGCGCGTAACTCTGCCGGGAGGACGCTTCGTCGGTGCGCCTTCCGATAGCAGGTTCAAACATCCCAACAATACGGCAGGCGGTTGCCCTTTGCTGATGAACGCATCCACGGCCGACGAGGCGCGTTTGGACACGCCGATCTGTCCCGAAAGCATGATGATGGGGAGGAGAGGGTGCGTGCGCCTGATCTCGCAGGCGACGGCTCCTCCGTTCATTTCCGGCATGCGGTAGTCCAAAATCACAATGTGGACGGTATGGCTTAGCAACAGTCGCAGACCGATCCGGCCGTTGCTGGCCGTGATCACGTCATAGCCAGCCGTCTCAAGGATCAGCCTGCGGGCATACAGTCCTTGTTTGTAGTCATCGATGCAGAGGATCAGCTTCTTGTTGCTGGACTGCGGAAGCACCTTGGCTAGGGACGGCATCCTGATTCTACTTGTCGAGAATAATGGCGGGAAGAGCAGGCTTATGAGAGGTCCATGTTGACATCGTTTCGCTCGAAGTCAACGCCCGAGAATGGTGCAGTTCCTTTTTGGCCCAGTGTGCCGGATGGGAGTGGCGTTCACGCGGTGCGCGCCTTCTTGACCTCGGGAAGCCCTGATGCTTCCGGCCGTTCTTCCACAATGAAGCGCACCTCCGCGTTGCAGAAAATGCACTCCAGGGTGCGCATCTCACGCAGCGCCTGCCGATCTTGCTCGGCGGGTATGGAGAAGGAGCGCAGGCAGTCGGTGCAGGTGATCACGTAGTATTCCCCGTTGCGAGGAACCCAGACCGGGGCTCGGTCCCGCTTGACGGCGGGGCGGGGAGGAGCGTCCTGCAGCAACTCCGCCACCTTGGCCAGCAGTTCCGCGAATTCAAACGGTTTCGCAAAGAAGGCATCGGCGAGCACTCCCAGCGGCGCCAGCGCAGGCAGGAATTCTCCGCTGATGGCAATGGCTGGGATTTGCGGAAATCGCCGGCGCACGATGGAGAGCAACTCAAAGCCCGACATGTTGGGCATCTTGAGGTCGGTGAGAATCAGGTCGGGCAAGGCGCCGCGCATCTGCGCCAAGGCCGCAAATCCATCCTTGGCGATACCGACTTCATAACCCTCGGTCGAGAGTGAACTCTGGAACAAATCTCGGATAGCGGGCTCGTCGTCAACCACGAGCAGGCGATAGTGGAAGTTCGCCATCGTGCACCCACCCTCGAGGGCGCGGCACTGCGCTCCGCCAGAAAGCTGGAAACCTCGTGGAATTCTTCAGCAAAAAGAGAATTGGAAAACGAGGGTAGCATGGACGATAGCTTTCCGGATAGCGTGAGTCAATGCCCGAGAATGGGGCAGGCGCAAGCCGGCTTACGACGCTTCCGATTTCATCATGACATACACCATCGGCCCGGCCGCCACCAGCGCCAGCCCGATCAGCAACCCGCTCGTCAGGCCCTGCTCGCCGACATTGCGCGCCACGGCCGCGGCCAGCAGCAGGGTCGGAAGCACGGCCAGCAGCACCGCGCCCGCCAGTCCGCCCGGCACGCGGAACGGACGCTTCATCCCCGGCTCGCGCACCCGCAGCACGATCAGCGCGGCGAACTCCAGCACGATGCTCAGCCCGGCCAGCATGACGTCGAGCTCGATCAGCCGCTCGAATCCCAATCCCAGCGAGAGCGACCACGCCACCGCGCACGCCACGATCGACACCCACGGCGCTCCCGTGCGCGCGTCCCTCCGCGCCAGCACCCGCGGCAGCATGCGGTCCTGCGCCATCGCCATGGGCACGCGCGAGTAGGAGAGCACCAGCGCGTTCATCATGCCCAGCCCGCACAGCATGCCGCCGCCGACCACCGCCAGCCCCAGCCCGCGTCCGCCCACCGCGGTGGCCACGTTGACCCACGCGCCCGTTTCCCAGGCCGCGGGAGCGATGCCGGTGCGCCACGCCGCCGCCACCACGATGATGTACGTCGCCGCCACCGCTCCGACCGTCAGCAGAATGCCCAGCGGATACGTCCGCTGCGGATTTTCCACCTCGCCGGCGATGGTGGAAGCGTTGTCCCATCCCATGTAGTTCCACATCACCACCAGCACGCCCATCACCAGCGGCAGATGCGGACCCGCCACCGGCGGCGCCGCCACGCTCGGCTTCAGCAAAGCCTCGACCGACAGCACCGCGAAGGGCGCCAGCAGCAGCGCTCCCACCACCACCGATCCCGTTCCTACCGACGCCGCTCCGGCCAGGTTCCACAGCACGCACACCGCTACCACCCCGACGCCCACCGCCAGCGCCGCGTGCGCGTCTCCCATGCGCGGCCAGATCCGCCCCAGGTAGAGCACGAAGAGCGTGGGATAGAGCGCCATGTCGAAGACGCTGGCCGCCAGCGACAGCCAGGCTTCCTGGAATCCCCAGAACGGGCCCATCGCCCGCCGCACCCACTCGTAGTAGCCGCCCTCTTCCGGGATGGCGCTGGCCAGTTCGCCCACCATCAACGCCGTCGGGAGCGCCCACAAGAGCGGTGTAATCGCCAGCACCAGCAGAGCCCGTCCGTAGCCCGCGCTCTGCACCAGGTCTTCCAGGCCGTACGGCCCGCCCGAGACCATGAAGTACGCCGCCGCTACCAGCGGCAGCAGCGTCAACTTTTTGCGTG
>JBKQPN010000018.1:0-52768 GCA_052145015.1 Terriglobales bacterium
GGCTGGAGAATCTCGCCATCAAGCTGGGTCGCTCGCGGCAGGCTGCGGGCGCGGGTGATGGTGGAGAAATCCTTGTACCGCAGTTTGAGCTGGACGGTGCGGGCGTAGAGCCCGTGTTCGCGCAGGCGACGGCAGACCATCTCGCTGAGGCGCGCCAGCGTGGATTCGAGCTGCTCGACGCTAGCTGTATCCTGGTTGAATGTGTGCTCGTGGCTGATGGACTTGGGCTGGTCGTTCTCGCCAATCTCGCTATCAAACCATCCGCCGGCATCGAGGCCGCGCGCCTTGCCGGCCAGCGCCAGTCCCCACTTGCCGAAGCGTTCGTCGAGGAAGGATTCATCGAGCGCGGCCAGGTCGCCCACCTTGCGGATGCCGAGATCGTGCAGGCTCTTCTCCAGCACTTTGCCTACACCGGGAATCTTGCGGACGTCGAGCGGCGCCAGGAAGCACGCTTCCTCGCCCGGCAGGACCCACAGCACGCCGTTGGGCTTGGCCTGGTCCGAGGAAACTTTGGCAACCAGCCGCGAGGTGGCGATGCCGATCGAGCAGTTGAGCCGGGTCTCACCCTTGATCGCCGCATGCAAGGCATGGGCGGCACGCAGTGGCGGCCCGTGCAGGCGCTCGGTACCGGTCATGTCGAGGTAGGCTTCGTCGATGGAAGCCATCTCCACCTTGGGCGAGAAGCGTCCGAGCACGCAGTACACCTTGTGCGAATATTCGCGGTAGCGCTCTGGATGTCCGTCCACGAAGCTGGCATGCGGACACTGCCGGGCGGCAGTGCGCAGCGGCATGGCGGAGTGCACGCCGAACCTGCGCGCTTCGTAGGAAGCCGCCGAGACCACCCCGCGCTCGTTGCGCTGCCCCCCTACCACCACCGCCTTGCCCTTCAGCGATGGATCAAACAGCTCCTCCACCGACACGAAGAAGGCGTCCATGTCGAGGTGGAAGACGGTTCGGGGAAAGGGTTCGGGCACAAGCCGATTGTAACGCCGCCGTCCCGACGCTACCTCTTGAGCAGCAGGTCGGCGGCGATGAAGAGAAAGTACACCACCGAGATCACGCCGTTCATGGTGAAGAAAGCCGCGTTCAGCCGGCTGAGGTCCTGGTGGCTGACCAGGGAATGCTCGTAGGCCAGCAGCGCGCCCACAATCGCGACCCCGACGATCGCCAGCGCACCCAGATGCAGGGCGAACACCAGCCACAGCAGCAGGCCGATCATCAGCAGATGAAAGGCGCGCGCCACCCACAGCGCGCCACGGATGCCGACAAAGCGCGGGATCGAGTGCAGCCCGGCCTGGCGGTCGAAGTCATAGTCCTGGCAGGCATAGAGGACATCGAAGCCGCCCACCCAGAAGGTCACGGCAGCGGCCAGGATGATGATGCGCCAGTCGAGCGAGCCGCGTACGGCGATCCACGCCGCCGGCGCCGAGATGCCGTCGGCAAATCCCAAAATCAGGTGCGACCAGCGGGTGAAGCGCTTGGTGTAGGAGTACAGCAGCAGGATTGCCAGCGCCACCGGCGACAGCTCAAGCGCCAGCCGGTTCAGCTCCGCCGCGGCCAGCACGAACACCCCACATGACAGGACAACAAAGCCGCCAACGAATTGCCGCGAGAGCAGCCCCGTCGGCAGGGCGCGGGCGCGTGTGCGAGGATTGGCGGCGTCGTGCGGCTGGTCCACCAGCCGGTTGAAAGCCATCGCCGCCGAGCGCGCCGCCACCATAGCCACCAGAATCCACCAGACCTGGCGCCAGGTGGGCAAGCCTCCGGCCGCAAGCATCGCTCCGGCCAGCGCAAACGGGAGCGCAAAGATCGAGTGCTCCCATTTGATCATCTCGAGCGTGATGCGGAGACTTCGAGCGATGGACACGGGAAGAATTCTAAAGCAATGCTTGGTTGACCGGGAATCTTCATCGGGTGATCCGATCGCTTCCAATTACCCAATTACTCAATGTGAAATCCCTCCCGGCCGATGAGCGGGACGAAGCGGACGCCGTCCAGGTACATCGTGGTGGAGTTGCCGCCGATCTTGCGCACGAGCTGCAGTTCCTGCGCGAAGCCGCTGCCCACGGGGATCACCAGACGGCCGCCGTCACGCAACTGGCCTATCAGGGACGCGGGCACCTGCGGCGCCGCGGCCGAGACCACGATGGCGTCGAAGGGCGCGGCTTCCGGCAGGCCCTGGCTGCCGTCTCCGTGGACCACGGTGACGTTGCCGTACGCCAGCCGCGCGAGCACCGCGCGGGCCCGCTCCGCCAGACTGGCGATGCGTTCGATGCTGTACACCGTGCCCACCAACTCCGCCAGCACAGCGGTTTCATATCCCGACCCGGTGCCGACTTCGAGCGCCACATCCTCGGGCCGGAGCGCCAACGCCTCCAGCATGGCCGCCACCACGAAGGGTTGCGAGATGGTCTGGCCTTCGCCGATGGCAAGAGGATGGTCTTCGCAGGCTTCGCCACGGTGCTCTGCGGGAACGAACTCGTGCCGCGGCACGCGCGCCATCGCGTCCAGCACACGCTCATCACGGATGCCACGGGCGCGAAGCTGCTCTTCGACCATCAGCAGCCGCTCATCGCGGTAGGCGTCGGGTTGCGGAATCTCGTCCATGCGCCGCCCCGGATTACAGGCGGAAATGCAGTGATCCGGCGGACAGAGTTTGAAATTCTCAGCCTTACAGGGGAGTCCCGACGCTGGGTTCAATCCCTTTGCTCATGATGAGCATGCCCAGCCGCGATGACTTCTTTCGCAAGACCGTCTTCCATTCAACCACGCGGCAGTGGAAATCTTTCAGCCGAGGGAAGCCGCGAAAATCCTGCTTCACGGTGAAGATCGCCAGCGTCTTCTCGTGCATCAGGGGCAGCAGGTCATCCAGGAAGAGTTCCAGCGACCAGTGGAAGCCGATGCTATAAAAGCTGTAGAGCAAGTCGTAGGGCCCGGGCAATTCCGCCAGCGCCGTTTGCCGGGCATTGAAGAGCGTGTAGTTCGCGATCTGATTGTAGTCGAGGAGGGACCGCAAGAGCCCCAGATTGCCGCAAAAGGAGTCCTGCAGCGAGTTCTTTCCGGAATCGTAATACTTCTGTTTGTACTTCGTGGCGGCGCCGTCTCCGTCGAAGAGATGGACTTCACTATCCTGCCATCCGAATTGCTTGCAGAAGAAGACCACCGACCGTCCCAGCCCCGGGCCTATTTCAAGAACCTTCCTGGGTTTCTCGATGCCGGATAGCAGCGGACGCAGGGCCTCGTACTCGCTCCAGCAGGTGCCGTTCTGTTCCTTTTCCCACACTCGACGCGAGATCTCATCTTGAGCGAGCTTGAGCCGGGGAGAGATCAGCTTGATCGCCGCCATCAGCTCGGGCGTCAGCGGCGGAGCGTGAAAAACAGGTTCCAGGCTCGCCAATCTGGGGTCAAACGCCTTTTCGGAGGTCCTTCTTGCAAACCCTAGCCACATCTTGATCGGTCCCTCATTGGACTTCAAAGTACATTTTATACAGCCGCCGCCCAAAACACCCCTGGGTCAGCGCTTGCGCTGCCGGTATCTGACGTCGAAGGAGAGTACGCCGTTTTGGTCGCGGATCGCGACCACCGACAGGTGGCGGTTAATGTTGTATTCCACCTGCACGATCTGCTGCGCCGATTGCGAGACATTGCTAATGAAGGTGAGGGTCACCTTGTCCGAGACCTGCTGCTCGATGGTGACGCGGGCGTTGGAGTTGTTCTCCACTCCGGCGGCCTGTGGGTCAATCTTGATGCGGCTGGCGCCAAACAGCCTTTGCGCGCGGCTGCCGTAGGCATTGGCCAGCGCCTGTTCCAGCACCGCATTGGAGGTCAGTTCGTTCAGGCTCTGGCTGGGCCCGGTCTGGTAGCCGATCGACTGGTCCTGGGTCCGGCCCAACGCCAGCAGCGCGATGATGTCCGAGGTCGGCAAGGGCGGATCGGAGCGATAGTTGATGCTGGGGTGGGCGATGGGCCCGTGCAAGCCCATGCTGATGTCATAGTCGCGCACCCGGGCGGAGGCTTCCACGTCGATCACCGGAGCGATGGTGGTGGGATTACTGAACAGGATGTCGCCGCGTTCCAGGTGATATTTGGTTCCGGCAATGTCGACGTTGCCTTGGGCGATGTCCACGCGCCCGAGCAGAACCGGGTGGTTGGCCGTGCCCCGCAACCGCAGATCGGCGCTGCCCGAGAGCTTGGCCATGGACATCTCCACCTGCAGCTCCTGCGCGGTGACGATATGCATGTCGAAGTGCAGGTTGTTCAGCGGCGACTGTGGGCTGGCCATGCTGGGCGCCTGCGCGAAGCGCTGCAGGTAATAAGCGAGGTCGAACTGCGGATTCACCCCGAACTTGGTGATGGTCACCGTCCCCGCCAGCAGCGAATTGCCGGGAGTGCCGCTGAAGCGCAGATCGGCGTCGGCATACGAACTGACCCCGGGCGGGTAGCGCAAACGGATGCCTTTGCTGGTCGCGGTCAGGTCGAAGGAGAGGCCATGGGAGTAGTTGATGAAACCGCCGAGGGTGAGCGTGCCGCCGCCGGTCTGCGCGGTCAGCAATTGCACTTGCAGGCGGTTCTGGTTGAAGACCAGCGTGCCGTTGATTTTGCTCAGCCCGTTGGGCAGGTCGGTGTAGGAAATGGCGCCGTTGGTGATGTGTACCTGCCCGCTGGTCTCTGGCCGCGCCAGGGTGCCGCTGACGGCCAGATTGATCTCCATCCTGCCGGAGGAGGCGAGGTCGGGGTTAACGCTCTGCAGGAGCCCGAAGTCGAGCACCCCCTCGGCGCCGAAATGCATCTCGTATTCTCCGCCCACCTGGATCACGCCTCCGGCGGTGAGGTCGCTGGTCGGACCGGCGGGAGCGCCGTTCTGCGCCGGGCTGAAGGCTTTCAAGTGCAGATGATCGAGGGTCAGGAACTCGTTCGCCAGCGTGAACTGGATGGCGCCCTCGCTCTCGATGACGACCCTCGCGATCTCCGCCGAAAACTGGTCGACATGGCCGCTGAGGTTGAGGTCGCGGGGCCGGCGAAGCGGTCCGCGCAGATCCACGGCGCCGGCAATCGAGGAATGGCCGGTGACTTTGCTCTGGAGGAACGCGCGTAACAAGGCATTGATGTCGAGGTGGGAAAAGCGCAGAGTGATGTTGGCGGGGAAGTCCCCGCGCAGGCGGACGTCGCCGTCAATGGCCAACTCCGCCGTCTGGACGTGCGAGCGCGCGGTCAGGTGCAGGTCCGGCCCGTGGGTCACTCCGGTCAGATCGAGGTCGCCAGACGGTTCCTTGTTCAGCAGCACGTCGTGGATGTGCAGCTCGATGTTGATGACCGGCGCCTCGACCGTCCCCGATCCCTGGAGATGGAATGCCGCCACCCCAGCCACCGTCAGGCGCGGCTGCTGCAGTTGCGGGAACTGCGAGAGCTGGAACTTGGTTCCCGTAAGGTCGAAGTGAAATCCATTGCTACTGAAATCGTAGGCCAGGCTGCCGCTGACCTGGGCGCCGTTGTGGGTGAGCGTGAGGTCGGTGAGCCTAACCTCCCAGCCAGCCCATTCCAGGGTCGCGCGTAACGATTGAAAGGACTCGCCTGCAAGCGTCCCACCGGAGATCTCCAGCGGCCCCTGACCGCTAGGATTCGAGTGCGTGCCGCCAAGACGGACGTTCGAGGACACCTTCCCGGTGATCGGATAGGCCGTCCCGGCGATCAATTGCAGGTCCTGGACTTCGGCGCCGGTGATGCGCACCTGCCCGCGCAGGGCGCTAGCGTCCTCCAGCTTGCCATTCTGCAATCCTTCGCTCACATCGAAGCGGGCCTGCGCGGCACCGCGACGCAGCAACCCGTGATGGAACGAGAATTCCGAGGGCGAGTACACCAGATCGGCGCTCAAAGAATCCCAATGCAGCCGCCGCGGAGAAGCCGCCGCAACTGCACCTGTAGCTGCCGGGAGCAGCATTTGTCCAGGCGAAAAGTCGGTGTCAAAATCCGAAATCTCGAGATGACCGCTGATGGTCGGAGCAGTCAGTCTGCCCGTGACGCTACCTGTAAACGATGTGCGCCCATGCACCTCCAGCGCAACCCTCGGCTGATGCAAGGCAGCCAGCGCCGACTGCAGCTCGGCGAGGTTGCTGCTGTTGAGCCCGACGCTGAGCCGCGCGCTGGCTGACCCCAGCATCCCGGTGGCGCTAATGCGGGTGGCGGGGGTGGCGATATTCAACTGCGCAATGTCCAGGATCGCCTGCCGGCCGCGATAAATCATCTGCACGCGTGCTGTGACCGGCAATTGCCCCGGTCCTGGATTGGCCGGCGGTACGACCTCGACTGCGAAGGTCGCGTTCACGTCTTTGGGTGAGCCGGTCCATTCGAGATCGACTGTCCCGCTGGCTCGGCCTGCGAGGTTGATGCGGTCAAGCGGCAGACCGGGGGTAGAGACGGCGGTGGCGAGCGCCCCGATCTGCACGCCCGACAGGCGCAGGCGTCCGAGGCCGTGCTGGCGAGCCTGGGTGCGTCCTGCGGCTCCCACGAGCGGGCCGAGCCGGCTCCAATTCGTGACCTCAACGCTGCCGGAGACCAGTCCTCCCAGCGTTTGGGCATTGAGGTCGGAAATCACCAGGCGGTCGCGGGTGAGCGAATACTTGGCGGCAGCGGTCAGCTCCGGCACCCGCAAACCCGGTTCGCGCCACTCCACCCCTTTCAACACCATACGCCCGGCAAAGGTGAAGTCCGGCGCGTGATATGTGCCGTGGCCGGTGATCTCCAGTTTTCCCCGGCGCAGCTCGGGGATGCGCACCAGCGCGCCGAACTCGACCACATCGAGAGACCCGTCGTACGTAAGCTGGACCTTGGGGTCGCGGAAATCCGTGAGAGCGCCGCGTGCCTCGAGCGCGGAGCGGTCCGACACCAGCTTGAACGATCGGAGTTCGGCGCTGCCGGGCGCGAGGCCGAGCTGGAGTTCGGTCTTGCCCTGGAACGGCGGAAACCCGCCATATTTCGCATCCACGGCCGCAACCTGGATGTGGGCCTCGTAGGTGTTCTGCGGACCGGTGCGCGCCATGGTGGCCAGCAGGCCACGCACGCCGAAATCCAGCGGGAGGTTCTGCTCGTTCCACAGCAGCTCTCCGCGCTGCACCTGCAGGCGGTCGACGGCCAGCTCGAACAACACTCCGGCGACGGCTCCGCCGCTTGCCTTCGTCCGGGGCACGGGCTGGTTGGTGCTGCCGTCCGGATAAACGATAAGGTGGACCACCGGATGTTCGAGCTCGAGTTCGCGAATTCCAATCGGCCGCCGCAGTAACGAAAGAATCTTCAGCCGGACCAGCAGCCGGTCGACGTGCGCGTAGGGCACCTGGCCGGCTGATTCCAGCCCGTGAATGGTGAGGTCACGCGCCTCGAATTCCAGCTTCGAAAGCTTCCAGTGAAATGACTTCAATTCGGCGCGCCCCCCGGTCATCTGCTCCAGTTCGGCCACCACCCTGCGCCGCATGCGTTCCTGGAACCCGCCGCTGGCAAGGTACCCGGCCACCAGCAGCAACACCGCCAGCGTGGCCACGCCGATGGCAGCGTAGCGGACCCACCTCCCCTTCCGCCGGCTTGGGACGCTCTCGGTCATCGCACCCGGATCTCTTCCTGCAGGCGCAGCGAGCGCAGCCACTCGTCCTGAAGCTCGCTCATTCGCTGCTCGATCAGCAGTTGTTCAATCTTGGGGGCCATCTGCTCGAAGGGCGTATCCGGCCAACCGGAAGCGCGCATCTGTGGAAGCAATTGCTGGCGGTAGTAGTCTTCCATGGCTCTTCGTTCAATGTGGATATCCGGGCGAAATCGCAGGTCGAGGTAGCGCGATAGATTCACGTGGACGGCTGTCCTCTCCTCCACGTCCTGCTCTGTCAATCCATAGCTGGCGAGGGCGGCGCGCCAGCCGTCGTCGGTCTCCCATGCCGGGACCGTCTGCCGCAACTCCCGCACGCGGCCGGCAGTCTCCTCAGCCGTCGCCGGCACGAACGAACTGGTGCTCATCTGCTCGGCGATCAACTCCTGGTCGATCAGCCGCTCCAGGGTCTGGATGCGGATCTCGGCCGTGGCTTCCTGGAGCGGGCGGCCGCTCATCAGACACTCGAACTCGACGGCTTCGTCCCATTCGCTCTGCAGGATGGCGTGATGGTTCACGGTGGCGACGATGCGGTCGATCACCTCCGTGGTCGAGAACAGGCTGCACCCGGCCACCACCACCACAGCGCACAGCATGCGCCGCGCAGCCTCGTACCACCCGGATTGAAGATGAGCGTTCATCAGAACGTCTGCCCGATGCTGAAGAAAAAGTTCACCCGGTGCAGCACGTGAAAGGTCGGCGGCGGCGGCGGGGGGGGGAGAAGCGAAGGAATGGAAAACGCTGGCGTCGACGGCGGCGATTGGACGCCGATGGCAAACGTGGGCGGATTCAGGTTGTAGCTTACGTCGAAGCGCACCGGGCCGATGGGCGTGCGGTAGCGGATTCCCCCACCCACTGCGTGCGAGACGTAATTAAAGATGGAGTTACAACTCGTAAGCGACGGAGTAGTCTTGCACTCCGTCAGGTTGGGCTGCGACCAGCGGACGATGCTGGGGAACAGGGCGGAGGTGGATGCGAACACGTTTCCCATGTCGTGAAAGATCACCGGGCTCAGGTCCTTCCCGATGAAGGGCAATAACACCGGAGG
Source organism: Terriglobales bacterium (assembly GCA_052145015.1). Taxonomy (GTDB): domain Bacteria; phylum Acidobacteriota; class Terriglobia; order Terriglobales; family Acidobacteriaceae; genus JAHFUA01. Next base: position 8,676 of record JBKQPN010000018.1, read on the forward strand.
GAGACGAAGCTCCAGGTTGTTCACGAACAGGGCCTCTCCCCCGAGCTGGTACCCGGTTCCAAGATCGCGCGGACCGGCCTCATTGATGGCAAAACCGCGCAGCGAATTGCCGCCGCCGGAAAAGAACCGCTCCGCCAGCGGGACGATGGCCGAGGGCCCGCCCCAGGGCTGCTCGACGCCCAACTGCGTGGAATGTGCGAGCACAAACCTTCCTTTGTGCCCGAAGGCGTGATACTCGGAGTGCTGCACCAGGAAGCGCACAAAGTTGGCTTGCGAGCCCAGCACGTGCGAGGTTACGCCGGTGTCGACCACCATGTAATTGCCCTTGCGCGAATTCACCGGATCGTCGCGGGTGTCGCGGATATAAGTAAAACTAGGCATACCGATGCGCACCGGGAGAGACAACTGCGAGATCTGGGTCAGGCTGATGGCCAGGTCCGACACCCTGACGTCCCTGTAAGTCAGGCGGTACAGCAGCGTGGTGGCCTTGCTCAGGGATTGTTGCACCTGCATGGATCCTTCGGTGCGCTGGGAGGTGAAGGTGAAGACGTCGAGGGTGTTGTCGTAGAGGATGTTGAACGTGAGCTTGAGTTTCTCGTGGTCCAGCCAGTTCGGGACGGTGTACCCCAGCAGGGCGAGCTGCTCCAGCCGTCCGAAGTGGGACTGGAAGAAGATCGTGTCATTGCGTCCGCGAAAGTTCAGGCGGCTGGCGTCGAACGATACGCGCGGGCTGGCTCCGGTACGCCCCTGCGGATTGGCCGCAGTGCCCGGCGCGCTTCCCGTCTGTACCTCGAATCCCAGGCCGTAGTCGAAGGTGTAGCGGCGGGCTTCGGTCAGGTTAAGCAGGATATCCTTGTAGGCCTCCTCACCCTCGGGATTCTGCAACGCCACGTCCACCGCGTTGAAGATGCCGAGATCGTAGAGCCGGCTCTGGGTCTTGAGCATGTCGGCCTGGCTGAGCGGGTCGCCCGGATGCGGAACGATCTGCCGGTTCACCACCGAGGGACGGGTGTAGTACAGTCCGCTCACCAGCACCTGGTTCACATAGACGCGTTCTCCCTCCTGGATGGCGTAGGTGACAACCATGCGGTTGGGTTCGCCGGCCACGGGCTGGGCGGCATAGGTCATGCTGACGCCGGGAAAGCCGCGGTTGAAATAGAAATTCAACAGGGTATCGTGGTCGGTGGCCATATTGGCGTCGGAGAACGGCTGCCCGGGAACGTTGGCGAGCAGGTTCTGCAATGCCACCCCGGCGAAGGTCGTCGCCCCTACGATGTTGAGGTCCTTGACCAGCGTCTGCGGGCCCTCCACGATATGCACGATCACCCGCATGTGGCCGTGCTGGCCGAGGTAGTCATCCTCCACCTCGGCGTAGGCGTTCACCTGCAGAAAACCGTTAGCGCGGTAGAGATCGCGGACCGACTCCACATCACGGGTGAGCAGGGACTGGCTGAAGAGGCCATGCTCCAGCAGCCAGCCCGCGGGCTGAATTTGCATGCGATCGCGGATGAGGTCGCCGGGGAAGTACTTGTTGCCCTCTAGCGCCACCGCGACCAGCTTGTGCCGCTCGCGCCTGTCCACGTCAAAAACGATGTCGGTGCGGTCCGCACTGAGCTGCTCCTTGCGCACCACGCTGACCTGGGAGTCGTAATAGCCCTGGGTCTGCAGGTAGTCGCGCAGATTGCGACGGCCCTCGTTGAGCAGATCGTCATCCACCGCCCCTTCCTCGAAGATGGGGACCGAGCGCTTGATGACCGCCCCGGCCACGCGGGCGCCTTCCACGTGCACTGCGACCACCGGCCCGCGCACGATGTTCAGCGTGTAATCGACGGTGTTGCTCTCCGGACGATAGCTGCGGCTGACCAGCGAAACCTGCGCTTCCAGCCGAGCCTCCTTCTGGTAGTGCTTGCGCAGTCTCTGCAAGGCCCGCGTCACGCTCTGCGCGGTCGCCTCGTCTCCGCGGCGCAGCTTGCCGATGTCGCCGATCTGCTCGCTGGTAAAGCCGGGACTTCCCGTCACCTTGATCTCGCCGACGTGCGCCCGCGGACCAGCCTCGACCTGGAAGAGGATGCCCACCTGCTGCGTGTCCTGGTGCGGGGTGAGCTGCGGGCTGATGGTGGCGCGATAGAAGCCGTTGTCTTCCAGGATTCGCTCGATGCCCGCGATGGCCTGCTTCATCCGCTCCTCGGTGAGCAGTTCGCCCAGGCGCAGCTTACTGGCATTCACCAACTGGTGGTCGGTCGGACCATGCTTGGGAGCGCCCGTCAGGCCCACCGGGCCGACGAACTGGTTCTGCCTGGCGATGAATACCAGCGAAAGCTCGCTCTGGGGCGCGGGCTCAACCGCTACCTGGATGTCCTGGAAACGCCCGGTGGCATACAGCGCCTGGACGCTGCTGCGCAGCTTACGCTTGTCGAGGGGCTGGCCGGCTTTCTGCGGGATCAGCGCCAACAGTCGGTGCGCGTCCACGATCGAGGTGACGCCGCGAAACTGAATGTCGTGCACCCGCCGGCCGGCGAGGGAGTTCAGCGATCCCAGGTCCGGTAGCGTTGCGGGTGCGGTCGAGCGCGCCCCAGGATCGGCGCGGACCACCGGCGGCGGGTTTTGTAGAGGGCGATTCTGCTGCGCCCACACTGGGACGCCGGCGGAAACACACGCCAACCCCACGCTGAGCGCCGTCCTGAGCGTTGCCCGCACCACACCAGACTTTGTCCTTTCGCCGGAGGCGGGGCCCCCGGCAAACCCGGTTTTGGTTTGCTGGGGTGGTCCGATCCGGCTGCCGACCCGATGCCTTATAGGATGTGCGCTCCTGATGATCTCGTTGCACTTGCGAACGACCGCCCTGGCTTCGCTTTCGGCTACCGCCGAGCGGACTCTTATAATACTGGCTGGCACGAGACCATGCCCATGACTCCGGAGGAACGTTACTCACGCCAGGTGCTGTTCCCCGGCGTCGGCGCGGAAGGCCAGCGCCGGCTGGCCACCGCCCGAGTGGCCATCGTCGGCTGTGGCGCCACCGGCTCTGCCCTGGCATCTTTGCTGGCGCGGGCCGGCGTGGGCACTTTGCGCATCATCGACCGCGATTACGTCGAGCCCAGCAATCTCCAGCGCCAGTCGCTGTTTGACGAGAACGACGCCGCCGAATCGGTGCCCAAAGCCCTGGCCGCGGCGCGCAAGATCGCAGCCTTCAACTCGGGGATCGTGGTCGAGCCGCAGGTCGCCGACCTCACGCCCGCGAATGTCGCGAGCCTGCTGGCCAATTCCGACCTCGTGCTCGACGGCACCGATAACTTCGAGACCCGCTACCTGGTGAACGATTACGCCGTCGAGCAGGGCCGGCCCTGGATCTACGCCGCGGCCGTGGGCAGCTACGGTGTGACCATGGACGTCCTGCCGGGCGAAACCGCCTGCCTGGCGTGCGTCTTCCCTGCCCCGCCCCGCGGCGTGGTCGAGACCTGCGACACCTCCGGGATTCTCAACTCTGCCGTCAACCTGGTCGCATCAGTTCAGGCCACGGAAGCTTTGAAGCTGCTGGTGGGGGCGCGCGACCGGCTCCGGCGCACCCTGCTCTCCTTCGACGTGTGGACCAACGAGCGCTCGGAGATTTCGACCGCCTGCCCTCGCGCCGATTGCCAGACCTGCGGGGAACGGGAGTTTATCCACCTGGAAGGAAAGGGACGGCCGCATATCACCCTGTGCGGGCGCAATTCCGTGCAGATCCATGAGCGGGAGCGGCCAATCGACTTCGCCGCAATGACGGAACGCCTGAAACCACATGGCACCGTCCGCCACAACGATTTTGTGCTAAAGTTCTGGCGCGAAGATTACGAGATGACGCTGTTCCCCGACGGCCGCGCCATCATCAAGGGCACGACCGACACGGCGGTCGCCCGCAGTCTGTACGCGCGGTACGTAGGCTCCTAACCGGGACTGCCACCAAATCCGTGCATCCCCGCGGCACCCCGGCAAATCCAAGAACCTGCGTGAACAGAGGTGCCCAATGCGTCCAACGCTTGTGATCTGTGCCCTCCTGCTCCTCACGACCCTCGCGGTGGGTCAAACCTCTAACTCCGCCGCTGGCGGCCAATCGGGATCAGCGGTGTCGGTAGCGCCGATCGTTATTACTACCCCGTATGGCGGCTTGCTCATCCAGTCGGGTTACGCCACTACGGTTGGATCGAGCAACCCGCCATTGCTGGTCACCCCGACGGCAAACTTGTCCACCGTCTCCGCCAACCCGATAGGAGCCACCAACGGAACCTCGAACCTGCAGGTGGGCGCCACCAACTCCACGCTCGACAATCTCACCACGGTGCTTCCAGCCGTTCAAACCGGCATGGAGGTCAGCCAACCCGGGGCCATGCTGCCGATGGGGTACGTTCAGTCCGCGCCGCAAGCTGGCGAGTTCGCGGGCTCGGAAGCCGGCCTGGGAGCGGCGCAGTTCGATGTAGTCAACGCGCGTGGTCCGGGCGATCGGCGCAGCCTGGCCGAAGTGGCACGCGCCATGCGCCAGCAGCCGAAACCTGCCAGCGTGCGCACTTTCACCAATGCCGATCTCCAGAGCCTGAGGGACCGGGAAAAGTCAGCGCCCAAGCCGCAGTGAGCCGCAGGCCCGACGTACGAGTGACGCGCGAATCGAAGGACGGTGAGAGAGGACGAGCGAGGGCCTGTACCTGTTGCTTGTCCCAAGCGCAGATCCCTTGACTCGCGCTTCGCCCTCGTTAGCCCTGCGGCGGTGGCGCGGCTGGAAAGACTGTCACGAGGCAGCTCCCTTGAAACCCCTGATATGAGGCCGTGATCGTGGCAGACCCCTCAATCCCGACGTCCATGCCAGTGACGTACCCGGCCCAGTAGCCGGTGCCGACCGTCGCGAAGTCCGGGTCAGAACTCGTCCATGTGGCCAAGTACGTAACATTGACCCAGGACCCATCGGAATAGGACAACTCAGCCGTCAAATATGCCCCATCACCGCCGTTCATGACGACAGAGGTGGGTTGGACCGACAATCCAGTCGGTACTCCGTTGTTTAGGGTCACCTGAAACTGCGCAGATCCCACCGGTTGTACGGTACCATCCGAGAGCACATTGCCAACGGCTATGCCGTAGTAACCTGCCGGAAGGTGCGCCAAGTCTTCGCTACCCACGCCCACCCAACTCATATCGGGGGCGCACGTATCCGCAGGGCCGTAATAATAAATATCTCCTTGGACATCAAAAATCATTACTGAAGGCATCCCATACTCCTCGGACATGCCCGTACCGGAGACAGTGAGGGTCGCTGGCGGACTCGAATGATCGAAAGAGGAAGGGCTCGCGCTGAGGGGGGCGTCGTGGCAGGTTAGGTAGTTGTATGCCTGCGCGTTCACGGACCCGACTGTACTATCACCGGCACAATCCCCATTTAGTTCGGTCATCTGCCAGCTCGCTGGTGCGCGGCCGTTGTCGATATAAAAGTATCCTTCATCATCGCTGGCCTCTTCATAAAATGCCACGACCGCCCCCGTGCCTCCGCTGATCCAGGATCCATTGACGACTATGTCTGGAACGTTCCCAAAAAAAGGGACCCCATCAATGACTGCTTCTTCCTGGGTAATGATCCCGAACCCTGGGGGCAGGCTGCCGCCTCCCCCATTGCATCCGATTATTCCCGCCAAGTGCAGCAGCAGTATCGCAAGGACAATACGAATCGTTCTCATCGCCTTCTCTCCGTCTCTCGTTTAATATCCGAGGTCGGTCACCAAACTGTTAACGAGCTGCAGGAGAGCCACGCTTTGTGTCCCCGAAGCCGCGTTACTCAGGGCCGTGCGCAGGGCCTGATCGGCCGGCGGCTGCACTTGCAGCTGCGGCTGGGAGCCAGGGGCGGCCCCACCGACCGCGCCGGGAGGGACTATAGGGTGATTCTGCTCCCACACTGAGGGCGGGACTTGAAAATCGGGGTTATCCAGTTTTTGCTTTATTAACATTAGCGTCACAAGGGCGGCTTCGGCGGGCGACATCTGATCCGAAATACGATTTCCCTGCTTCTCGACCTGCCTTACGCGGATATGCGGAACGAGCGTAATCAGGGCCATCCTCACGCGCCGAAGCTGGCCCGGACTCGTTTGTGCGTATGACGGCAGGGCGAGCGTGGTCGCTAGCTGGTTGAGAGTCTGCACGATGCTAGCTTCAGGAACCCCGGCATGCTGGCCGGCCCGATATGACAGCTCCGCCGCGACTATGCGGTCCTGGAATGAGGCTGCCTGTTCGTCCTGCACGCCGGCCGTTCGAAACATCTCCACAACTAGACTGCGAAGCGCGGTTGGGTCAGAGCCTTGGGCAGCTTGCGCCGTCTGATCCAATTGGCCAAACCGGGTGTTACTTGCCACTGTTTGACTCCATGCCATGGTGCCGGCGGTGAGAATACAGAGGAAAGTCAGGGACTTGACCGCTAAGGTCGCACATTCTCGGGCAGCTGCAAAGCTGCTAGAACCCTTTCTTCCGAACATCTCGTCCTCCTTAGAAAAGCACGGTAGCCCACGTAGGGCGTGTACGCGTCCGGGAACACCGCCCTACCAGACGCCCATTGTCTCACCCTATGCGGCGCATCCTGCCGTCCTGACGCGGTCTCAGGGTCGAGCTCCCAATTTGTATATTCTGGGCGGCGCCTGACAGCCGTGATTGGCGTCACCGCTTCATTGGCGGGAACGGCTATTTGTTGGCCGAAGTGGCTATAGGGGAGGCATTGGATGGAACCGCAGAACGCAGGCGGGTCTGCGAGGGCGTCTCTCCGTAGACAAGCTTATAGCGCCGCACAAAGTGACTCACGTCGTTGACGCCGACAAGAGCGGCGACTTCCTTGACTGACAGAAAAGAGCTTTCGAGGAGCATTCTTGCTTGGCGAAGCCGAGCTAACCCGAAATAATGCGTCGGCGATAGGCCTACCTCCTGCTTGAACAAGTGACGAAAGCGAGAAGGCGACAGACCGACGTGTTTGTTAAGGTCGTCAAGCCGAATTGAGTGCTTCTGGTGAAAAAGCTCGAGCGCCCGCTGGACACGCGGCTCAGCGATCGCGGGCTTCGGCGCGGACTCCCGCTCCGGTTTTCCCTCACATTCGGCCACGAAGATAGGGGGACGCCACTTTCCTGGGCGCATACGAGGACCTCAACAGAAAGCCACGAGGAAGCTACCCCCCCCAACTCGGCTTCAGGTGAAGTTTCTGGATTTTGTTCCGAAAACAGAACAGGGGCCCAGCGGAACGCCCTAGACCCCCGGGAGTGTATTTGGCCGTTGTTAATCCGGCACTGCCCGCTTACTTCCCGCACGCAATCTGATATCTTGAGTTCTCTGCTGCGCGACGCAAGGATGACGTCGCATTTAAAGGTCCTCTGGATGGTGGATTCAACCATAACCACGCCCAAGCCGGAGACGTTGCCGGCACCCTCGACCGCCTATCGCTGGACGGTGCTGATCTTCGTCAGCCTGGCGATGTTCGGCAACTACTACTTCTACGACGCGCTCAGTCCGCTGGCCGACATTCTGCAAAGGCAGCTCGGCTTCAGCGACCAGAACATCGGGCTGCTGAACTCGTTCTACAGCATCGCCCCGATTGCCACCGTGCTCATAGGCGGCGTGATCATCGACCGCATCGGCACCCGCAAGGCGACGCTTCTATTCGGAACCATATGTCTGGCGGGCGCCATCCTCACCGCGGCCACGCCGCGTTTTGGCGTCATGGCCAGCGGCCGCTTCATTTTCGGCATGGGGGCGGAGTCGCTGATCGTCTCCGTCACCACCGCCCTGGCCAAGTGGTTCCGGGGAAAAGAACTCAGCTTCGCCTTCGGCATCAACCTGGTGATCGCGCGTTTCGGGACGCTGCTAGCGCAGAGTTCCCCGAGCTGGGCGGCAAGCGCCTACAAGTCCTGGCACACACCGTGGATGATCGGCGTCGGGTTTGTGACGCTGTGCGTCATCGGGCCGATCCTGTATTGGATTCTGGAAGTCCGCGCCGAGCATCACTACTATCTCGGACATGCCGGTGAAACCGACAAAGTTGTAGCCAGCGACATCCTGAAATTCGGCCGCTCCTACTGGTATCTGGTGGGTCTGTGCGTAGTGTTTTACTCCGCCATCTTCCCGTTCGAGACCTTCGCGGTAAAGTTCTTCCAGCACCAGCAGCGGATGCCGCTCGCCGACGCGGGACTGCTGCTCAGCATCCTGACCGCTTGCACGATGGTGGGCACGCCGCTGTTCGGCCTGCTGGCCGACCGGGTAGGCAAGCGCGCCCTGCTGATGATCTTCGGCTCGGCTCTGCTCATCCCCGTGTTTTCGATTATGGGATATGCGCATTCCAACCTGCTCGTGCACGTTCGCTTGCCCTGGCCCTGGAGCACTCAGTTCGTTGCTCCCATGCATTTGGTGGCTTCGATGGCGATGATGGGGGTTGCCTTTTCGCTGGTGCCGGCGGTCATCTGGCCGTCGGTGGCCTATATCGTGGAGCAGAAGACCCTAGGCACGGCCCTCGGCCTGATGACCATGATCCAGAATATGGGAATGGCATCGTTCAACTACCTCCTGGGGTTGGCCAACGACACCGCCCATGCCGGAGAGACCAACCCCGCCGGGTACCTGCCCATGCTGCATATCCTGACGGCCCTCGCCTCTCTGGGGGTAGTCTTTGCTATCCTGCTACACCACCGCGAGACGGGTCCCCAGGGCCACGGCCTGGAAACCATCACCACCAGAAGCTCGGGATAAACCGCACCCCAACCGCCCGTGGCCTCATCTCAGGAGAGGAAGCCGGAGACCGAACCCTCTCGCCACAGCGTCGGGCGACTGGGGCCGGCGGGTTACTGAAGTTTTGCAGTCCAAGCAACCAATACAACGAACAGATAGTTAGGCCGCATCTAGGTAGATGCGGCCTGCAAAGGCGATTTGGCACAAGCGAAAAAATCAGCCGGCCCCGGGATCGCAGAGGCAGAGGCCATTGAGCGGGCCAAGCAGGGAGATGCCGAGTCGTTCGAGGTGCTGTATGCCTTGCACAAACGGCGGGTCTATTCGCTTTGCCTGCGCATGACCGGGAACACGGCCGAGGCGGAAGACCTCACGCAAGAGGCGTTCTTGCAGCTCTATCGCAAGATCGTCACGTTCCGCGGCGAGTCGGCGTTTTCGACCTGGCTGCACCGGCTGTCGGTGAACGTGGTGCTGATGCACCTGCGCAAGAAAGGCCTGCCGGAAGTCTCGCTGGAAGAGAGCCTGGAGCCGCAGCAGGAGGATGGGCCGAGAAGAGACTTTGGGGCCCGCGACAATGTGCTGGCCGGGTCCATTGACCGGCTCAACTTGCAGCGGGCGATCGAAGGCCTGCCGCCCGGCTACCGCGTAATTTTTGTGCTGCACGATGTCGAGGGCTACGAGCACAACGAGATCGCGGAGATGATGGGTTGCTCGATCGGCAATAGCAAGTCGCAGTTGCACAAGGCCAGAATGAAGCTGAGAGACCTGCTCAGAGTGAACAGAGCCGAAAAGGCCATCAGACACTGAGGCAGGGAGCACACGGGCGAGAGTATACGGGGAGAGGGTTGTAGCCATGAATTGCGCTGAGTTCCAAAGGCTTCTGCCCAACATCATCGAGAGCGGCGGGAACGCGGAGCAGGAAGCCCATCTGCGCTCCTGCGCCGTGTGTTCCGACCTGGTGCAGGACCTGCGCTATATCGCCGAAGCGGCCAAATTGCTGTTGCCGATACAGGACCCCAGCCCGCGCGTCTGGAGCGGGATTCGAGGCGCTCTAGAGCGGGAAGGATTGGTGCGTTCCCCGGCGGGGACGATGCGGTTTCGCCCGCCGGCGGCGGTCCTGAGCCCGCGGCGTTGGGCGACCGGCGGCAGCCTGCTGGCCTTCGCCGCAATGTTGCTGTTCGCCATCAGCATCATCTGGTTCCGCAATAGCAGCACCCGCCCGGCCTCGCCCACGCTCACCGCCAGCGTTTCAGCCCCGGTTACCGCCAGCGTGCCGTCCGCGGTCCCCGTGGACGAAGACGATGCGCAAATGCTGAGCGTCGTGCAGCAGACGTCGCCGGCCGAGCTGGCCAGCTACCGTGAAAACCTGGACACCGTCAATGCCTACATCCGCGATGCCAGGCGCACGGTAGAACAGGACCCCACGGACATGGGTGCGCGCGGCCACCTGATGCGCGCCTACGACCAGAAGGCGCTGTTGTACGAAATGGCTATGTATCGCTCCGGAGAGTGACATCCCCGCCGGCGCCCGGTCGGAGGAAAGAGGATCTATGGGAAGGATGAGCAGCGGCGCGAAGTGGTCTCTCGTTGCCGCCGGCGTGCTGACGGTCGCTGCCTACGCCGCCGATGACCGCAAGGAGTGCCGCTACACCGTGGCGCCGGGTGCTAGCGTCGTCGTCACCAACGAGTCGGGTCCCGTGGATGTCAAGGGTTCGGCAGGCCACCAGGTGGTCATCGTTGCCACCACCCACTCCGACAAGGTGGAGGTCGATTGTGGACAGGCCGGCAATCGCATCCAGGCCAGTACCCATTTCCTGCAGCGCGCCGACGGGCCCGACAGCCGGGTGGAGTACCAGGTAGTGGTGCCCACCGATGCCAGCGTGACCGTGCGTGCGCCCAGCGGACCGATCACGGCGGAGAAGTTGCGCGGCGACGTGACGGTGGAAGGCGATGCCGCACAGGTGGACGTGCGCGACGTCAGGAATGCGCACGTACATGTGCGCACCATCAGCGGCCCCGTGACCCTGGGCGGCATCAACAACGGCCACGTTGAGGTCACCTCCTTGAGCGGCAGCGTGCAACTGGAGGCCGTTTCCGGTCCTAAAGTCGCGGTCAACACCGCTAAGGGATCCATACGCTACAAAGGCGACTTCGGCGAGGGCGGCGATTACATGCTGGTGAACCACTCCGGCGACATCGATGTCGTCCTGCCGGCCTTCGCCTCCGTGGACCTGACTGCGCGTTCCATCACCGGCAGCGTGGAGAACGATTTTCCGCTGCAGCAGAAACCGCACTCCAGTTTCGTCCCCAGCCCGGGACGTGCCTTCGCCGGCACCTCGAACACCGGTGCCTCGTCGGTCCAACTCCGTTCCTTCAGTGGTAAAATCCGCGTAAAGAAACGGTAGTGCTCATTGAGCCATTGATTCATTGAGTCATTGATTCATTGGAACTCTGTCCTGAGGGCTCAATGACTCAATGGCGCAATGGCGCAATGACTCAATCGGAGAAGACACAGCCCCGCGCAGTATTCCTCCTCGGATTCATGGGCGCGGGCAAGACCAGTGTGGGCCAGGCCCTGGCCCGCCGCCTGCAGTGGCGATTCGTGGATTTGGACCAGCGCATCGAGATGCAAGAAGGCCTGACCATCGCCGAGATTTTCACCCGCTCCGGCGAGGACGCCTTCCGCCGCCTGGAAACTGCGGCGCTGCGCGCGCTGCTGGCGGAACTCGGCCAGGGGGCGCCGGCCGTGGTGGCCCTGGGAGGCGGGGCTCCGCTGGGCGAGGAAAATGCCGCCTTGCTCGCTGCCGGCGGCGTGCCCCAGGTGTTTCTGGACGCTCCTTTCGAAGTGGTGCGCCAACGCTGTCGCGAGACCATGGCGGTCCGGCCGCTGTTTCGGGAAGAGGAACCGGCACGACTGCTTTATGAAGCGCGCCGGCCGCATTACCTCAAGGCCCAGTTTCGCGTGGACACGGCTTCACGCTCGGTGGAACAGGCCGCGGCTGACATCGCACGCGCGCTGGCGCTGGAACCGACAGGGGGAGAATAAGTGAGATTCAAGTTCAAGGCGTTCGCCGCGCTGCTGGCTGCAACCACCCTCGGCAGCATTCCCGCCCGGTCCTACAAAGGATCCGGCGAAGGCCAGCTGGTTGATTCCGGCGCCTTCGGGATTTTCCACCAGGGGCGCCGCATCGGCACCGAGACCTTCACCATCCATCAGGGAACGGATGTGAGTGTAACCTCCGCCGAACTCAAGATCGAAGACGGCAACGACCGGGCTAGCCAGAGCTCGGAATTGCGGATCGCCTCCAATGGCGAGTTGCGTCACTATGAGTGGAAGGAGTCGAGTCCGGAGAAGGCACAGGCCACGGTCGACTACAGCAACCAATTCCTGGTGGAACACATCGCCCCCCCGGGCGCCAAACCGCAGGAGCGTGCCTTCCTGCTGCCTCCGTCCACGGTGATCCTGGACGACTTCTTCACCCACCGCGAGATCCTCTTGTGGCGATACCTGGCTAGCTTCTGCGGTGCGGCCATCAACGCGCAAGGTTGCAACCTGCAACCGGGCAAGTTTGGAGTTTTCATCCCCCGCCAGCAGATTTCCACCACGGTGGCGCTCAAGTACGAAGGCAAGGACAAGGTGATGTTCCACGGCGCCGAGCGGGAACTGGACCATTTCACCTTGCAGTCGGACGACGCGGTGTGGAACCTGTGGGTGGAAAGTGCGTATCCGTTCAAACTGTTGCGCATCCTGGTGCCAGCGGAGAACGTGGAAGTGGTTCGCGACTGAGCGAAAGCCGCGCCTCTACAATGAAACCTCTCTAATAACCGGCAGCAAAAGCAAGCCACAAAAAATCCAGCCCGCCGTAATGGCGGGCTGATTGGTCGGAATGCCGTTTTCCATTATTGGGGGTTGGTCGTGTTGTTGGGCGTGGTGTTGCTCGCCGAACTGCGCGTTGTCGCCCACACCAGGAGCCCGGCCAAACCGGCTGCCCCGGCGGCGCCGTACATCGCGCCTTGGCTACTCGAGCCGCCAACGGCCGGCGGCGGAACCGTACGTCCCGACGGTACGTCGGCGCCTCCCTTTTTCTTCTTGTTGTTGTCTTGCTGATCCTGCGTTTGGTCTTGCGAGCTGCCGGTCTGGTCATCGGCGTAGGGCGCCGCCATGCAGGTGGCAGGAGCCGTCAGCATACGGCCCGCCTGCAATGAACTGGTCGTGCTCCCGTTGTCGATGGCCAGCGTGCCTTCGCGGGCGATGATCTGAAGCTGGCCTTCGTTCTGGGTGATCTGGAAACGCGCCTGCGCTCCACGCGCCGGCTGCACCAGCAGGTTGCTCACCCGCACCGACATGCCGCGGCGGGTGGCGACCATAGCGGTTCCGCACAGCACGTTCACAAAACTCCTGGAGAAGACCAGCGACGAATTGCCGGACACGGTCACCGCGGAGCCTTCGCTGGTCAGCGTGGCGATCGAGTTGGGGCCGGTCTGGACCTTGTCGCCGGGGAAGACCGCCATCGCCCGTTCGATGGGAGTGCCGTTGACGCTCACATTGCCGCTCGCGTTCAGCATCGCGGACGTGGCGTCCGCCAGGACCAAGGAAGCGGGAAACAACACCACCAGAACCCAAGCCAAAGACTTCACCAAAGACTCGCGCACGTGTTCCTCCCAGTCGAAAGGGCTGTTCGAATCCTAGGTTGATTCGGAGGGGAGCGTCAACCATTAATCCCGCTCCGGAGCCGACCGGAACCTATTCAATAAACGGGGATTATCTTGGTCCCTGGACCCGCGGGAGAGCCGTTTCGAAGCCGTTGGCGCCGGCTACAACGAGCTCATGTTGCCCAGGAACTCGCTGTTGGAGCGGGTCTTGCCCACCTTGTCGATCAGCAACTCCATGGCCTCGACCGGGGATAGCGGGTTCAGCACCTTGCGCAGCACCCAGATGCGCGCCAGGTCTTCCTTGGGGATGATCAACTCTTCCTTGCGGGTACCGGAGCGCTGAATATCGATCGCCGGGAACACGCGCTTGTCGGAGAGCTTGCGGTCCAGGATCACTTCGCTGTTGCCGGTGCCCTTGAACTCTTCGAAGATCACGTCGTCCATGCGGCTGCCGGTTTCGACCAGCGCGGTGGCGACGATGGAAAGCGATCCTCCCTCCTCGATGTTACGAGCCGCGCCGAAGAAGCGCTTCGGCCGCTGCAGGGCGTTGGAATCCACGCCGCCGGAGAGCACCTTGCCCGAAGGCGGCACGATGGTGTTATAAGCGCGCGCCAGGCGGGTGATGGAGTCCAGCAGGATGACCACGTCGCGCCGGTGCTCGACCAGGCGCTTGGCCTTCTCGATCACCATCTCGGCCACCTGCACGTGGCGGGCGGCGGGCTCGTCGAAGGTTGAACTGATGACCTCGCCCTTCACCGAGCGCTGCATATCGGTGACTTCTTCCGGACGCTCATCGATGAGCAGCACGATCAGCACCACCTCGGGATGGTTGGTGGTGATGGAGTTGGCGATGTTCTGCAGGATCATGGTCTTGCCGGCGCGCGGCGGAGAAACGATCAGGCCGCGCTGGCCTTTGCCCAGCGGCGTCAGCAGGTCCATAACCCGGGCCGTGATGTTCTCCTTGGTGGTCTCCAGCTTGAGGCGCTCCTGCGGATAGAGCGGCGTCAGGTTGTCGAACAGGATCTTGTTGCGCGCCTCGTCCGGAGACTCGAAGTTGACCGCCTCGATCTTGACCAAGGCGAAATACTTCTCGCCCTCGTGCGGCGGCCGCACCTGTCCGCTGATGGTGTCGCCGGTCTTCAGGTCGAACTTGCGGATCTGCGAGGGGGAGACGTAGATGTCGTCAGGACCGGGAAGGTAGTTGTAGTCGGGGGAGCGCAGGAAGCCGTAGCCGTCGGGCAGGATCTCCAGCACGCCCTCGGCGAAGATGTGGCCTTCCTTCTCGCTTTGCGCCTGCAGGATCTTGAAAATGAGGTCCTGCTTGCGCAACCCGCTGGCGCCGGGCAGATCGAGCGCGCGCGCGATGCGGGTAAGTTCCTGGATGTTCTTTTCTTTAAGCTCCGCGATAGTCATGTTCACCTACGGGAAGTGGATTGATTTTGAGGAGGGGTCAGTTCGACCTGGCAATCCAAAATTTAGGGAATCAGTACCAAATAAGGGAATCAGTTCAGCGGGCGCGGGCGCGCCGCGGACCTTCTATTATGCAGCGCGCCGCTGTGCCTCGGCAACCCTTCCGGATTGCGCCACGAGGCGGGTGGGCGATTCGCTGTCGGCGAAGCGCTCAAAGACCTCGTTCATGGTGTCCTGGATTCGCGTGTTCGGCTTGTGGAACTTGCGCGTCGCTTTGGACGCAACCTGGCACAAAAGATACCGGTTTTGCACCGTACGCAGTGCATCGTAGATCAGTTCAGAGCGCATTTCCTTGATTCCTCTCCTCGGGACCATGGTTCCCTGTTTACCAGCCGGGCACCTAACCCCAATTCCAGACGGTCACCGCGCAACCACTCCGACAGCTAACTGATTGTTAAAGCTGGCTTTATTCCTGGAGAATGAGTCTCGGCGACACTAGATAGATGCTTGCGGCAGGCCCAAAGTTGCTTCTTTACTCAACTTTACAACCAAGCTTGCCAGCTACCCCTGAGCCGGTTCGATCCGGCCCAACTTCATCTCAACATACAAAGAATCACTTTGCGGGTCAAGAAGATTCTTGGCCAGGGGGTGGCCATGGAGGCACAGGCCCAAAACCCGTTTCAAGTTTCACGTTTCAAGTTGATGATGGGCCGGGGCAGGCGCTGAGGCCTAGACTTCAGAATCTGTCGTCTTCGCGCCCAACACCAGCGGTTTCACGGTACGTGAAACGCAAAACTTGAAACGTGAAACGTCCTTCACGCCCAATACGTCCGATCCAGCGTCCGGTACTGGATCGCTTCCGCTATGTGCCGCGAGTCGAGCGCCTCAACCCCGTCCAGGTCGGCGATTGTCCGCGCGACCTTCAGAATCCGGTCGTGGGCGCGGGCGCTTAGACCCTGCTGGGCCATGGCGCGCTCCAGCATGCGTTCGCAGTCGGGAGTGAGGTCGCAATGGGTCCGGATCTGCCGTGGCGACATCTGCGCGTTCGAGTAGATGGGCTCGCTGGCGGCTTTGAAGCGCTGCAGTTGCCGTTCGCGGGCGCGTATCACCCGTTCGCGAATTTGGTCAGAGCCCTCGGGCGACGCTACGCCGCGCAGCTCTTTGTACCTCACCGCCGGCACGTCGATGTGGATGTCGATGCGGTCGAGCAGCGGTCCCGAGATCTTGGAGACATAGCGCTGGATCATCGGCTGTGTGCAGTGGCAGTCGCGCGAGGCGTCATTGTGATACCCGCACGGGCACGGATTCATCGCCGCCGCCAGCATGAAGCGCGCCGGGAAGGTGAGCGACATGGCGGCGCGTGCGATGGAAACCGTTCCGTCTTCGAGCGGCTGCCGCAGGACTTCGAGCACGTTGCGCGGAAACTCGGGCAGCTCATCGAGAAAGAGCACGCCGTTGTGCGCGATCGAGACCTCACCCGGACGCGGCACTGCGCCGCCGCCGATCAGTCCGGCGTCGGAGATGGTGTGGTGCGGCGCACGATACGGACGCGTCCCCACCAGCCCCGCGCCGGAATCGAGCACGCCGGCCACGCTGTGGATCTTGGTCGTCTCGATCGCCTCCTCGAAGGTCAGCGGCGGTAGGATGGTGGGAATGCGCTTGGCGAGCATGGTCTTGCCCGAACCCGGCGGACCGATCATCAGAATGTTGTGTCCGCCGGCGGAGGCCACCTCGAGCGCGCGCTTGGCGGTCTGCTGCCCGCGCACGTCTTTGAAGTCCACGGTGAACTGCTGCGCCTCGTTCAGCAGGGCATCGGTCTGGACGCGCAGCGGAGCAGCGCCATTGCCTTCGCCCGCGTTGAGCAGGTTGACCACGTCCAGCATTGACCGCACCGGGAAGACGTCCACGCCGCTGACCACCGCAGCTTCGCGGGCGTTGACCTCGGGGACGATGAGGTTGCGAATCTTCCGGGCGCGCGCCTCCACCGCGATAGGCAGCGCGCCGCGGATGCCGCGCACCCCGCCATCGAGCGACAATTCGCCCACCAGCAGGTAGTCCACGACTTCCTTGCGCGTGAGCGCGCCGTACGCCCCCAGGATGCCCATGGCCATGGGCAGGTCGAAGCCCGAGCCTTCCTTCTTGATGTCGGCGGGAGCGAGGTTGACGGTGATGTGCGTGGGCGGGATGTCGTAGCCGCAATTCTTCAGCGCCGCGCGGATGCGCTCGCGGCTCTCGCGCACCGCCGCATCGGGCAGCCCGACGGTCATGAAGTGGTCGCCGTCGTTCAGTCGGACGCCGGAGACATCCACCTCGACCTCGATGATGTTGGCATCGATGCCGTAGACGGCAGCGCTGAGTGTCTTGAACAGCATGGGGAGCCGCCGAGTATACCGACGACCGCCCAGGCCGCAAGAGGCTGTTCTACTCTAGGGATCGAAATAGCCACACAGGCACAGGAAATCGGCTGATGTGTAGATCGGGTCATCGGGTGATCTCGAAGCTGCAACGAGAGGTTACAAACAGTGACGCAATGACCCGATGATCCGATCAGCCGATAGCCCAATCCATCACGCCCTATAGCGCGGCGGCCGGATGCCGTTCAGGCGCATGTACACGGCGCTCTCCCCGCGGTGATAGGTGGCGTGATCGAGGAGAAAGCGAACCACCCGGCCCTTCGAGAACGGACGGTTCTCCAAAAACTGCACGCGCAAGTCGAGGTCAACGTCGGTGAGGTCGGCGGCGCCACGGTGCACGTAGGTAAACGATTCGCGCATGAGCGCCACCACGTCCGCCTTGGACTTTACCGTTTCTTTGCCGGCTTCGCTGAACGTGACGGTGGGTTGCGTCTTGTCCTGCACGAAGACTTCGAACAGACTGCGCACCGACTCGGCGATGTGCACCATCTGCTGCCCGAAGGTCCGCTCTTCGGCCACCGGCCGAAAGCTGTAGAGATGCTCCGGCATGGCCTCGGCGCACTCCACGGCGCAGGTGCGCGCCAGGCTGATCTCATCCATGAACTCGGAGACGGAATCGGCGGTGGGACCGCGCCGCAATCCGGGACGGGGATACCCGCCGCGCTCCGACTGCGGCCACATCGCCGGCGCACACCCGGCCACGAGGCCCAGCACCGAAGCGCGCAGCAGCGCACGCCGGGAGAGAAAAGACATGATGACTCCCCTACCCGCTTCTACGAAAGGAAGCCGCGAAAGGTTCGGTGAATTTTATCTCTTTCCTCGCGACTTGGATCAGATTGCGCGCTTCGACATCTCGCAGCAAGATCCACCGCCGAGTCGCCGAGAACCCTGAGGTAAAGAAATCAAAAGTAAGATCTCTCGGCGCGCTCGGTGTCTCGGCGATAAAAACTCTGCCGCATCGTAGCGGCATCGCTGCGAGCGCATCGTCTCTCTCGACGTACATCGCGCGAAGGTGCCGGCGCATTCCGATTTTTCTCTTGACATCGTTTTTCATTGACTCTATACATTCAATCACGAGCAACGGCACGTCAGTTGCATTCCATGAAGAATGGAAGGGAGAATAGAACCATGGCAACGAAGAAGAAGGCGAAGAAGAAGAAACACTAACCGCCTGGCCCGATCGTAAGAACGGGGACGCCGGCAAGCGTCCCCGATTTTTTTTGGGCGATCGTTTTCAGCTCTCCGCCGCGCCCAGCGCCGGCTTTTCCCCGTCCAGCGGCAGTTCCGGCTGGCTCATTCCCGCACCCGCAAGGTTGTGAACGCGGTTCTCCAGTTTGCCCAGCGCGCGCGTGCTGTCGTCGTAACTCTTGCCCGCGTTCTTCAGGTGCGTGCCCAGCTTGTCGTAGACGTCGGTGAACTTTTCCAGCTCGAAGCGCAGCGACTCCATCTGCCGCAAAATCGATTCCGCCTGCTGGCTCACGTGCAGGCTCTTGAGCCCGACCACGATGGTGTGCAGGTAGGCGTAGAGCGAGTTGGGTGAAACCGGCATGACGCGCTTCTGCGCGCAGTATTCGTAGAGTCCGTTGTCGTCTTCGTCGCGGATGATGGCTTCGTAATAGACGTTTTCCGCTGGGATGTACATGAGCGCGAAGGGCAGCGTACCTTCGGCGGGCTGGATGTACTTGCTGGTCTCGTCCACGCGCTTGCGCACATCCTTCAGGAACTCGCGGCGCGCAATTTTTTTCTCGTCATCGGTCCCGGCCGCGGCGATGCGCCGAAAACTCTCCAGCGAGAACTTGGAATCGATGGCCACCATTCCCTGCGGGAACAGCAGCACGGCGTCCACCTTCTCGCCGGAAGAAAATGCGTACTGCGTCCGGTACTGCTCGCGCGCGAACACCATGGCCAGCAGGTTCTCGAGTTGCTCTTCGCCGAAGCCGCCGCGCAGCTTGGGCGCGGTCAGAATGTGCTGCAGATCGGCGATGGACTTCGATAGCTCGGCCAGATGCCGCGCCTGCTCGCTCATGCCGCCTACCTGCTTCTGCAATTCGGCGAAGATGTTCTGCACGTGCGCCATGCGGTCGTTCACTTCCTTCGACGTCCCGCTCATCGCCTTCACGTTCTCGTTCAGCCGGTCGCCGAGCTGGCGGTTCATCGCTTCCAGGCGCTCGGCGACGTTGCAGTTGACGGCCCCCAGTGCCTTTTGCACGTTGTCGCCCATGCCGGCGAGCTGGTTGCTGAAAACGTCCACCACGCGGGAGACGGATCGGTCCGTGCTCTCGCGCAGGACATGGAAGTCGTTGCGCAGCGCTTCGAGTGCTTGCGGGTCGGATGGCGCCGGACGCCGCAATACCAGGACCACCGCTACCACAGCGATCAGCGCCAGCAGCACGGCCACGAACGTCAGCGCGACGGCCAGCATCAGTTCACCCCCGCGGCCTGCACCTGTATCTGATAAAGCCTCTCTTCGGTCGCAGGACAGAGGTTGCGATAGGCGCACCATCCGCAGTGGAAGCCGGGCGTGGGATCGAAGTTCCCGGCAGTGATCTCGGCCGCTACCTCGGCGACGCGCTGGCACGCCTCCGCGAGCTGCCGCGGATCGCGCTTGCACGCCACCTCGGTGTTGTCGGCAAGGTTGTAGAACACGAGACGCTCGGCGTCATAATTCCACTTCTCGCGCGCCGCGAGCGCGTAGATGGAAAGCTGCAAGCTCCTCCTGGCGTGGTCCTCGGTACGCGGCTTGCCGGTTTTGTAATCAATAATCGTGACTCGGTTGCCGGCGATGCGGTCGATGCGGTCCAGGCGTCCTTTCACGCGCACGCCTCCGAGCGTGATCTCGAAGCTGTGCTCCGTCCCGATAACATCGGCCGGCGGCGCGCCCTGCTGCAGGCGCACGAACTCGCGCAACTGCTTCGTCCCTTCCTTCTCGTAGAGGTCGCGCTGCACCGGATCGGCGAACCCGGCGTCCGCCAGGCCCGTGCGCAGCAACGCGAGCACTTCATCTTCATTCTTGGGGCGGCCGGCGCGCAGCGACTCGTAGTAATCGCGCAACAGAGTATGGATCAGGTGGCCGTACTGCATCTGCGCGGCGACCTCGCCGGGGACGTTCCAGAAGCGCTCGATCTTGAACCGCAGCGGGCACGTCTCGTATTTCTCGATAGCGGTGGCGCTCAACGCGCCGTCGAAAACGTATGGCGATGGTGGCGGATTTAGCAGCCACGCGCCCACTCCCGCGCCGGCCGCGACCGCTGCCGCGGCCAGATCGATGGTGAAGGGAGCAGCATCCCGCTTCGACCAGTAAGGCCGGGCTTCGCGATCGTCCATCAGGTCGCGCACGAAGCCAGTGGGATGAGGAACCCGGGCGCGGCCGGGACGCGCACACAGCGTCAGCGTCTCCCGCGCCCGCGTCATGCCGACATAGAACAGCCGCCGTTCTTCCTGCTTGTGGATCTCCTTGTCGTCGCCTTCGGCCACCAGGCCGCGCCGGAGCTGCTGGGGAAACTCGAATAGCTTTTCGCGGAAGCTGGTAGGAAATGAGTTCTGGTTCGCGCGCAGCATGAAGATGTGGTCGAACTCCAGTCCTTTGGCGGCGTGCGCGGTCATGAACTGCACCACGTTCGGGTCGGAGTACTCATCGTCGGTCGGGACGGCAACAATGCCACCGGCCTCGGGATAGTGATCCATGTAGGCGAGAAACTCGGACAGCTCGGCATTGCCCGCCACCGGCTTCTTTGTCCAGTCGAGAACAAACTTCGCGAACGCAAGCACCGGCGGCGCGTTCCGGTCGAAAGCAAAACGCTCGAGCAGGAACAACAGCACGGCGGAGGTATTCATGCCCTTCATGCGCGCCGTCGCCCAGGCTTCCTCAACGGTGGCCACCACCTCGCTTCCGCCCGGGACCGCCTCCAAAACGCTGACGAAGTCGGCATCCTTCCCCGCATGCTTCAGCGCCTGGCGTAGGGCTTCGGCATCCACATGGAACATGGGGAGGGCAGCCACGCGGAAGAAGCTGCCACTGTCGGCCATAGAAGCCAGCACCCGCAGGCAGGCCAGCAGGTCGCGCACCTCGGGCGTCTCCAGCGCGTTGAGCCCGACCACCACGAATGGGATATGGCGTGCAGCCAACTCGCGTACCAACAGGTTGCGGTGAGCATGCTGGCGGTAGAGAACGGCGATACGGGGACTGCGGCGTTCTCTTGCACCATCGTGCCGCTTGCCTGAGGCGCGACGCAACTCCTCGATGCGGCCGGCTATATCGAACGCTTCCTGCTCGTCGCTCTTTGCAGTAACGATCTCCACTGGGAACTTGGGAAGCAACTCTCCCTGCTGTTGGTCGCACAGGTCGCGCGCGGATTCCAACGGCTCGCGCTCGAAGCCAGCCGGCGCCACCGAAGGATTGCAGCGGATCACGGCGTAGGCGCACTTCAGCACTGGCGTTCGCGAACGCTGGTTCTCAATCAGCGTAACGCGCTTGGTTTTGGGGAACCGGTGCGCGAATTCCTGGAACGCCGCGGCAGAAGCTCCGC
Organism: Terriglobales bacterium; assembly: GCA_052145015.1. Classification (GTDB taxonomy): domain Bacteria; phylum Acidobacteriota; class Terriglobia; order Terriglobales; family Acidobacteriaceae; genus JAHFUA01. Next base: position 30,388 of record JBKQPN010000018.1, read on the forward strand.
GGAAGCGGTAGATCGCCTGGTCGGGATCTCCGACCGCGAAAAGATTCTGTTCGCTTCCGGCCAGAAGCTGCGCCAGTTCGATCTGCGCCAGGTTGACGTCCTGGAACTCGTCGAGCAGCAGGAAGCGCGTGCGGCCCTGCTCGGCTGCCCGCAACGGTTCGTCATTCTGCAACAACTCCAGCGCGCGCGTGATCATGTGGGCGAAGGCGCCGAGGTTTTCCTGCGCGAGCATCTCCTCGACCTTCTGGAAGGCGCTGGCGATCTCGTTGCAGCGGGCCAGCACTTCGTCGCGCGGCATGCCCTCGGCTTGTTTCGAGCTTACGACGCGCGGCAGTAGCGCATTCGTCTTGCTCAGGCTGGCCACGTATTTCCGGTAGTCGGCTGGGCTCACCACTTCGTCCTGGCAGCGGTCGAAGAACTCGATCAGGGCATCGAGAAACTGGCCCGGGCTGGCCGCGCGGATATACCAGCTCAGACCGAGATCGGAGATGCGCTGCCGCAAGTAGATCCAAAGGTCCTCCTTCATGAGCAGGCGAAAGTCCTTTCCCGCGCGTTTCAGCAAATCGTTGCAATAGGCGTGGAAGGTCATGGAGCGCAGCCCGGCGCAATTCATGCCCGCAAGCGCCTGGCCCACGCGCGCGCTCATCTCGTTGGCGGCATTATCGGCAAAGGTGAGGGCGAGGATCTCGTCCGGACGCGCGTGCCGGTCACGGATCAAGCGCGCGATACGCTCCACCAGCACGCTGGTCTTTCCCGTGCCGGCGCCCGCCACTACCAGCATGGGTCCGTGGACGTGTTCGATGGCTTGGAGCTGCCGCTGGTTGAAAGTGAAGGACACTGATTTGTGAGGTGCGCCCGAGGCAATCCATTATCGGAGAGTATCCGGCGAGCGGCAACTGTGAAGTCTGTGGAAAAGGGAGGGAGGGAGGGGGCGGTTCGGCATCCCAAGAACTGATGCAGTCTATACCGCTGCATGCATCGGGCCCCGAACGCAGATCCGATTTGAAGGGGTGCGGCTTCAGCCGCACCGTAAGCTCTTTAGCAATTGTCATCCCGAGCGAGCGCGACGTGAGCTCGCGAACGGAGCGCGAGTCGAGGAATCCGCATTTTCTCTTTTTGCGACTGCATATCCCTCGCGTCGCGCTCCCCTCGTCGCACTCGGCTCGCGCTACCTCGGGACGACAGGCTGCGACGGCGCGGCTGAAGCCGCGTCCTTTCAAAGCTAAACCTGAGGATAATGCAAGCTACAGCAATTCCGCGAGAACAATGCTAGTCGCCGCGATGGCCGCCGTTTCCGCGCGCAGGATCGTGGGTCCGAGCGAGGCTGTGATCCAACCGTGCGCGCGGAACGCGCGCTCTTCCTCGCCGGTCCATCCGCCCTCCGGACCAACCGCCAGCGCCAGCGTGCCCTTCGAGCCCGCGACCGCCTGATTGAGCGAGACTTGCTCTTCGGCTTCTGAGAGGACGATGCGGCGCTCCGCTGGGACGGACAAGGCTTCCTCGAACCGCGCCGGTGCGGCGATCTCCGGCGGGGCGGCACGGCGCGACTGCTGAGCGGCTTCACGGGCGATGCGCCGCCAGCGTTCCACGCGTTTCACCGCGGCCGACGCAAGATGCGAATCCGTTCGCTTCGCGATCAGCGGGACCACGCGGGCGACGCCCAGCTCGGTGGCCTTCTCGATCGCCCACTCCATGCGATCGAACTTGAAGACCGCCAGCAGCAGCGTGATGTCGGGGAGCGCGGACGCCGGCAGTTCTTCGCCGAGTTCGAACTCGACTTTCTCCTGCGAGACGGAAATGATGCGGCCGCGCCGCACCCGCCCCGCGGCCGCGATGTCGAATTCCTGGCCGATGCGGGCACGCAGAACGCGGGCAAGGTGCTCGGCCTGGGTACCGACCAAAGCGGCGCGGCTGCCGGAGATTTCGTCGGCGATCCAGCGGCGGCGGGTCATTGGAACAAGTTCCTTCGCTTCGCTCAGGATTTCGGCTGCGGGCTCCCGCTCACCCTTCGCTTCGCTCAGGACTCGCTCACGCCCACAAAGCACCTCAACCAAAGATGTCTTTGACCTTGCTGAGCAGGCTGGGGCGTTCGGGCTTGTTTTCGACGCGGGTGATGGCTTCGATCTCCGCCAGCAGTTCGCGCTCGCGTTTGCTGAGGCGGGTGGGAGTCTGCACCACGACGCGCACCACCAAGTCGCCCTTTCCGTGCCCGTTGAGCACGGGTACGCCTTTGCCGCGGATGCGCAGTTCCCTGCCCGACTGTGTGCCTTCGGGAATCTTGAGCAGGTGTTCGCCGTCGAGCGTCGGCACTTTCAGTTCGACGCCCAGCGCCGCCTGCGGAAACGAGATGGGCAGCACGCAGTAGAGGTCCTTGCCGTCGCGCAGGAAAAACTGGTGCTCCTTCACATGCAGCACCACGTACAGATCGCCGGGCGGACCACCGTGCACTCCGGCATCGCCGAATTCGGAGTAGCGGATGCGCGTGCCGTCCTCCACGCCCGCCGGGACTTTGACTTCCTGCACGCGCTCGCGAGTCACAAACGCCTGCCCTTTGCAGTGCAGGCAGGGATCGGTGATCAGGCTCCCGGCGCCGTGGCAGGCCGGGCACGTGCGCGAGACGCTGAAGAATCCCTGCTGATACCGCACCTGCCCGCGCCCGGCGCACGTGGAGCAGGTGCTGGGAGCTTTCCCCGCGCCTGCGCCCGTCCCTCGGCACTGTTCGCAGGCTTCCTGGCGGCGATACTTCACCGTCCCTTTGGCGCCGAAGACGGCTTCCTCGAACTCCAGGCTGAGGTCGGCGCGCAGATCGGCGCCGCGCTGGGCCCGGCTGCGGCGGCGTCCGCCGCCCTGCCCGAAAATGTCGCCGAAGCCAAAGAAATCGCCGAACACCTCACCGAAATCGCGGAAGATGACGTCGGCATCGAAGCCGCCACCGCCCCCCAGCCCGCTGATGCCGGCGTGGCCGAAGCGGTCGTACTGCGCCCGCTTCTGGGCGTCGGCCAGCACGGTGTAAGCCTCACTGGCTTCCTTGAAGCGATCCTCCGCGGCGGGATCGCCGGGGTTGCGATCCGGATGGTGCGCGAGCGCGAGCTTGCGATAGGCGCTCTTGATCTCCTGCTCGCTGGCGTCGCGGGCGACGCCCAGCACTTCGTAGTAGTCGCGTTTTGCGTTAGTGGCCAGAGTGTTCTTCCCGGTTTATTTGTTGGGATTGCGGGCGACGCGCACCATCGCCGGACGCAGCAGGCGGTCCTTCAGCTTGTACCCGCGCTGCAGCTCCTCGAGCACGGTGTTGTCCGGCGCCTCCGAGGTATCGACCACCTCGACCGCCTGGTGCAGGTGCGGGTCGAAAGGCTCGCCGGCTGCGGGGATGGGGCGCACGCCGAGTTTCGCCAGTGCGTCGTGGAACTGCCGGTTGATGAGTTCGATGCCGCGGAAGTTCTCGTCGCCGGCGTGAGCCTCGAGCGCGCGGTCAAAGCTGTCCAGCATAGGCAGCAGCGCCTTGATGGCGTCGGCGACCGCGTACTCGCGAAACTCCGACTGCTCGCGGGCGGCGCGCTTGCGCGCATTATCGAATTCCGCCTGCAGGCGCGCCAGCCGGTCCAAGAGGAGGTTACGCTCCTCGCGCAGTGTCTTGAGCTCGTCTTCCGCACCGGCGGCCGCCGGCCGATCCGCAGTCTTTTCCTCGAAGCCGTCTTCCTCGGCCGCGGGCAGCTCGCGCTCCGCATCGAGGTTTTGCACGTCGGTCTTTCCGTTCCCTTTTGCCATGACAGCCACTATTCCTTCTCGTTCAGAATCTTGTCGAAAAGCTGCGCGATGTACGACACGGCGGTGATGCTGTGCTGGTAATCCATGCGCGTCGGACCAATCACCGCCAGCGACCCCACCACTTCGTCGCCCACGTGCGCGGGGGCGCCGATGAGCACGAAGTTGCGCATCTGCGGCTCCGCATCTTCCAGGCCGATCACCACCCGCACCGCTTCCTGCCGCGCATCGACGTAGGCGGAGAGCAGTTCGACCACGCGCTCCTTCTCTTCCAGCATGCTCAGGAGCCCGCGCAGGTGCTCCCTGTCTTCCTCGCTGGCCACCAGATTGGCCACGCCCTCCACGAACACGGTCTGCGCCGCCGGCTCCAAGCCGAGGGCGCCGCTGCGCTGCAGTTCCTCGATGGACTGCATCAGCCGGTCGTACTCGCTGCGTTCGCTCTGCAAACGGCGGTCAATCTCGGCCCGCAGCGCATTGATGGTCCATCCCCGAAAGTTTTCGTTGATGTAGCGGGCCGCGGTCTCCAGTTCCAACTGCGAGAAATCGCAGGCCGTGCGCAGCACCCGGTCGCGCACCAGTCCCGACCTCGCGACCACCACGGCCAGCACTTTGTTGGCAGCCAGCCGCGAGAAGTACACGTGATCCAGCGCATTGCGCGGGCCGGTGGCGGTCACCGCCACGCCCACGCCGCTCGAAAGCAGCGAGAGCACGTGCGAAGTGCGTTCCATGAACTCCTGCACGTCGCCGACCCCGTGGAAGTACTTCTGGATGGCGCCTTCATCGGCCTGGGAGATATGCGCTTGTCCGGTGAGCTGCTCCACATAATAACGATAGGCCTGCGCCGTCGGCACCCGCCCGGCTGAGGTGTGCGGCTGCTCCAGATAGCCGGCGTCGGCCAGATCGGCCATCACGTTGCGGATCGTCGCCGGGCTGATCCCTTCTTTACTTGCGCGCGACAACGTGCGCGATCCCACCGGCTCGCCCGTGGCGATGAACGTCTCCACGATGGCGGTCAGGATCTCGCGTTCACGCTGTCCGCTGGGCCCCGCCTGCGCCATTTTTGTCCCTGCACGAATGCTGCTAAACCAATGGAAAAACGCAACTTATGCTACGGTATGGCAGCATTCCCCTTGTTTAGATTCTAGGATTTGAGTCGGGAGCTGTCAAGTTTGGCGCTCCTGGCTTCAGAGTGCCAAACCGTCAACTCCCTCCTTACTATTGGATTCGGATCACGGGCTCGGGGGTGCTAGTGCGCAAGTCTTCCAGACCGGCGATGACGCGACGGGCGAACTGGTAGAAGGACTTGGCGTGCGGATAATCCTCGCCGCCCAGGGCAACCGGATGCCCGGTATCGCCGCCCTTGCGAATCTCCGGATCGAGCTCCACCGCGCCCAGGTAGGGGATGCCGAACTGCTTGGCTGTGCGCTCGACGCCGCCGGTGGAGAAGATGTCGATCTCCTTCCCGCAGTGCGGACAGGTGAAAAAGCTCATGTTCTCCACAATACCGGCAATCTCGACTTTCACCTGGCGAAACATTTCGATGGCCTTGCGCGCGTCCTGCAGGGAAACGTCGGAGGGCGTCGAGACCACGATCGCGCCCGTGAGTGGCACCGTCTGGATCAGCGAAATGGCCACGTCGCCGGTCCCGGGCGGCAGGTCAATCACCAGGTAGTCCAGCTCGCCCCACTCCACCTGCTGCAGGAACTGCTTGATGATGGAGTGCAGCATGGGCCCACGCCATACCAGAGGCTTGTCGCCGGGATTGAGCATTCCGACCGAAAGCACTCTGACGCCGAAAGCTTCCAGCGGCTCGATGCGGTTCTCGCCGATCACGCGCGGCGTGGCCGTGGTGCCCATCATCAGCGGAACGTTGGGACCGTACACGTCGGCGTCGAGCAGGCCGGTACGGTGTCCCAGCTTGGCCAAAGCCAGGGCCAGGTTGACCGCAATGGTGGTCTTGCCGACACCACCTTTGCCTGACCCGATGGCGACGATGGTCTTCACGCCGGGCAAGGGCTGCGGCCCAGCCGGCGGTCCAAAACCTTGATGCGGATGAGAACTCAAAGGGCACCTGCCACGATGGAGATGATGGCCGAATCTGTGATTATACGATGCGGGGGGTGGGGGCATCGATTCGGGGGCCGTTGCAACTCCGGTGCTCCACTTCAGTAAAGGTGCCCAAACCGGGCGATCTCAAAATAAATCGGAGTGCGTTCCGGTGCGGACCAGGCACAGATCGTCGCCCTCGATCTTGTAGATCAGGAGCCAATCCGATTCGATGTGGCAGTCCCGGTAATGCTTCCAGTCCCCACTGAGTGGATGGTCTTTGTATCGGGGCGGCAAGGGCTGGCCTTCTGCCAGGAGCAGGATCAACCCGCGCAACTTCGATAAATCCTTGCCGCGTCGCTTAGCCAGTTTCACATCACGCCGAAACTGCACACCGCGAATTAGGCTTCTCACGGCCTAGATTCCCAGGTCCTTGAATAGAGCGCCGGCAGTCCTAAAGCGCTTACCCCGGCGCCGGTCCGCCGCCTTCATCGCTTTAACGGTGGTTGGGTTTGGGACCTTCACTTCAAACGGGAGCGCCCTCTCCGCAGCCACGCGTACCAGCAACATGCGGACGGCATCGGAGACCGACAGGCCCATTTCCGCCAGGGTTTTCGCGGCTTTCGCCTTCACCTTGTCGTCCACGCGGATATGAACCATCGTCGTTGCCATGCCTAAAACCCCCGAGATACATTGTATCTCACCGAGCGACGCGAGTCCAAGCGCACATGCGAAGAGGCTATGTTTCCTGCATCCTGCATCCTGCATCCTGCATCCTGCATCCTGCATCCTGCATCCTGCATCCTGCATCCTGCTTCCTGCATCCTGCTTCCTGCTCCCTCGTCCTTTATTCCCCGCGTGCCTTCTTCCGGCGTTCCAGCTCGGCGCGGCGCAGTTCGCGGCGGCGGCCGGCGTCGTCGTAGCGGCGCTTCTCGTCCGCGGTTTCGGCCGTGACGGGCGGAACCGGGACGCGGCCGCCCTCTTTGTCCAGGGCAACAAAAGTCAGGTAGGCGGAGCTGACGTGGCGGCGCTCGCCGGTGATGTAGCTCTCGACCCAGCACTTCACGCCCACCTCCATCGAGGTGCGGAAGGCGCGGTTGACCGACGAGCGCAGGATCAGCAGGTCGCCCACGCGCACCGGGGCGAGAAAATCGAGATGGTCCATGGAGGCGGTGACGACCGCGCTGCGGGCGTGGCGGTGCGCGGCCATGGCGCCGGCGATATCGATCAGGTGCATCAGGCGGCCGCCCAGCAGATTGCCGAGCGGGTTGGCGTCGTTGGGCAGCACCACTTCCGCCATGTCCGACTGCGAGACTTTGACGGGACGCGGAGTGAGGTCGCGCGGGCTCATGCTGGGTTGGAGCACCGGTTCTGCCGGCGCTCGAAATAGGATTCGAGATAACAGGCGGCCATGGCCTGGATGCGCGGGTCAGGATGCGCCACCGCCCACTGGCCCGCCGCGGAATCATACTCCAGCACGCCGTGGGCGCCGGGGCGATGGCCGGCCTCGAGCACGTAATAAATGTTGATGCGCTGGTCGCGGTCGCGCGCCACAGAAAATCGCACCGCGTCGAAGCGATGCTGTGCGGGCAGCCGCTGGCACTGGGCCGCGTATCCCAGGTTGCAGAAATCGCGGAGCTGGTCGTCGGAGGGAACGATCTGCTGGTCAGAGCGTGCGGTGCAGAGCCCGCGCCATCCGTTGCCCAGCGGCAGACGCGGACGATGCGGCCATCCGCCATCTTCGAATTTTTCCGTGGGGATGAAGTAGGGACAGGCCATAGGAGCAATCAGCAGTCAGCCGTCAGCACTCAGCAAATGCGGTGCTGCTGACTGCTGAGTGCTGAATGCCATCCGCAAGATTCTAGCGGCGAGGGTTTTCGCAGTCCAGCTTTACTTCCGCGCCTTGGACGTGCAAATCTGTACGCTCTTCCGAGAGGCGATATGGATCGCGCTGAGATGCTGAAGCAGTTCCTGGAGCAAAACCCGAACGATGCCTTCGCGCGTTACGGCCTGGCGATGGAATACTCGCGCGCGGGCGAGATCGAGACCGCGCTGACCGAGTTCAAGAAGCTGCTGGAGGTCCATCCCGACTACACCGCCGCGTACCAGATGGCGGGACAGATGCTCGCCGCCGCCGGGCGCTACGAAGAAGCGCGCTCGATGTTGGAATCCGGCATTGCCCGGGCCGAGCGCGCCGGCAACAAGCACGCCCAGGAAGAAATGCAGGGCCTGCTGCAGGAGCTGCGGTAAGGGCTTTTACCGCCGAGACGCCGAGTTCGCCGAGGCTTCTTTTTCGATTCCTTAAACTCGGCGTCCTCGGCGACTCGGCGGTGAATCCTTGGCAAATTTCGCGAGTCTTATTCCACGCTGTCCACATCCATCGAGCATGGCAACCGCAACGAATCCTTACACCTCGCGAATCCTGGGACTGCTTGGCGACAAGCCGTTCCTCGGCGTTCTGGAATCTACTCCTGCGAAATTGCAGCAGCACTTTGAGCGGCTGGGCCCACAAGGATTGAAGAAGAGCTACGCTCCGGGCAAGTGGACCGCGGGCCAGGTTCTCTGCCATCTGGCCGACGCGGAGCTGGCGATCGGTTTCCGCACGCGGCAGGCGGTGGTCGAGCCGAACCATCGCATACAGCCCTTCGATCAGGACCAGTGGGCACGGAGCTATGCGCACCAGGATCCGGCGGCGGCGGCGAAGGCTGTCATCGCTTTGCGCGCGTGGAATCTCTCATTCTGGCGGACGCTGGGCCCGGAGCATTTCGCACGAGTGGCATTTCATCCCGAGCGCGGCGATGAGTCGGTGGAGACGATCCTGAAAATGCTCGCCGGACACGACCTGAACCACCTGGCGCAACTGGAGCAGATCCGCTAGGGCCGAGACTCGCGCTGCGCTGTCTCGGAGGTGGCGGAATCGGTGGGACCGACCGCGCGCGACATCGCCCACTCCACCAGCCACGGAAAGAGCTGGTAGAACTTGATGCTGATGTGGTGCTGCCAGGGAACAATCACTTCCCGCTTCTCAGGGCCGCAGGCCTTGACCACCGCGGCCGCGACACGATCGGCGCTGATGCCGGGACGGCGGTTGGCGCCTCCGATGCGCAGCCGCTCGGTGCCTTTCACGGCATTCTCGCTGAAGCTGGTGGCGATGGTGCCGGGACAGACGGTCATCACGTGCACGCCGCTCGAGCGCAGTTCCATGCGCGCGCCCTTGCCGATGGCATTCATGGCGAACTTGGTCGCTGAGTAGGCAGCCATGTAGGGCAGCGGGATGTGGCCGGCGACGCTGGAGACGTTGATGATCATGCCGCCCTGCTGGCGTTTCATCACCGGGATCACGGCCTGCATGCACTCGATGGTGCCGAACAGGTTGGCGTCGAACATGTTGCGGCAGGCCCGCATGTCCATCGAGCCAACCGAGTCCTGCAAGCCGAAGCCGGCGTTGTTGATCCAGATATCGACGCGGCCGAAGTTGTGCAGCGTGAGGCCGAGCAGACGATCGATCTCCTCGCGGTTGCGGACGTCGCAGGCGATGGCCACAGTGCGGTCCGGCGTACCCACGCGCGCGCGAGCCGCCTCTAATCGTGCGGGATCGCGCGACGACAGCACCACCTTGCAGTCCTCGCGCAGGAATGCCCGCGCCAGCGCCTCTCCGATGCCCATCGACGCGCCGGTGATCACCACAACCTTTCCCCGTGGGTCCATGCTCGTGCTTGTATTTGGTTGCGGCGTCGAAGTCAATAGCCGAGGCCCCTTCGACAACCTGGCTCCGCTCAGTTGCTCAGGGCAGGCTCACCTGCCGAAATCCCGAGCGAAGCGAAGGACCTTCTGAGGTTACAATCCCACGGATGAGCGCGCTGCTGCCCCTGTTCCCGTTGGATGTGGTGCTCTTGCCGGGCACGCCAATCCCGCTGCACGTCTTCGAACCGCGGTACAAGGAGATGGTCGGCGAATGCCTCACGCAGAAAACGGCGTTCGGCATCGTGCGCGCCAAGGAAGACAGCATCGCCGAGATCGGCTGCACGGCGGAGATACTGGAAGTCACCAAGCGCTACGACGACGGGCGCATGGACATCGTCTGCGAGGGCCGCCGCCGCTTCGAGGTGATGGGACTGAACGAGGAACGCGCCTTCCTGCAGGCTGAAGTCACATACTTCGACGACGAGTCGGGACGCGCTCCGGCCGACCAGGTAGACGAAGCCCTGCGGCTCTACGGCGATCTGATGCAGCTTGTGGAGGCCGATGCCGAGGCCCCCGAAGCCGGCACACCCCAGCTTTCCTTCCAGCTTGCCGCTCCTATGCCCCTCGACCTCGATTTCAAGCAAACGCTTCTGGGTATGCGTTCGGAGCGAGAACGAATTGCCGCCGTCGTGGCCTACTTCACGGACCTTTTGCCGCGCATGCGCCGCGCGGTCAAGGGAAGGCAAAAAGCCGGCGGGAACGGGCACGCGATGTGAGTCGCCAGTCGCCGGTTGCCAGTAGCCAGTTTCACTTGCTCCAAGTGCATCCGCTGGCGACTGGCTACCGGCGACTGCTTCCGACGCTGTTCTCCGCCATTCTCCCCCGAAAATCGGCATTGCAGCGCGGCGTATAATCGAGTGAACTGAACAGGGGGGCCTTATCCTCATGAATCTTCCGCGGACCCTCGGGGAAATCCGAGGTAGTGACTTTTCCGAAGAACGCCTGCGCCGACGCCGGGTAAAAGACGAAATGCGCGAGAACCTGATCTGCAAGCTGCGGCGGCGCGAAGCACTGTTCCCGGGCATCGTGGGCTACGACGACACGGTGGTGCCGCAGATCGTGAATGCCGTTCTGTCGCGGCACAACTTCATCCTGCTGGGCCTGCGCGGGCAGGCCAAGAGCCGCATCCTGCGGGCGCTCACGTCGCTCCTCGACCGGGCGCTGCCCTACCTCGAGGGCTGCGAAATCCACGACAATCCTTACGCCCCCATCTGCGGCCGTTGCCGCGAGCTGCTTGAGGAACGCGGCGATCAGATGTCCATCGCCTATCTCTCGCCCGAAGACCGCTATGTAGAGAAGCTGGCCACGCCGGATGTGACCATCGCCGACCTGATCGGCGACATCGATCCCATTAAGGCCGCGCGCGGCGGACACCAGCTCTCCAACGAACTCACCGTCCACTACGGGCTGTTGCCGCGCGCCAACCGCGGCATCTTCGCCATCAACGAACTGCCCGATCTCGCCGGCAAGATCCAGGTGGGGCTGTTCAACATCATGCAGGAAGGCGACGTGCAGATTAAGGGCTACCCCATCCGCCTGGCGCTGGATGTCGCCCTGGTGTTCACCGCCAACCCCGAGGACTATACGGCACGCGGCAAGATCATCACCCCGTTGAAAGACCGCATCGGCTCGGAGATCCGCACCCACTACCCCGCGACCGTGGATGAGGGCATGGCCATCACCGCGCAGGAAGCATGGAGCCAGCGCGACGGACAGAAGCTCGTGGTGCCGAAGTTCCTGCGCGAGGTGGTGGAGCGTATCGCCTTCGCCGCCCGCGACGACAAAAAGATCGACAAGCGCTCCGGCGTCAGCCAGCGCCTGCCCATCACTTGCATGGAGAACGTCATCTCCAATGCCGAGCGGCGCGCCATCCGCAACCAGGAAGAAACCATTGTGCCGCGCGTGGGCGACATCTACTCCGCCATGCCGGCCATTACCGGCAAGCTCGAGCTGGAATACGAGGGCGAGATGCGCGGCGCCGATTTCGTGGCCCGCGAACTGATCCGCTCCGCCGTCGCCAAGACCTTCGACGGCTACTTCGAGGGCGTGAACATGCAGCAGGTGGTGCAGTGGTTCGACTTGGGCGGCGAGATCAAGTTCGGCGAAGGCGCTCCAGTGGCGGAGTTAACCGAGGGGCTGAAGAAGATCCAGGGCCTGCTGGAGAAGCTCGATCAACTGGGCGTGAAGCCCAAGGACGCCGTCGAGCTGCAGGTCTCCGCGGCTGAGTTCGTGCTGGAAGGCCTGCACGCCCACAAGCGCATTGGGCGCAGCGAAGAGCGCGTCTTCAGCGCCGGCGAGAAGCAGGTCCGGCGCGAGCCGTCGTACAGCCGCGAGGAGCCTCCGGCGCCCAAGCCGCCGAGAAGGCCGTACAACTAGGGAGTAGGGAGTAGGGAGTAGGGAGTAGGAGCCGAAGACTTGGTACGGGTACGTTGTACTTGGTACTCGGTACTAGCTCATGAAATTCATCAAGTACTCCAAATTCGTCGCCGATCCGGCTTCGCAGATGAGCATGGAAGACCTGCTGGAGGCGCTCTCCGACTTCCTGTTGCAGAGCGGGTTCCAGAATCAGTATGCGTTTTACGAAATGCCGGACGAGCAAACGCTCGATCAACTGCGCCAGGCAATCGAAGATGCGCTGATGAACGGCGACCTGCTCGACGAACAGATGCAGCAGCAGCTCGAGCAGATGCGCAACGACGGCAGCATCGAGCAGCTCATCCAGAAGCTCATCGAACGCATGGAGCAGGAGAATTACATCTCCATCGACCAGCCGCACGATCCCGCGAAGCAGTCGGTTGCGCCCGGCCAGACTGGCAAACCGCAGACGCAGGTGAAGTTCGAGATCACCGACAAAAGCCTGGACTTTCTCGGCTTCAAGGCGCTGCGCGACCTGCTGGGTTCGCTGGGAAAGTCGAGTTTCGGACGCCACGACACCCGCGACCTCGCCACCGGCATCGAGGCCAGCGGTGCCTCCAAGCGCTACGAGTTCGGCGACACGCTGAATCTGGACATCACGGCAACCTTGTCCAGCGCCATCCAGCGTGAAGGGCTCACGCTGCCGCTGAACATCGAGTACTCCGACCTGCAGGTCCACCAGTGCGAGTACCAGTCGTCGTGCGCCACCGTGCTGATGCTCGACTGCTCGCACTCCATGATCCTCTACGGCGAAGACCGCTTCACCCCCGCGAAGAAAGTGGCGATGGCGCTTTCGCACCTGATCCGCACACAGTATCCGGGCGACTCGCTCTCGCTCATTCTTTTTCACGACTCGGCGGAAGAGGTGCCGCTCTCGCAACTGGCGCGAGTGAAGGTGGGGCCGTACTACACCAACACGCGCGAAGGCCTGCGCCTGGCGCGGCGCATCCTGCAACGCCAGCGCAAGGACATGAAGCAGATCGTCATGATCACCGACGGCAAGCCCTCGGCGCTGACCCTCGAAGACGGCCGCATCTACAAGAACGCCTTCGGCCTCGATCCCCTGGTGGTGAGCCATACGCTGGAAGAAGTCTCGAAGTGCAAGCGCGCCGGAGTTCTTATCAACACCTTCATGCTGGCGTCGGATTACGGCCTGGTGCAGTTCGTGCAGAAGGTGACCGAGATGTGCCGCGGCAAGGCGTACTTCACTACGCCCTACACGCTGGGCCAGTATCTGCTGATGGACTACATGAGCAGGAAGACCAAGACCATCCACTAGGGTTTGTCCGCGGGCCCGCCGATGTCGAACGCGAGTTGGCTGACCGACTTGAATGCTGGATCGGTTTGGCCGCCCGTTGGTGCATATCGACCGTCTTTTTCCCGAGCTAGAAACATGAGGTAAGAATAGCCTTGGTCCTGTGGATCAAAGGAAACGAGCGCCGGCCCGCTTATCGCGCCGGCTTGGGATTCCTCACGGTAGTGATGCAGAACGAGTTTTCTCATGTCCTTGTCCCCTTTTAGAACAAGGCAGACGCGGAAACTGGTCTCGACACCTATCGCCGTGATTGGATGTTTTGTGCCGTCAGGATCCTGTCTAACGATATTGGGGAGCGCCGACCTTTCCTTTGTGTCAGCAGTTTTGCTGACCGGTACGCCTATCACTACCAAATCGGACCGATCGAACAGCTGCTGGTAGCTGAGGACAGAGATTAGTCGGGCGTGCGACTCGGAGAGACCCAAGCAGAGGACAATTATTAGCAGGCGCAGAAAATGTTGGCGACTCACAGACGGCTCCTCCAAAGCGATTTCGGCCGAAGTGCACTAGGACCGCGCCGCCTGCGCCTTCGCCTTCACTCTCTCGACGAACTTGGCGGCATTGATGAGGAAGCGCTCGTGAGTGCCCTTGCAGATGGTGTCCACGCCGTCGTTGGCCTCGATCTCAAACACCAACCGCCGGCCGTCAACTTGGACTAGCTTGACCTTAGCGCGCACCTCGAGGCCGGGAGGCGTCGCCGCCGAATGGCTGAGGTTCACGTGTGTGCCGACGCTCTGCTCGGAGGGCCAGTCGAGGTGCGGCAGGATGGCCAGCAGGCAGGCCCACTCCATCAATCCCACCATGAAGCCGGTGGCAAACACCCGCGGCATCACCTGAAATTCCGCCGCCTCGGGATAAAGATGGGGCACGGTCTTCGATTCGGGCACCCGGTACACGAGTTCGTACTCGATGCCCGGCTTCAGAGAGTCCTTCATCAGCGTGCCGTCAGAGCCCCTCGGCCTTCTTCACCGCCAGTTCGGCGGCCTGGAATCCAATCTTGGAGTGGGTGCCGTCGCAGAACGGCTTGTTGACCGAGCCTCCGCAGCGGCACAGCGAGAACGCCGGCTTGCCGGTCAGGTCGTAGAGACCGCCTTCGGCATCGAGCAGGACGACCTCGCCTTCGGTGGTTTCAACCCGGAACGGACCATTCTTCCTGGCAGTGATCTTGACAGCCATCAGTTTCGCCTCCTCGCAACCGGAAGCAGTTTAGATGTTGCGGGGGCGAGGCGGATACAAGAAAGCTGGCAGACAGATTGCCGCCGTGGCAGCGCCTTTGGCAAACCCAGGTCCGCGTTCATCCGCGTGCCTCCGCGGCGATGAGTCCTGGGGCCGTGCTCAGGCCGCGGGTTCCAGCCGCTGCCGTATGGACATTGCCAGTTGGTACACCGAACGCAGGCGCGCCTGGGCTGCCGCCGGGACCGCCGGCACTTCCATCGCCAACTGCGAGGAGAGCAGGATTCCGGTCAGCGCTTCCGTTAACTGGCTGCGCAGGTTGGCTTCCGCCTCCCGCACGGCGCGGATGCGCTCGCCTTCGCGGCGCTGCAGAGCGGAGCGCACATCACGCAGCACGCGCTCCATACCGCAGATGGCGAAGTTGACGAAAACCGGAATTGCGGTTTCGGCTTCGCTCAGCGCCACGTCAGCGGTGGCGGGATCGGCCTCCATCAGGTTCTGGTCGATGACCAGGGCCGAGCACTCGGTCGAGCGCAAAATGCGCGCCGCCAGTGCAAGCTTGGGACAGATTTGGGTGCGCTCGTGGGTCGCCTGCTCGATGGCGGCCGCGCACTCTTGGGCACGGGTCGAAGATGTGATCAGCAGAATCATGCCTGTCTTTGGTGCAACTGCTTCGCCAAGATCGCCCGTTGCAAAATCAAGAGCTTAGGTGGCCTGCCGTTCACCGGTTTCCCAGAACGAACCCGGCCAGGGGAACCCAGTTCAATCCTGGGAGGAGTATTCCTTTAACTTGCGGTACAGGGTGGTCTTGCCGATACCTAGCAGCTTGGCGGCCATCAGCTTATCGCCCTGGAGCTGGTCGATGGTGCCCAGGATCGCCTGCTTCTCCATTTCGGCGATGGTCACGATCCGGTTCGAGGGCAGGCTGCCGACCGCCGAGTGCAGTTGCGCATTCTGGATGCCGGTGGGCAGATCGGCCACCTGCATCAGGGGTCCGGAGCTCAGCGCGCAGGCGCGCTCTAGGCAATTCTCCAGCTCGCGCACGTTGCCCGGCCAGTCGAAGGCCAGCATCAGCTTCATGGCTTCGTCGCTGATGGTGCGCTGTACCCCGCTCGATCGCGCCAGCTTCTCCAGAAAGTGACTCACCAGCAGAGGAATGTCCTGCTTGCGCTCCCGTAACGGCGGGATCCTTAGGGTCACCACATTGAGGCGGAAGTAGAGGTCTTTGCGGAATTTACCCTCCTGCACCGCCGTCTCCAGGTCGCGGTTGGTAGCCGCCAGGATGCGCACGTTGATGGGCATGCTCTTGGTGGAGCCCACCGGCCGGATTTCCTTCTCCTGGATGGCGCGCAGCAGCTTGGATTGCAGGTCCACCGGCAGCTCGGCGATCTCGTCCAGGAAGACGGTGCCGCCCTGGGCAATGCTCAACAGTCCCTCTTTGGAGCGCACCGCACCGGTGAAGGCGCCACGCACGTAGCCGAACAGTTCGCTCTCGATCAGGGTCGGCACCAGCGACCCGCAGTCCACCGGGATGAAGGGCTGGTCGCGGAAAGGCCCGGTAAAATGGATGGCCCGCACCACCAGTTCCTTGCCGGTACCGCTCTCCCCCTGCACCAGCACGGGGTGGGCGCTGCGCGAAACCTTGGCAATCATCCGGTACAGCTTCTCCATCTCCGGCGAGCGGCCAACGATCCCACCGAATCCCTGCTTGGACTTGATCTTCTCGCGCAGCAGGCGGTTCTCGCTGGCCAGTTTCAAGTGCGTCGCCACCCGCTCCAGCAGCAGCCGCAATTCTTCCAGGTTGAAGGGTTTGGTGACGTAGTCATAGGCGCCCAGCTTCATGGCGTGGACGGCCGACTGCACCGTGCCGTAGCCGGTGATGACGATGATCTCCGCCTCCGGCTTGCGGCTCTTGATCTGCTGCAGGATCTCCAGGCCGCTGGCCCCGCCCGGCAGCCGCATGTCCAGCAGCACCACGTCGATGTTCTGCGCCTCCAGCACCCGGTAGGCGTGCTCCGCTTTTTCCGCCACGAAGGTGCTGAAGCCGAGCGACTGCGCCACTTCCCGGCAGCCGTCGCGCACCGAGCGCTCGTCATCGACGATGAGCAAGTTCAGCAGGTCGGCGCGCGCAGTTTCGCCCAGACTTGGCATCGAACTCACGGCTAACGAGGTCGTCATCTTAGTGTCCTTCCGCCGCCTCGGCAGTGACCGGCGTCACGGCGCTGGGGCCCGTGACGCGAGCCACCCTGAAGACCGGACAGAATGACAATTCTCACCCCGAAGCCAATTGCATCGCAAGCTCATTGCAGAACTGCCTGATTGATACCCGCTCCCCTTCTTCAAGGGAGACAAACTCGAATCCGTGCTGGAGGCCCACCTGGTAGCGGACGACGGCCCACACCGCGAGGAGTGCTGGGTGGGTCGGAACCGCGAGCCACAGTCGCACCACGCACCCGACAGGGATTGGCTCAGGCAGGACTCCGCCGAGCCCGCCCTCGGCAATGCCAATGCAGCGTCCGTCCAGGTGACGCTCTTGGTTATCGCTGACCCTCAGGGGCAGGTCGGTGCGGTACCGGGGGTAGCGGCGTTGCTTGGGCCATGCGTGGGGAGGAGCGCCGGAACTTAGGGGCGCCATGGAAGATTCCGCAGCACCGCGATGACCTCGCTCGCCGTTGCTCGCTCCGGAACGACAGCGTCGGGTCGCAGGGACCCCGGCCCTGCCGTTGGCTCGTCAGCCATCACAATCAGCAGCGGTGGCCGCTGGTCAGCACACGACTCCGCATGGTCGCAATTCACGTGCCCGACGGTCATGATGATGGCGTCACACGGCAGCAGCTGGCAGGATAGGAACTCGGAACGACCACTGCAAACGAGGAACAGAAACTCTTCGTCGTGCAGTCCCTCCGTGTCAAACGGCGGTGGTTCGCAGAAGACCACGAGGCGCACCCGTCGCTTGGGCCGTTCGTGGGGAGAAACACCGGAACTTAGGGACGACACGGAAGACTCCGCAACGCCGCGATGACCTCGCTCGCCGTTGCTCGCTCCGGAACGACAGCGTCAGGATGCAAGTACCGCGGGATCGCTGTCCGGTCGTCGGCCACGATGATCACCAGGGGTCGTCGCTGCTGGGAACGAAGGCCAATACAACTCCTCGCACGGTCGCTTTTGGCGCCCTCGACAGTCATGACGATGACGTCGGACGGCATCAGCTGGCAGCATAGGAACTCCCAACCGCTGTCGCAAACTGCGAATAAGAACCCTTCGTCCCGGAGCTCCTTTTTGTCGAACAGGGGCGGCTGGCAAAACATCACCAGGCGCTTGGAAGGCGGCTCATTCGTGTGCACGAGTAAAGCTTATGGGCATGCAACAGTTCTTTGTTTTAAATGTGATTCCTGTTCCAGAAACGGAACATCGATGGCAACCGTGCCCGCCTGATGCGTAAATCATGATGCTGGCGGCGGCGTGCGACAGGGGGACGCGCATGCGGTCACGCCTAGCACAGATGGTGGCTCGTTTGGGAAATTTCCTCCCTCTGTTCCGATTTCGGAACGAGCCGCCTCATGCCGTGTGGGACATAGATTAGGCAGCCACGATACGCGAAAGGACACCGGATTCGTTGCAGCACAGGACGAGCGTTTCACGTCGACCCTGCACTAAATGCCCGGTGGTACACTTTCGGCGCTTTGCTCCGCAGCTTGGACGAGACTCTGTTGCACTGTACGTAAATCCGCAAGGTTATTGAGTCTCTGTCCGCGCTGGAGTAGCGGGTCCTTTTCACCTGTGATGTTGTACCTGGTGCCGATTTCGACGCCATGCAGAATATAGAAGCCTTCAAAGCCGTCGCCGGTCTCGTTCGAAAGACAAATCAGCGTGGTGCGGTGTTGATCCACGAACGGAACTCTCAATGCCCAGCGCAGCAGTTCCTGCACCCGTGTCCTGTAGCACTGACAAATCGCCATAGGCATCGTCAAAGCGCGGTCCTCCAAAATGAACATTGGTCGGTTCCTCTCAAAACGGACTCGAATCTGATTCGGGAAGAGGCTCCCAATCTGGGCAATCAGTATCTCTTGCAGGTGGCGCCTGCGACGCAATTGCTCGGAAATCCCGAACTCTCGTGAGGTCAGGCGGTACCCAACCAGCTCGAACGCGCGCCTTAGGCTGCCAAAGTGATGGACGTACGTCGTTGGATGGGGTACGCCTGGGAATCGCCGCATGATGGGTGCGGAAAGTTTGCCGACGGATGCTAGCACTCCACGCAGCTTCTCCAACAGGACTGCGTCGGGTATTGGGATCCTGTGGTTGTAGTGCGCGGCTTGCACGCGGTCGAAGGTTCGCTGGTCAACCAGGGGCTCAAAGGTGGTTGGCGAGAGGACCCATCGCTCACGTTCGGTGCGTCGTTGGCGTGATCTCAGCTTTGCGCTTGTTCGGCCCCACACGTTGCAGCCGGTGTACTTAGGATTTGTGAGCACCGAGTGTACTCGGTCTCCGTTCCACGGTTTGCCCCGAAGGTGCGGTATTCCCCGGGCGTTCAATTCGTCGGCGATCGCGCGATAGCACTTTCGGAGTCCCATCCGAAACATTAGCCGCACACACTCCACCTCCCTCTTCGGGCCGGGTACCAAAATCACACGGTCGGTCAGCAGGCTTTTGCGCTCACCGAGCGCCAATTTCTGTTTCCGCTTACCGTCCGCCGAGAGCAGCATTCGGCGCAGTCCGTACCCCGCCTCACCGCCGACCCTGAATCCGAGTTGGACCACTCGTTTTTTCCCTGCGTAAACCTTCACTCCCAGTTCGCGGCTGTACTCGGCCGCCATGGAGCGCTTCAGCGCCTTCAGAATCGAGCTGGAGATCGTGTCGTCGTTAGCAAACGGCTCGGCGCAGTAATGCACGTAAATGCCAGCACGCTTGCATAAGAACTCGTAATGCGCGGCCTCGTCAGCGTCCTGGAAGCGACCCCAGCGGCTCACGTCATACACGAGAATTGCTCTGTAGTCCTGACCCCCGCTGACAACATCTTGAAGCAACTGAGTAAGCCCGGCGCGGCGCTTGAGCACGAGGCCGCTCTTCCCAGCATCGGCATAGGTTTTGACGACTACGAACCCGTTCCCCTCGGCATAGCGCTGGATAGCTTCTGCTTGGTTATCCAATGAATATTGCTGATGTTCGGTTGACATGCGCAGATATTGGGCGGCAGGGACGGGCGTGGTGGGCGGCATCGGTGCCTTTCCGGGCCGAAAGCATACAAGATGTCACGGCTCAAGACCCGCAACGCCTTGGTGCAGAGCCCATCAATTGCTAGATCCAGTGCCGGGAACACTGGAGCGCGCTGAATCTTCACTCAGGATGTGGTCCTTCTGGGTGACCACGCCGTCGAAGTCGGTGCGGGCGTAGAGGCGTCCGCCACCCAGGCTGATGCCACGCAGCCGCGAGGTGGGCTCGCCGGTGCGGTGCCAGGTGCGGCCGAGGTCGGCGCTCTCGAAGGCGCCGCTGACGGTGGTGGCCAGCAGGCGGCGGTTGTCGCTGTCGTACATCATGGAAGTAACGTCGAGCGCGTCGATGCCGCTGATGGCGTGCTCCCAGGTTTCGCCGCCGTCCCGGGAACCGTAAGCGCCGCCACGCGACGCCAGCCAGATGCTCGCCTGCGATCCCAAGGCCACTCCCGTCAGGGGAGCGATGTTGTCGGGAAGATTGGGCGCGTACCAGTGGCTGCCTCCGTCGCGGGAAACCACCAGGGTGGCTGGAGTGATCGCGACCACGATCTGTCCGGCAGCGTGCACGGCGACAAAATTTCGCTGCCCGAGAACGGCGCCGCCGCGCCAGCTCTGGCCTCCGTCCACGCTGGAGAACAGTCCCTGGGAGGTGGCGGCGAACCAGGTTTCCGGGGACACCTCCAGATCCGCCACGCGGCCACTCAACTCGTTGCCCGCCGGCGGATCGTCGGTGTGGGGTTTCTCTCGCTTCCGGGTGCGTGCGGCCGGCGCCGGCACGATCGCTCCGCCTGCCGCCGGAGCTTCTTGGGCAAGACTGTTCATGGCGCGCCAGGCTTTGTCCATCTGGCCCCAGGCGAAGACGCCGCGATTGGTGCCGGCCAACAGAGTACCTTCTCCGGTCTGGCGCAGGCTGAAGATGTCGTGTCCGGCGAGGCCGTCGTTCATCTGCGCCCAGTGTTCGCCGGCATCGTGGGAGACGAACAGCCCGCCGTATTCCTTGTCATTCACCACGCCAGCATAGAGCACGCTGGGATCGTTGCGGTCCACCAGGACGGCGGTCACCTGGCGGTGGGCGAAGCCGCGGTTGGAGGCGAAGAAGGCCGCTCCGCCGTTCTCGCTGCGCAGCACGCCGCTGCGGTCAGTGGCCAAAAGCACGGTGCCGGGATGGCGCGCGTCCACCAGCACGTCGTTGACGATCACGCTGTCGGCGGTGACGCGGTGCCAGCTCTGTCCAGCATTGATGGTCGCCCACAAACCCTCGGTGGTTCCCGCGTACACCATGTTGGGATCGAGCGGATGCTGGCTGAGCACGCGCGTCCGCCGCGCCGAGTTGGGAATGCCCTGCACCTTGCGGAAGTGCGCGCCCGCGTCCTCGCTCTTATAGATGCCGGTGCAGGCGCTGGCATAGAGCAGCCGCGAATCGCGCGGGTCGAGGATGATGGAGAACACGTCAGAATCGTCGACCACGCCTTCTTTGATGGAAGACCAGGTGAGGCCGCCATCCACGGTCTTCCACGGCAGGTGCCAGGTGCCGGCGTAGATAATTTCGGGGTAGTGCGGATCGATGGCCAGCGATTCGATGTTCTTGAGCTCGGGATGTCCCGGCGGTGAGATGCGCTCCCAAGTCTCGCCTGCGTCGCGGCTGCGGAACACGCCATCGAGGGCGCCCGCGACCAGGATGCTGGGATCCGAGGGCGCCAGCGCGAACGAGCGCACCGACTTGCCGTGCATGCCCGCGAGCGCGTGCCAGGAGCGGCCGTCGTCATCGCTGCGGAAGACATCGCCGCCGTCGGTCTCGACGCTCCACGCGGCGGCGTAGATCGTCTCCGGATGAGCGGGGTTGAACACGATGTGATCGACGACGTAATGATCGCCGTCACCCACCCGCGCCAGCCGCGACCAGGTGTATCCGCCGTCGTTCGAAACGAACAGTTGGCTGGAACTGGTGCCCAGCAGGATGCGATCGGGGTTGCGAGGATCGGCGGCCAGGCTGCGCGCGTCTCCGCCATCGGGACCGATGGGACGCCACGGCGCGGCCAGCGAGACCACCACCGCGGCCAGAACCATGCACCCGAGAAGCGCTGCCTTGCGGAGAAACCTTGGCATGAGGACGCTCATCATCATACCAATACGAGAGTTGCGGCGCACCGGGCGATCAGCTTACGTCCGTAATGGAGATTGCCGTCCCTGCCTCCTGCCCCCTGATCTTGGCAGTGTTTACTCCGATGCCATACTCGCCCCCTCCCCCCGGTGCCCAATGGAATCATCGACTTACGCTCGGTGAAACCGATGGCAACCGATGAAACAAAGGACTTACCCGCAAAAACCGATCCGCAAAGGAGTTAGGTGCGGTTTTTGGGCTGTTCACGGCTGATTGTCAAAGAGCCACGGTCCAACATTTGTTAATCCATAAGATAACAGTGACCACCCGGCCGGCGTTCAAGGACTCGGCGGTCATCGAGATTCATTATCTATTTGCTATATGTGTGCTATACACAATGTCACGCTTTCGCGGAGCCGTCAACGATTTTTGTTGCAAGTCTGCGAGTCTGGCGGCGCGGGCCGCGGGTGCGCCTTTGCGGGTGCCGCACCCGGGAGGGACCGTGTCCGCGCCTGGTTTTTTAAGGCGCCGCGGATGAGAAGAAAACCGCCGAGACGTCGAGACTCCAAGGCCCGTAGGGCCGAAATAAATTAGCCCAGGACGGAAGTCCTGGGT
>JBKQPN010000019.1:0-3488 GCA_052145015.1 Terriglobales bacterium
GGCTTTTCGTGTGATCGGTGATGGCCATGTACTTGTAGCCGCGCTGGCGCGCCGCCTGCGCCATCTCCTCGATGGTGTTGCGCCCGTCGGTGGTGTTGGTGTGCATGTGCACGTCGCCTTGCAGATCTCGCTCGGCAATCAGCGCCGGGATGGCGTGCTTTTCCGCCAGTTCGATCTCGCCCAGGTTCTCGCGCATCTCCGGCGGGATAAAGTCCAGGCCCAGCTTGGCGTAGATCTCTTCTTCGGTGCGCCCGGCCACCGGCTTCTCGTCTTTTAGCCGCGCCAGCGAGTACTCGCTCAGGGTGTAGCCCAGCTTCAGCGCCCGCTGCCGCAGCGCGATGTTGTGCGTCTTCGATCCGGTGAAGTAGCACATGGCCGCGCCGAATGATTCCGGCGCGAGCAGGCGCACATCCACCTGCATGCCGCTGCGCAGCTTGAAGCTGACCTTGTTCTCGCCGCGGGCGATTGTCTCCAGGATGCCGGGAAAGGCGAGGATGCGCTCGATCACCGCCTCGCGCGGTTTCTCGCTGGTGCAGCACTTGCCCGTGACCAGCACGTCCAGATCGCCCACGGTTTCGCGCCCGCGCCGCAGCGAGCCCGCCGGCGTGACCGCGCCCATGCCCGGGATGCCGTGCAGGTGCTCGATCAGCTTTTCGGCGGTGCGGTCGGCCTCGTCCAGCAGGAAGCGTCCGGAGATCCTGCGATACTGCTCGATGGCTTTCAGGATCTTCTGTTCCTGCTTCTCCCCCATGCGCGGCAGCTCGCGCAGCTTGCCTGCGCGCGCCAGCTTTTCGACGCCGGCCGGATCGCAAACCTGGAACGTGTCCCAGATGAGCGCCACTGTCTTTGGGCCCAGACCCTGGATCTTCAGCAGGTCGAGCATCGCCGGCTGATACTTCGCGAGCAGCTCGCTGTGCATCGTGAGCTTGCCTTCGCGGAACAGCTCCTGGATGTGGCTGGCCATGCTCTTGCCGATGCCGGGGATTTCCAGCAGCTTCTTGGCGTCGCCCGCCAGTTCGGCGATGGGCGTAGGCAGTGACTCCAGCGCCTGCGCCGCGTTGCGGTACGAGCGGATGCGGAAGGAATCGTCGCCGCGCACCTCCATCAAGTCCGCGGTCTCGTAAAGAATGGCGGCCACGCTCTTGTTGTCGAAGGTGGGCATGGTTTGTTGGTCAGATTCTATTCCTTGGGCCGCGGCTGCAGCACTCAGCATTCAGCAATCAGCACTCAGCAATGACCCAATGACTTAATGGCCCAATGGCTCAATCCAAGAAAAAAGCCCCGCCTTCCGGCTGGGGCTGCGAGAGGAAATTTTCGCCGTGGTTCTTACGAAGCGATTTTCACGACCTTGTCGGCCTGCGGTCCTTTCTGTCCCTGGACGATCTCAAACTCGACGTCGTCGCCTTCCTGCAGGCTCTTGTAGCCTTCTGATCCGATCGCGCTGTAGTGAACGAACACGTCGGGTTGTCCATCCTCGCGTCCGATGAATCCATAGCCTTTGGCGTTATTGAACCACTTCACTTTTCCTTTCATGCGTGCCAACTTTCTCTCCTTTGCGTTCGGGGCCCCGTACCGTTGGCGCGCATTGCCTTAGCGACGGTCTCGCCCGTGCTGAGTTCCGGCCGCAACAGGTGTGCCGACGGCGCTGCTGGCAGGGAGAATGGAATCTTCGTCCGGTGGGCAGGATCGTCGGCGACCCGCTGGTGCATTGGTAGAATTTTCTCTCCGGCGCGGTTCTGTTGTCAAGGTAGTAACAAGCAATATATCGCTACAAGATATAATGAAGACCCGCTCCGGGAGAGGATTTCGAGCGGTTCAGCGGCGCAGGCTGCGCTCGTACCACAGAACGGCGGCGATGGTCTTGCCGTCGTGGATGGCGCCGTTCATGGCCATCCGCACCGCCTGCGCGAGAGGGAAGAAGCGCTTGGCGATCATCTCGTCCTCTTCCGGCTGGGCCGCGCCCTGGGTGAGCCCGCGCGCCAGGTAGATGGCCATGGTTTCGTCCAGGAAGCCGGGGCTGGGATAGAAGGTGAAGGCGTGCCGCCACGCGCGGGCGGTGATGCCGGTCTCCTCCCGCAGTTCGCGCTTGGCGCCGGCCAGCGCGGTCTCACCTGGGTCGATGCGCCCGGCGGGCAGTTCCCACAGCGGCCCGCCCACGGCGTGCCGGTATTGGCGCTCCAGCAGCACTCGCGGCTTGCCATTGCGCTCATCCACCGCCAGTACCACCACCGACCCCTGGTGCCGCACCATGTCGCGCCGCAGCGGTTTGGCGATGCCCGGCTCGCGAACGTAATCGATGGTGACAGTGAACACCGGCCCGCGATAGACGGTTTTCGAGGAGACGACCTCCGCCTTGTTCTTTTTGCTTCCGCTCTTTCTCGCCATAGTGAGACTATAAATGACTCCACGAATGCCAGCGACCAACCACTAATGACCAACGACCGACGACGCCCCTCCATCACCCTGATAGGCCCGGGCAACCTGGGCCGCGTGCTGGGCCTCGCGCTCCACGCTGCCGGCTACCGCATCGACGAGATCGTTTCGCGCGACGCTCCCGAATCCCGCAAGCGCGGCCGCGCCCTGGCCCGCCAAGTGGGCGCGCGGACCGTCACCTATGAAGACGCTCAGCTCGCCTCGGAGATGATCTGGCTGTGTGTGAGCGATGACGCCATCGCTCCCACCGCCTCGGTGCTCGCGGTGCGCGCAGACTGGAAAGGGAAGATCGCGCTGCACTCCAGCGGCGCCCGCAGCAGCAGGGAACTGGAGCCGCTTGCCCGGCGGGGCGCCGCGGTGGGGTCGCTGCATCCCATGCAGACCTTCGTCCGCGCTTCCCCTGCAACGCTTGCCGGCGTCTCCTTCGCAGTGGAAGGCGATCCCGCCGCGGTGCGCGCCGGCCGGCGCATTGCCCGCGATCTCGGCGGCAGCGTCTTCACCATCCGCCCCGAAGCCAAGGTGCTCTATCACGCGATTGGCTCGTTCTGCTCACCGATGATCATCGCCACGCTGGCGACGGCGGAGCGCATCGCCCAAGCCGCCGGCATCCCGCCCGCTGCGGCCAAGCGGATCATGCATCCCATCCTGCGGCAGACCATCGCGAACTACCTGGCGAAGGGCGCGACCGCTGCCTTCAGCGGGCCCATCAACCGCTCCGACATCAACACCATCCGCAAGCACCTTGAAGCGCTACGTGAAGTTCCCGGCGCGCGTGACATCTACCGGGCGCTGGCGCGCTCCGCCCTGCGCACTCTGCCCGTGCGCGACCGCAAGGCGGTCCGAAAGATCTTGAGCTGACCGAAACTTTCGAGCAACGCACAGCGTTCTATCGAGAGTACAATGCTCGCCATTTACCGCGGGGGAAGCTCCACATGAGAGTATTTAGGCTGTTGTGCGTGTTCTCGATCTGCATTCTGCCGGCCGTTGCCCAGAACGCCGCCAAGCCGGGCACGGGCTGGCCGAAGGAACTGGATTACAGCGGCACGCATTTTGTC